>NZ_CP023692.1:4555000-5155000 GCF_008704935.1 Streptomyces vinaceus
CTCCCCGAAATGCATTTAGGTGCAGCGTCGTGTGTTTCTTGCCGGAGGTAGAGCACTGGATAGGCGATGGGCCCTACCGGGTTACTGACCTTAGCCAAACTCCGAATGCCGGTAAGTGAGAGCACGGCAGTGAGACTGTGGGGGATAAGCTCCATGGTCGAGAGGGAAACAGCCCAGAGCATCGACTAAGGCCCCTAAGCGTACGCTAAGTGGGAAAGGATGTGGAGTCGCAGAGACAACCAGGAGGTTGGCTTAGAAGCAGCCACCCTTGAAAGAGTGCGTAATAGCTCACTGGTCAAGTGATTCCGCGCCGACAATGTAGCGGGGCTCAAGCGTACCGCCGAAGTCGTGTCATTGCAGCAATAGGGCCAACGCCCGCTGTGATGGGTAGGGGAGCGTCGTGTGCCGGGTGAAGCAGCAGCGGAAGCTAGTTGTGGACGGTTCACGAGTGAGAATGCAGGCATGAGTAGCGATACACACGTGAGAAACGTGTGCGCCGATTGACTAAGGGTTCCTGGGTCAAGCTGATCTGCCCAGGGTAAGTCGGGACCTAAGGCGAGGCCGACAGGCGTAGTCGATGGACAACCGGTTGATATTCCGGTACCCGCTTTGAAACGCCCAATATCGAATCAGGCGATGCTAAGTCCGTGAAGCCGTTCCGGACCCTTCGGGGAAAGGAAAGTGGTGGAGCCGACGAACCAGACTTGTAGTAGGTAAGCGATGGGGTGACGCAGGAAGGTAGTCCAGCCCGGGCGGTGGTTGTCCCGGGGTAAGGGTGTAGGCCGAGGGGTAGGCAAATCCGTCCCTCATATAAGGCTGAGACCTGATGCCGAGCCGATTGTGGTGAAGTGGATGATCCTATGCTGTCGAGAAAAGCCTCTAGCGAGTTTCATGGCGGCCCGTACCCTAAACCGACTCAGGTGGTCAGGTAGAGAATACCGAGGCGTTCGGGTGAACTATGGTTAAGGAACTCGGCAAAATGCCCCCGTAACTTCGGGAGAAGGGGGGCCATCACTGGTGATCGGACTTGCTCCGTGAGCTGGGGGTGGCCGCAGAGACCAGCGAGAAGCGACTGTTTACTAAAAACACAGGTCCGTGCGAAGCCGTAAGGCGATGTATACGGACTGACGCCTGCCCGGTGCTGGAACGTTAAGGGGACCGGTTAGTGACCTTTCGGGGTTGCGAAGCTGAGAACTTAAGCGCCAGTAAACGGCGGTGGTAACTATAACCATCCTAAGGTAGCGAAATTCCTTGTCGGGTAAGTTCCGACCTGCACGAATGGCGTAACGACTTCTCGACTGTCTCAACCATAGGCCCGGTGAAATTGCACTACGAGTAAAGATGCTCGTTTCGCGCAGCAGGACGGAAAGACCCCGGGACCTTTACTACAGTTTGATATTGGTGTTCGGTTCGGCTTGTGTAGGATAGGTGGGAGACTTTGAAGCCCCAACGCCAGTTGGGGTGGAGTCGCCGTTGAAATACCACTCTGGTCGTGCTGGATGTCTAACCTCGGTCCGTGATCCGGATCAGGGACAGTGTCTGATGGGTAGTTTAACTGGGGCGGTTGCCTCCCAAAGGGTAACGGAGGCGCCCAAAGGTTCCCTCAGCCTGGTTGGCAATCAGGTGTTGAGTGTAAGTGCACAAGGGAGCTTGACTGTGAGACCGACGGGTCGAGCAGGGACGAAAGTCGGGACTAGTGATCCGGCGGTGGCTTGTGGAAGCGCCGTCGCTCAACGGATAAAAGGTACCCCGGGGATAACAGGCTGATCTTCCCCAAGAGTCCATATCGACGGGATGGTTTGGCACCTCGATGTCGGCTCGTCGCATCCTGGGGCTGGAGTCGGTCCCAAGGGTTGGGCTGTTCGCCCATTAAAGCGGTACGCGAGCTGGGTTTAGAACGTCGTGAGACAGTTCGGTCCCTATCCGCTGTGCGCGTAGGAATATTGAGAAGGGCTGTCCCTAGTACGAGAGGACCGGGACGGACGAACCTCTGGTGTGCCAGTTGTCCTGCCAAGGGCATGGCTGGTTGGCTACGTTCGGGAGGGATAACCGCTGAAAGCATCTAAGCGGGAAGCCTGCTTCAAGATGAGTATTCCCACCTCCTTGAGAGGGTAAGGCTCCCAGTAGACGACTGGGTTGATAGGCCAGATGTGGAAGCCCGGTAACGGGTGGAGCTGACTGGTACTAATAGGCCGAGGGCTTGTCCTCAGTTGCTCGCGTCCACTGTGTTAGTTCTGAAATAACGAACAGCTGTGTTGCCGTCCAGTGTTCAAATTTCATAGTGTTTCGGTGGTCATAGCGTTAGGGAAACGCCCGGTTACATTCCGAACCCGGAAGCTAAGCCTTTCAGCGCCGATGGTACTGCAGGGGGGACCCTGTGGGAGAGTAGGACGCCGCCGAACAATCATTGTGAAAAGCCCCGTACCGGGTATCCGGTACGGGGCTTTTTGCGTTTACGGTCCCTCACCATTTCCTTCGCTGTTGATGGGCGCCCGACCGGCGTAGCCAGTCGGGGCGCCCGCTACAGGCGGCCCGCCGCCTTCAGGGAGAGGTAGGCGTCGGCCAGGGCCGGGGCCAGGGTGTCCGGGGTGGCGTCGACCACGTGGACCCCGTGGCGGGACAGCTGGTCCGCCGTGCGGCGGCGGGTGGCCTGGGACTGGGTGCCGGCCGCGGCCTCGTAGACCGCGTCGAGCGTGCCGCGGGAGCGCGTCATCTCCTCGACCCGGGGGTCGGCCACCGAGGCCAGCAGGACCGTGTGGCGCTGCGTGAGGCGGGGGAGGAGCGGGAGCAGGCCCTCCTCTGTCGGGGCTGCGTCCAGGCTCGTCAGGAGGACCACCAGGGACCGGCGCGGGGCGTTGCGGAGGATCGTGGAGACCAGCGTCCGGGTGTCGGTCTCGACGAGTTCCGGTTCCAGCGTGGCCATGGCGTTGACGAAGGCCGGGAGGATGTCGCCGGCCGAGCGGCCCTGGACCTGGGCGCGGGTGCGGCGGTCGTGGGCCAGCAGGTCCACGCGGTCGCCGGCGCGGGAGGCCAGGGCGGCCAGGAGTAGGGCGGCGTCCATCGCCGAGTCCAGGCGGGGGGCGTCACCGACGCGGCCCGCCGAGGTGCGGCCGGTGTCGAGGCAGATCAGGATGTGCCGGTCGCGTTCCGGGCGCCAGGTGCGGACGGCGACCTTGTTCTGGCGGGCCGTGGCCCGCCAGTCGATGGAGCGGGTGTCGTCGCCGGGGACGTAGTCGCGCAGGCTGTCGAACTCGGTGCCCTCGCCGCGCGTCAGGACGCTCGTACGGCCGTCCATCTCGCGCAGGCGGGCCAGGCGCGAGGGGAGGTGCTTGCGGCTGGTGAACGGCGGCAGGACGCGGACCGTCCAGGGGACGGTGTGGGTGCCCTGGCGGGCGAGCAGGCCGAGCGGCCCGTACGAGCGGATCGTGACGCGGTCGGCCCGCCGGTCCCCGCGCCGGGTGGGGAGGAGCCGGGTGGTGATCCGGCGGCGTTCGCCGGCCGGGATCACCAGGGTGTGCCGGGAGGCCTCGGTCTCGGTGCCGGCGGGCCAGCTGCTGGGGGGCCAGGCGTCGCGGACGCGGGCGCGCAGCGGGCGGGCGCCCGGGTTGGTGACGGTGAGGTGGACCTCGGCGGGTTCGCCGAGGCGTACGGAGGTGTCGCCCGAGCGGGTGAGGGTGAGCCCGCGGACGGGAGCGGCGAGGGCGTAGTCGACGGCGCAGGCCAGTCCGAGGGCGCCGTTGACCGCGAGCATTCCCGTCCAGCTGGGTTCGAGGATGCCGACGGGGAGGCTGCCGAGGGCCGCCAGCAGGGCGGCGCGTCCGGTGAGGGCCATCAGCGCGGGACGGGGACGTGGGACAGGATCGCGGTGATGACGGCGTCGGCCGTGACGCCTTCCATCTCGGCCTCCGGGCGGAGCTGGACCCGGTGGCGCAGGGTCGGCAGGGCGAGGGCCTTGACGTCGTCGGGGGTGACGTAGTCGCGGCCGGTGAGCCAGGCCCAGGCCCGGGCGGTGGCCAGCAGGGCGGTCGCGCCGCGCGGGGAGACGCCGAGGGTGAGGGAGGGCGATTCGCGGGTGGCGCGGCAGACGTCGACGACGTACCCGGCGATCTCCGGGGAGACGGACACCTTGGCGACGGCCTCGCGGGCGGCTTCGAGATCGGCCGCGCCGGCGACGGGGCGCAGGCCCGCGGCCTGGAGGTCGCGGGGGTTGAAGCCGGCGGCGTGCCGGGTCAGGACGCCGATCTCGTCCTCGCGGGAGGGGAGGGGGACGGTGAGCTTGAGGAGGAAGCGGTCGAGCTGTGCCTCGGGGAGGGGGTAGGTGCCCTCGTACTCGACGGGGTTCATGGTAGCGGCGACGAGGAACGGCTCGGGCAGCTCGCGCGGGGTGCCGTCGACGGTGACCTGGCGCTCCTCCATGGCTTCGAGGAGGGAGGACTGGGTCTTGGGCGGGGTGCGGTTGATCTCGTCGGCGAGGAGGAGGTTGGTGAAGACCGGGCCGTTCTGGAAGGAGAACTCGGCGGTGCGGGCGTCGTAGACGAGCGAGCCGGTGACGTCGCTGGGCATGAGGTCCGGGGTGAACTGGACGCGCTTGGTGTCGAGTTCGAGGGAGGCGGCGAGGGCCCGTACGAGGAGGGTCTTGGCGACGCCGGGTACGCCTTCGAGGAGGACGTGGCCGCGGCACAGGAGGGCGACGACGAGACCGGTGACGGCCGAGTCCTGGCCGACGACGGCCTTTCCGATCTCGGTGCGGATCGCTTCCAGGGAGGAGCGGGCGCTGTCCGTGGTGGCCGTCATGAGGTGCGGACCTCTCTTTCGAGGGCGTCGAGGTGGTCGGCGAGCGCGACGAGCGCCGCGTCGGTGGTCGGTGTGGTGCCGAAGAGGAGGCCGGTCAGGTCCGCCTGTCGCTCCGTCAGGCGGGCGGAGACGGCCGGGAGCAGGGCCTGCGGGTCGTGGGCCTGGGTGGGCGGTACGCCGAGCAGGGCGGCCAGGCGTTCGCGGGCGGCGGCGCGCAGCACGGTGGCGGCGCGGTCGCGGGCTGCGGCCTTGCGGTAGAGGCGGGCGCGGCCCTCGGTGGTCTCGGAGGCGCGGACGGCGACGGGCAGCTTCTCGGTGACGAGGGGGCCGAGGCGGCGGGCGCGCCAGAGGGCGGCGAGGGCGGCGGCGACGAAGAGCTGGAGGAAGGCCCAGCTCCAGCCGTGGGGGAGGAGGTCGAGGAAGCTCTGTTCCTGCGCGGGGTCACCGTCCTCGGCCTCGGCGGGGGAGGGCAGGTACCAGACGAGGTCGGGGCGGGTGCCGAGGAGTTGGAGGGCGAGGGAGGCGTTGCCCTCGGAGGCGAGCTCCTTGTTGAGGAGGATCGTCTCGGAGCCGAGCAGGACGGTGTCGCCGCCGGTGGTGCCGGAGGGGAGGACGAGGAGGGTGGGGTGGCCGCCGCTGGGGTAGCAGGCGGTGCCGGTGGCTCCGTCGGTGGTGTAGCGGTGGTCGCCGCCGGTGGTGGCGCGGCCGGCCGTGGCGGCGGCGGGCAGGGGGCAGCCGGGGTCGAGGTCCTCTTCGAAGGCGGTGCCCTTGGTGCGGGCGGCCGGGGCCAGGTCGTGGAGGCTGGGGCTGCCGGGGGCGATCAGGACGGTACGGCCGCCGGAGAGGTCGATGGCGGAGCGGATGGCGCGCAGCCGGCTCTCGCCGAGCCGGTCGGGGTCGGTGACCAGCAGGGTGGTGGCGGGGCCGGCCGCGGCGGCGGCCTCGCGGGCGGTGGTGACGACGCGGGTGGTGACGCCGCGGGCCCGGAGCAGCTCGGCGACGGCCCGGCTGCCGTCGGGGTCCGCGGAGCGGGGGTCGAGCCGGCCGTGGCGGCTGCCGGAGGAGAGGGCGGCGAGGGTGACGGCGGCGACGATCAGGATGCCGAGGCAGATCAGGAAGCCCCTGCTCCGCCGCCACAGGGTGCGGGGGGTGGTGACGGCGGCTGCGGCGGTCGTGCGGGGGCCGGGGGCCGCGGCGGTGACTGCGTCCGTCGCCGGGGCGCGGGGGTCCGGGGGCGTCATGAGGGGGTGCCCGTCAGGAGGGGCTTCGCGTGGGTCAGGGCGAGGTCCAGGGTGCGCAGGTGGGCGTACGTCTCGGGGTGGGCGGGGCGGCCGCCGTACGTGACGTCGTCGAAGGCGCGGGCCGCCGCGCGGAGGGCTTCGGCGTGGTCGGGGAGGGAGGCGGCGGCTTCGGCGGCGGCCTCGTCGGCGGTGCGGCCGGGGCGCGGGTCGAGCACCGTGCGCTCCTCCAGGGAGCGGACGACGGCCCGCATGCGCTCCTGGACCGCCGCGTTCCAGTGGCCCTGGGCGGCGTGGGCCTCGGCGGCGGTGCGGTGGTCGGCGGCGCTGCGCAGGCCGTCGCCGAACAGGGCGGCCGCGCCGGTGGCGGTCCGGCGGGGGGAGCCGAGCCGCCACCACAGGGCGGCGACGGCCAGGGCGACGAGGACGGCGATGGCGACCAGGCCCAGGGTGCCGCCGGGGGTGGCGCCCGAGGCGTGGTCGAAGAGGTCGCCGACCCACGCCCAGAAGCGGTCCAGGGCGCGCTGGAGGAGCCCCGGGTCGTCCTGGTGGTACATCTGCTTCGACAGTTCGCGTTCGGCCGCCTCGCGGGCGGGATCGCGCGGTGTCGTGACCGGTGGTTGCTCCGCGGCCGGCAGGAACGCCGCGGAGCGCGTGATGAGGCCCCCCGTACTCATCATCGGCGCGTCAGCCTCCGGTGGGCGGTGCGGCCGCGTCCGAGCCGTAGTTCTCCAGACCGGCCGCGCGGGCGAGCTCCAGGTCGAGGGCCTCGCGGCGGATGCGCTGGTCGACGTAGAGGAGGACGGTGACGCCCGACTGGATCGGCATGGTGATGGTCTGCGCGATGACGGCGCCGACGGCCGAGAGGATGAGCGGGGCCCAGCCGTTCATGACGGCGCCGGTCTCCAGGCCGGTCGCTCCGGCGTCGACGAGGCCGATCGCGACTCCGAGGGCGGTCAGCGGCCAGACGATGATGCCCGCGACGAAGGTGGTGATGATGCCGGTCAGGGCGGTGATGCCGAAGATGCGCCACCACGAGCCCTGGACGAGCCGGGAGGAGCGCCGCAGCGAGGTGGCGACGCTGCTCTTCTCCAGCATCAGCGCGGGCGAGGCCAGGCTGAACTTGATCCCGAGCCAGAGGAGGAGCGGGAGGGCGACGCAGCCGCCGAGGAGTCCGAGGTCGATGTTGCCCAGGGCGATGCCGGGGGCGATCAGGACGCCGACGAGGAGGACGCCGCCGATGCCCAGCAGGAGGGTCAGCCCGAGCAGGCGGAGCAGCTGGGGGCGGGCCTCGCGCCAGGCGGCGCCGATGGTCGAGGTGTGGCCGAGCACGGCCCGGCTGAAGATCATCGTGAGCATGGCGGTGGCCACGATGGTGCCGATGAGCTGGATGAACCCGTTGGCGACGAGGGCGAGCATGCTGCCGCCGAGGGTGTCGACGACGTCGCTCACGCTCGGTTCCTCGGCGGAGGTGACGGGGAGGTCGGAGAGCGTGTACTTCTGCACGAGCACGCTGATGACCTGCACGACGGTGGCCACGACGAGCGTGATCGGCAGGACCGAGCGCCAGTGGCTGCGCATGGTGGCGACGGCGCCGTCGAGGATCTCGCCGAGGTCCAGGGGGCGCAGCGGGATCACGCCGGGCTTGGCGGCCGGGGGCTTGCCCCACTGGCCGGGGCCGCCGGCGGATCCGTACGGGCCGTACTGGCCCTGACCGGCCCGGGGGCCCGCGTACGATCCCCAGCCCGCGCCCGGCTGCGGCTGCGGGTGCGGCGGCTGCGGGGTCTGCGGTGCCTGGGGCGTGCCGGGGCTGGACCACTCGCCGGGCGGCGGCTGCTCGGCGGACCACTTCGGCCCGCCGGCGGGAGGCTGCTGCGCGGGCGCCTGAGCGCCCTCGGCGGCGCCGTCCCGGCCGTCGGGTGCGCCCGGCCTCTCGCCGTCGGACGGGGAGGGTCCGGGCACGGCCCGGCCCGGAGAGTCGTTCATCGTCGCTCCTTCACGTGCACTGCGGGGCTGGCTGGGGCGGGGGCGCGGTCGGCTGCCATCGTGCCACGTGGGAACGTTGAGCGGACCGGCCGTCCCCCCGGATCTCCGGCAGCCCGCGCCTTCAATTGTCGCCCGGATCCGGGGCAGACTGGTCGCCCTGATCTCCACGCAGGTCCGAGGGGCGATTTCCAGCCCTTTTGGCTGTGGGACAGCTCACCGCCAGGTAACGATTAGCTAATGGGATGATGTCAAGCATGAAGGGACGAGTCCTTGTCGTCGACGACGACACCGCGCTGGCCGAGATGCTCGGCATTGTGCTGCGTGGAGAAGGTTTTGAGCCGTCGTTCGTAGCGGACGGCGACAAGGCACTGGCTGCCTTCCGCGAGGCGAAGCCGGATCTCGTGCTGCTCGACCTCATGCTGCCCGGACGGGACGGCATAGAGGTCTGCAGGCTGATCCGGGCCGAATCCGGCGTGCCGATCGTCATGCTCACCGCGAAGAGCGACACGGTGGACGTGGTCGTGGGCCTGGAGTCCGGGGCCGACGACTACATCGTCAAGCCGTTCAAGCCCAAGGAGCTGGTGGCCCGCATCCGGGCCCGCCTGCGCCGGTCGGAGGAGCCCGCGCCCGAGCAGCTGGCCATCGGTGACCTGGTCATCGACGTGGCCGGGCACTCGGTCAAGCGCGACGGCGCCTCGATCGCCCTGACCCCGCTCGAATTCGACCTGCTGGTCGCCCTCGCGCGCAAGCCCTGGCAGGTGTTCACCCGCGAGGTGCTGCTGGAGCAGGTCTGGGGCTACCGGCACGCGGCGGACACCCGTCTGGTCAACGTGCATGTGCAGCGGCTGCGCTCCAAGGTCGAGAAGGACCCGGAGCGCCCCGAGATCGTCGTGACGGTGCGCGGTGTCGGCTACAAGGCCGGACCGAGCTGACGTGCCGCCCGGCAAGACCCGCAGCGGCTCCCGCCGAGGAGTGCTGAGGGGAGGCCGGCAGCTCCGTCAGATGGCCGACGGAGCGCCCGGTGGTCCGGTGCTGCGGCTGTTCGTGCGCCTCGTGCGACGGCCGCTGCTTCCGGCTGTCCGGCTGTGGCGGCGCAACATCCAGCTGCGCGTGGTCGCCGCGACGCTGCTGATGTCGCTGGCCGTGGTCCTCGCGCTCGGTTTCGTGGTGATCGCCCAGGTCAGCAAGGGGCTCCTCGACGCCAAGGAGGAGGCCGCGCAGAGCCAGGCCGCGGGCGGGTTCGCCGTCGCGCAGGAGAAGGCCAACACGCCTTCCGCGGTGGACGGGCCCGACGCCACCGACAACAAGGTCGGGCGGGACGCCAGTACCTGGATGAACTCGCTGGTCAAGCAGCTCGCCAGTGGCGGCCAGACCGCCTTCGAGGTGGTCGCCCTCGGCGCCGGCCCCGACGCGGGCGGGCAGCCCGGCGGGCAGCCGAGCGGGCCGTTCGTCTCGGGCGTCAAGGGCGCCCGCGCCTCCGGGAACGTGGACCCGACCGCGAGCGTTCCCACCGCGCTGCGCCGCAACGTCAACCACGCGACCGGGACCTTCAAGACCTTCTCGCAGATCCGGTACACCGCCGGGTCCGGGGACAAGGCCCCCGAGCCCGCGCTGGTCGTGGGCAAGCGGCTCACCGACATCAACGGGGACCCGTACGACCTGTACTACCTCTTCCCGCTCACGCAGGAGGAGGAGTCCCTCAACCTCATCAAGGTCACCATCGCCACCGCGGGCGTGTTCGTGGTCGTGCTGCTCGGCGCGATCGCCTGGCTCGTCGTACGGCAGGTCGTGACGCCCGTGCGGATGGCCGCCGGGATCGCCGAGCGGCTGTCGGCCGGGCGGCTCCAGGAGCGGATGAAGGTCACCGGCGAGGACGACATCGCCCGTCTGGGCGAGGCCTTCAACAAGATGGCGCAGAACCTCCAGCTCAAGATCCAGCAGCTGGAGGACCTGTCGCGGATGCAGCGGCGCTTCGTCTCCGACGTCTCGCACGAGCTGCGCACGCCGCTGACGACCGTACGGATGGCGGCCGACGTCATCCACGACGCCCGGGTCGACTTCGACCCGGTCACCGCCCGCTCCGCCGAGCTGCTCGCCGGTCAGCTCGACCGCTTCGAGTCGCTGCTCGCGGACCTGCTGGAGATCAGCCGGTTCGACGCGGGGGCCGCGGCCCTGGAGGCGGAGCCGATCGACCTGCGGGACGTCGTACGCCGGGTCATCGACGGCGCCGAGCCGCTCGCCGAGCACAAGGGCACCCGGATCCGGGTGCTGGGCGACACCCAGCCCGTCATAGCCGAGGCCGATTCCCGCCGGGTGGAGCGGGTGCTGCGCAACCTCGTCGTCAACGCGGTGGAGCACGGTGAGGGCCGTGACGTGGTGGTCCGGCTCGCTTCGGCGGGCGGGGCCGTGGCGGTGGCCGTACGGGACTACGGGGTCGGGCTCAAGCCCGGCGAGGCCACCCGCGTCTTCAACCGCTTCTGGCGGGCCGACCCGGCCCGGGCGCGCACGACGGGCGGTACGGGCCTGGGCCTGTCCATCGCCGTAGAGGACGCCCGGCTGCACGGCGGCTGGCTCCAGGCCTGGGGCGAGCCGGGCGGCGGTTCGCAGTTCCGGCTGACCCTGCCGCGGACCGCCGACGAGCCGCTGCGCGGGTCGCCGATCCCGCTGGAGCCGGAGGACTCCCGGTCCAACCGGGCCAGGGCGGCGGCCGAGGCGGCCGGTTCGAAGAAGTCCTCGCGGGCGCAGGAGGGCCAAGGCCGCGGCGACCGGTCGCCGATACCGCCGCGGTCGGCGGTGGCCGGCGCGCTGCCGGTGCCCGCGGACCCGACGGCGCTGCCGGGCAGCGGGGCGCGCGTCGTCGCCCGCCCGGCCGATCCCGACCAGGCGTCGGCGGACCGGGCGCCGACGGACCAGGCGTCGGAGGAGCGGGCGCCGGCGGACCGGGCGGCGGCCGACCGCGCCGCCGCGCAGCAGTCAGCAGCAGCACAGGAGGATGGCGCAGGTGGACGCTGAGCCCGCACGGGTGCGCAGGGACGGCCGCCGCCGGTGGCGGGCGGTGCGGGCGTACGCCTTCGGCGCGGCCGGGCTGCTGCTGGCGGGCTGCGCCTCCATGCCCGACCACGGCGAGATCCGCGAGGTGAAGGCCTCGCAGGGCGTGGACTCGCAGGTGCGGGTGTTCGGGGTGCCGCCGGCCGACAAGGCCGGTCCCGCCGACATAGTCGACGGCTTCCTGGAGGCCATGACCAGCGACGACCCGCAGCTCCAGACGGCGCGCAAGTACCTGACCGAGGAAGCGGCGAAGAACTGGAAGCCGGCTTCCGCCGTCACGGTGCTCTCCGCGGGCATCGACCGGTTCTCCGTGGGCAACGAGAAGGACGCCCCGGGCCCCCGCTGGAAGATGACCGGCAAGAAGCTGGCGACGGTGGACGAGCGCAGCGCCTACCAGCCGGAGCCCGCGGGAGGCCGCTACGAGGAGTACCTCCAGCTGGTCCAGGAGAACAAGCAGTGGCGGATCGCGACGCCGCCGAGCGGCCTCGTGCTCAGCGAGTCCGACTTCCAGCGCATCTACATGCCGGTCAACAAGTACTACTTCGCGGGCGGCGGCCTCGTCGCCGATCCCGTGTACGTGCGCCAGCGCAGCGACCCGGATTCGCGGATGGACCCCACGACGCAGACCGTGCAGTCGCTGCTGGCCGGTCCGTCCAAGTGGCTCGGGCCCGTGGTCACTTCGAGCTTCCCGACCGGCACCGAACTGCGCGAGGGCACCAAGTCCCTCGCGTACGACGGCCAGAACGTGCTGAAGGTGCCGCTCAACGACAAGGTCGACAACGTCGCGCAGCCGCAGTGCGAGAAGATGGCCGCGCAACTCCTGTACACCGTGCAGGACCTGACGTCCTCGCGGATGGCGCGGGTGGAGCTGCTGCGCTCGGACCGCTCCTCGCTGTGCTCGGTCACCGACGCGACCGCGGGGACGATCGCCCACCGGCCGAGCCCCCCGGAGTACCAGTACTACGTCGACAGCGAGAGCCGGTTCGTCCGGATGAAGCTCGACGTCACCAGCGAGGACCAGCAATACCGGCCCGAGCAGGTGCCCGGGCCGCTGTCCCCGAGCGCCGGGAACCCCGGGTTCAAGGTCGGTACCGCGGCCGTCTCGTACGACGAGAAGCGCGCGGCCGTGGTGTCCGAGGACGAACACGGGCTGTACCCGGTGAACCTGACGACGGCCGGGCCCATGCCCGCGCCGGCGCTCAGCAGCAAGGGCGCCAAGCCGAACGGGCTGACCACGCCGAGCTGGGACGCGGCGGGCGACCTGTGGGTCGCGGACAAGGATCCGCAGAATCCGGCGCTGTACCGGGTGCCGGGCGGGACCGGGGCCCCGCAGAAGATCGACGTGGCCGGGCTCGACGGCGGGCGGATCACCGCGCTGAAGGCGTCGCCGGACGGGGTGCGGATCGCGCTGCTGGTGCAGTCGGGGAACAGCAAGAAGCTGTACATCGGGCGGATCGAGCGGCCCGAGGGCAAGGGCGACGCGGCGCCGGTGTCGGTGCGCGAGCTGCGTCCGGCGGCCCCGCAGATGGCGAGCGTGACGGCGCTGAGCTGGGCGCCGCGCGGCCGGCTGCTGGTGGTGGGCCGGGAGAACGGCGGGGTCGTCCAGGCCCGGTACATGCTGGCCGACGGCTCGATGGTCGCGGCGAGCCTGCCGGGGGCGACGGGGCTGGACGCGGTCGCGGCGACGGACGAGGAGAAGAAGCCGGTCGTCGCGCACTCGGACGAGGACGGGATCGTGTGGCTGCCGCCGGGGGCGCAGTGGCGCACGGTGGCGCCGGGCGGCCGGGCTCCGGTCTACCCGGGCTGACCTGCACGTCTTCCCCGGTGCCGGAGGTTTTCCACAGGGGTGGCGGGGTGGGCGGGCGGCCCGGCACAGTGGGTGGATGCGGGGGTGGTGGCAGGAGCTCGCCGGGCTGGTCCTGCCGGCCGACTGCGGCGGCTGCGGGGCTGCCCGGGTGCTGCTGTGCGCGGGCTGCGCGCAGGCGCTGGGCGGGGCCGCGGCGGGCCCTGTGAGCCCGTCTCCGCGGCCTGCGGGGCTGCCCGCGGTGTATGCGGCCGCCGCGTACGAGGGAGCCGTACGGGAGGTCGTACTGGCGCACAAGGAGCGCGGGGCGCTGCCGCTGGCCGGTCCGCTCGGCGGCGCTCTCGCGGCGGCCGTCGCGGGGGCGGCCGGGGTGGAGGCGGGGGTGGCGGCGGGGGAGGAGCTGGTCCTCGTACCCGTGCCCTCGGCGCGGCGGCAGGTGCGGGCCCGCGGGCACGATCCGGCGCGCAGGATCGCCCTGGCGGCCGCGGGGCGGCTGCGGCGGGCCGGTGTCCGGGCGCGGGTGGCGTGCGTACTGCGCCAGGTCCGGCCGGTGGCCGATCAGGCGGGGCTGGGGGCCCGGGAGCGGCGGGAGAACCTCGCGGGGGCGCTGGGGCCGTGCCGGGGCGGCGAGGTGCGGTTTCCGGCCGCCGCGCGGATCGTGCTGGTGGACGACGTGATCACCACCGGGGCCACGCTCGCGGAGGCGGCCCGGGCGTTGCGGGCGGCGTCGGCCGCGGTGGTGGCGGGGGCGGCCGTGGTCGCCGCACCGGCAGGATCCTTCGTACCAAATCGGTCGACAACCCGTACAGCGCAACGCTCTTGTGAATAGATTTGGAACTCTCGGGGAAGGCGCATCGTTGCTGGTAGTAAGAGAGAACAGCCACCTGAACGGAGGTACGGTCCGGTAGCGGGTGCCGACAACCGGCATGGAGGGATATGTTCGGTTGTAAGGACTGGCGAGTCCTGGCCACACGCACCGGATCGGGAGGTGAATGTCGCCAAGTCCGTGGCTCCGGTGACCACCGGGGCCTGGTGCGAAAGGGAGACGCTCCGCCCCAGGGGCGGGGCTATCCGGGAACGGAGTTCTGCGTGGACATCGTCGTCAAGGGCCGCAAGACCGAGGTGCCCGAGCGGTTCCGCAAGCACGTGGCCGAGAAGCTGAATCCCGAGCGGATCCAGAAGCTCGACGCCAAGGTGATCAGCTTGGACGTCGAGGTGTCCAAGGAGCACAACCCGCGCCAGGCCGACCGTTCCGACCGCGTGGAGATCACCCTGCGTTCGCGGGGCCCCGTGGTCCGTGCCGAAGCCGCCGCCACCGACCCGTACGCGGCGCTCGACCTGGCACAGGAGAAGCTGGAAGCGCAGCTGCGCAAGCAGCACGACAAGCGCTACACCCGCCGTGGCAGCGGCCGGCTCTCGGCGGCCGAGGTCGCCGACACGGTTCCCGGCGTGGCCCGGCTCAACGGCAGCGGCCAGCCGGTCACGGAGGAGCCGGGGGACGAGATCCCGACCACCCGGATCGGATCGCTGGAAGTACAGGGCGAAGGCCCGCTCATCGTCCGCGAGAAGACGCACTCGGCGGCGCCCATGCCGCTCGACCAGGCGCTGTACGAAATGGAACTGGTCGGCCACGACTTCTACCTGTTCGTCGACTCCGACACCAAGATGCCGAGCGTCGTCTACCGGCGCCACGGCTATGACTACGGCGTGATCCACCTCAATGCCGACGAGGCCTCCAGCTCGGCCGAGCCCGGTGCCGGAGCGGGTGGAGCGCTCGGCGGCTGACGCCGCGTCCTGATTTTCGGTGAAAAGCCCCCGGGGATGCCGCAGCGTCCCCGGGGGCCCCTGTATGACTCGTATGCGCCAGGTGGCCGTCGCGGGCTCCCCTCCGGGTGGCGCGGGCATGGAATCATGGCGGGCAGTCAACCTGCCGGAGTTCCCGCCCGGTTGACCCGACAGCTCGGTACATGCAGGGGGAGGAACGATGGCGGACAGCTTCGGGCCGGTGCGCGGTGATGACGGCGGCGAGCCGATCCGGGTGCTCGTCGTCGACGACCACGCCCTGTTCCGGCGCGGGCTGGAGATCGTCCTCGCGCAGGAGGAGGACATCCAGGTCGTGGGTGAGGCGGGGGACGGCGCGGAGGCGGTGGACAAGGCGGCGGACCTGCTGCCGGACATCGTGCTCATGGACGTGCGGATGCCCCGGCGCGGCGGGATCGAGGCGTGCACCTCGATCAAGGAGGTGGCCCCCTCCGCGAAGATCATCATGCTGACGATCAGCGACGAGGAGGCGGACCTCTACGACGCGATCAAGGCGGGCGCCACCGGGTACCTCCTGAAGGAGATCTCGACCGACGAGGTGGCGACGGCGATCCGCGCGGTGGCGGACGGCCAGTCGCAGATCAGCCCGTCGATGGCCTCGAAGCTCCTGACCGAGTTCAAGTCGATGATCCAGCGGACGGACGAGCGGCGGCTGGTGCCGGCGCCGCGGCTGACGGACCGCGAGCTGGAAGTGCTCAAGCTGGTGGCGACCGGCATGAACAACCGCGACATCGCGAAGGAGTTGTTCATCTCCGAGAACACCGTGAAGAACCACGTGCGCAACATCCTGGAGAAGCTCCAGCTGCACTCCAGGATGGAGGCCGTGGTCTACGCGATGCGGGAGAAGATCCTCGAAATCCGCTGACCTCGGCCGAGGTCGACCGAGGCCGGCTGACCTCGGCGAGGCCGGCTGAGATCCGCCGATGTCCGAGGCCTCAGAGGGCGGCCAGTTCCGCCGTGACCGCGGCCGCCTCCTCGGGGGTGCCCGCGCGCTCGACCCGTACGGTGTCGCAGCCGACCCATTGCGCCGCCTCGCGCAGCGCCTCGGCCATCGGGCGGGCCGCCTTGGGGGTGGTCAGCGACAGTTGCCGGGCCACCAGCGTGGAGCCCTCGCGGGCCGGGTCCACCCGGCCCTGGAGCCGCCCGCCCGCAAGCAGCGGCATCGCGAAGTACCCGTGGATCCGCTTGGGCTTGGGGACGTACGCCTCCAGCCGGTGCGCGAAGCCGAAGATCCGCTCCGTGCGCGGCCGGTCCCAGACCAGGGAGTCGAACGGGGAGAGCAGGGTGGTGCGGTGGCGGCCCCGGGGGACCGTCGCCAGCGCGGCCGGGTCGGCCCAGGCCGGCTTCGCCCAGCCCTCGACCTCGACGGGGACCAGCCCCGAATCGGCGATCACCGAGTCGACCTGCTCGCCCTTGAGCCGGTGGTAGTCCGCGATGTCGGCGCGGGTGCCGACGCCCAGGCTCTGCCCGGCCAGCGCCACCAGGCGGCGCAGGCACTCGCGGTCGTCCAGGTCGTCGTGGAGCAGCGCGTCGGGGACCGCCCGCTCGGGCAGGTCGTAGACCCGCTTCCAGCCGCGGCGCTCGGTGACGACCACGTCACCCGCGTCCAGCAGCCACTCCACCGCGATCTTGGTCTCGGACCAGTCCCACCACGGGCCGCCGTTCTTCGCGCCGCCCAGCTCGGTCGAGGTGAGCGGGCCCTCGGCCCGCAGCCGGTCCAGGACCAGCCGGCAGGAGGCCTCCTTGTCCTTCATCTTGTGCCAGCGGTAGCCGTGCGCGCGCTTGATCCGGCGCCGGAACGCGAAGTGCGGCCACTCCTCGATGGGCAGGATGCAGGCCGCGTGCGACCAGTACTCGAAGGCGTGCCGGTCGGACCAGTACGCCTCCTCCACGGCCGTCCGGCCCACCGCGCCCAGGCGCGCGTACGGGATCAGCTCGTGCGAGCGGGCCAGTACGGAGATGGTGTCCAGCTGGACGGCGCCCAGGTGGCGCAGCACGCCCCGCACGCCGCCCCTGCGGTCGGGCGCCCCGAGGAAGCCCTGCGCGCGCAAGGCGATCCGGCGCGCGTCGTCGGCGGACAGGGACACGGTGGCTGCGAGCGTCATGCCCGCATGCTAGGCGGGCCCACCGACAGCGGGCAGGTACGGCAGTGAGGGGGACAGGCCCAGGTCCGAGGGGACCAGGGCGCCGATCCAGGAGTCGCGTGCGGTGCCGCCGCGCAGCACCGCGGCCCGCAGGACTCCCTCGAAGCGGAAGCCGGTCTTCTCCGCGACGGCCCGGGAGCCCGTGTTGCCGACCTCCGCGCGCCATTCCAGCCGTACGGCGCCCACCTCGGTGAAGGCCCAGCGGGAGACGGCGGCGACGGCCTCGGCCATGTAACCGCGGCCCCGGTGCTCCTTCGCGGCCCAGTACCCGATCTCGTACGAGCCCTGCCCGCGCACGTGCACGCCGACGGCCGCCACCAGCGGGCCGTCCTGCCCGAGGCGCACCGCGAAGCTGTACGCCGTGTCCTCGCGCCAGCCGGCGGGGACGGTCTCCAGGACGAAGCCGCGGGCGTGCTCGCGGGAGTAGGGGGAGGGGACCATCGTCCAGCGCTGGATCTCCGGGTCCTGCACCGCGGTGTACACCTCCTCCTCGTCGGCCGGGACGAAGGGGCGCAAATGCAGCCGGGCCGTGTTCAGTGTCGTGGGCTCCATGTACGGATTCTGCGGGGCCGGGGCGGGTCGGGCGAGCAGTTTTCGGGCAAGACGTGTCGAGGACCCCGGCACCTTCCAGGTACCTCGTACGTTCTCCTTCAGGGCGCCCGTGCCCTGCGGGATACGGCGGGCCTCCCGGCGCGGCCGCGTCCTCGCTTACGATGGCCGTTGCGGTGGGGCCCACCCTCCGTGCCCGTGTACGAACCAGTGCCAGGCCCGACCGGCAAGGAGACAAACCTCGGTGTCCGTCTTCAACAAGCTCATGCGTGCAGGCGAAGGCAAGATCCTGCGCAAACTGCACCGCATCGCGGACCAGGTCAACTCCATCGAAGAGGACTTCGTCAACCTCTCCGACGCCGAGTTGCGGGCGCTCACGGACGAGTACAAGCAGCGCTACCAGGACGGCGAGAGCCTGGACGACCTGCTGCCCGAGGCGTTCGCGACCGTCCGCGAGGCCGCCAAGCGCGTCCTCGGCCAGCGTCACTACGACGTCCAGATCATGGGCGGCGCCGCGCTGCACCTCGGCTACGTCGCCGAGATGAAGACCGGTGAGGGCAAGACCCTCGTCGGCACGCTCCCCGCGTACCTGAACGCGCTGTCCGGCAAGGGCGTCCACCTGATCACGGTGAACGACTACCTCGCCGAGCGCGACTCCGAGCTGATGGGCCGGGTGCACAAGTTCCTCGGCCTGGAGGTCGGCTGCATCCTGGCCAACATGTCGCCGGCCCAGCGCCGCGAGCAGTACAACGCCGACATCACGTACGGCACGAACAACGAGTTCGGCTTCGACTACCTGCGCGACAACATGGCGTGGTCGGCGGACGAGCTCGTCCAGCGCGGCCACAACTTCGCCGTGGTCGACGAGGTCGACTCGATCCTGGTCGACGAGGCCCGTACCCCGCTGATCATCTCCGGCCCGGCCGACCAGGCCACGAAGTGGTACGCCGACTTCGCGAAGCTGGTCACCCGCCTCACCAAGGGCGAGGCCGGCCAGCCGCTCAAGGGCATCGAGGAGACCGGCGACTACGAGGTCGACGAGAAGAAGCGCACCGTCGGCATCCACGAGGCCGGTGTCGCCAAGGTCGAGGACTGGCTCGGCATCGAGAACCTCTACGAGTCGGTGAACACCCCGCTCGTCGGCTACCTGAACAACGCCATCAAGGCGAAGGAACTGTTCAAGAAGGACAAGGACTACGTCGTCATCGACGGCGAAGTCATGATCGTCGACGAGCACACCGGCCGCATCCTCGCCGGCCGCCGCTACAACGAGGGCATGCACCAGGCGATCGAGGCGAAGGAAGGGGTGGACATCAAGGACGAGAACCAGACCCTCGCCACGATCACCCTCCAGAACTTCTTCCGCCTCTACTCGAAGCTGTCGGGCATGACCGGTACGGCCATGACCGAGGCCGCCGAGTTCCACCAGATCTACAAGCTCGGTGTCGTCCCGATCCCGACCAACCGCGACATGGTCCGCAAGGACCAGCCGGACCTGATCTACCGGACCGAGGTCGCGAAGTTCGCCGCCGTCGTCGACGACATCGCGGAGAAGCACGAGAAGGGCCAGCCGATCCTCGTCGGCACCACCTCGGTCGAGAAGTCCGAGTACCTCTCGCAGCAGCTCTCCAAGCGGGGCGTCCCGCACGAGGTGCTGAACGCGAAGCAGCACGAGCGCGAGGCCTCGATCGTCGCCCAGGCCGGCCGCCGCGGCGCCGTCACGGTCGCCACGAACATGGCCGGCCGCGGTACCGACATCAAGCTCGGCGGCAACCCGGACGACCTCGCCGAGGCCGAGCTGCGCCAGCAGGGCCTGGACCCGGAGGAGCACATCGAGGAGTGGGCGCACGCGCTGCCCGCCGCCCTCAAGCGCGCCGAGGCGGCCGTGAAGGCCGAGTTCGAAGAGGTCAAGGCGCTCGGCGGGCTGTACGTGCTGGGCACCGAGCGGCACGAGTCGCGCCGTATCGACAACCAGCTGCGCGGCCGCTCCGGCCGTCAGGGCGACCCGGGCGAGTCCCGGTTCTACCTGTCGCTGGGCGACGACCTGATGCGCCTGTTCAAGGCGCAGATGGTGGAGCGCGTCATGTCGATGGCGAACGTGCCGGACGACGTGCCGATCGAGAACAAGATGGTGACGCGCGCGATCGCGTCCGCCCAGTCGCAGGTCGAGACCCAGAACTTCGAGACGCGCAAGAACGTCCTGAAGTACGACGAGGTCCTCAACAGCCAGCGCGAGGTCATCTACGGCGAGCGCCGCCGCGTCCTGGAGGGCGAGGACCTGCACGAGCAGGTGCGCTTCTTCATGGACGACACGATCGACGCGTACATCGCGGCCGAGACGGTCGAGGGCTTCGCCGAGGAGTGGGACCTGGACCGGCTGTGGGGCGCCTTCAAGCAGCTCTACCCGATCAAGGTCACGGTCGCCGAGCTGGAGGACGCGGCGGGCGACCGCGCGGGCATCACCGCCGAGTTCATCGCGGAGTCCGTCAAGGACGACATCCACGAGCAGTACGAGGCGCGCGAGAAGGCGCTGGGCTCCGACATCATGCGCGAGCTGGAGCGGCGCGTGGTCCTGTCGGTCCTGGACCGCAAGTGGCGCGAGCACCTGTACGAGATGGACTACCTGCAGGAGGGCATCGGCCTGCGGGCGATGGCCCAGAAGGACCCGCTGGTCGAGTACCAGCGCGAGGGCTTCGACATGTTCAACGCCATGATGGAGGGCATCAAGGAGGAGTCCGTCGGCTACCTGTTCAATCTGGAGGTCCAGGTCGAGCAGCAGGTCGAGGAGGTCCCGGTGCAGGACGCGGCGCCTTCGCTGACGAAGGAGCCGGCGGGCGCGCGTCCGGAGATCCGGGCCAAGGGCCTGGACGCCCCGCAGCGTCCGGACCGCCTGCACTTCTCGGCCCCGAGCGTGGACGGGGAGGGCGGGGTCGTCGAGGGCGAGTTCGACGCGGATGAGGCGGGCGACGGCATGACGCGCGCCGAGCGCCGCAAGGCGCAGAAGGCCGCGGGCGGCCGCCGCCGCAAGAAGTGACCCCTGCCCGTACGGGCACCCCCGCCGGGGCCGGACACCGCACGGTGTCCGGCCCCGGCGCCGTTGTACGCGGCGGGGGCGAGCCGAGTGCGGGCCCGTCTGGCTCGTCGCGGTGGTGACCACGGCCGCCGGCTCCGGGGCCGCAGCCTGGTGGACCGGTCGGTAGGGCCCGCTCACGGGAGGGGGCTCATCTCGATGGCCGCGCAGCGCCAGCGGAGGTCGGGGCCCTGTTCGAGGCGGAAGGCCATCGCCGAGACGCGGTCGCCGGTCGTGATGCGGGCGAAGGCCTCGATGACCCCCGGGCCGGGGTGGAAGCGGCCGCACCGGTGCAGGACCGGGCGCAGCCGGTCGCGCAGCGGGCCGGCGGGGGCCAGGGTGACCAGCTGGTCGTAGGCCTGGCCGACGGTGTGGCCCAGCAGCGAGTGGACCGGCCGCTGGCCGCTGACCACCGCCAGCAGTCGCTCGGCGAACCAGTCGTGCGGGCCGCGCGGGGTGCGGGGGCCGTGGGGGCGGCGCTGGTCGTGGCGGCCGGGGGGCCGGGTGGTGTTCCTGGTCCTGGTCATGGCGGTCGTCCCCGAGAAGTCCGGGCCCGGAGCGGTACCGGGCGGTAACTTGTTAGGGGACTTCTACGGTCCGTGACCGCCCTGCGCAACGACGCCCGCGGGGCCCGGACGGGCCGGGCCGGTTCACCTATCCGGGTGGGCGCCGCGCCGCCCCGGGCCGGTCCCGGTAGCGGTGGGGGCGTGCGGTGGACGGAGTCCGGCCGCGGCCCGGCACCCCGAAGGGGGACCCCGCCCGTCACCCACTGCGGTCCGGTGCGCCCTTCCGGAGCCGGAAGGGGCCGGCACAGCGGGGAGGTCGCGGCGACCGGTGGGGTCGGTCGTATCCTGGGGGCGTTTCCGACTACCGAAAGCAGCCGGCCATGCGCGTGTACGTCCCCCTGACCCTCCCCGGTCTCGCCGAGGCGCACAAGGCGGGTGAGCTGGGCCCCGCCCCGCTGCGGGCGTACGCCGTCACCCCCGGCCTGCGCGAGTGGTACGTGTCGGACGACATCGAGGAGCTGGAGTACGCGGCCCTCGGGCGGGCCTCCGCCGCGTCCCTGCGCCTGCTCGCCGAGGACGAGGGCGCCCCGCGCAAGCGCGTCGTCGTCGCCGTGGACGTGGACGACAAGGCCGCCGCCGCGACCCCCGGCGTCGACGAGGCCACGCTCGGCCAGGTGACCCTGGCCGCGGCCGTACGGCTCTCGGTGGCCGCCGCCGTGCACGTGGACGCCGATGACGCCCTGGGCGACGTGACGGCCGCCGCCGCTGCCCTGGAGGCCGCGGACGGCGGGGACGACGACGCGCGGTTCACCGTGGACGGCGCCGAGGACCACGAGCTGCTGTGGTTCGGCGTGCAGGAGATCCCGGGGCTGCTGAAGTGAGCATTCCCGTCACCTCCGGGGTCCCCTCAGCCCCTTCCGTCCACATAGTCTGGGACTGGAACGGCACCCTCCTGCACGACATCGACGCCGTCATCGCCGCCACCAACGCCTCCTTCGCCGAGTTCGGCTTCGCGCCGATCACGCTGGAGCGCTACCGCGAGCTGTACGTCGTACCGGTGCCGAAGTTCTACGAGCGGCTGATGGGCAGGCTGCCCACCGAGGCCGAGTGGGAGGTCATGGACGCGACGTTCCACCGCTACTACTGGGCCGCGGCCGACAGCGCCGGGCTCACCGAGGGAGCCCGCGAGCTCCTGCGGGACTGGCAGGCGGACGGGCGCACGCAGTCCCTGCTGTCCCTCGCCCCCCACGACAGGCTCGTACCCCTCGTGCAGGCCCATGGCATCGAGCGCCACTTCCTGCGCGTCGACGGTCGGATCGGCCCCTCGCACACCAGCAAGGCCGGGCATCTCGTACGCCACATGGCGGCCCTGGAGCAGACGGGGGTGACCGCCGCCCGTACGGTTCTGGTGGGCGATGCCGTCGACGACGCCCTGGCGGCCAGGCACATCGGTGCGAAGGCGATCCTCTACACGGGCGGTTCGCACAGCCGGCGCAGTCTGGAATCGGCAGGGGTCGAGGTCGTCGACACCCTGGCAGAGGCCGTATCCGCTGCTCGCCGACTGGCCGAATAAATACGCCCTGAATATGCCCCCGTCACTGCGCACATCGTCAAAGTTCGAGACCTGCTTTTGTACAGATCCAGTGCGTGACGGACAGGGGGTCAGGCGAGATAGCCTGGTACCCGTGATCAGCGCGATAGTCATCGGAGGCGCCGCAGCCTCCGGCCTGCGCCCGGCGCACGACCGTGCCCGGGCCTTCGCTGATCCCTGCCACCGGGAGCCCGGGCCGATCATGGCCAGTTCCCTCCCGGTCGGCTCTCTCCACGGCGCAGCGCCGATTCCCAGCGGTCACCCCGCATCACGGCGCCGCGCCATTCCTTCCTTCACCTACGTCACGCAATGGCGCGCGACAGGAGCCAGAGGACATGCAGACCAAGCTGGACGAAGCAAAGGCCGAGCTGCTCGCGCGGGCGGCCCGGGTAGCTGAGCACAGCCCGGCCGGGGGGCTACTTCCGACTGGGTCCGAGCAGGGGGAGCGTCCCGATCAGGACACCACTCTCGCCTACCTCCAGCGCTACTACCTGCACACCGCCCCAGAGGACCTCCTGGACCGGGACCCGGTCGACGTGTTCGGTGCGGCCCTCTCCCACTACCGTCTCGCCGAGACCCGGCCGCAGGGCACCGCGAACGTGCGCGTGCACACCCCGACGGTCGAGGAGAACGGGTGGACCTCCAGCCACTCCGTCGTCGAGGTCGTCACCGACGACATGCCCTTCCTCGTGGACTCCGTCACCAACGAGCTGTCCCGCCAGAACCGCGGCATCCACGTCGTGATCCACCCCCAGGTCGTCGTCCGCCGTGACGTCACCGGCAAGCTGATCGAGATCCTCGGCCCCGACTGCGACGCGCACGGCCCCAAGACCGCGCGCCCCCACGACTCCCTCGTCGAGTCCTGGATCCACGTCGAGACCGACCGCGAGACCGACCGCGCCGACCTCAAGCAGATCACCGACGACCTGCGCCGCGTCCTGTCCGACGTCCGCGAGTCCGTCGAGGACTGGGAGAAGATGCGCGACGCCGCGCTGCGCATCGCCGACGACCTCCCGGACGAGCCGACCGCCCCCGACCTGCGCGAGTACGAGCTCGAAGAGGCCCGCGAGCTGCTGCGCTGGCTCGCCGACGACCACTTCACCTTCCTCGGCTACCGCGAGTACAACCTCGTCGACGGCGACGCCCTGTCCGCCGTGCCCGGCACCGGCCTCGGCATCCTGCGCTCCGACCCGCACCACAGCGGCCAGGAGGACGACCACCCCGTCTCGCCGTCCTTCAACCGGCTGCCGGCCGACGCCCGCGCCAAGGCCCGCGAGCACCGCCTGCTGGTGCTGACCAAGGCCAACAGCCGCGCCACCGTGCACCGCCCGTCCTACCTCGACTACGTCGGCGTCAAGAAGTTCGACGCCGAGGGCAACGTCGTCGGCGAGCGCCGCTTCCTCGGCCTGTTCTCCTCGGCCGCGTACACCGAGTCGGTGCGCCGCGTCCCGGTCATCCGCCGCAAGGTCGCCGAGGTCCTCGACGGCGCCGGCTTCTCGCCGAACAGCCACGACGGCCGCGACCTGCTCCAGATCCTGGAGACCTACCCGCGCGACGAGCTGTTCCAGACCCCGGTCGACAAGCTCCGCGAGATCGCCACCTCCGTCCTGTACCTCCAGGAGCGCCGCCGGCTGCGGCTGTACCTGCGCCAGGACGAGTACGGCCGCTACTACTCGGCGCTCGTCTACCTGCCGCGCGACCGCTACACCACCGGCGTGCGGCTGCGCCTGATCTCGATCCTCCAGGAGGAGCTCGACGGCAGCAGCGTCGACTTCACCGCCTGGAACACCGAGTCGATCCTGGCCCGCATCCACTTCGTCATCCGCGTTCCGCAGGGCAAGGAGCTGCCCGTCCTGACGGACGCCGACGTCGAGCGCATCGAGGCCCGCCTCGTCGAGGCCGCCCGCTCCTGGGCCGACGGCTTCGCCGACGCCCTGGTCGCCGAGGTGGGCGAGGAGCGCGCCGCCGAGCTGCTGCGCAAGTACGGCACCTCCTTCCCCGAGGGCTACAAGGCCGACCACAAGCCGCGCGCGGCCGTGGCCGACCTCTGCCACCTGGAGCGGCTCTCCGCCAGCGACCGGGAGTTCGCCCTCTCGCTGTACGAGCCGGTCGGCGCGGGCCCCGGCGAGCGCCGGTTCAAGATCTACCGCACCGGTGAGCAGGTCTCGCTGTCCGCGGTCCTGCCCGTGCTCCAGCGCCTGGGCGTCGAGGTCACCGACGAGCGCCCGTACGAGCTGCGCTGCAGCGACCGCACCAACGCGTGGATCTACGACTTCGGCCTGCGGATGCCGCTGCCCTCCGGCAACGGCGACGCCTACCTCGGCGACGACGCCCGCGAGCGCTTCCAGGACGCCTTCGCCGCGGTCTGGCAGGGCGACGCCGAGAACGACAACTTCAACACCCTGGTGCTGTCCGCGGGGCTCACCTGGCGCCAGGCCGTGGTGCTGCGCGCGTATGCCAAGTACCTGCGCCAGGCCGGCGTGAACTTCAGCCAGGACTACATGGAGGACACCCTCCGCAACAACGTCCACACCACCCGGCTGCTGGTCTCGCTCTTCGAGGCCCGGATGTCGCCCGGCCGCCAGTCCGCCGGCACCGAGCTCATCGACGCCATGCTGGAGGAGCTGGCCGGGGCCCTGGACCAGGTCGCCTCGCTCGACGAGGACCGGATCCTGCGGTCCTTCCTCACCCTGATCAACGCCACCCTGCGCACGAACTTCTTCCAGCTCAACGACGCGGGCGAGCAGCACTCCTACGTGTCGATGAAGTTCGACCCGCAGGCCATCCCGGAGCTCCCGGCGCCGCGTCCGGCGTACGAGATCTGGGTGTACTCCCCGCGCGTCGAGGGCGTCCACCTGCGCTTCGGCAAGGTCGCCCGAGGCGGTCTGCGCTGGTCCGACCGGCGCGAGGACTTCCGTACGGAGATCCTCGGCCTGGTCAAGGCGCAGATGGTCAAGAACACCGTCATCGTCCCGGTCGGCGCCAAGGGCGGCTTCGTCGCCAAGAACCTGCCGGACCCGTCGGTGGACCGCGACGCCTGGCTCGCCGAGGGCATCGCCTCGTACAAGATCTTCATCTCGGCGCTGCTCGACATCACCGACAACATGGTCGGCGGCGAGGTCGTGCCGCCCACCGGCGTGGTCCGCCACGACGAGGACGACACCTACCTCGTCGTCGCCGCCGACAAGGGCACCGCGACCTTCTCCGACATCGCCAACGGCGTCGCCGAGGCGTACGGCTTCTGGCTGGGCGACGCGTTCGCCTCGGGCGGCTCCGCCGGCTACGACCACAAGGGCATGGGCATCACCGCCCGCGGCGCCTGGGAGTCCGTCAAGCGGCACTTCCGCGAGCTGGGCCACGACACCCAGACCGAGGACTTCACGGTCGTCGGCGTCGGCGACATGTCCGGTGACGTGTTCGGCAACGGCATGCTGCTCTCCGAGCACATCCGCCTGGTCGCCGCCTTCGACCACCGGCACATCTTCATCGACCCGACCCCGGACGCGGCGACCTCGTACGCCGAGCGCCGGCGCCTGTTCGAGCTGCCGCGCTCCTCGTGGGCCGACTACAACGCCGAGCTGCTCTCCGCGGGCGGCGGCGTGCACCCGCGCAGCGCCAAGGCCATCCCGGTCAACGCGCAGATGCGCGCGGCCCTCGGCATCGAGCCGGGCGTCACCAAGATGACCCCCGCCGAGCTGATGCAGACCATCCTCCAGGCCCCCGTGGACCTGCTGTGGAACGGCGGCATCGGTACGTACGTCAAGGCGAGCTCCGAGACGCACACCGACGTCGGCGACAAGGCCAACGACGCCATCCGCGTCAACGGCGGGGACGTCCGGGCCAAGGTCATCGGCGAGGGCGGCAACCTGGGCCTGACCCAGCTCGGCCGTATCGAGTTCGCCCGGATCGGCGCCGGCGGCGAGGGCGGCAAGGTCAACACCGACGCCATCGACAACAGCGCGGGCGTGGACACCTCCGACCACGAGGTGAACATCAAGATCCTGCTGAACGCGGTCGTCGCGGACGGGGACATGACCGTCAAGCAGCGCAACAAGCTGCTGGCGGAGATGACCGACGAGGTCGGCCACCTGGTGCTGCGCAACAACTACGCGCAGAACACGGCCCTGGCCAACGGCACCGCGCAGGCCCCCAGCCTGCTCCACGCGCAGCAGCGCTTCATGCGCCGCCTGGAGGCGGCCGGCCGGCTGGACCGGGGCATCGAGTTCCTGCCCACGGACCGGCAGATCCGCGAGCTGCTGAGCGCCGGCAAGGGGCTGACCCAGCCGGAGCTGGCCGTCCTGTTCGCCTACACCAAGATCACGGTGGCGGACGAGCTCATCGCCACCGAGCTGCCGGACGACCCGTACCTGCGCCGCCTGCTGCACGCGTACTTCCCGGGCGCCCTGCGCGCGAAGTTCCCGGAGCAGATCGACGCGCACGCGCTGCGCCGCGAGATCATCACGACGCTGCTGGTCAACGACACCGTCAACACCGGTGGTTCGACCTTCCTGCACCGTCTGCGCGAGGAGTCCGGAGCCTCCACGGAGGAGATCGTGCGGGCGCAGCTCGCGGCCCGCGAGATCTTCGGCCTGGCCGGGGTGTGGGACGAGGTCGAGGCGCTCGACAACAAGGTCGCGGCCGACGTCCAGACCCGGGTGCGGCTGCACTCGCGCCGCCTGGTCGAGCGCGGCACCCGCTGGCTGCTGAACAACCGGCCGCAGCCGCTCCAGATCACCGAGACGATCGAGCTGTTCTCCGACCGGGTCGCCGAGGTCTGGGCCGAGCTGCCCAAGCTGGTGCGCGGCGCGGACCTGGAGTGGTACCAGTCGATCATGGACGAGCTGATCGGCGAGGGCGTCCCGGAGGAGCTGGCGGCCAAGGTCGCAGGGTTCTCCTCGGCCTTCCCGACGCTCGACATCGTCGCGATCGCGGACCGGACCGGCGTCAACCCGCTGGACGTGGCCGAGGTGTACTACGACCTCGCCGACCGCCTGCAGATCACCCAGCTGATGGACCGGATCATCGAGCTGCCGCGGGCCGACCGCTGGCAGTCGATGGCCCGCGCCTCCATCCGCGAGGACCTGTTCGCGGCGCACGCGGCGCTGACCGCCGACGTGCTGGCGGTGGGCAACGGCGACTCGACTCCCGAGGACCGCTTCAAGGCGTGGGAGGACAAGAACGCGGCGATCATCAGCCGGGCGCGGACGACCCTGGACGAGATCCGGGGTTCGGACGACTTCGACCTGGCGAACCTGTCGGTCGCGATGCGGACGATGCGTTCGCTGCTGAGGGCGCACGCGTAGTCCCCGCGGGGCGTGGACGCAAGGGCGGCCCGGGCTTCGGCCCGGGCCGCCCTTGCGCGTGTGCGCCCCCCGTCAGCGGCCCGAGGTGAACCGCTCGTACGCGTCGCAGACCTCGGCGGCGGGGCCGTCCATGCGCAGCACGCCGGACTCCAGCCAGATCGCCCGGTCGCAGGTCTCGCGGACCGTGCCGATGCTGTGGCTGACCAGGAAGACGGTGCCGGCCTGCTCGCGCAGCTCCTCGATGCGGGCCTGGCTGCGGCGCTGGAAGTTGGCGTCGCCGGTGGCCAGGGCCTCGTCGATCATGAGTACGTCGTGGTCCTTGGCGGCGGCGATGGAGAAGCGCAGCCGGGCGCCCATGCCGGAGGAGTACGTGCGCATGGGAAGGGAGATGAAGTCGCCCTTCTCGTTGATGCCGGAGAAGTCGACGATGCCCTGGTAGCGCTCGCGGACCTGCTGCTTGGACATGCCCATCGCGAGGCCGCCGAGGACCACGTTGCGCTCGCCGGTCAGGTCGTTCATCAGGGCCGCGTTCACGCCGAGGAGCGAGGGCTGGCCGTGGGAGTAGATCCTGCCCCGGGCCACGGGCTGGAGGCCGGCGATCGCGGCGAGCAGGGTGGACTTGCCGGAGCCGTTGGAGCCGATCAGGCCGATGGCCTCGCCCTTGTACGCGACGAAGGTGACGCCCTTGACGGCGTGGACCTCGCGCATGCCGGGGGCGGCCTTGCGGGAGAAGATCCGGCTGAGGGCGGCGGTGGCGCCGCCCTTGCGCGCGCCGGCGCCGTTCACCTTGTAGACGACGTGGACGTCGTCGGCGATGACGGTGGGGACGCGGGTGTCGTGGGGGTCGAAGGCGGCCGCGGCCGGTGCGGTCGCGGGTGCGGGGGTGCTTGCGGGTGCGGTCTTGGTGTCAGCCACGGCCGTAGTCCTCCTCAGCCTTCCAGAAGTAGATGAAGCCGCCGACGCCCGTGAGCAGGGCCCAGCCGAGGGCGATCGCCCACACGTGGTGCGGGAGCGCGTGCGCGGGGAAGCTGTCGATCAGCGAGTAGCGCATCAGGTCGATGTAGACGGCCGCCGGGTTGGTCTTGAGGACGACGGTGACCCAGTGCGCGAGGTGGTCCTTGCTGAGCATCGAGTCGATGGACCACATGACCCCGGACGAGTACATCCAGGTGCGCAGGATGAACGGCATCAGCTGGCTGATGTCCGGGCTCTTGCTGCCGATGCGGGCCATGACCATGGCGACGCCGGCGCAGAAGACGGCCATCAGGGCCAGGGTGGGCGCGGCCATCAGCCACTTCAGGGACGGGGTCTGGCCGAACGCGAGCAGCAGGAGGACCAGCGCGCCCATGGTGACGAGCAGCTGCTGGAAGAGCTGGACGACCGTGGACAGGGGCAGGCTGGCGCGGGGGAAGTGCAGGGCGCGGACCAGGCCGAGGTTGCTGTGGACCGAGCGGGTGGAGGCGTTGATGGAGCTGCCGATGAAGTCCCAGACGAAGACGCCGGTGATCAGGAACGGGACGTAGTCCGCCACGCCGTGGCTGGCGTTCATGATGACGCCGAAGATGAAGTAGTAGACGGCCGCGTTGAGCAGCGGGGTCACCAGGTGCCAGACCTGGCCCAGTCTGGCGGTGCTGTACGTGGCGTGCATCCGGGCGGTGGCGTACGCGGTCACGAAGTGACGCCGGCCCCAGAGCTGGCGCACGTAGCTCGTGAGCGGGGGGCGGGCGCCGCTGAGGGTCAGGCCGTGGGCCGCCGCCAGGTCGGCGAGCGTGGCCGGTGCCGTCGTCTTCGTCGCCGGCTGGGCGAGGTGGGTGGTCGCTGTCACGGAGGTCGCTTTCGACGGGGTCAGGGCGTCGGCAGGCTGGTCGCTGACGATGGAACGCGTCCGTATCGTCGCTACGGCGAGGTTAGGGCGCGGGGCGACGGAACGCAACCGTATCGTCGTGACGAGTGGGTGACGGCGTGCGCGGCTATGCTCGGTGCATGGATTCCACGGACCCCGCCACCACCCCTGCCACCGGCCCCGCTCCCGCCGCCGCCCGCCGGGCCCCCGCCGGGGCCGCCGTCCTGCGCGAGGACGTGACGGAGGCGATCCGGGCCGCGGTGCTGGAGGAGCTGGCCGCGGTCGGGTTCTCGCGGATGTCGATCGAGGGGATCGCGCGGCGGGCCGGGGTCGGCAAGACGGCCGTGTACCGGCGCTGGAAGTCGAAGCTGCACCTGGTGCTGGACCTGGTCGGCGCCTTCGCCGTGGACGGCCTGCCGGTGCCGGCCACCGGATCGCTGTACGGGGACGTACGGGCCCTGCTGGAGGTGATGTCGCACGTGCTGCGGCATCCGGTGGCCTCGGCCGTGATCCCGGACCTGCTGGTCGAGGCGGCGCGGAATCCGGAGATCGCGGACGCCGTGCGCGGCGCGCTGCTGGAGGGGGAGCGGCGGATGGCGGAGGGGATCGTGTCGGAGGCGGTGGCCCGCGGGGAGCTGGCCGAGGGCACGGATCCGGGGCGGGCGCTCGACCTGGCGATCGGGCCGCTCTACTGGCGGCAGGTGGTGGTGCGCGACGCCGTTCCGGCCGGGTATCTGGACGACCTGGCCCGGTCGGTGGTGGCGGGGCTGACCGCCGCGGCGGGCTGACTTTCCCGGCGGCCCGGCCGTCCCCGCCGCGCGGGGCCTACGGCCACAGGCTCGGGGTCAGGTGGGGTTCCTGGCCGAGGGGCGGGGCCGCGGGGGCGGGGGTGCGCTCCTCCAGCGGGGTGATCGGCGGCGTGGGCGCCGGCTCGTTCAGGAAGACCCGGCGGACCACCCGCTCCGCCGCGTGGCCGTCGTCGTACGAGCAGAAGCGGGAGCGGAACGCCGCGCGCAGCTGCGCCGAGCGTGAGCCCTGCCAGTGGCCCGTCGTGAAGATGTCCACCAGCTCGTCCTCCGTGCGGGCGATCGCCCCCGGTGGGCAGGTCCGCAGGTCGAAGTAGGTGCCGCGGGCGGCCTCGTACGCCTCCCAGTCGTCCGCGTGGATCACGATCGGCCGGTCCAGCGCCGCGTAGTCGAACATCAGCGACGAATAGTCCGTCACCAACGCGTCCGAGGCCAGGCAGAGTTCCTCCACCGACGGGTACCCGGAGACGTCGACCAGGCGCGGGTGGCGCACCGACGGGGCGGGCGCGTCCGCGTACGTCAGATGTGTACGGGCCAGGATCGTGAAGCGCGGGCCCAGGTCGCGCAGCACCCGCTCGAAGTCCAGGTGTTCGGGCCGGCTGCGCCGGTAGTCGCGGTGGGTCGGCGCGTACAGGACCGCCGTCGAGCCGAGCGGGATGCCGAGGCGCTCGCGCAGCGCCACCACGTCCTGCGAAGTGGCCCGGTGGAAGGCGTCGTTGCGCGGGTAGCCGTACTCCAGCGTCGTGTACGAGGACGGGATCGCCCTCTCCCACACCAGCGTGGAGTGGCGGTTCGCGGACAGCAGGTAGTCCCACTGGTCCGCGCCGCGCAGCAGCCCCGCGAAATCCGTCGTCGGCGTGGCGGCCGGCCGGTCCTGGAGGTCCAGGCCGACCCGCTTGAGCGGGGTGCCGTGCTGGGTCTGGAGCAGGACCTGCCCGGGCCGCTTGACCAGGGCGCGCTCGAAGTTGACGTTCGTGGTGAGGTACGTGGCCCTGGCCAGAGCCGTCCAGTACGCCGCCGAGCCGGGGCGGAGCACGGCGGTCTGCGCCGGGAGCGTCGCCGCGTGCTGCGGATCGCAGATCCACGCCGTCCGCATGCGGGGCGCGAGCTCGCGCAGCTTGGCCTCGATGGCCGCCGGATTGCAGGCGTAGCCGCCGTGCCAGTACGCGGAGAAGACCGCCAGCTCCGGGCGGAGCGGCAGCAGCCGCTGGCCGCGGTAGTGCAGCCGCAGCGCGCTCTCGCGCAGGCCCCGCCACAGCGAGACCCCCGCCCGCCCCGCCGCCAGCGCCGCCGAGCGCAGCGCCGACGCCGTGCGGTACGTACGGCGCACGCCGAGCCGCATCAGCAGGTGCCGGATCCGGTCGGTGCGCGCCAGGGACCGCGGAGGCGGGCCGGCGGCACGGTAGCGGCGCAGCAGCGCGGCCGCCCGGCGGAAGAACTCGGCCCGGCAGGCGCGCGGGAGGCGGCGCGGGTCGGCGTACAGGGCGCAGAAGTGCTCGGCCATCCGCCGGTGCACGGTGGGGCGCCAGCGCTCCAGCTCGGGGCGGGTGGCGAGGTAGCCGAAGACCCGGTCGTACTGGTCGAAGATGTCCAGGTGGCGGCGGGTGGTGGTGGTCAGGATGGAGCCGGTGCGGCGCTGGCGGTAGTGGACGCAGACCCGGTCCAGGACCGCGATGGACTCGGCGGCCAGCAGCGCCGGGTAGGTCCAGGGGGTGTCCTCGTAGAGGCCGGGCGGGAACTGGAGGCCCTCGCGCTCCACGTACTCCCGGCGGTACGCCTTGTTCCACACGACCATCAGCATGCCGAGCAGGGCCGGGCGGTCGGCGAGGCGGAAACTGGCCGGGCCCTCCTCCGACAGCCGGTGCGCGAGGCGGTTGCGCACCAGCTCACCGGTCCAGAAGGTGCGCGCGTAGTCGTAGACGAGGACGTCGGGGGAGCCGGTGTCCTTGAGCCGGTCGGTGACGGCCTGGAGGGCGCCGGGGGCGAGGGTGTCGTCGCCGTCGAGGAAGATCAGGTAGTCGCCCGTGGCCCGGGCCAGACCCGCGTTGCGGGCCGGACCCAGGCCGAGGTTGTGCGCCAGGTGCACGGCGGTCACCCGGGGGTCCCGGGCCGCGTACTCGTCGATGATCGAACCGCAGGCGTCCGGCGAGGCGTCGTCGACCGCGATCAGTTCCAGATCCGGGAACGACTGGGACAGGACCGAGTCCAGACTCTCCTGGAGGTACGCCTGAACCTTGTACGCGGGCACGATGACGCTGAACCGGGGCACGGCACATCCAGGGGTCGGCGCGGGCATGTTCCTCCCCCAGCCACCGCCGGGAGTACCCCCAAGCAACCCCGGCGTGGCGTTCGGGTTACGCAGCGTGTGGCATTCGGGTTACCCAGCGTCAACGCCGCACCTCAACGGGCGTGCGGCGGCCGGCCGTGCGCTACGTGACCGTGCGCTACTTGACCGCCCCGGCCATCACCCCCGTGACGAACTGCCGCTGGAAGGCGAAGAAGACGACCAGCGGGACGACCATCGACAGGAACGCGCCGGGCGCCAGCACGTCGATGTTGTTGCCGAACTGCCGTACCTGCTGCTGGAGGGCGACCGTGATCGGCGGGTTCGCCGAGTCCGCGAACACCAGCGCGACCAGCATGTCGTTCCACACCCACAGGAACTGGAAGATGCCGAGCGAGGCGATCGCCGGCCCGCCCAGCGGCAGCACCACCCGGGTGAACAGCCGCAGTTCGCCCGCCCCGTCGAGACGGGCCGCCTCCAGTAGCTCGCGCGGGATCTCCGCGAAGAAGTTGCGCAGCAGGAAGACGGCGAAGGGCAGCCCGAACGCGGTGTGGAACAGGACCACCCCCGCCGTGGTCTCGAACAGGCCGATGGCGCCGAAGAGTTCGGAGACCGGGATCAGCGCCACCTGTACGGGGACGACCAGCAGCCCGACCACGACCAGGAACAGCCAGTCCCGCCCCGGGAACTCCAGCCAGGCGAAGGCGTATCCGGCGAACGAGCCCAGCGCCACCACGAGCAGGGTCGCAGGGACCGCGATGGCCACGGTGCTGAGCAGGGCACCGGTGATGGTGTCGTTGGCCAGCAGCCGCTCGTAGTTGTCGGCCGTCAGCCGGGTCGGGGCCGTCAGCGCCTGCCACCAGCCGCCCTTGTTCAGGTCGGTGGGGGACAGGAACGAGGAGATCAGCAGCCCGAGCGTGGGCATCAGCCAGAACAGCGCGGCCAGCACCAGGAACACGCGGACGGCTCCGGCCGCGGCGCCCGCGGCCAGCCTGCCGGCCCGGGCACCGGAGCGCGGAGCGGGACGGGTACCGGCACGTGCCTCGGGGCGGGCCTGCGCGGCGGCGCTCATCGGGCCCCCTCCTTCCGCAGCCTGCGGATGTTGTAGAGCATGACCGGGAGGACCAGCACCAGCAGCAGCACGGCGATGGCGCTGCCCAGCCCCGGATCGGCGTCGGTGCCGAACGAGGTCCGGTACAGCTGGAGGGCCAGGACGTTCGCGTCGTCCTGCACCGAGCCCGGCGCGATCACGAAGACCAGGTCGAAGATCTTCATCACGTTGATGACGAGGGTGACGAGGACCACCACGAGCAGGGGCGCCAGCAGCGGCACGGTGACCCTGCGGAACACCTGCCACTCGTTCGCCCCGTCCACCCGCGCGGCCTCCAGCAGCTCCCGCGGTACGGCGGCCAGCCCGGCCCCGATCAGCACCATCGCGAACCCGGCCCACATCCAGACGTACGCACCGATGACGGCCGGGGTCACCAGCGTCGGGCCGAGCCACTCCACCCCCGCGTACGCCTCGCGGAAGTTCGACGCGGGCAGCCGCAGCAGGGCCCCGTCGGCCTTCGCGGACAGGGTGAAGGTGCCGTCGGCGCGGGCCGTCGCCGAGTCGACCACCCGGCCGTCCTTGACCGCCTCGACCCGGATCCCGGCCAGGCCCGACTCGGCGGGGTCGACCGCGTTGGTACGTCCGCCCCCGCCCCGGGTGAAGTCCTGCCAGACCGTCCCGGTGACCTTGCCCGGCTCGGCGGGCGCGGCCCGGGCCGTACGGGTCCCGCCGGGCAGGTCCTCCGGGGCCACGCCGACCAGCGGGAGCAGCACCGGCACGCCCGCCCGTACGGGATCACGGGTCGTGAAGCCGCCCGTGTCGGCCCCCGCGGCCGGGGCCAGCGGGGAGTCGCGCCCCGGGCGGGCCTTCGGGAAGGCCGAGGACTCCGCGAAGGTGTCGTGCACCCCGACCCAGACCGCGTTGGCGATGCCCCGGTCGGGGTCGTGGTCGTACACGAGCCGGAAGATGATGCCGGCCGCCAGCATCGAGATGGCCATCGGCATGAAAACGAGCAGCTTGAAGGCCGTGCCCCAGCGCACGCGTTCGGTCAGGACCGCGAAGATCAGGCCGAGGGCGGTGGCGGTGGTCGGCGCCAGCACCACCCACAGCGCCGTGTTCTTCAGGGCCGTGCGGATCGTGTCGTCGTGCAGGATCTCGCCGTAGTTGCCCCCGCCCACGAAGGTGTCACCGGAGCGGTCGAAGAAGCTGCGGTAGAGCGAGTAGCCGATCGGGTGCACGACGAGCGCGCCGAGCAGCACCAGGGCGGGCAGGAGGAACGCCGCCGCGACGAGGCGGCGGCGCCGGGTCTCCGCGGCCCGCGCGGACCTGGCCGGTATGGCCCCGGCGGGCGGGGCGGCCTCGGCCGCCCGGGTGGACTTGCCGGACTTGGCGGTCACCGGATCAGTTCCCGTACGCCTTGGCCGCGTCCGCCTCCAGTCTGGCCTGCGTGCCCGCCACGTCCGACGGGTTCGCCAGGAAGTCCTGGAGCGCCTTCCACTCGCCGGCCCCCGGGGTCCCGCCGAACGCCGCCGGGGCCTGGTCCGACATGTCGAAGCGGAAGTCGTCGCCCGCCGCGATCAGGGCCTTGGCGATGTCCCGCTGGATGTCGTTCGGATAGGCCTTCAGGTCCACCGACTTGTTGGGGGAGACGAAACCGCCCTCGCGGGCCTGGATCTCCGCCGCGTCCGGCGACGCCAGGAAGGTCAGCAGCGCCTGCGCCCCCTTCGACGGCTTCAGCGCGACCGCCACGTCACCGCCCGAGACCACCGGCGGCTTGGCGCCGACCGAGGGGAACGGGAACACGAGGGCGTCCTCGCCGACCTTCGCCTCCGTCTGCGCGATGTTCACCGCCACGAAGTCGCCCTCGAAGACCATCGCGGCCGCCGGACGGTCGCCGCCGGTGAAGGTCTGCGTGACCGACTTCGGGAACTCGGTGGCCAGCGCCCCGCTCGCCCCGCCCGCCAGGAAGTCCTTGCGCCCGAAGAGCTCGCCGAGCGTGGTCAGCGCCTGCTTGACGCTGTCGTCCGTCCACTTGATCTCGTGCTTGGCCAGCTGGTCGTACTTCTGCGGACCCGCCTGGGAGAGGTAGACGTTCTCGAACCAGTCGGTGAGGGTCCAGCCGTCCGCGCCGGCCACCGAGACCGCCGGCTTTCCGGAGGCCGAGAGCGTGTCCGCCGCGTCCACCAGCTCCTTCCAGGTCTTGGAGGGCTCCACGCCCGCCGCCTTGAAGGCCTTCGCGTTGTACCAGATCAGCGACTTGTTGGCGGCCTTGTAGTACACGCCGTACTGGGTGCCGTCGACCGCGCCCAGCTTCTTCCAGCCGTCCGCGTAGTTCGCGTCGAGCTGCGCCTTGGCCTCCGGGCCGACCGGCTGCACCCACTTGTTCTGCACGGCCGCGGTCAGGGCCCCGACCTGCGGGAGCAGCGCCACGTCCGGCGGCTGGCCGCCCGCGATCTTCGTACCGAGGAAGGTGACGATCGGGTCCTGCGCCGGGACGAAGGTGACCGTCGCGCCGGTCCGCTTCTCGAACTCCTTGAGGACCTTGGTGAAGTTCGCCTGCTCCGGGCCCGTCCAGACCGCCGCGACCTCCAGCTTCTCCCCGTCCAGCTTCGGTAACGCGACCGGCGGCCGGGCCTGCGGGGACGACTCGGCGCCCTGCGGCGGGTCGGACTTCCCGCCCCCGTCCCCGCACGCGCCGAGCGCGAGCGCGCCCGCGGCCGCGAGGGCCGTCCAGGCGACCGCGCGCCTCGTTCTCCGCCCGCCGATACGGCTGCGGTCCTGCGTACGGCTCGTTCCGTGCCTGCGCATGGCTCTGCCCCCGATGCCCGTGGTGTGCCCGTGGTGCGACCTGTCGTGTGACTCGTCCCACAAGGTCTACGCCGAGCCGCGTACCCCCGCAATACCGCGTCGAACCGCGGAGCGGGCCTGCGGGCGGGCTCGCGGCAGGGCTCAGGGCGCGGGCGGGAACAGCACGGGTATCGCCGAGACCAGGTGCGAGGCCCGGTCCAGGGCGCTCGCCAGCAGCGCCAGGTCGGTGGGGCCGTTGCCCAGCTCGCGCACGGGCCGGCGGGCCGGGGGATCACCCATCCGCTCCCACTCCACCGGCACCACCGTCGGCCGCTGCGTCGCCGTCCGCGGGATCCGGCCGGTCACCCGGCCGCCCTGGAACGGGACCGTCCGCCCGTCGGCGTACCGCAGCCGGCCGCGGCCGGGGCCCGGCTGGTCGGGGGCGTCCAACTCGATCCGCAGCGGGTTCGCCCGGGCCAGCTCGGTGTCGGCCGTACGGTCGGGGCGGGCGCTGGTGGCCACCAGGTGCACCCCGAGCCGGGCGCCCTCGCGGGCCACCGCGTCCAGCGCCCGTACGACGGACCCGGCGGCGGGGCGGCCCGTACTGCCGAGACCCGGCGCGACCAGCGCGTCGAAATCGTCCACCAGCACCACCAGACGGGGCAGCGGACCGGGGCCGACCGGGTCGGTGCGCACGGCGGAGGCGCGCAGCCGCAGCGTGCCGGTGCGCTGGGTGTCGAGGTCGCCGAGCAGCTCGCCCGGGCTGGGCTGGCGGGGCGCGACCATCCGGTCGGACAGCTCCCGCCGGGCGTGCCACTCGGCGAACGCCACCCCGTCCAGGAGTTCGGCCCGGCGTTTCAGCTCGGCCCCCAGGGCCTGGGCGAACTCCCGCATCCGGACGGGGTCGGCGGCCACGAGGTGCGCGCAGACGTGCGGGAGCTCGGTGCAGGGCTGGAGCCCGTCGCCGCGCTCGCCGCCGGCCCCGTCGAGGAGCAGCAGTCCGAGCCGGTCGGGGCGGGCCGCCGCGGAGAGGGAGGCGGCCACCGAGCGCAGCAGCTCCGTACGGCCGCTGCCGGCGGGCCCCTCGATGAGCAGGTGCGGGCCGTCCTGGACCAGCTCGGCGCCGACCGGGCCGCGCCGACCGCTGCCGAGCACGAGCTCGACATGGCCGCCGACGCCCTGCCCCTGGTCGGTGGCGGCGGCCCAGCGGGCCATCAGGGAGGCCGGGGTGGCCCGGGCCAGCCCCAACTCGTCCAGCAGACGGGCCGTGTTCGGGAGGGCGGCGGCGAGGGCCGGGCGGGGGCCGGAGGGGGAGGGCTCGGCGCGCAGCGGGGCCAGGGCCCGGGCGAAGCGCTCGGCCCAGGCGGCGGAGACGGCGTCGGCGGTGGCGGTGGTCCCGGGCGGGACCGGCTTGCCGCCGCTCACCGCGAACGTCCGCACGGTGGTGGCCACGTCGCCGCTGAGCAGGGCGGCCGCACCGCAGGTACGGAAGGCGGGGCCGCTCGCGCAGGCCGCCTCGTACGTCTCGGTGACCGGCGAGGCGGGCGTGGCGGCCGGGGTCTCGGCGAGGACGAGGAGGTGGATCCCGGCGGCCGGGCCGTGCGGGGCCAGCCGGCCGGTGATGTCGCGCAGCGCGGCGGCGCCGGGATCGCCGTCGACGACGAGGAGCGTGGAGGGGCCGTGGCGGGGGTCGCCGAGGGGACCTTCGTCGAGGCGGCGGGTCAGCTCGGCGGTACGGGCGCCGGCCTGGTCGCGGTCGTACGCGAGGAGCAGGCGGCAGTCCTGGCCGTGCGCGGGCCGTACGTGCGGCAGCCAGCCGAGCCAGCCCCAGTCGGCGCGCCGCTCGGGCAGGGGCCGGGCGCGGTCGGCGGCGAGGAGCACGATCTCCAGCTCGCCGGGCCCGTGCAGGGCGGCGAGCTGGGCGATGACGGAGCGGGCGAGGCCGGTCAGCCGGGCGCGGGGCCCGGCGATGCCGAGTGCGCCGACCTCCTCGAACGCGATCCGGCTCCCGGCACCGAGCCCGACGTCGAGCCGCCCCGGCGGCCGGGACCACAGCCGCCGGGTGGGCCCCAGCGCGGCGAGCAGCAGCGCGGCGGGATCGTCGGCGTCGGGCGCGGCGGCCGTGACGGCTCCGGAGGCGGTGCCTTCGTACCCCGGCTCCTCCTCCCCCCGGACCCACTTGCGGGCCCAGGCCCCGAGACCGCGCTTGCGCGGCCGCTGCGCGGCTCCGCCGATGCCCTCGGGGGCGCCGGGGGTTCCTGTGGCTCCGGGGGCTCCGGGGGTTCCTGTGGTGCCGGGGGCTCCGTACTCCGCCGCGGCCCGGCCCGTACCGGGCGCGCCGATGTGCAGGCCGGGGCCCGACCCGACCCCGGAGGCCGCGACGTTCCACCCGGCCCCGTGGGTGCCGGAGTCGGGGCGCGGCCCGGAGCGGTGCTCCTGGGGGTCGGGCGAGGAGCCCTGGTTCCGGGAAGGAGCGGAGGGGGCGGAGGACCCCCGCGGTTCGGCGGCGGGGCCGCCGGCCGGGCCGGGGCCGCCGCTCCACTCCGAGGCGGAGGCTTCGGCGGCCGCGTCGGGCGGGGCCGGGAGCGGGCCGGCCGGGAGGGACAGGTGGCCTTCGAGGTCCGGGACCAGGGGCAGGGGGGCCGGGGCGTCCGGGGCCAGGCGGAGCGTCGATTCGCCGATGCGCAGCAGCGCCCCCGGCGCCAGCGCCACCGGCTGCGCGCCCACCGCGGCGCCGTCCACCGTCGTACCGTTCGTCGAGTCCAGGTCGGCCACGGCCACCCGCCCGCCGGGCATCACCGTCACGGCGCAGTGCAGTCGCGAGACGTCCGGATCGTCCAGCGGGACATCGGCGTCGGCCGAGCGCCCGATCCGGATCGCGCCCGGGTGCAGCAGGTGCACCCCGCCCGCGTCCGGCCCCGCCACCACGTGCAGCTGGGCGCCGTCCGCACCGGCGGGCAGGACCTCCCCGTCCGGCAGGACGCCCGGCACCGGCGCGTGCAGCCCCAGCACCGCCCCGTCCACCAGCGGCGGCTCCCCGAGCACGCGGCGCTGGAGGTCGAGGCGCTCGGTACCGGCGTACAGCACGACCGTGCCGCCGGTGTCGGGCCCGCCGACGGTCGCCGCGAGCCCGGAGGCCACGGCGGCGAGCGCGGTGCCCACGGGCGCGGTGACGAGCACGTCACAGCCGGCGGGCGCGGTCTGGTGGCCGCTGCGCGACCCAAGGACGGTCAGCCGGATCTGCATCGCCGTCAGCGGTCCCTTCTGCGCGGTGCGCGGTGCGTGCGCCCGGCAGGGGTACGACGGGGCACGGCCGCCCCATCAACCCCCCACCCGGCACGGCGCGTCGTCCGGTCAGGTCTGCCCGGAACGCGGGCTCCCGTCCCGGCCGTTCCGTACGGGTGCATCCTCGCACCTGTCACCGACAACACGCCCGGCACCCGGCAATAAATGATCTTGAATGATCACGCCGTGCGCGTGTCGCGTTCGCGCCCGGGCGTGCGCCCCGGCCGAAAAGTGGAGCACGGCCGGGGAAAATCGCCCCCGGCATACCCCTCAAACCTCACCCTTCGTACAAATGTGCGGCAACCAACCTCCGGCACCCCGCGTCTTCCCCGACGACACCCCCTAGAGTGGGCCGGAAAAAGAAGCACGAAAACGAACCACAGCAGGACGACAGCAGGGAGCGCGAGACGTGCGGCCAGTCGGCAGCAAGTACCTGCTCGAGGAGCCGCTCGGACGCGGCGCCACGGGCACCGTCTGGCGTGCCCGCCAGCGGGAGACCGCCGGCGCGGAGGCGGCAGTCGCCGGGCAGCCCGGTGAGACCGTGGCCATCAAGGTCCTCAAGGAGGAGCTGGCCCAGGACGCGGACATCGTCATGCGCTTCCTGCGCGAGCGCTCGGTCCTGCTGCGCCTGACGCACCCGAACATCGTGCGCACCCGCGACCTCGTCGTCGAGGGCGACCTGCTCGCCCTGGTCATGGACCTGATCGACGGCCCGGACCTGCACAAGTACATCCGGCAGAACGGCCCCTTCACGCCGGTCGCCGCGAGCCTGCTGACCGCCCAGATCGCGGACGCGCTCGCCGCCAGCCACGCCGACGGCGTGGTCCACCGCGACCTGAAGCCCGCCAACGTCCTGCTCGACGAGCGCGGCGGCCAGATGAAGCCGATGCTCACCGACTTCGGCATCGCCCGCCTCGCCGACTCCCCGGGTCTGACGCGCACGCACGAGTTCGTCGGCACCCCCGCGTACGTGGCCCCGGAGTCCGCCGAGGGCCGTCCGCAGACCTCCGCCGTCGACATCTACGGCGCCGGCATCCTGCTCTACGAACTGGTCACCGGGCGCCCGCCGTTCGCCGGCGGCACCGCCCTCGAAGTCCTCCACCGCCACCTCAGCGAGGACCCGCAGCGGCCGCCGAACGTGCCCGAGCCGCTCTGGATCGTCATCGAGCGCTGCCTGCGCAAGGAGCCGAACGAGCGCCCCAGCGCCGAGAACCTGGCCCGCGGGCTGCGCGTGGTCGCCTCCGGCATCGGCGTGCACAGCGCCCCCTCCGAGGTGGAGGCCGCCCTCGGCGTCGGCGCGCTGCTCGCGCCCGACCCCTCGCCGGCGCCGGTCCCGCAGACTCCGGGCGTCGGCGCCGCCGACCCGACCCAGGTGCTGCCCGGCCGCGTCGGCGCCGCCTCGCCGATGGGCGCGTACGACCCGAACGGCATGACCAGCGTGCTCCCGCCGGTCGGCGCGGCCGACGCCACCTCCGTGCTGCCCAGCACGGGCGGCCCCGGCGGCCCGGGCGCGGACCCGACCTCGGTCATGCCCCCGGTGCAGCAGCCGGACCAGCCGCACCCCTGGCAGTCCCAGATGCGGGCCGCGCGCGACCGCAACGAGCAGACGCAGATGCAGTACCTCGACCCGAGCGAGGACCCGCTGCGCCGGCGCCCGCAGCGGCAGGCGCCCCCGCCGCCGCAGCAGCGCCCCCAGCAGCCGCCGCAGTACCGCCAGGGCCCGCCGCCCCAGCAGTACCAGCAGCAGCCGCCGCAGTACCAGCAGCCCCCGCAGCAGCCGTACTACCAGCAGCAGCCGCCGCCTCAGCAGTACCAGCAGCCGCAGCAGGCTCCGTACCAGCAGCAGCCCCAGCGGCAGCCTCAGCGGCAGGCGCCCCCGCAGCAGCAGCCCCCGCAGGCCCCGCCGCAGCGCGCGCCCCGGGAGCCGCGCGAGCCGCGCCCGCGCAGCGCCAACCCGATCAAGATCCCCGGCCTGGGCTGCCTCAAGGGCTGCCTGGTCATGATCCTGCTGTTCGTGGTGGCGGGCTGGCTGGTCTGGGAGCTCACCCCGCTCCAGGAGTGGGTCGGCACCGGCAAGGGCTGGTGGGACCAGCTGTGGACCTGGGGTTCCGACATCGTGGACTGGGTCACCGCGCTCGGCGACTCCACGGGCAGCGGCGGCTCGGGCGCCGGCGCGCCCTGAACCGGGCGCCCGTAGCGCCGGGTTGTTGATTTGTCGACTTCCGGGACGTGATTTCGCCCCCAGAAGTGAAGGTCGCCGTGTTCCGGGGCGTTCAACCCCCATCCGGCCGCGTAGCTTTGGTGCGTACGCCAGCCGCTGAGGGAGCAGTCGTGGCACGGAAGATCGGCAGCCGGTACACCGCGCACCAGATCCTGGGGCGCGGCAGCGCGGGCACGGTGTGGCTGGGCGAGGGGCCGGACGGGCCCGTCGCCGTCAAACTGCTGCGCGAGGACCTCGCCTCCGACCAGGAACTGGTCGGACGCTTCGTCCAGGAGCGCAGCGCGCTGCTCGGCCTGGACCATCCGCACGTGGTGTCCGTCCGCGACCTCGTCGTGGACGGCAACGACCTCGCCCTGGTCATGGACCTCGTACGCGGTACGGACCTGCGCACGCGCCTCGACCGGGAGCGCCGGCTCGCCCCCGAGGCGGCCGTGGCGATCGTCGCGGACGTCGCGGACGCGCTGGCGGCGGCCCACGCGGCGGGGGTCGTGCACCGGGACGTGAAGCCCGAGAACGTCCTGCTGGACATGCAGGGGCCGCTGGGGCCCGGCGGTTCGCATCCGGCACTGCTGACCGACTTCGGCGTGGCCAAGCTGATCGATTCACCGCGCCGGGCGCCCTCCGGGGCGCCGGGAACGCGGGCCTCCGCACCCACGACGCGGATCATCGGCACGCCGGACTACCTGGCTCCGGAGATCGTGGAGGGTCTGCCGCCGCGGGCGGCGGTGGACATATACGCGCTCGCGACGGTGCTGTACGAGCTGCTGGCGGGCTTCACCCCGTTCGGCGGGGGCCACCCGGGCGCGGTCCTGCGCCGGCACGTCACGGAAACGGTGGTTCCGCTCCCCGGCATCCCGGACGAGCTGTGGCAGCTGATGGTGCAGTGCCTGGCGAAGGCGCCGGCCTCCCGCCTGCGCGCCTCGGAGCTCTCGCTGCGCCTGCGGGACCTGCTCCCCCTCCTGGCCGGGATGCCGCCGCTGGACGTGGACGAGCCGGACGAACCGGAGCCGGACCCCTCGTCGGCGGAGCCCGCCGCGGAGGCCGAGTCGACCACGCCCCGGCGGCGGGGCGTGGTCCCGCTGGTGCCGGGCTCCGCGACCGACTCGAACAGGGACACGCACACCTCGATGCGGGTACCGGGACCGGACGAGCTGGCCGGGGGCGCGCTCGGCACGGCCCGCGTGCCGCGCCCCGCGGGCGGCCACCGCCCGGGCTCGGCCCGCCACCGCGCGGAGACGGCCCGCAAGCGGCGCCTGGCGCTGACGGCGGGGGCCGTGGCGCTGGCCGCGGCGCTCGGCGTGGGCGCGTGGCTGGCCGCCTCCGGCGACGAGCCCCCGCCGCAGGACACCAAGCACTCCACCCCGGCCAGGCCGTAGCCGTAGCCGGGTGCGGGGGAGAGGCCCCCCCCGCACCCCGGGTCCGGGCGGCGCTACGCCTCCACGAGCTCCGGGTGCCAGCGGCGGGCCACCGCCGGGTGGGCCCGGGTCCAGCCCTTCAGCTCGTTGCGGCCGTACTGCGCGTGCAGCGGGTTCGAGGCGTCGTGCGCGACTCCCGGCGCCGACCGCAGGTACTCGCCCGGCACCGTCTCGATCACCGCGTCCAGCCGCGGGTTGTAGAAGAACGGCACCGAGTAGCGCTCCACCGCGCCCGGCGGGCTGATCACCCGGTGGTCCGTGGCCACCAGGTACCCCTCCGTCGCGATCTCCAGCAGCTCGCCCAGGTTGACCACGAAGGCCCCCGGCAGCGGCGGGATGTCCAGGAACCCGTCCCCCTGCCGTACCTGGAGCCCGCCCACGCCGTCCTGCAGCAGCAGGGTCAGGAACCCGTAGTCCTTGTGCGCCCCGACCCCCTGGCCGGCGCCCGACGGGGCCGATCCGGGGTAGCGGATCAGCTTCGTGTGCAGGTGCGGCCGGTCCGCGAACGCCGCGTCGAAGAAGTCGGACGGGGCCCCGATCGAGGTCAGCAGCTCCCGCAGCAGCCGGTGGGCCACCGCCGCCAGCCGCGCCTGCCACTCCAGCACCACCGGCCGCAAGTCCGGCAGGGCCTGCGGCCACTGGTTGGGGCCCTCCAGCCACAGGAACGCCGGGTCGTCCGGGCCCAGGACCGGCGCCGGCCGCTCGGCGCCGACGTCGAGCTGGTCGCGCCAGTCGGAGGCGCCGCCGGTCAGCTCGTGGCCGATGCGGGTGTAGCCGCGGAAGTGCGGCGAGTTCAGATTGCTCACCGCGAGCCGGTCGGCCTCCGGCAGGGCGAAGAAAGCCCTGGTCAGCTCCAGGATGCGGGCCGTCTCGGCCTCGGTGATCCCGTGCCCGGTGAGGTACAGGAAGCCGGTGTCCCGGGCCACGGCGTGCAGCTTCTTCAGGAAGTCGGCCCGCTGGGCCGGGTCGTCGGCCTGGGACAGGTCGATGACGGGAAGCGCCGGAGCTGCGGAATCGGCGGGAAGATCGGTGTGCGCGGACGGCATGACGGCTCCGTTTCGGATGTCACGGGGTCCTGTTCCCCAGAGGTGTCGGGGCAGCGGATGGGGAGGGCCGCCGGCAGGGATGGCGCCGGAGCCGCTTGGGCCGCGTACAGGACCAAGTCGGATCGGGGTGGATCAGGCTTGGGGATGGTCCGGCGGCAGACAGCTCGTCGTCGTGACACGCATGTGGTCCACATGGCGGCGCTTGACGAGGAGCAGAGTCATACCGGCAGCGTACGCCCGTTCCTCCGTTCATCAGAACGGGTGAACCGGCCTGCCCGGACGGCGCCGCCCGCGGACCGGCTACGCTGGACCCGTGGCAGTCGTCGATGTTTCCGAAGAGCTGAAGTCCCTCTCCTCGACCATGGGGTCGATCGAGGCCGTCCTGGACCTCGACAAGCTGAGGGCAGAAATCGCCGTGCTTGAGGAGCAGGCCGCCGCGCCGTCCCTGTGGGACGACCCGGAGGCCGCTCAGAAGATCACGAGCAAGCTGTCGCACCTCCAGGCGGAGGTCCGCAAGACCGAGACCCTGCGCGGTCGCATCGACGACCTCGCGGTGCTGTTCGACCTCGCCCAGGAGATGGACGACGCGGACACCCTCGCGGAGGCGGAGACCGAGCTGGTCTCCGTGCGCAAGGCGCTGGACGAGATGGAGGTCCGCACCCTGCTCTCCGGCGAGTACGCCGAGCGCGAGGCGCTGGTCAACATCCGCGCCGAGGCCGGAGGCGTGGACGCCTCCGACTTCGCCGAGCGCCTGCAGCGCATGTACCTGCGCTGGGCCGAGCGCCACGGCTACCCCACCGAGATCTACGAGACCTCGTACGCGGAAGAGGCCGGCATCAAGTCGACCACCTTCGTCGTCAAGGCCCCGTACGCCTACGGCACCCTCTCGGTCGAGCAGGGCACCCACCGCCTCGTGCGCATCTCGCCCTTCGACAACCAGGGCCGCCGTCAGACGTCCTTCGCGGGCGTCGAGGTGCTGCCGGTCGTCGAGACCAGCGACCACGTGGAGATCGACGAGACCGAGCTGCGCGTCGACGTGTACCGCGCCTCCGGCCCCGGCGGCCAGGGCGTCAACACGACCGACTCGGCGGTGCGCATCACGCACCTCCCGACCGGCATCGTCGTCTCCTGCCAGAACGAGCGCTCGCAGATCCAGAACAAGGCCAGCGCCATGAACGTGCTCCAGGCCAAGCTGCTGGAGCGGCGCCGCCAGGAGGAGCAGGCCAAGATGGACGCCCTCAAGGACGGCGGCAGCTCCTGGGGCAACCAGATGCGCTCCTACGTCCTGCACCCGTACCAGATGGTCAAGGACCTGCGGACGGAGTTCGAGGTCGGCAACCCGCAGGCGGTGCTCGACGGCGAGATCGACGGCTTCCTGGAGGCCGGCATCCGCTGGCGCAAGCAGCAGGAGCAGACCGCGTAACGGCGACGGACGTACGGAAGGGCCCGGACACCTCAGGTGTCCGGGCCCTTCCCGCGTCTGATGTCCGTCTCCGCCGTCTACGCCGTCTGCTGGGCCAGGAGGGCCAGAGCCGCCACGAGGACCACCAGGAGCACGATGAGCGCCAGGGGGTTCAGACCGCCGAAGGGGCCTTCCTGCTGCTGGAGGCGCTCCCGGTTCGCCCGGCACACCGGGCAGCGGCCCTGGCTGACGGGCGCGGCGCAGTTCGCGCACACGAGCCGGTCATACGTCATGCGCTCTCCTCCTCTCGTCCCCTGGAACAACGAACAACGTGAACAACGTCTGAAGGAACGACCGCGTTCCCCTACCACTGTGCCAGCTCCGGCGACATTCGGCGCGGCCCGTCCGGGCAATCACGGACCATCCCGTGACGATCCCCGCCCGGACCAGGGGATATATCGGGCAACTCCGGACGCCGGGCCCCCACCTCCCGCCCGTTCGCGTATGGTCACGCACACCGACTCCGCACACCTACTCCGGCGACCGTGGTGCACCCGTGATCCGATTCGACAACGTCTCCAAGTCCTACCCGAAGCAGAACCGCCCCGCACTCAGAGATGTCTCCCTGGAGATCGCGAAGGGCGAGTTCGTCTTCCTGGTCGGCTCCTCCGGCTCCGGCAAGTCCACCTTCCTGCGGCTGGTGCTGCGCGAGGAACGGGCGAGCCACGGCCAGGTCCACGTCCTGGGCAAGGACCTCGCCAAGCTCTCCAACTGGAAGGTCCCGCAGATGCGGCGCCAGCTGGGGACCGTGTTCCAGGACTTCCGCCTGCTCCCCAACAAGACGGTGGCCGAGAACGTCGCCTTCGCCCAGGAGGTCATCGGCAAGCCGAGGGGCGAGATCCGCAAGGCCGTCCCGCAGGTCCTGGAGCTCGTGGGCCTCGGCGGCAAGGAGGACCGCATGCCCGGCGAGCTCTCCGGCGGTGAGCAGCAGCGCGTGGCCATCGCCCGCGCCTTCGTCAACCGCCCGGCCCTCCTCATCGCGGACGAGCCCACCGGCAACCTCGACCCGCAGACCTCGGTCGGCATCATGAAGCTGCTGGACCGGATCAACCGGACCGGCACCACCGTGATCATGGCCACGCACGACCAGCAGATCGTGGACCAGATGCGCAAGCGCGTCATCGAACTCGAACAGGGCCGACTCGTGCGCGACCAGTCGCGCGGCGTCTACGGCTACCAGCACTGAAAGGCCCTTAGGACGTCATGCGCGCCCAGTTCGTCATGTCGGAGATCGGCGTCGGTCTCCGCCGCAATCTCACCATGACCTTCGCGGTCATCATCTCCGTGGCCCTGTCGCTGGCCCTGTTCGGCGGCTCCCTGCTCATGCGCGACCAGGTGAGCAAGATGAAGGGCTACTGGTACGACAAGGTCAACGTCTCGATCTACCTCTGCAACAAGAGCGACGCGGAGGAGAACGGCGAGAGCGGGAGCAAGGCCTGCGCCAAGGGCGCGGTCACCCCCGATCAGAAGCAGCAGATCGAGACCGACCTGAAGAAGATGGAGCTCGTCGAGACCGTCCACTACGAGTCCTCCGACGAGGCCTACAAGCACTACAAGGAGCGCTTCGGGCACACCGCGCTCGCCTCGGTGGTCACCCCGGACCAGATGCCCGAATCCTTCCGGGTGAAGCTGAAGCAGCCCGAGAAGTACCAGGTCATCACGACCGCCTTCGCCGGCCGCGACGGCGTCCAGTCGGTGGAGGACCAGCACCAGGAGCTGGACAATCTCTTCACGATGCTCGGCTACCTCAACCTGGCCGCCCTCGGCATCATGCTCATCATGCTGATCGTGGCCCTGCTGCTGATCGTCAACACCGTGCGCGTCTCCGCCTTCAGCCGCAGGCGCGAGACGGGGATCATGCGGCTCGTGGGCGCCTCCAGCTTCTACATCCAGGTCCCGTTCATCATGGAGGCCGCCTTCGCGGGCCTCGTCGGCGGCGTGTTCGCCTGCGTGATGCTCGGCGCCGGCCAGTACTTCGTCATCGACCACGGCGCCTCGCTGCGCACGAAGATGGAGCTGATCAACTTCATCGGCTGGGACTCCGTGTTGACGAAGCTGCCGTTGGTGCTGGTCATCGGGGTGCTGATGCCCTCCCTGGCCGCCTTCATCGCATTGCGCAAGTACCTGAAGGTGTGACAAGCGCCCCGTGTGAGGTCCGTCCAACCCGCCGTGCCCCCACGGGCCTTGTCCTAGACTCGGCGCCATGCCGGCTCTGCCCGCCTTCTGTCTCCGGCCCCGCGACCTGCGTCGCGGGGCCGTTCTGACGTTGGCCTTCATCGCCGCCGTGGGCACCGCCGCGAGCACCGGCTGCTGGGAGCGCGCGGACGCCGTCGGCGCCGCGGGAGGCGGGTTAACGGCCGCCGCCGGTACGCGGGACCCCGCGGCCGCCGGCACCGGCGCTCCGCCGGAGAGCGGCGCCGCGACCGCCGACCGCGAGGCCGTCGCCCGCGCCGCGGCCGAAGCCGTCGCCGAGGGCAAGTCCGGCAAGAAGGCCGCCCAGGAGGTGGTCAGCCGCAGCGGCGACCGCTGGGGCATGGTCTACGACCAGGGCGAGTACAGCGCCTTCACCGACGACCTCGACGGCCGCTGGACCGGCGTCGGGCTCTGGATCGAGAGCCGCAGCGACGAGCGCATCGCCGTCGAGAAGGTTCAGCCCGACAGCCCCGCCGCCCGCGCCGGCCTGCGCGCCGGCGACCGGCTCCTCAGCGTCGACGGCCACCCCGTCACCGGCCTGCGCGTCTGCGACGTGGTCGCCCTGCTGCGCGGCGGCGCCGGCACCCCGGTCGCCCTCCGCCTCACCCGGGACGGCGCCGACCTCACCGAGACCCTGCGCCGCGAGCAGCTGCACACCGAGCCCGTGACCGTACGGGAGCTCCCGGGCGGGATCACCGTCATCAAGGTCTCCTCCTTCAGCCGCGGCTCCGGCGAGAAGGTCCGCGCCGCCGTCCGCGCGGCTCCGGCCGGCTCCGGCTTCATGCTCGACCTGCGAGGCAACCCGGGCGGCCTGGTCACCGAGGCCGTGACGGCCGCCTCGGCCTTCCTGGACGGCGGGCTGGTGGCCACGTACGACGTACGGGGGGCCCAGCGCGCCCTGTACGCGAGCCCGGGCGGGGACACCGCCCGGCCCCTGGTGGCGCTGGTCGACGGCGGCACGATGAGCGCGGCGGAGCTGGTCACGGGCGCCCTCCAGGACCGCGGCCGCGCGGTGGCGGTGGGTACGAGGACCTTCGGCAAGGGCTCGGTGCAGATGCCGACGCCGCTGCCGGACGGCTCGGTGGCGGAGCTGACGGTGGGCACGTACCGCACCCCGGCGGGCCGCAGCCTCGACGGCACCGGCATCACCCCGGACCTGGCGGCCGGCGACGGGGTCGAGGAACGGGCCCGCACGGTATTGGGTGGCCTCGGGGTGGGTCCGTAGTGCGAAAATGACCGCACTATGGCTAAGGAAAAAGGGCGCAAGCTGATCGCCCAGAACAAGAAGGCGCGGCACGACTACACGATCATCGACACCTACGAGTGCGGCATCGTGCTCACGGGTACCGAGGTCAAGTCCCTGCGTCAGGGCCGTGCCTCGCTGGTGGACGGCTTCGTGTCGGTGGAGAGCGGCGAGGCCTGGCTCTACAACGTGCACGTGCCGGAGTACAGCCAGGGCACCTGGACCAACCACAGCGCCCGCCGCAAGCGCAAGCTCCTCCTGCACCGCGAGGAGATCGACAAGCTGGACTCGAAGACCGGCGAGACGGGCAACACGATCGTGCCGCTCTCGCTGTACTTCAAGGACGGCCGGGCGAAGGTCGAGATCGCGCTGGCCAAGGGCAAGAAGGAGTACGACAAGCGCCAGGCCCTGCGTGAGAAGCAGGACACGCGCGAGACGAACCGGGTGATCTCGGCCGTGAAGCGCAAGGAGCGCGGTCAGCTGTAATCTCCTGGCATGCGGTGGTCCACTTCGCGTACCATGGCGTCAGCACCGCCCCCCGGGGTGGAGCACTTTGTTAACAAAACATGGGGATGATCGGTTTCGACAGCGGATGTCGATGCAGGGGAAGCGAGCCGAGGAAGCGGCAATGATCTCGCTAACCACATGTCGCAAAAAATAATCGCCAACTCCAAGAGCGATAACTCCCGCTTCACCCTCGCTGCCTAATAACAGTGAGCTGAAGCCTCTGTGAGGAGCGTCAGCCCGGAAGTGGTCCCGGTCCGGATCCTGGCGTCAACTAGGGATCTAAACCTCTAGCCCCGGTCACGGGGGTTGGAGGGAAACCAAACAGTGACTGAGCCCGTCGGAGACTTGTCCGTGTGATCTCCGGGGCCGAGAAAAGCGCAGCGGACTGCGCTCGGAGAAGCCCTGCTTCTGCACCGTTGGACGCGGGTTCGATTCCCGCCATCTCCACTCATCCCATGTGGGCGAAGGCCCCGCAGCCGTCAGGCTGCGGGGCCTTCGTCATGTCCAAGGGGCTACAGGGAACGGTAGATCTCGCGACGGTGGCCGACTGCCACGACCCATACCGTGACGACGAGCTCGCCGTGCGGGCCCTCCTCCAGGGTGTAGACGGCGCGGTAATCGCCGATCCTGAGCCGCCAATGCGCGGTGTGGCCTTGGAGCGCCTTGATGTCGAAGGCGTCCGTGCTGCCGGCGTCCAAGGCCTGTTGCAGCTCGGCCAGCCGACGCAGGATCCGGATCGCGTCCGACTGGGGGATCTTGCCGAGTTCCCGGCGGGCGGCGGCCCTGAACCGGGTCAGGTGCCGACGCTCGGTCACGCACCACCACGCAGGATTTCGGCCGTCATCTCTTCCAGGCTGAGGGAAGTGCCGTCATCTTCGGTACGGGCGGCGTCGACCAGCTTGGACAGCCATGCCTCCTCGGCCGATTCCTCGATCGCCTTGAGACGTCTGTACTCGTCGATGTCGAGGACGATTCCCTCCTCTTTGCCCCGCCGGGTCACGATGGTGGGCGTGTCTTCCCGCCGAGCGCGGTCGAGTACGTCCGCAAGGTGCGCACGTACCTCGGCCATCGATTCGATCACAGGCTCACTCATGTAACCAATGTACTGGATGTACATAACCGCGGTCTGCGCAGTCCGTCACTTGGCGCGAGTGGCCGTCATGCCCGCTGCCAGAGCCGCGACGGCAGCCGCCGCCGGGAGGGCGTAGGGGGTGGTGGGGCCCAGGTGGTCCACCAGGGAGCCCGCCGCGGCCGAGCCCAGGGCTATGCCCGCCAGGATGGCCGTCACCGCCAGGGTCATCGACTCGTTCAGGCGGCCCTCGGGGGCGAGGGCGTGGACGCGGGACATCGCCGTGACCATCGTCGGGGCCGTGGCCATGCCCGCCAGCAGGAGGGCGGCCGCCAGGAGGGGCAGGGAACCCGTGGCGGCCGCGGCCCAGGGGAGGGTCAGGGCCGCCGCCAGGGCGAGCAGGCAGGTGCGCAGGCTGCGCGGGCGGCGGGCGCCGTAGAGCAGGCCGGCCGCGCAGGAGCCCGCCGCCTGGAGGGACAGGACCAGGCCGGTGGCGGCGCCCAGGCCGCGTGCGTCGAGGTGGGCGATCGAGGTGACCTCCATCGAGCCGAACAGCACGCCCAGGGGGGCGAAGAGGGCGAGCACCGGCATCAGCGCGCCCAGGGGGGACCTTCCGGCGCGGGGCGCCGAGGGCGGCGGCTCCGTACGGCGCTGGGAGGTGAAGACGAGCATGCCCGTCAACAGCAGGGCGGCCGCCGTGAGCGTGCCCGCCTCCGGGAAGAGCGCCGAGCAGAGGAACGCCGCCACCACCGGGCCGAGCATGAAGCACAGCTCGTCGGCGGCCTGTTCGAAGGACATCGCCGTGTGGTGCGCGGCGGGGGAGTCGCGCAGCAGGTGGGTCCAGCGGGCCCGGGACATGCCGCCGATGTTGGGGGTGGTCGCGGTGGCGGCGTACGCGGCGAACAGGGTCCAGGCGGGGGCGTGCGTACGGACGCACAGCACCAGGGCCGCCGAGCCCAGCACCGCGATCAGCGTCGCGGGGACGGCGATCCGGGCCTGTCCGTACCGGTCGACCAGGCGGGCTGTCCACGGCGCGACCAGCGCCGTGGCGGCCAGCCCGGTGGCGGTGACCGCGCCGGCGAGGGCGTACGAGCCGCGCTGGCCGGCGATCATCATGACCGCGCTGATGCCGAACATGCCCATCGGTAGGCGGGCCAGCAGGTTTCCGGCCGTGAAGGCGCGGGTCCCGGGGTGGGAGAAGAGGCGGGTGTACGGGCCCTGCGGGCGGAGCGGTCGGCGGCGGTGCGGGGCGGGGGCTATCACGAGCGTCGAGCCCGTCACGGTCATCAGCGGCGGCATGGTCCAAGGTTCCGGCGCCCGGTCCCGGGGCGTCCAACACCTGTTCCGGAGCCATTCACCCGGTTCTGTTGTTAGTCTCCGCGGGTGATACCCCGTGATGTGGAACCCCGCCTGCTGCGCGGGTTCGTCGCCGTGGCCGAGGAGTTGCACTTCACCCGCGCCGCCGCCCGCCTGTACGTCGCCCAGCAGGCCCTCAGCCGCGATGTGCGGCGGCTGGAAACCGCCCTGGGCGCGGGGCTGTTCGTACGGACCACCCGCGCCGTCGAACTGACCGCCGACGGGGAGCGGCTGCTGCCCCTGGCCCGGCGGGTGCTCGCCGCGCACGAGGAGCTGGCCGCCGCCTTCGCCTGCGCCGGCCCCCGCCCGCTGCTCGTCGACCTGAACACCGACGGGCCGAGCACCGCCCGCACCGTCCTGGAGCGGGCCCGCGAACTCGCCCCGGACTGCGAGCTGATGGCCCGCTTCGAGAGCGGGCTCACCTACGCCGCCGCCGAGGTCGCCGCCGGACGGCTCGACGTCTCCTTCGGGTACGCCGACGGGCTGGACCCGGCGCTGCGGGCCCGCCTCGCGCACCGGCCCGTACGGTACGAACCGCTCGCGGTGCTGCTGCCCGAGGGGCATCCACTGGCCGCGCGGGCCGCCGTGGAGCTGGACGCGCTGGCCGGGGAGGCCGTCTACGCCGGGGCGGGCAATCCGCGGACCCTGGAGTGGACCGGGCTCGCCCGCGAACTGCTGGAGGCCCGCGGGATCGCCCTCGCCCCGCCCGCGCCCGTGGCCATGGGCAAGGACGAGTTCCGCCGGGTCATGGCCAAGACCCGCCATCCGGTCCTGGTGACGGTGGACTTCGTCGACCTGCCCGGGAGCGTGAAACGGCCGCTCGTCGACCCGGTGCCGCTGTCCCCGCTGTCGATGGTGTGGCGCAGGGGCTTCGGCCACCCCGGGCTCGACGCGCTGCACCGGGCCGCGGCCGCCCTCGGCGCCGAGCGGGGCTGGCTGGACGTGCCCCCAAGCAGCTGGCGCCCCGCCGCGCTCACAGGCGGCCCCGGCGGGGGGTGAGTGCAAGGTTTCCCACCGGTCATCCGGCGGGGACCGGGGCCGAAACGCGCCGTTCCTACGGTCGTCACCACGGACGCGACAGCTGTGGAGGCCTGTGATGACCGGTACGACCGCACCGCGCGGGGAGCGCGCGGGGGGCCGCTGGATCGAGCGGTGGGAACCCGAGGACGAGACCTTCTGGAAGGAGTCCGGGGAGCGCATCGCCCGCCGGAACCTGCTCTACTCCGTGCTCAGCGAGCACATCGGCTTCTCCGTCTGGACCCTGTGGTCGGTGATGGTGCTCTTCATGGGCCCCGCGTACGGGATCGACCCGGCCGGGAAGTTCTTCCTCATCGGTACCGCCACCTTCGTGGGCGCCTTCGTCCGGGTGCCGTACACCTTCGCCGTCGCCCGCTTCGGCGGCCGCAACTGGACCGTCGTCAGCGCCCTGCTGCTGCTCGCGCCCACCGTCGCCGCGCTGGTCGTCATGGAGCCGGGGACCTCGTACGGGACCTTCCTGGCCGTGGCCGCGCTGACGGGCGTGGGCGGTGGGAACTTCGCCTCCTCCATGACCAACATCAACGCCTTCTTCCCGCTGCGCAAGAAGGGCTGGGCGCTCGGCCTGAACGCCGGTGGCGGCAACATCGGCGTGCCCGTCGTGCAGCTCGTCGCCCTGCTGGTCATCGGGACCGCCGGGGCCGGGCACCCGCGGCTGCTGCTCGCGGTCTACCTGCCGCTGATCGTGGCCGCCGCCGCGCTGGCCCTGCTGCGGATGGACAACCTGGCAGCCGTACGGGGCGACACCGGAGCCGTTCGCGAGGCGGTCCGCGACGCCCACACCTGGATCATGGCCTTCCTCTACATCGGCACCTTCGGGTCCTTCATCGGCTACAGCTTCGCCTTCGGGCTCGTCCTCCAGACGCAGTTCGGCCGCACCCCGCTCCAGGCCGCCTCGCTCACCTTCGTCGGGCCGCTGCTGGGCTCGCTGGTCCGGCCCGTCGGCGGCGCCCTCGCGGACCGGTTCGGCGGCGCCCGGATCACCCTCGCGACGTTCGTGGCGATGGCGGCCGCGACGGGAGTCGTCGTATACGCCTCGGGCGAGGAGTCCCTGCCCGTCTTCCTCGTCGGGTTCGTGGCGCTGTTCGTGCTCAGCGGGCTCGGGAACGGCTCCACGTACAAGATGATCCCCGGCATCTTCCGGGCCAAGGCGCTCGCGCGGGGCATGGAGGCGCAGGCGGCGGCCGCGTACGGGCGCCGGCTGTCCGGCGCCGCCATGGGGCTGATCGGGGCGGTCGGCGCACTCGGCGGCCTCGGCATCAACCTGGCCTTCCGGCAGGCGTTCTCGGCCTCCGGGTCGGGGACGGCCGCCTTCGTCACCTTCCTCGGCTTCTACGCGGCCTGCTGCGCGCTGACGTGGGCGGTATACCTTCGCCGGCCCGCCCCCGCGGTGCTCCCGACGGCCGGGCCCGAGGCGAAAGCGCAGCTCACGTCGGTGTAACGGCGGTTTACGGGCACGAAATACGGCGGAACCGAGCCTGACACGGCCACTTGACAGGCTCGGTTGCGTTCTCGCGACACGTGTCGCGCGATGTGATACCGACCCACTGGGCAAGGCAGGTCACCATGGACGACACGCGCACCGCCGCCGCAGCCGCGACGACGGGCCCCCTCGCGGGATTCACCGTCGGGGTCACCGCCGCCCGGCGGGCGGACGAGCTGATCGCCCTGCTGCGCCGGCGCGGGGCCACGGTCGTGCACGCCCCGGCCCTGCGGATCGTGCCGCTGGCCGACGACAGTGAACTGCTCGCGGCCACCAAGGAGTTGATCGGCTGCGCGCCGGACACGGTGGTCGCCACCACCGCGATCGGGTTCCGGGGGTGGATCGAGGCCGCCGAGGGGTGGGGGATCGGCGAGGAACTGCTGGCCCGGCTGCGGGCCACCGAACTGCTGGCGCGCGGCCCGAAGGTGAAGGGGGCCGTACGGGCCGCCGGGCTGGTGGAGACGTGGTCCCCGCAGTCGGAGTCGCTGGCCGAGGTGCTCGACCGGATGCTGGCCGGCGGGGTCGCCGGGCGGCGCATCGCCCTCCAGCTGCACGGGGAGCCGCTGCCCGGGTTCGTCGAGGCGCTGCGGGCGGCCGGGGCCGAGGTGGTCGTGGTCCCCGTGTACCGGTGGATGGCCCCGGAGGACCTCGCGCCGATGGACCGGCTGCTGGACGCGGTGGCCGCCGGGGTCGGCGCGGTCGACGCGGTGAGCTTCACCTCCGCCCCGGCGGCGGCGTCGCTGCTCTCGCGGGCCGAGGAGCGGGGGATGACGCAGGCGGTGCTCGCGGGGCTGCGGGGGGACGTGCTGTCGGCGTGCGTGGGGCCCGTGACGGCCCTGCCGTTGCAGGCGCGGGGGGTGGACACGGTGCAGCCGGAGCGGTTCCGGCTGGGGCCGCTGGTGCAGCTGCTGTGCCAGGAGCTGCCGGGGCGGGCGCGGGTGCTGCCGGTGGCGGGGCGCCGGGTGGAGATCCGGGGCCACGCGGTGCTGGTGGACGCGCAGCTGCGGGCGGTGCCGCCGGCGGGGATGGCCCTGCTGCGGGCGCTGGCCCGCCGGCCGGGGTGGGTGGTGAACCGGGCGGAGCTGCTGCGGGCGCTGCCGGGGGCGGGGCGGGACGAGCACGCCGTGGAGACGGCGATGACCCGGCTGAGGGGGGCGCTGGGGGCGCCGAACCTCGTCCAGACGGTGGTGAAGAGGGGGTACCGGCTGGCCCTGGACGCCGGGGAGTGCAGCGGTGGCTCCGCCGGTTGAACCCGCCGGGCGCCGGGGCCGCGGCCGGGGGGCGCGGCCCCGGCGCCCGTGCCTTCCTCGGGGCGGACCGGGTGCCGCGCCGCACCGGGGATCCGCTCCGGACGCCCCGCCGGGGGTGGAGGTGGCGGCGGGGGTTGGTTAGCGTGCTCGGGTGATCATTGACGGGGTGGAGATGCGGGGCGTCCGGGTCGAGGACGCCGCCGGACTGGCCGACACGCTGGCGCGCAACCGGGCCTTCATGGCGCCCGTCGAGCCGTGGCGCTCCGAGGTCTTCTACACCGAGGCGGGGCAGGCCGCCCGGATCGAGGCGCTGCTCGCCGAGCGCGACGGCGGCCGCGGGGCCTCGTACGTGCTGGTCGAGGCCGGCTCCGGCGCGCCCGTCGGGATGATCAACCTCGGCGGCATCGCCCTCGGGCCCCTCCGCAGCTGCGGCGTCGGCTACTGGGTCGACCGGGCCTGGCACGGCCGGGGACTGGCCACCGCCGCCGTCGAGGAGGTCTGCCGGATCGCCCGCGACGAGATCGGGCTGCACCGCGTCGAGGCCGGGACGCTGGTCGACAACCTCGCTTCGCAGCGGGTCCTGGCCAAGGCCGGGTTCGAGCGGTACGGGCTCGCCCCCCGCTACCTGCACATCAACGGCGCCTGGCGCGACCACATCCTCTTCCAGCGCCTCCTCCACGACGACCCGCCCCCCTGAGGGGCGCCCGGCCCCCGTTCGGGGGGTTCCGCATCGCGGCGGGGCGCGGCACTCTGAGAGGCACGCGCACCCCCCAGCCAAGAGGCGGTGACGGGCATGTGGTTCGAATCCGGACGGGTGTGCCTGGACCTGGTGGCCACCTTCGCCGCCCCCGCGGGCGCCGAGGAGCTCCGCGACGGCGACGAGCTGCGGCTGTGGCTCGCCGGAGCCGGGCTCGTGCCCGACCGGACGCCGATCGCCCGCGTGGGACCCGACTGGGTGGAGGCCTTCCGGGCGCTGCGCCGCGACGTCGGCAGCCTCGTACGGGCCGAGCTCGCCGGGGCCGGCCCCGACGGGGGCGCGCTGGCCCGGGTCAACGCGCTGGCCGCCGGTCCACCCCCGGCACTGTGTGCCGTACAGGACCAAGAGGGGCACCTCGTGCGGGAGTTGTGCGGCGGGGTGGAATGCGGCGCGCTGCTCGCCGCCGTGGCCCGCGACGCCGTCGAACTGCTCACCGACCCCGGCGAGCGGGACCTGCTGCGCTCCTGCGAGGGGGACGGCTGCACCCGGGTCTACCTGGACACTTCGCGCGGGCACCGGCGGCGCTGGTGCTCCAGCGAGCTGTGCGGCAACCGCGAGCGGGTCGCCCGGCACCGCCGCAGGGTTCTCGCGGCCCGCCCCGGGTAGCGATCGGGGGGCGGCCGGACGGCGTACGGGCAGTGATCTTCGCCCGGTCACCGGAACGGGCGTGCGGACAGGGCGCCGGTTCGCGTACGGTTGACGGTCGCCCATGCACGTCAGAAGGGGGCCTTGGTGGCCGCGCAGAATGCCGCTGTCGACAGCACGGCGGATTCCGTCCGCGATCGGGAGATCGCGGTCGAGCAGACGCATCTGGACCAGGTGTACCGCCGCCTCGAAGAGAAGATCGACGAGGCCGAGTTCCTGATGAACGACGCGGCCAAGCGCGGTCAGGTCGGCACGCCCGGCGCCCTCGCCGAGCGCGACGCCCAGGTCTTCCGGGCCGGTATCCACCTGAACCGGCTGAACAACGAGTTCGAGGACTTCCTCTTCGGCCGGATCGACCTGGTCCTCGGCAAGGACGGGGAACGCGGCCCCGACGGCGCGTACACCTCCGTCGAGCCCGCCGACGACGCGATCCGCGCGGACCTCACCGCCGACATCGCCGAGACGCTCCACATCGGGCGCATCGGCGTGCTCGACGCCGACTACGCGCCGCTCGTCATCGACTGGCGCGCGCCGGCCGCCGCGCCGTTCTACCGGTCCACGCCCAAGGACCCGGGCCGTGTCATCCGGCGCCGCGTCATCCGCTCCAAGGGCCGCAAGGTGCTCGGCGTCGAGGACGACCTGATGCGCCCCGAGATCACCGCGTCCCTCGACGGCCGGGAGCTGCCCGCCATCGGCGACGGCGCCCTGATGGCCGCGCTCGGGCGGGCCCGTACGCACTCGATGCGGGACATCGTCTCCTCCATCCAGGCCGAGCAGGACCTGGTCATCCGGGCCCCCGCCGCCTCCGTCGCCGAGGTCGCGGGCGGGCCCGGCACCGGCAAGACCGCCGTCGCCCTGCACCGCGCCGCCTACCTGCTCTACCAGGACCGGCGCCGCTACTCCGGCGGCATCCTGATCGTCTCGCCGACCCCGCTGCTCGTCGCCTACACCGAAGGCGTGCTGCCCTCGCTCGGCGAGGAGGGCCAGGTCGCCATCCGGGCGCTCGGCTCGCTGGTCGACGGCGCCGAGGCGACCACGTACGACGAACCGGCCGTGGCCCGCGTCAAGGGCTCCTCGCGCATGCGCAAGGTCCTCCACAAGGCCGTCCGGGGCGCGCTGGAGCTCGGGGACGCGCCCGAGCGGCTGCGCGTGGTGGCCTTCGGGCGGCGCCAGGAGCTGGAGGCCGACGAGCTGAACCGGATCCGGCAGAACGTGCTCAGCGGCACCGCGCCGGTGAACCTGCTGCGCCCGCGCGCCCGCAAGCTGCTCCTCGACGCCCTGTACGCGAGGTCCGGCGGGGCCGGCCGGCACAGCGATCCGGAGCTGGCGGCGGAGCTGCGCTCCGCGTTCGACGAGGACATCTCCACCGAGGACGCGTTCATCGACTTCCTGAACGCCTGGTGGCCCGAGCTGACCCCGCGCGGGGTGCTCGCCGCGATGGCCGACGAGCGCCGCCTCGGCCGCTGGGCGCGCCGGGTCCTCAACCCGCGCGAGACCCGCCAGCTGGCCCGCTCGCTGCGCCGGCTGGGCCCGGACGGCAAGGGCCCGCTGTCGGTGCACGACGTGGCGCTGCTGGACGAGCTCCAGCTGCTGCTCGGCGCGCCGGCCCGGCCCAAGCGCAAGCGGCAGCTCGACCCGCTGGACCAGCTCAGCGGGCTGGAGGAGCTGATGCCCACCCGCGAGGAGACCCAGTGGGAGCGGGCGGAGCGGATCGCGGCGGAGCGCACGGAGTACGCGCACGTGATCGTCGACGAGGCGCAGGACCTGACGCCGATGCAGTGGCGGATGGTCGGCCGCCGGGGCCGGATGGGCACCTGGACGGTGGTCGGCGACCCGGCGCAGTCCTCGTGGACGGATCCGGAGGAGGCGGCCGCGGCGCGTGACGAGGCCCTGGGGTCCCGGCCGCGGCGCCGGTTCACCCTGACGGTGAACTACCGCAACCCGGCGGAGGTCGCGGAGGTCGCGGCCCGCGTGCTGCGGCTGGCGATGCCGGGCATGGAGCCGCCGACGGCGGTCCGCTCGACGGGTCTGGAGCCCCGTTTCACGGCCGCCGGCGAGGATCTGGGCGCGGCGGTCCGCGAGGAGACGCGCAGGCTGCTGGAGCAGGTCGACGGCACGGTCGGCGTGGTCGTGGCCATGGACCGGCGCGCGGAGGCCGCGGGCTGGCTGGCGGACCTGGGGGAGCGGGCGGTGGCGCTCGGCAGCCTGGAGGCCAAGGGCCTGGAGTACGACGCCACGGTGGTCGTCTCCCCGGCGGAGATCGCGCAGGAGTCCCCGGCGGGCCTGCGGGTCCTGTACGTGGCGCTGACCCGCGCGACGCAGCAGCTGACGGTGGTCTCCGCCGGCCGCGACGAGCCCGACGCGGACGGGGTGCCGGCGCTGCTGAAGCCGTAGGGCGGCGCCGGTCCGTGCTCGCCGGGAGCGCGTGGCACGGATGGCTCGCGGCCACACGCGTGGTGAGACGAGGTCAACCCCCTGGAGGGGGATCGCTTCCGGCGATCCTTTGTTAGCCTGGGTACGGCACCGACTCGATCCAAGCCCCCGGGCCCAACCTTCGTCGCTTAGAGCGACCACTTGCCGCGAGGCGAGCATGGCGGGTCGGTGTCATAGACGTTCATACAGGTCCGCGCCCCTCGGGTTCCGAGGGGCGCGGACCTTTTTCGAACGGGCCTACGCTTCCGAACGCCTGATCTATCTCGTATGGTGGAAGTGTCTTTCCGAAATTTGTAGCTGGTTACCTTGTACTGGCTGGTAGGTGGGACGATCGGACAACAGGTCCTGCCGCACCTGCCGTGCGTGGGGCCCTGTGTGTGTACAAAAAACCAGGGACAGAAGAGGAACACGGCCATGGCAACGGCGCCCAGCGTCTCGTACTCGATGACGGTCCGCCTGGAAGTGCCCGCGAGCGGAACCGCGGTCTCCCAGCTGACCACCGCCGTGGAGTCTTCCGGTGGGTCGGTCACCGGCCTCGACGTGACCGCCTCCGGTCACGAGAAGCTCCGTATCGACGTCACCATCGCCGCGACCTCCACCGCGCACGCCGACGAGATCGTCGGCAAGCTGCGGGGCATCGAGGGCGTCAGCCTCGGCAAGGTCTCCGACCGAACCTTCCTGATGCACCTCGGCGGCAAGATCGAGATGGCGTCCAAGCACCCCATCCGCAACCGCGACGACCTCTCGATGATCTACACCCCGGGCGTCGCCCGCGTGTGCATGGCCATCGCCGAGAACCCCGAGGACGCCCGCCGCCTCACCATCAAGCGCAACTCCGTCGCAGTCGTGACGGACGGCTCCGCCGTACTGGGCCTCGGCAACATCGGCCCGATGGCCGCGCTGCCCGTCATGGAGGGCAAGGCCGCCCTCTTCAAGCGCTTCGCCGGCATCGACGCCTGGCCGATCTGCCTCGACACCCAGGACTCCGACGCGATCGTCGAGATCGTCAAGGCCATCGCCCCGGGCTTCGCCGGCATCAACCTGGAGGACATCTCCGCGCCGCGCTGCTTCGAGATCGAGGCCCGGCTGCGCGAGGCCCTCGACATCCCCGTCTTCCACGACGACCAGCACGGCACGGCCATCGTCGTCCTCGCCGCCCTCACCAACGCACTTCGCGTGGTGGGCAAGGCAGTTGGCGACGTCAAGGTCGTCATGTCCGGGGCCGGCGCGGCCGGTACGGCCATCCTCAAGCTGCTCCTCGCGGCCGGCGTGAAGAACGTCGTCAGCGCCGACATCCACGGTGTGGTGCACGCGGGCCGCACCGACCTGGTCGACGCGGCCGCCGATTCGCCGCTGCGCTGGATCGCCGACAACACCAACCCCGAGGGCTACACCGGCACTCTGAAGGAGGCCGTGGTCGGCGCCGACGTGTTCATCGGCGTCTCGGCCCCCAACGTGCTCTCCGGCGAGGACGTCGCCGCCATGGCCGAGGGTGCGATCGTGTTCGCGCTCGCGAACCCGGACCCCGAGGTGGACCCGGCCGTCGCCCGCCAGACCGCCGCCGTCGTGGCCACCGGCCGCTCCGACTTCCCGAACCAGATCAACAACGTGCTGGTCTTCCCGGGTGTCTTCCGCGGTCTGCTGGACGCCCAGTCCCGCACCGTGAACACGGACATGATGCTGGCCGCCGCGACCGCGCTGGCCGACGTCGTCGGCGAGGACGAGCTCAACGCGAACTACATCATCCCGTCGGTGTTCAACGACAAGGTGGCCGGCGCGGTCGCCGGAGCCGTCCGCAAGGCCGCCTCGGCGGTCTGACGGGGAGTCGGACGCGCCGCCCGGGTCCGGCCGTCCCTGTGACGGCCCTCACGGCTCGCCTCTCCCGGCGCGTCGCGAGATGCGGGCCCGGCGGGCCGCCTCTAGGGTTGCGGGGATGCCCGCGAGGTCCGCGGTCCGCATCCACCAAGTGCGGACGGAGCGTCACCGCGGCGTGACTGTGGCGCTTTTCGTGTGACCCTGGCGGGTGCCGGATTGGCTTTCCCGCCGCTGGTGGGGGCAGGATGCGTAACCGGGCGAGAGGGTCTGACGTTCAGACCCGGGTCCGGGGACTGTCCGAGGGCCCTGGCAGCATCGGCTTCGATCTCACGCCTCTAAGGCAAGTTGAACACGGGAGTACAACATGAACCGCAGTGAGCTGGTGGCCGCTCTGTCCGAGCGCGCCGAGGTGACCCGCAAGGACGCCGACGCCGTTCTGGCCGCGCTCGCCGAGACCGTCGGCGAGATTGTCGCCAAGGGCGACGAGAAGGTCACCATCCCCGGCTTCCTGACCTTCGAGCGCACCCACCGTGCCGCTCGCACCGCGCGCAACCCGCAGACCGGCGACCCCATCCAGATCCCGGCCGGCTTCAGCGTGAAGGTCTCCGCGGGCTCCAAGCTCAAGGAAGCCGCCAAGGGCAAGTAAGTCCCGCCCGTACCGGGGCCCGTACGGGCCTTCGGAGCGGCGGAGCAGTACGCAGTACTGGCGAAGGGCGGCCATCCCCGGGCGGGGAGGCCGCCCTTCGGCATGTCCGCGGCCCGTGGGCCGCCCGCGGCCCCGGGGGCCCGGGGGCCGGGCTCCCCGGGCCCGGGGCCGCCGTACGGGCCGGTGAACGGCCGCGTACGGGCCGGTGGGGGCAAGCGGAAGCCCCCGGGCCCGTGGGGGGCCCGGGGGCTTCCAGTCGGCCGTCAGCCGGCCGTACGGCTCAGACGAGGTCGCCGCCCGGGAGCTCGACCTTCGCCCCCAGCTCCACGAGCTTCTCCATGAAGTTCTCGTAGCCGCGGTTGATGAGGTCGATGCCGTGGACGCGCGAGGTGCCCTCGGCCGCCAGCGCCGCGATCAGGTACGAGAACCCGCCGCGCAGGTCGGGGATGACCAGGTCGGCGCCCTGCAGCTTCGTCGGGCCGGAGACGACCGCCGAGTGCAGGAAGTTGCGCTGCCCGAACCGGCAGGCGCTGCCGCCCAGGCACTCCCGGTACAGCTGGATGTGTGCACCCATCTGGTTGAGCGCGGAGGTGAATCCCAGACGGGACTCGTAGACCGTCTCGTGGACGATCGACAGGCCCGCGGCCTGGGTCAGGGCGACCACCAGCGGCTGCTGCCAGTCGGTCTGGAAGCCGGGGTGCACGTCCGTCTCCAGCGCGATCGCGTTGAGCGGGCCGCCCGGGTGCCAGAAGCGGATGCCCTCGTCGTCGATCTCGAACGCGCCGCCGACACGGCGGTACGTGTTCAGGAACGTCATCATCGAGCGCTGCTGCGCCCCGCGGACGTAGATGTTGCCGCCGGTCGCCAGCGCCGCGGAAGCCCAGGAGGCGGCTTCCAGGCGGTCCGGGAGCGCCTTGTGGTTGTAGCCGCCGAGGCGGTCGACACCTGTGATCCGGATGGTCCGGTCGGTGTCCATGGAGATGATGGCGCCCATCTTCTGCAGGACGCAGATGAGGTCCTCGATCTCCGGCTCCACCGCGGCGTTGCTGAGCTCGGTGACGCCTTCGGCCAGGACGGCCGTCAGCAGCACCTGTTCGGTCGAGCCGACCGAGGGGTAGGGCAGGCGGATCTTGCAGCCGCGCAGGCGCTGCGGGGCCTCCAGGTACTGGCCGCCCTCGCGCTTCTCGATGGTCGCGCCGAACTGGCGGAGCACGTCGAAGTGGAAGTCGATGGGCCGGCCGCCGATGTCGCAGCCGCCCAGGCCCGGGATGAAGGCGTGGCCGAGGCGGTGCAGCAGCGGACCGCAGAAGAGGATCGGGATGCGCGAAGAGCCCGCGTGGGCGTCGATGTCGGCGACGTTCGCGCTCTCGACGTGGGTGGGGTCGAGCACCAGCTCGCCCGGCTCCTCGCCGGGGCGGACCGTCACCCCGTGCAGCTGGAGCAGCCCGCGTACGACACGCACGTCACGGATGTCGGGAACGTTGCGCAGCCGGCTGGGTCCGCTGCCGAGCAGAGCGGCGACCATGGCCTTGGGCACGAGGTTCTTCGCACCGCGGACACGGATCTCGCCCTCAAGCGGGGTGCCGCCGTGGACAAGCAGTACATCGTCACTGATGCCGGTCATGAATCTCGCGTTCCGGAGAGGGGTGGGCAGGGGGCCAGGGAAAAGGGTAAGGGCCACCACCCCCTTGTTCGTAAGGCCGACGTGGCCGTAGGACTGTCATGAATTCGGCACAACACCCTCCGTATCCACCGCATGGCGGAGTGTTGCGTTCCGCCTGGTCCCTCCGGTGCGCGCCGCCCGCTGCCGCCGTCCGCCCTGAGCTGCGGGCGATCCGATCTCCCCGCCCGCTCCCCGGAACGGCCGATGTGCGGGATCATGGCGGCATGACCGAGGTGTCCTCCCTCACAGGGCGGCTGCTCGTGGCCACCCCCGCCCTCGCGGACCCGAACTTCGACCGCGCGGTGGTGCTCCTGCTCGACCACGACGAGCAGGGCTCGCTCGGCGTGGTCCTCAACCGGCCCACCCCCGTGGGGGTCGGCGACATCCTGCTGCCCTGGGCGACCCTGGCCGGCGATCCCGGGGTGGTCTTCCAGGGCGGGCCCGTCGGCCTGGACTCCGCCCTCGGAGTGGCGGTCATCCCCGGTGAGGAGGGGCCGCTCGGGTGGCGCCGCGTGCACGGGGCGATCGGCCTGGTCGACCTGGAGGCCCCGCCGGAGCTGCTCGCCGCGGCCCTCGGCTCGCTGCGGATCTTCGCCGGATACTCGGGCTGGGGCCCGGGCCAGCTGGAGGCGGAGCTGGGCGACGGCGCCTGGTACGTCGTGGAATCGGAGCCGGGCGACGTGTCGCACCCGGATCCGGAACGGCTGTGGCGGGCGGTGCTGCGCCGTCAGCGCAACGAGCTCGCGATGGTCGCCACGTATCCCGACGACCCGTCGCTCAACTGACCCGCGCACGGATCGGTACCCTGGCTTTTATGAGCACTCTTGAGCCCGAGCGCGGGACTGGTACGGGGACCCTCGTAGAGCCGACGCCGCAGGTGTCCCACGGCGACGGCGACCACGAGCGCTTCGCCCACTACGTCCAGAAGGACAAGATCATGGAGAGCGCGCTCGGCGGGACCCCCGTCGTCGCGCTGTGCGGCAAGGTGTGGGTACCGGGCCGCGACCCGAAGAAGTACCCGGTCTGCCCCATGTGCAAGGAGATCTACGAGTCCATGGGTCCCGGCGGGGACAAGGACAAGGGCGGCAAGGGCGACAAGTAGCCCGTCCGCAGTCCCTCCGCCCCCTCCTCGGCAGGTCCAAGGCCCCCGGCGCGCTGATGCGCGTCCGGGGGCCTTTGCCGTGCGCGGGGGCCGGACTAGGGTCGGCCGCACGGGCGCCTGGCGCCCTGTGGAACGCGCGTTGCGCACCGCGCAACGGCTGGACGGTGGAGGGGTCGAGGCCATGCCCGAGTTGGTTCCGGAGCCGCGGTACGCGCGATTCGCCCGCGACGGCGGCGAGTGCGTACTGGACGACCCCCTGCTCGACGCCGGTCCCGGCACCGGGGGCACCGCCCGCTGGCTGCGCCGCGAACTCGGCGCGGCCACCGGCTGGGAGCTGTCCGCGCCGGCGGCGCGGCCGCCGTACGGCGACCGCGCGGTCATCCGGCTGGTGCTGCGCCCCGAGCTCGCGCGCAGCGCCGGCGCCGAGTCGTACGAGCTGCACCTCGACCGGCGGGGGGTGCTGCTCGAAGGCGCCGACCCGGCCGGCCTCTTCTACGCCGCGCAGACGCTGCGCCAGCTGCTCGGCCCCGAGGCCTACCGGCGCGCGCCCGTGCGGCCGGGCCGGGCATGGCGGCTGCCGGTGGGTGGCGTCCAGGACGGGCCGCGGTTCGGATGGCGCGGGATGATGCTGGACGTGGCCCGGCACTTCATGCCGAAGGACGGCGTGCTGCGGTACATCGACCTGCTCGCCGCGCACAAGCTCAACGTGCTGCACCTGCACCTGACGGACGACCAGGGCTGGCGGGTCGAGATCAAACGCCACCCGCGGCTCACCGAGGTCGGCGCGTGGCGGCCGCGCAGCCGCTGGGGGCACCGGGCCTCGCCGCTGTGGAACGAGACCCCGCACGGCGGCTTCTACACGCAGGACGACATCCGCGAGATCGTCGCGTACGCCGCCGAACGGCACGTGCGGGTGGTCCCGGAGATCGACGTACCGGGGCATTCGCAGGCCGCGATCGCCGCGTACCCGGAACTCGGCAACACCGACGTCGTGGACACCGGCGCGCTGGAGGTGTGGGACGACTGGGGGATCAACGAGAACGTGCTCGCGCCGACCGAGGCCGTACTGCGCTTCTACGAGGGGGTCTTCGAGGAGCTGCTGGAGCTGTTCCCGGCGGAGGTATCGCCGTTCGTCCACGTGGGCGGCGACGAGTGCCCGAAGGAGCAGTGGCGCGCCTCGCCCCTCGCGCAGGAGCGGATCCGGGAGTTGGGGGTGGACGGGGAGGACGGGCTGCAGTCCTGGTTCATCCGGCACTTCGACGGCTGGCTCGCGCAGCGCGGACGCAGGCTCATCGGGTGGGACGAGATCCTGGAGGGCGGGCTCGCGCCGGGCGCGGCGGTCTCGTCCTGGCGCGGGTACGCGGGCGGGATCGCCGCCGCGGAGGCCGGGCACGACGTGGTGATGTGCCCCGAGCAGCAGGTGTACCTGGACCACCGTCAGGCGGGCGGTGCGGACGAGCCGGTGCCGATCGGTTACGTGCGCACGCTGGAGGACGTGTACCGCTTCGAGCCGGTGCCGCCGAAGCTGTCGCCGGGGGCCGCGTCCCACGTACTGGGCGCGCAGGCCAACGTGTGGACCGAGGTGATGGAGAACCAGGGCCGGGTCGACTACCAGGTGTTCCCGCGTCTGGCGGCCTTCGCGGAGGTGGTGTGGTCGCACCTGCCCGAGCCGGGCGAGCGCGACTACGCGGGTTTCGAGGCCCGGATGGGCGCGCACCGCCGGCGGCTCGACGTGCTCGGCGTCGACTACCGGCGGCCGGGCGGGCCGTTGCCGTGGCAGCGGCGGCCGGGGGTGCTCGGGCGTCCGATCGAGGGGGAGCCCCCGAACGTGTGATGCGGGTGGGCGGGTGGGTGGCGGTCAGCGGGTGGCGGTCAGCGGGGTCGGCGGTGGTCGGCGGTGGTTGGCCGGAACCTTTCCGCGCGCTGCCGCGCCCCCCGTGCCCCGGCTGCGGCGGCTTCGCGGACCGTTCCGGACGCTTGCGGACCGATCCGAATCCTTCGGACTTCTGTGGAACTCGCGAGGGTTCCGGGACGTCCTTCGTCCTTGGGGGGTAGTCGGGAACTCTTGCTCGATTTCGGGGAATTCGGCGGATCCGAATTGATTCGGTCGATTCGGTGAATACCGGGGAAACCGGACGGCCGGAAGCGTGAAGGGGCGCCCGTCGGACCCTCGCGCCGGGCGGTGGGGAAGATGTGCCAGAGTTGCCACGTCCCGGCGGTGAGCACGTACCGTACGGCGGACAGGCGTGAGCGCCGGGACCGGGACATCGGGAAGGGGCAGCTGGGTTGACCACGCACGCACCGCATGCACTGCATTCATCTCAGGGGCCGCAGGCGGCGCAGTCCGTGACGCTGCCGGCCTCGCTCGACGAGGCCGTGGCGGCACTCGCCGCCATGCCCGCCGCCGTGCCCGTCGCCGGCGGCACCGACCTCATGGCCTCCGTCAACGCGGGGCTGCTGCGGCCCGCCGCGCTCGTCGGCCTGGGCCGGATCAACGAGATCCGCGGCTGGCAGTACCAGGACGGGCACGCCCTGCTCGGCGCCGGGCTCACCCACGCGCGGATGGGACGGCCGGATTTCGCCGCTCTGATCCCCGCGCTGGCGGCCGCCGCACGGGCCGCCGGGCCTCCGCAGATCCGCAACGCCGGCACCCTCGGCGGCAACATCGCCACCGCCGCGCCGACGGGCGACGCACTGCCCGTACTGGCCGCGCTGGAGGCGATCCTCGTCGTCCACGGCCCGGGCGGATCGCGCCGCGAGATCCCGGTCTCGCACCTGCTGGCCGGCCGCGAGATGCTGCGGCCGGGCGAGCTGATCGGCTTCGTACGGGTGCCGCTGCTGCACGCGCCGCAGGTCTTCCTGAAGGCCACGGGCCGGACGGGCCCGGGGCGCGCGGTGGCGTCCGTGGGGCTCGTACTGGACCCCGCGCGCCGCGGTGTGCGCTGTGCGATCGGCGCGGTCGCGCCCATGCCGCTGCGCCCGCTGGAGGCGGAGCAGTGGGTCGCCTCGCTGATCGACTGGGACGGGGAGCGGACGCTGGCCCCCGAGGCGCTGGAGGCCTTCGGCGAGTACGTCGCGGCCGCCTGCGTCCCCGACCAGGGGGAGCCGGTCGCACCCGGGGTACTGCATCTGCGGCGGACGGTCGCCGTGCTGGCACGGAGGGCCCTGGGGAGGGCGCTGACCTCATGAGTGGACACGAGAACGTGAGCGGAACGACGGGCGACGCGGGGTCCGCGGGCCACACCGGCACCGGCTGGGGCTGGGAGCCGGTCCCGCAGGGCGGCGAGTACGACTCCGACGCGACGGCCTTCGTGAAGCTGCCGCAGGACATGCTGGACGCGCTCGGCACCGGGGAGCCGCTCGCGGCGCCCGGGCACGGCTACGTGCCGCCGCCGATGATCGTGCCGCTGGGCTCCGCGAGTGCGGATCCGGCGGCGACGGGTACGTGGACGCTCCCGGTGCAGTGGCCCGAGGCGGGAACGGCCGGGCACACCGGCGGCGCTGCGGGCGGGACCGGCGGGACCGGCGGGGCGGGTGCTCCCACGCCCGCGCCGGTCGGGGGGCCGATCCCGGCCTCGATCCCGATTCCGGCGTCGGTGGCGGCGGCGTTCGAGAGCGCGGGGCCGGATCCGGTCCAGGTCTCGGGCGGCGTGCAGGGGCAGCAGGACCAGCAGGGGCAGGTGCCGGGTCCGGATGAGGGGCCGGCTCCGGACGGGGGTGCGCACGATCCCGGCGCCACCGCCGAGTGGCGGTTCCCGGAGGCGGTCCAGGACTCCGAGCCCGTGACCACCGGCCAGTGGAGCCTGCCGGAACTGTCCGGGCAGACCGGCGAATTCCGCCACAGCGCCCCGGAGGCCGACTGGAGCCAGGCCCCGGCGACGCTGCCGGGCGGCGCGGCGGCCCCCTGGGCGACCCAGCCCGGCTTCGAGGCGACGGCCGCGGTTGCGGACGCCGGTCCGGGGGCCGTGCTGAGCTCGGGCGTGCTGCCCGAGGCGCGCCCCGACGCGGGCGACACCGGCACCTCGGGCGCCGGCCTGCGGCGGCTCGGCGGGCCCGGCGTGGGCGGCGCCGGACGCGGCCCCCGTGTGCTCGGGGGCCCCGGTGTGGGCACGTACCCGGAGACGGCGGAGCCGGAGCCGGAGCCGGGCCGTCAGGCCCCGCACGACATCGAGGCCGCCCACGGCCCGGCGGCGACGCCGGTCACGGCGGAGCGGCCGCATCCGGGGGCGGAGGCCGCCGAGGCGGCTCCGGCCGTCGGAGCCGACCCGGAGCCGGAGCGCGCGGCGGCGCCCGTCGCGGCCGCGGAGTACGCGCTGTCGGGCGGTCCCGGGGCGGGAGGCGTCGCCGGCGGTGACTCCGGTGGCGGCTTCGCGGGGTCCGGGGACACCGACGGGCACGGGTTCACGGCAGCGGGCCACGGCCCCGCCGGGGCGGAGCACGGGCCGGGCGGTGAGCACGGGTTCACGTCGGAGCCGGCCTCGGAGCCGGCCTCGTCGCCGGCCGGTACGGACGGGCGGGGGTTCGCCTTCGCCGAAGCCGGGCCCGCGGGCACCGGTGCGGGGCCGGGCGCCGGCCCGGGCGAAGCCGGGGTGCACGGAACGCCGGGCGGGGACACCGCGGACATCGCCGTGGCGACGCCGGACGCGGGAGGCGGCGAAGGTTTCCCGGCCGGGGTGGCGACGTACGAGGAAAACGCGACAGCCCCGGCCGTCGCCCATCACGAGCATCCGCTGGCTTCCTACGTCCTGCGCGTCAACGGCGCCGACCGGCCCGTCACCGGTGCGTGGATCGGCGAGTCCCTGCTCTACGTGCTGCGCGAGCGCCTCGGCCTCGCCGGCGCCAAGGACGGCTGCTCGCAGGGCGAATGCGGGGCGTGCGCGGTGCAGGTCGACGGCCGGCTCGTCGCCTCCTGCCTGGTGCCGGCCGCGACCGCGGCGAGCAGCGAGGTGCGGACCGTGGAGGGGCTCGCCGGGGGCGGGGAACTCTCGGACGTGCAGCAGGCGTTGTGCAGGTCGGGTGCGGTGCAGTGCGGGTTCTGCGTGCCCGGCATGGCGATGACCATCCACGACCTGCTGGAGGGCAACCACGCCCCCAGCGAGCTGGAGACGCGGCAGGCCCTGTGCGGGAACCTGTGCCGCTGCTCCGGCTACAAGGGCGTCATCGAGGCCGTCCGCGAGGTCGTCGCCGAGCGCGAGGCGTCGGCAGCGGCTTCGGCCGACGCGCCCGGCGGGCCGGGGGCCGAGGGGCGCATTCCGCACCAGGCCCCGCCCGGCGAGGGCGGGATCCACCACAACGGAGGCATGGCGTGAGCGGGCACGACGCGGCCACGGCCACGACGACGGTATCGGTCGCCACGGGCGCCTCGGCCGCCGCGGCGCCCGAGGCGGGCGAGCAGGAGGTGCCGCGCGGCATCGGGGCCTCCGTGCCCGCCGCCGACACCCGCGCCAAGAGCGAGGGCACCTTCCCGTACGCCGCCGACCTGTGGGCCGAGGGCCTCCTGTGGGCCGCCGTCCTGCGCTCCCCCCACGCCCACGCCCGCATCCTCTCCATCGACACCTCCGCGGCCGCCGCCATGCCCGGCGTGCGCGCCGTCGTCACCCACGCCGACGTCCCCGGCGCCACCACCCACGGCCGCCGCATCGCCGACCGGCCCGTCTTCGCCCACGACGTCGTGCGCCACCACGGCGAGCCCATCGCCGCCGTCGCCGCCGACCACCCGGACACCGCCCGCCTCGCCGCCGCCGCGATCGCCGTCGAGTACGAGCTGCTGGACGCGGTGACGGACCCCGAGCAGTCCTTCGGCGCCCCCGCCCTGCACCCCGACGGCAACCTGATCCGGCACATCCCGCTCCGCTACGGCGACCCGGAGGCCACCGGCGAGGTCGTCGTCGAGGGCCTGTACCGGATCGGCCGCCAGGACCCCGCGCCCATCGGCGCGGAAGCCGGGCTCGCCGTACCGCGGCCGGACGGCGGCGTGGAGATCTACACCGCCTCCACCGACCCCCACCTGGACCGCGACCTGGCGGCGGCCTGCTTCGGCCTCGAACCGGACCGGGTGCGCGTCGTCGTCACCGGCGTCCCGGGCGCCACGGCCGACCGCGAGGACGCGGCCTTCCAACTGCCCCTGGGCCTGCTGGCGCTGCGCACCGGCTACCCGGTCAAGCTGGCCGCCACCCGCGAGGAGTCCTTCCTCGGCCACACCCACCGCCACCCGACGCTGCTGCGCTACCGCCACCACGCGGACGCGGAGGGGCGGCTGGTCAAGGTCGAGGCCCAGATCCTGATGGACGCGGGCGCGTACGCGGACTCGTCGGCGGAGTCGCTGGCGGCGGCGGTGGCGTTCGCGTGCGGTCCGTACGTGGTCCCGCACGCCTTCGTCGAGGGCTGGGCGGTCCGTACGAACAACCCGCCGTCGGGCCACGTGCGGGGCGAGGGCGCGATGCAGGTCTGCGCCGCGTACGAGGGCCAGATGGACAAGCTCGCGGCCGCCCTCGGCATCGACGGCGCCGAGCTGCGCCTGCGCAACGTACTGGCGACCGGCGACCTGCTGCCCACGGGCCAGACGGTGACCTGCCCGGCCCCCGTGGCCGAACTCCTGCGCGCGGTACGCGATCACGAGCTCCCTTCCCTCCCGAAGGACACCCCGGAGGAGGAGTGGCTGCTGCCCGGCGGCCTGGAGGGCGCGGGCGAGCCGGGCGCGGTGCGGCGCGGGGTCGGGTACGGCGTGGGCATGGTCCACATGCTCGGCGCGGAGGGCACGGACGAGGTCTCGACGGCGACCGTCAAGGTCGTCGACGGGTCGGCGACGGTCATCTGCGCCGCCGTCGACACCGGGCAGGGCTTCTCCACGCTCGCCCGCCAGATCGTCCAGGAGATCCTGGGCGTGGACGAGGTCGTGACGGCCCCGGTCGACACCGACCAGCCACCGGCGGGACCGGCGGCGCACGGCCGGCACACGTGGGTGAGCGGGGGCGCGGTGGAGCGCGCGGCGAAGATGGTGCGCACCCAGCTCCTCCAGCCGATGGCCCACAAGCTGGGCATGTCGACGGAACTCCTGCAGATCCAGGACGGCCGGATCACGTCCTACGACGGCGCGTTCTCGACGACGGTCGCGGAGGCGATGGCCGGCAAGGAACTGTGGGCGACGGCCCAGTGCCGCCCGCACCCGACGGAGCCCCTGGACGGCGACGGCCAGGGCGACGCCTTCGTCGGCCTCGCGTTCTGCGCGATCCGCGCGGTGGTGGACGTGGACATCGAGCTCGGGTCGGTCCGCGTGGTCGAACTGGCGGTGGCGCAGGACGTGGGCCGCGTCCTCAACCCCCGCCAGCTGGAAGCCCGTATCGAAGCGGGCGTCACGCAGGGCGTGGGCGCGGCGCTGACGGAGAACCTCCGCTCGGTGTCGGGCCTGGTCCGCCACCCGGACCTGACGGGCTACGCGCTGCCGACGTCGCTGGACGCGCCGGTGGTCCGGATCGTCAAACTGGTCGAAGAGCGGGACGTGGTGGCCCCGTTCGGGGCGAAGGCGGCGAGCGCGATCCCGGTGGTGACGACGCCGGCGGCGGTGGCCTCGGCGGTGCGCGCGGCCACGGGCCGCCCGGTGAACAGGCTCCCGATCCGGCCATCGGCGGCGGTCGCGGCGTCCAACTCGTGACCGTGTGACCCGCATTGCACGTGCAACCCTGAGGTTGGGACTGTCGGTACCGGTCGCTAGAGTGATCGGTAAGACGTAGTACGTGCGCGATTGAACGGGTGCGAACGGGGAGGGGCCGCGGCGCGAGCGCCGCGACCCCGGGGATTTCGGGGAGTCGGGGAGGCCATCGTGGCAGAGGAGAAGGCACCGGACGGCGGCCTGGCGGGGCTACCGAGCCTCGGATCGGGCCTGGCGGACGCGATCAGGAAGCAGGCGGCCTCGCAGCAGGCCGCGGCCGACCTGAAGGTCGAGCACGACACGCTGGCCGAGTACCAGAAGATGGTCGACGACCTCCTGGACGACCTCACGGGCTCGGCCGCGGACCACAAGAAGCTGGCGACGAACACCCTGCCGGCGGCGAAGCTGGGCTCGGGCTTCCCGGAGGCCGAAGCCCTCTTCAAGTCGTACACGACGGTGGTCACGGAGCTGGAGAAGCTCTCGAAGGGCCTGGCGGGGACGATCGAGGCGTTGGGAATCGCGATTCTCTCCGCAGGCAATGGCTACATCGGTGTGGATGAAGAGACGAAGCGTCGGATGGTGGCTCTGGCGAAGACGGCGGAGGCGGAGTACGACCCGAAGCGCGACCCGTATATGGAAGAGAAGCGCAAGCTGGAGGCCTCGAAGCACGCTGGCTCCGAGACGGGTGGCAAGGGGGGTAACCACTGATGGCGACGAATTTCGAGGGCTACTCGCACCAGAAGCTGCGTGAGATGCGGGCCGCGCTGGACCCGACGGCGGTCAAGGACCGTGCCGACCGTCTGCAGAAGGCCTCCGAGGACATCGCGAAGATCGCGGAGAAGCTCAAGAACCACCGGGTCACCGGTTGGGAGGGCGAAGCGGCGACGGCCTTCCAGGAATGGGTAGGCCGGGCGGGCAACGCGACGCTGCGGTTGAGCGAGTACAGCGCGACGGGCTCGAAGTGGATGGGCGACACCGTCCAGAAGATGATCGAGGCGCGGGACATGCCCGCGTACGACACGAAGGCCGCCGAGAACCTGGAAGCGGCCCGCAAGGCACACAACGACCCGGACGCGCAGCAGATTGCCACCCAGGAGCGGAGCAAGCTCGACGCGGACCACCGCGAGTCGATCCGGTTGATGAACAACCTGGCGCAGTCGTACGAACTGTCCTACGGCCAGATGGACAAGGCGGAGATCCCGACGTTCCCGCCACCGCCGGCGGTATTCGTGCCAGAGGGCCGCTTTGACGGGGAAGACATGGCTCGTCCAGGTGGCGGTTCGGGGTCCGGGACCCACGCGCCATATGGGACGTCAGCCCCCGATGGCAGCCGATCCGAGAACGGGCTGGGCTTGGCGCCAGGGCACCAGCCGAAGGAGGATGGCACCCCGACTCCGACGACAGTCCACACGCCCACGTCCGGGACTCCGGACCGTGACGTGGATGTGGACATCGACCACGTTTCGACTCTGCCGCCGCCCACGACGACCTTGCCTCCGACGACGGGTATGCCGGTCCCCAACCTCCCGGTGGGTCCGGGGCCTGGACCCGTCGTTCCCATCCCGCCCCTGGGCCTCCCGCCAGTCACCGGCAAGACGGGCCTTGGCCCCGGCCTTGGCCCCGGAATTGGCCAGGTACCGAACCTCGGTCCGGGCGGCACCGGAGTCGGTAAGGTCGGCCCGATCTCCGGTCTGCCCGCGCGGGATTCCGGCATCATGGGCGGCCGCGCTGTCCCGACCAGCGGACCCAGCGCGGGTATCCCGCGCGGAACGGTCATCGGCAACGAAGGCACGCAGACCGGCCGCGGCATGATGGGCGGCGGCCCTCACGGCGGTGGCGGTGCCCATGCAGGCGGCGTGAGCGGTTCTCCGGCACGTCGACTGGCCTCGGAGCCGGGCGGCATCGTGGGCGGACGCCAGGCTGCGTCAGGCGGACGCCTTGCCGCCGGCGGTCAGCCGTTCACTCAGGGCGGTTCAGGGCTCGTACGCAACGGCAGCGGTGCCATGGGCCACGCGGGTGCCGGTGTACGAACTCAGGGCAGCCGTCGTGAGGAACAGGGCGGCGAGCGCCCCGACTACCTGGTCGAGGACGAAGAGACCTGGCAGGGCAACCGTCGCGTTGCCCCGCCGGTGATCGACTGAGAAGAACGGACGTTGTACGGGATGCACATGCGCAAGGCGACCGCGGCCGTCGTGGGCCTGCTGCTGGCTGGGGTCGCCGCGACCCCGGCCCATGCGGAGACCATTCGCTCCAAGCAGTGGCATCTCGACACCATGCAGGCTGAAGAGATCTGGAAGATCAGCAACGGCAAGGGTGTCACTGTCGCTGTGATCGACACTGGCGTGAACAGCATCCCGGAGCTGGAGGGGCAGGTCCTTCCCGGTGCAGCCTTTCCGGCTGGTGATGCCTCACTGGGGAGAGACACTGACTACGCCGGACACGGAACCGGCATGGCTGCAATCATCGCCGGAACGGGAAAGCACCCGAGTGGCGATGGCGCCTATGGACTCGCCCCCGGTGCCAAGATCCTCCCGATCCGTGTACCCGACACCTTGGAAAGCAACAACACCCCGGCTTTGGTTTCGGCCATTCGATACGCGGCGGACTCGGACGCCAAGGTCATCAATATCTCCCTGGGCAGGGCCGGTACACCCGAAGACGATCGGGAGCGAGCCGACGCGGTGAAGTACGCGGTCTCGAAGGGCAAGCTGATCTTTGCCGCTGTGGGCAATTCCGGAGATACGCTCAATGACGTCGAATACCCAGCTGCCACGCCCGGAGTCGTGGGTGTGGGTGCAGTGGATGCCATGGGCGATCCGACCAAGGAGACACAGCATGGACCGCAGGTAGACCTTTCTGCCCCGGGCATCGACATCGTCGCGGCATGCAAAGGGAAGACCGGCCTCTGCAAGACCCATGGCACGAGTGACGCATCAGGCCTCGCCTCCGCCTCCGCCGCGCTCCTCTGGTCCGCGCACCCCGACTGGACCAACAACCAGGTCCTCCGGGTCCTCCTGAACACCGCCGGCAAGCCGACCGACGGCTCCCAGCGCAACGACTACATCGGCTACGGGATCGTCCGGCCCCGGATCGCGGTGCCCAACCCCGGTGACCCCGGGCCGGCCGATGTGTATCCGCTGCCTGACCTGGCTGCCGCCGACGCGGCCAAGAACCCCTCGCCGTCCGTCGACGGCAAGGCGCCCGGCTCCGCGGCCCCCAAGCCGGCGCCCCAGGCCGAGGAGAAGAAGAGCGGCAGCTCCCTTCCCTGGATCGCACTCGGTCTGGGAGCCTGCGTGATCATCGGCGGCGCCGTCACCGCGGTGCTCGTCCGGCGCCGGAGCCACTGACAGCGCGTACAAAACAAGCCAAACGACGGGGATCCGCTTCCCGCCCGCTCCTCGGGATGGGAGCCTGCCTGCTCACTCGGGCGGCCCCGTCCCTGCGGCGGCCGTAACCCCACATGCAGTTCAGCGTGTTAGACGCTGATGTGACACAGGGAGAAATGCACGCGATGTCGTTCGACGAGGAATGGTCGGCGGCACGCGCCACGGCCGCCGCCAACGTCTCCATGCGGCTCAACCACGTACCCGTAGAACCGGGTGGCGGTGGCGGCGGTGACCTGGAGCTCAACCAGGACCACATCGGCGCCATCGGCTCCGAGGCGTACAAGCTGCACGCGCGGCTCCAGACCGACGGCAAGCACGCCGCGACCGCAACCGGCGAGGCCGCCGGGGCGCTGACGAAGGAGAACTTCGCCAGCGGGGCGGCACTGCTGAAGCTCAACGCCACGTGGGAGAGTCAGGTGAAGACCCTCGTGGCCGCCTGCGCGAACATCTCGAACGGCCTTAACTACTCGCTCAAGTCCCACGCCCAGGACGAGCAGCAGTTGCACGCCGACTTCACCACGTCCGCGATCGACAAGTACCTCAAGTAGGCGGCGCCTCCATGCTGACGTACGAGAACGTGATGAACGCTCCCCTGGACAAGCTCCAGACGGCGGTCACGGACTGGAAGGCCATGGCCGACAAGCTGGGCGAGATGGCCGAGGCCGCTCGCAACGGCATGAAGGCCAAGGCCGACAAGGCCGAGTGGAGCGGGGTCACCGCCGGTGTCGGGCGGGCGTTCGTCGACAAGACGGCCAAGGAGTTCGAGGACGCGGCCAAGGAGGCCAAGGGCGTCCACCAGCTCCTCAGCGACGGCCACACCACCATCAAGACGGCCCGCGACGCGCTGAAGAAGGCCGTCGACGAGGAGGCCCCGGCCGCGGGGTTCCGCGTGGACGCGGCCGGCAAGGTCACCGCCGTCCCGATGGACCCGAAGACCGAGTACGCGGCCCGGCACGACCCGGACTACGCGGAGTTCAAGCGCAAGCAGGAGGAGAACCGCAAGGCCTGGCAGGCGAGGGTGGACCGGCTGGTCGAGGACTGTGCGGACGCCGACGACTCCCTGGCCCGCGCGCTGCGCGCGAACGTGGCGGACGACCACGACTTCTCCGCACCGAAGTACACCACCCTGGATGCCGAACAGGCCGACCGGGCGGCCGAGCTGATGAAGAAGCTCAGCAAGGAACCGGGCGGCGTGGCCCGCCACCCCGAGATGCTGCGCGAGCTGGAGGACCTGCTCGACGACAACCGCGACGACGCCGAGTTCGCGCCGGACTTCTACCGCAAGCTCGGCCCCGAAGGCACGCTTGAGGCGTACGCGAAGCTGTCCATCGACGCGTCGACGCTGGGCGATGCGGGCAAGGACCGCCTGGCGATGGTCGGCAACATCCAGAACGACATGGGCGCCATGCTGGGTCTCGCGACCCAGAAGAGCTCGCCGAACCACCTGGATGCGGCATGGACGACCGGCCTGATGAAGGCCGGCCGCAAGGAGATGCAGGTCACCGGCGATCTGACCAGCAGGATCTACGGTTACCAGGCGCTGGGCGCGCTGCTCCACGAGGGCAAGTACGACAAGGAGTTCCTGACCTCGGTCGGCCGCGACATGGTGGCGTTCGACCGCGAGAACCCGAAGGCCTGGGAGCACGGTGCCCCCTACGACCCGAAGACGGTGCTCAGCCAGGGCAAGGACGGCAGCCGGGGCTTCTACCCGCTGACCGGCCTGATGGACGCGATGTCCCACAACCCGGACGCGGCGACGGCCTTCTTCAACGAGCCGGTCCGCCAGGACAGCAACGGCGACGGCGTCGTCACGACGGCCGACAAGGTGGTCTCCGGCCAGCACGGCAAGGCCCGCGGCATGGTCGACTACATGCTCGACAAGGAGTCGTGGGCCGACGCCTTCGACCGGACGCCCACCCACCCCTACGGCGAGGCGGGCCCGGCCCAGGAGGCCCTCGGCGGCGCCCTCGAAGCAGCCGTCTCGGGCCGCGTCCCGGGCGACGAGGACGCGAAGCCGGTCCCGCACACCAAGGAAATGACGGCGGTCATGGAACGCGTCGTCGAGAAGATCGGCGACAAGCCCGAGCTGGTCACCGGGAAGCTCGGCGAGGACGGCAGCGATCCCTTGAAGGGGCTGTCGGGGCACTTCGGCCAGATGGCCGCCGAGTACATGCCCGACATCCAGGCCTCGGCGGAGAACGGCAGTGGGATGATCAAGGCCAATGGGGTGATGGCCCAGTTCCACAAGGCGGACATGGCGGCCTTCATCGGCGCGGTGGGCCAGGACCCGGATGCGTACGGCGCCATGACCGCCTCCCAGCGCGCCTTCACGACCACGCTCGTCAACGACGTCATCGCGCATCGCGCGGAGTACGACGACGTGGACGCGGCGATCAAGAGCGCGGTTCACCCGGGCGGCCAGATCGCGGGCATCCTGTCCGAGGCGAGGGCCGAAGGCACGTTCGCCGAGAACGGCCATACGAAGGAAGAGTACGTAAAGGGCGTCGAGGACAACGCCAAGTGGGTCAACCGGGCCATCAGCGCGGCAGGTGGCAAGTACCTGGAGATGGTCCCCCTGGCAGGGGATGTCGTCGAGTGGCTCCAGGAAGACATCACCGAAGGCGTGGTCGAGCGGGCTACGAAGGACAAGGCCGAGAAGATCGGCGAGGCCAACCACAAGGCAGTGATCGACTACACGGATGCTCAGACGGAGGCCGGCCTGTCGGCAGCACAGTCGGTCCGGAAGGCGGCGGAAGGAACCGGTATGAACCAGCGAACCATCGATGCCCTCGCCGGTGTCGCTTCCACCGAGACCGCGAACGCCCATGCCGTCGGTCGAGGCCAGGTAGCGACGTCCAACGGCGGCTCCTGATGAGCATCCGCCCATCCGCCCTCGTCTCGATGACTGCGGCCTGGGCAGCTCTGACCGTACTCACCGGCTGCTCTGAGGCGGCTGAAACGGCTGCCCCGAAGCTGCCCGAGCGCACCTGCTTCGGGGTCTTCTCCCGTTCTGACCTGGGGCCCCTGGTGGGTAAAGGCGAGGAGGTGAAGGAGTCGGGTCCTGCCGACATGCAGCTGACCGCGCTGCGTCGCACCTCAACGTGCAGTGTCGACGTGGACGGCAGGAGCCGGTTCCTGGCCTCTGCGACGCGCCAGCCGCTGGAGCAGAGCTTCTTCTGGAATGCCCAGCTGATCAAACCTCCGGCGGACCCGCTGCCGTTGGGTGACAAGGGCATCGTGTACGACACGGGAGCCCGCGTCCTCCTCGTCTGCAAGGGGAGCGGGGAGCCGTTCCAGGTCGAGCTGGCGATCAGCGGTTCGATCGACCAGGTCGAGAAGGGCGGATCCCGCCCGCTGTTCACCCAGCTCATGAAGAAGTTCGTCGAGGCGGGCAGGCAGCAGACCAAGTGCGGGATCTAGCCAGCCGTAATAACGAGCTGGGGATGGCGAAGGCCGCCCAGGGAGACTGGGCGGCCTTCGGGGGAAGCCGTGGCGGGGATCGAACCCGCGTAACTCGCTTTGCAGGCGAGTCCCTGAACCACTCGGGCACACGGCTGTGGGGTGGTGACTTCCACGACCGTACGAGGGGGCTGCCGGTGGGGGAAGGGAGGCGCCGGGGATGCAATGCGACTGCCATGGCGCGTTCACAGTCGTAGGTCCCGGGACCGACGCGGGATAGGTCCAATTGACAGGGGCGTAGCCCAGGGGTGGGGCTTACTCTGGGGCGATGAGTGCCCTTGAAGACCGTGTGTCGCAGCGCAGTGTGCCGGTCCCTCCGGAGTCGGAGGGCGGGGTTCTGGGTTCCGCGTACCGGGTGCTCAGCATCGGGATCATCTCCGTTGTCTTCCTGATCGCCTTCGAGGCGACCGCCGTGGGGACCGCCATGCCCGTCGCCGCGCGGGAGCTGGACGGGATCGGGCTCTACGCCTTCGGCTTCTCCGCGTACTTCACCACCAGCCTGCTCGGCATGGTCCTGTCCGGGCAGTGGGCCGACCGGGAGGGGCCGCTCCGGCCGCTGACCGTCGGGATCGCCGCCTTCGCCGCCGGGCTGGTGTGCGCGGGGACCGCCGGGGTCATGTGGATGTTCGTCCTCGGGCGGGCCGTGCAGGGGTTCGGGGGCGGGCTCGTCATCGTCGCGCTGTACGTCGTGGTGAGCCGGGCCTACCCGGAGCGGCTGCGGGCGGCGATCATGGCCGCCTTCGCGGCGAGCTGGGTGGTGCCGTCCGTCGTCGGGCCGCTGGCCGCGGGCGCCGTGACCGAGCACCTCGGCTGGCGCTGGGTGTTCCTCGGGATACCGGTGCTGGTCGTCGTACCGCTGGTGGTGGCCCTGCCCGCGATCCGGCGTACCGCCTCCGGGCCGGTGGACCCGGGCGCGCCGCCCGCCGCCTTCGACGGGAGGCGGATCCGGCTGGCGCTCGGGATCTCCGCCGGGGCGGGGCTGTTGCAGTACGCCGCGCAGGACCTGCGGTGGCTGTCGCTGCTGCCGGCCGCCGCGGGTGTCGGGCTGCTGGTGCCGGCCGTACGGGGGCTGCTGCCGCGCGGTACGTACGTGGCCCGGCGCGGGCTGCCTTCGGTGGTGCTGCTGCGCGGGGTGGCGGCGGGGTCGTTCATCGCGGCGGAGAGCTTCGTGCCGCTGATGCTGGTCACCCAGCGGGGACTGAGCCCGACGCTGGCCGGGCTCTCGCTGGCGGCGGGCGGGGTGACCTGGGCGGTCGGCTCGTGGCTGCAGGCGAAGCCGCGGATGGCTCCGCACCGGGAGCGGCTGATGGTGGTGGGGATGGTGATGGTGGCCGTCGCCATCGCGGCCGCGCCGGCGGTGCTGATCGAGTCCGTGCCGGCGTGGACGGTGGCGGTGGCCTGGGCGGTCGGGTGCCTGGGGATGGGGCTGGTGATCGCCGCGACGAGCGTGCTGCTGCTGGAGCTGTCGGCGCCGGAGGAGGCGGGGGCCAATTCCGCCGCCCTGCAGATCTCGGACGCGCTGGCCAACGTGGTGCTGCTGGCGGCGGGGGGCGCGGCGTTCGCCGCGCTGGGCGGGGGAGCGGTGGGGGCCGTGCACGCCGTCGCCGGTGGGGAGGGGGCGGGCCCGGCCTCGCATCCGGGCGCGTTCGTCGTGGTCTTCCTGCCGATGGCGTGCGTGGCGCTGGTGGGGGCGTGGGTGGCGACCCGGCTGCACGGGGAGCGACCGGAGCCGGCGCCCGCGCCCGCGTGACCCCGACCGGACCCGGGCCCTGTCCGGCCGGGCTCCGGCCCGCGCCGCATGCCCCGGGGTGGCCGCGGGCTTGCGCCCCTGGCTGGCCCCGGTCGTGGGGCTCGGGGTGGCTCCCGGGCGTGGGCTCCGAGTTGGCCTCGGGGTGGCCCCGGGCTGGCCCCCGAGCCTGGGCCCGGGCTTGACCCCCGGGCGCCCCGGGCTGACCCCGGGTGGCCTCCGGGCTTGGGCCCCAGGGCGGCCTCCGGGCCTGAGCCTCGGATGGCCCCCGGGGCTGGCCCCCGGCGCCCCGGGCCTGGGCCCCGGGCTTGGTCCCCGGGCTGGCCTCCGGCCCTGGGCCCCGGGCTGCCTCCGGGCTTGGGCCCCGGACTGGCCCGGGGCCGGGCCCCGGGTGGGCCCCGAGCCTGGGCCCTGGGGCTGGCCCCGGGGTGGCCCCCGGCTGGGGCCCCCGGGCTCGGGCCCCCGGGCTGATGGGGCCTGCCCCCATTGGCGTGGTCGTGCGGGCTCGGAAACACGGTGGGCGGCGGGGGAGTCGGTGCGTAGGCTGCCCGGGTGGAGAACTTGATCATTCGGCTTGACGCTGGCGACCGGGCCCAGCTTGCCGATCTTGCCGATGCGAGCGGGCGCGCCCCCGAGGACGTGGCCCGCGAGGCCGTGCAGCGGTACCTGCGGGACGAGCGGGCCCGGGTCGGGGCCGAGGCCGCGCGCCTGGCGCAGCGGCACGATGCGCTGCTGAAGCGGCTCGGCCAGTGAGCCCCGGCGGGAACGGGCCCACCCCCGGCACCCGGATCGACTCCGCCCCGGACAGGGACATCGCGGCCGGCACCGGCACCGGCACCGGCTCCGCGACCGGTAGCACGACGGTCCCCGGCACCGGGAGCGGCTCCGGCACGCGGAGTGGCGCCGTGACCGGCTCCGGCCCCGCGGCCGGCGCTGAAGCCGACCCCGGCACCGGCACCGCGACCCGCCCCGGCACCGCGAGCGGTAGCACGGCAGCCCCCGGCACCGAGAGCGGCTCCGGCACGCGGAGTGGCGCCGTGACTGGCTCCGGCCCCGCGACGGGTGCTGAAGCCGGCTCCGGCTTCGGCACCGCGACCGGTGGCACGACAGCCCCCGACACCGGGATCGGCTCCGGCGCGGGGAGTGGCGCCGGTATCGGCCCCGGCCCCGCGGCCGGCGGTCAAGCTGGCACCGGCCGCGGCCCCGCGTGCGGCGCTGAAGTCGGCCTCGACACCGGCACCGCGACGGGCGCTGAAGCCGGCTCCGGCACCGCGACCGACCCCGCCGCCGGCTCCGCGACCGGCTCCGGCCCCGCGACCGGCGCTGAAGCCGACACCGGCCCCGGCCCCGACACCGGCACCAGCACCGGCCCCGACACCGGCACCAGCACCGGCCCCGCGACCGGCACTGAAGCCGGCACCGGCTCCGGCACCGCGGCCGGCGCTGAAGGCGGCCCCGGCGCCCCGGCCGACGCCGGCCCCGCTGCGGGCTTCGGCGGGGTGCGCTTCGGCGTCGGCCGTGTGCGGCATCTGACGTTCGCCGAGGTGCTTGATCTGGCTCGGCTCGCCTGCCTGGAGCAGAGCGTCGAGCTGCGCGCCCCCGGGCTGCTGGAGTCCGCCGTGCACCGGCCGCGGGCCCGGATGTTCGGGACCCCGGCGTACGAGGACCCGTACGAGCAGGCCGCCGCGCTCCTGCACGGGATCGCGATCAACCACCCCCTCGTCGACGGGAACAAGAGGACGGCCTGGCTCGCGGCCGCGACCTTCCTCGCCGTGAACGGCATCGACCTCGCCGGCGTGGACCAGGACGCCGCCTACGACCTGGTCATCGACGTCGCCGCCGGCGAGGAGGCCGATGTCGCCCGCATCGCCGAGCGGTTGCGCCGGATGTGACGCTCGCCGCACCCGCCGAGGTCACGGCCCTGTCCCTCCCCGAGGGGCCGGCCGGCCCCGGTAGGGTGGCCCGGTTGTCCTACGTACGACCGCCGCCGAGAGCCCGAACCGGAGACCGTGACTACTACCGCCTCCCACCACCTCTCACCCGCCTTCCCCGGCCGTGCCCCCTGGGGTACCGCCAGCAAGCTGCGCGCATGGCAGCAGGGTGCGCTGGACCGGTACATCCAGACCCAGCCCCGCGACTTCCTCGCGGTCGCGACGCCCGGCGCGGGCAAGACGACCTTCGCGCTGACGCTCGCGTCCTGGCTGCTGCACCACCACGTCGTGCAGCAGGTGACCGTCGTCGCACCCACCGAGCACCTGAAGAAGCAGTGGGCCGAGGCCGCCGCCCGGATAGGCATCCGGCTGGACCCGGAGTACTCCGCCGGGCCGCTGAGCAAGGACTACCACGGGGTCGCCGTCACGTACGCGGGTGTGGGCGTGCGGCCGATGCTGCACCGCAACCGCTGCGAGCAGCGCAAGACCCTCGTCATCCTCGACGAGATCCACCACGCCGGTGACTCGAAGTCCTGGGGCGAGGCCTGCCTGGAGGCCTTCGATCCGGCGACCCGCCGTCTCGCGCTGACCGGTACCCCCTTCCGGTCCGACACCAACCCCATCCCGTTCGTCACGTACGAGGAGGGGAACGACGGCATCCGGCGTTCCTCCGCCGACTACACCTACGGGTACGGCAACGCGCTGGGCGACGGCGTCGTCCGGCCCGTGATCTTCCTTTCCTACAGCGGCAACATGCGCTGGCGGACCAAGGCCGGCGACGAGATCGCCGCCCGCCTCGGCGAGCCGATGACCAAGGACGCCATCTCCCAGGCCTGGCGCACCGCGCTGGACCCGCGCGGCGACTGGATGCCGAACGTGCTGCGCGCCGCCGACCAGCGCCTGACCGAGGTCCGCAAGGGCATCCCGGACGCGGGCGGGCTCGTCATCGCCTCCGACCAGGACTCGGCGCGCGCGTACGCCAAGCTGATCCGGGAGATCACCGGCACCAAGGCCACCCTCGTCCTCTCCGACGACACCGGCGCCTCGAAGAACATCGACACCTTCAGCGGGAACGACGACCGCTGGATGGTCGCCGTCCGCATGGTGTCCGAGGGCGTCGACGTACCGCGCCTCGCGGTCGGCGTGTACGCAACGACCATCTCGACCCCGCTCTTCTTCGCGCAGGCCGTCGGCCGTTTCGTGCGTTCGCGCAGGCGCGGCGAGACGGCCTCCGTCTTCCTCCCGACCATTCCCTATCTCCTGGGCTTCGCCAACGAGATGGAGGTCGAACGCGACCACGTCCTCGACAAGCCCAAGAAGAAGGGCGAGGAGGACCCGTACGCCGAGTCCGAGAAGGAGATGGACGAGGCGAACCGGCAGGAGGACGAGGACACCGGCGAGGACGAGCAGATGTCCTTCGAGGCGCTGGAGTCCGACGCCGTCTTCGACCGGGTGCTCTACGACGGCGCCGAGTTCGGCATGCAGGCGCACCCGGGCAGCGAGGAGGAGCAGGACTACCTCGGCATCCCGGGGCTGCTGGAGCCGGACCAGGTGCAGATGCTGCTCCAGAAGCGGCAGTCGCGGCAGATCGCGCACAGCCGCCGCAAGCCGGACGCCGACGCCGACCTGCTGGAGCTGCCGGCCGAGCGGCGGCCGGTGGTCTCGCACAAGGAGCTGCTGGAACTGCGGAAGTCGCTGAACACGATGGTGGGCGCGTACGTCCACCAGAGCGGCAAGCCGCACGGTGTGATCCACACCGAGCTGCGGCGCGTGTGCGGCGGACCGCCGAGCGCGGAGGCCACGGCGGGGCAGCTGCGGGAGCGGATCAAGAAGGTGCAGGAGTGGGCGACCCGGATGCGGTGACCCCGTTCCCCCCTCCACCGTTTCCCGGTCCCCCGCGCACCGTTCCTACGGACTGAGGGGCGGGCGCCGTGCGGAGTTTCGTACGGGGACACCGTCACGTTCCGTGTCCGTGCCCGGGGCGGCTCCGGCCGCGCCCGGCGCACGGGACCCGTGGTCCGCGTCGGCCGATCGCACAGGCGCACGCGGTCGGCCGGGGTAACGAAACGACTCCGCCGACGATCGTGAACCGGCATAAAGGGGTAGTTGGCGCCCGGATTCTGGACGAGCCCTTCCGCTGAGCGGACCCGCTCGCTAATGTCCCCGCATCGAACGCCCCGTGGCAGAGCCGCCGCGGGAGCGCAGCCGGTGCCATGGCCGCTACCGGCGGCCTCTCGTGCGTCGCCGTGGGACCGGCGACGCATACACCCCGAGAGTCACCGCCGCTCACCGAGAGAGGGAGAGGCGTCGTGACCGCGGAAACCTCCCAGACTCTGGACCGGGGACTCAGAGTCCTCAAACTGCTCGCCGACACCGACCACGGTCTGACCGTCACCGAGCTCTCCAACCGCCTCGGTGTCAACCGCACCGTGGTCTACCGCCTGTTGGCCACGCTCGAACAGCACGCCCTGGTCCGCCGCGACCTCGGCGGCCGGGCCCGCGTCGGGCTCGGCGTACTGCGGCTCGGCCGGCAGGTGCACCCGCTCGTGCGCGAGGCGGCCCTGCCCGCGCTGCGGTCACTCGCCGAGGACATAGGCGCCACCGCGCACCTGACCCTCGTCGACGGCACCGAGGCGCTCGCCGTGGCCGTCGTCGAGCCCACCTGGACGGACTACCACGTGGCCTACCGGGCCGGCTTCCGCCACCCGCTGGACCGCGGGGCGGCCGGGCGGGCCATCCTGGCCGCCCGTCAGGGCACCCTCACCGAGCCCGGGTACACGCTGACCCACGGGGAGCTCGAAGCGGGGGCCAGCGGAGCGGCGGCCCCGCTGGTGGGCATCACGGGGCTGGAGGGCAGCGTGGGCGTCGTGATGCTGGCCGACGCCGTGCCGGAGCGGGTCGGCCCGCGCGTCGTGGACGCGGCCCGAGAGGTGGCCGACGCCCTGCGCTGAGCCCGCCGTACGAGGGGTACGCCGACGACCGCGGCCTTACGGGCCGCGCCGACGCGTGCCCCCGACGCATGTCCGGGCCCGCCCCGGCGGCGTACGGGAGCCCGCCACCCGGCGGCGTACGAGAGCCGCCCCGGCCGCGTAGGGGGCCGGACCGGCGGCGTACGGGGGTCTGCCCGGCCGCGTACGGGGGCCTGCCCGGCCGCGTCCCGCACGGTGGGGCGCGGGGGCCGCGGGGGCGCCCGATACATTGGCCGGGTGCTCTCTCGCCTCACACGTCTGCCGCGTCCCGCCGCCCTGGCCGTCTGCGCCGTGCCCGTGCTCGGCCTGTTCGCCGCGGCGGCCTTCGCGCCGCTGCCCTTCGTGATCGCCCAGCCGGGCCTCACGGCCGACGTGCTCGGCGACCGCGACGGCAAGCCGGTCATCTCCGTGACGGGCGCACCGACCCGGCAGACCACCGGCCAGCTGCGGATGACCACCATCCAGGCCACCGGCCCCTCCACCACCGTGACCCTGCCGGAGCTCGTCGACGACTGGTTCGACACCGCCCGGGCGGTCATGCCCAAGGAGGCGGTCTACCCGACCGGCGGAAGCGACAAGGAGATCGAGGCGCACAACCTGGAGCAAATGACCGCGTCGCAGTCCACGGCGACCCAGGCCGCCCTCGGCTTCCTCCGCAAGGACCCGAAGGACGTGAAGGTCCAGCTGAACCTCGCCGACGTGGGCGGCCCCAGCGCCGGCCTGCTCTTCTCCCTCGGCATCGTCGACAAGCTCGACGGCGACGGCAGCGGCGGCGACCTCACCGGCGGCCGCACCATCGCCGGTACGGGCACCATCAGCGCGGACGGCAAGGTGGGCGCCGTCGGCGGCGTGGCCCTGAAGACCCAGGCCGCGCACCGCGACGGGGCGAGCGTGTTCCTCGTACCGGAGGCGGAGTGCTCCGACGCGCAGTCCGAACTCCCCGAGGGGCTCCGGCTGGTCCCCGTCAGTTCGCTGACGGACGCGGTGCGGTCGCTGCGTGCGCTGACCCGGGGAGAGCCGGTTCCGTCCTGCTGAGCCCGGCGGACGCGTCCACCTCCGGGCGTTCCATCGTGCGCCAGGCCGGGAAGACCAGCGGCGAGAGCGTGACCAGCAGGTACGTGCCGCCGAAGAGCAGCAGTGCCCGCGTCGCCCCGAGCCCGTCGACCAGCAGGCCCGCCGCGAGCCCGCCCAGCGGCATGGTCAGCTCGCAGCCCGCCGTGGTCACGCCCGAGACGCGGCTGCGCAGCTCCTCCGGGACCCGCTCGTAGATCACGGTGGTCAGGATCGGGTTGAGCATGCCCGCGCCCAGCCCGGACAGCGCCATCGTCAGCGCGAGCGGCAGCGGGGTGCCGGTGAAGGCGGCGACCGCGTACCGGGGTGCGCCGCACAGCAGGAACGCGGCGGTGAACACCGCCCGGCGGGAGAACCGCTCGCCCCACAGCCCGTAGAGCAGGGCGCCCAGCAGCGCGAAGCCGCCGAAGACGGAGACGAGCAGGCCGACGGCCGTGGCGCCGCCGAGGGCCTCGCGGCCGTGCACGGGCAGCAGGACCGCGGACCAGCCCTGGTCCAGGCCGTTGGTCATCATCACCATCAGGGTGATGCCCAGCAGCAGCCGGGCGCGGGTCAGGAACCTCCAGCCCTCGGCGAGTTCGGCCCGGTATCCGGCGAGGGAGATCTTCCCGGCGCCCGGCTGCGGCTCCGCGGCGGGGACCCCGCGCAGGAAGGCGCCGACCAGCAGCGCCGAGACGGCGAAGCTGGCCGCGTCCAGCAGGAGGGCGGACTCGGCCCCGAAGAACGCGATCAGTACGCCGGCCAGCGCGGCCCCGATCATCCGCGCCCCGCGCGAGACCGCGTCGTACAGGCTCGCCGCCCGGGAGAGCGGGGTGCCGGCGTGCTCGGCGAGGTTCGGCAGCAGGACGGCGCGGGCGGTCAGGCCGGGGGTGTGGACGAGGCCCCCGACGGCCATCAGCGCGCAGAGCATCCAGAACTCCAGCACGCCCGCGTAGTGCAGCAGCGGGATCGCGCCGACCGAGACGGCGCAGACGAGGTCGGAGAGCGCCGAGACGCGGCGGCGGCCGATCCGGTCGATGACGGGACCGCCGACGAGCGCGGCGACGACGACGGGCAGGGTGGCGCAGAAGGCGACGATCCCGGCCCGGCCGGCGCTGCCCGTGGTCTGGAGCACGAACCACGGAACGCCGATCAGGGTGACGGAACTCCCGGCTATGGAGATGGTGTTGGCGGCCAGGACCGCCGCGAACGGCCGCCGGCTCATGCGGCGCGGCGGGCGAGGCGCCGGGCGGACGCCTCGGCGGCCGGTTCGGCGGTGCGGGCGGCGTGCGACCCCGGGTGGAACGCGGCGAGCGTGCAGGCGGGCACGGCAGGACTCCTTCTTCAGGATGCGGGTGCGGGCGGGCGGGCAGGTGGAGCGAACGGGGCTACGGGACTACGGGGCTACGGGACTAGTCGTCGGCGCGCGGGAGCGCGTGCGTGTGGAAGCGGACCGTCGCCGTGCCCTCGGCGGGCGGCAGGTCCCGGTAGCTGTTGATCAACTCGTGGATCCTGTGGACGAGTTCGACGCTCTGCGCGGGGGTCAGGCGCAGCGTGAAATCGCTGAGGTCCGCCGCGCGCCGCCACTCCTGCGGCCAGCTGTGGGCCGTACCGAGCCAGGTGCTGATCTCCTGGGTGTGGATCGTCGCGATCTCGTGCAGGAAGAGGTCCGCCGCGCCGCGCGTGGCCGGGTTCTCGTCGTACAGCAGGTTCTCGTCGAAGCGGGTGCCGTCGTGGGCGGCCCGCCACCAGCGCTCGCGGCCCTTGCCGTGCTCCGGCGCGTCCTCGACGAAGCCGTGCGCGGCGAGCTGGCGCAGGTGGTAGCTGGTGGAACCGCTGGACTCGCCGAGGCGCTCGGCCAGTTGGGAGGCCGTGGCGGGTCCGTCGTGGCGCAGCGTGGCCAGCATGCGGATGCGCAGCGGGTGGGCGAGGCCGCGCAGGGAGCGGGCGTCGAGGGTGCGGACCTTGGGCCCTTCGGGGCTGGGCTCTTCGGGGTTGGGCTCTTCGTAGTTCGGCTCTTCGTGGTTCGGTTCTTCGGGCATGGCTCAACCGTAGAGTTGCAAAGACTTCTATGCAACGGTTTCTTTGCAACGTGTTCTTCGGAATCAGCCTTCCTGGGCCGCCTGTTCCACCAGGGGGATCACCCGCAGCGGCACCGGGTTCTCCATCACGATCGCCGTCGAGGCGCGCACGATCCCCTCGAAGCCGACCACCCGGTCGATCACCCGCTGCAGATCGGCGTTGGACCGGGCCACGAGCCGGCACAGCATGTCCCCGTGCCCGGTCGTGGTGTGCAGCTCCAGCACCTCCGGCACGCCGTTCAGGTGCGCCCGTACGTCGGCCCCCTGGCCCTGCTTGATCTCCAGCGTCGCGAACGCGGTCACCGGGTACCCGAGCGCCGCCGGGTCCACCTGGGGGCCGAATCCGCGGATGACCCCGCTCGACTGGAGCCGGTCGAGCCGCGCCTGCACGGTGCCGCGGGCCACGCCGAGCCGGCGCGAGGCCTCCAGGACCCCGATCCGGGGCTCGCGCGCGAGCAGGACGATCAGCCTGCCGTCGAGTTCGTCGATTCCCACGGCTGCCTCCGGAGGGGGTGGTCATACTGCACAGATCTTTCAGTCATCCTCCGTCCCGGCTGGGCAGTCTGTACAGCCAAAGAGGAAACTATTGCGCAGCTTGTGGATCGGCGGGACTCTGCGCTCATGACTGAGTCTCTGGCGAACCTCGAAACCACCCCGCTCACCGCACGTGAGGCCGACCCCTTCCCGGTGAAGGGAATGGACGCCGTCGTCTTCGCCGTGGGCAACGCCAAGCAGGCCGCGCACTACTACTCCACCGCGTTCGGCATGAAGCTCGTCGCCTACTCCGGACCGGAGAACGGCGTCCGCGAGACGGCGAGCTACGTCCTCACCAACGGCGCCGCGCGCTTCGTCCTGACCTCCGTCATCAAGGCGACCACGGACCGCGGGCGCTTCCTCGCCGAGCACGTCGCCGAGCACGGCGACGGCGTGGTCGACCTCGCGATCGAGGTCCCGGACGCCCGCGCCGCGTACGCGTACGCCGTCGAGCACGGCGCGCGCGGCCTCGACGAGCCGTACGAGGTGAAGGACGAGCACGGCACGGTCGTGCTCGCCGCCATCGCCACCTACGGCCAGACCCGCCACACCCTGGTCGAGCGCAAGGACTACACCGGCCCCTACCTGCCCGGCTTCGTCACCGCCGCCCCGCTGGTCGAGGGCCCGGCCAAGCGCACGTTCCAGGCCATCGACCACTGCGTGGGCAACGTCGAGCTCGGCCGGATGAACGAGTGGGTCGCGTTCTACAACAAGGTCATGGGCTTCACGAACATGAAGGAGTTCGTGGGCGACGACATCGCGACCGAGTACTCGGCTCTGATGTCGAAGGTGGTCGCGGACGGCACCCTCAAGGTGAAGTTCCCGATCAACGAGCCGGCGATCGCGAAGAAGAAGTCGCAGATCGACGAGTACCTGGAGTTCTACGGCGGCGCCGGCGTCCAGCACATCGCGCTCGCCTCGAACGACATCGTGGCCACCGTACGGTCGATGCGGGCGGCGGGCGTCTCCTTCCTGGACACCCCGGACTCCTACTACGACACCCTCGGCGAGTGGGCGGGCGAGACCCGCGTGCCGGTCGAGACCCTGCGCGAGCTGAAGATCCTCGTCGACCGCGACGAGGACGGCTACCTGCTGCAGATCTTCACCAAGCCCGTGCAGGACCGTCCGACGGTGTTCTTCGAGATCATCGAGCGCCACGGCTCGATGGGCTTCGGCAAGGGCAACTTCAAGGCGCTCTTCGAGGCCATCGAGCGCGAGCAGGAGAAGCGCGGCAACCTGTAGCCCGCCCCGAGCCGCCCCGCCGCCGTCTTCACGAGCCGGCGGGGCCCGGCTTCGGTGAAGGCTTCGGCTTGGCCGCCTTCGGGAGCTCCGGGGCCACCCACGGCTTGGCCGGCTGCATGTTCTCCGGGCCGCCCGCCGCCGGCTGGCCGATCGCGGCCAGGGCCTGCTTCGCCTGCGGGACCCGGGCCGGCGAGAAGCGCGGGTTGGTCCGCAGCGCCTCCTGGAGGTGGCGCCGGGCCCCGGCCTCATCGCCCAGACCCCGCTCGATCATCGCCCGGTGGAACGCGAACTCCGCGCTGCGCATCCCCCGGTCCGTCGACTTCTTCGCGTACTCCAGCGCGGCCGTGTCGTCGCCCGTCCTGTGCAGCGCCCACGCCAGCGCGTCCGCCACCTCCATGCTCTTGTGCCGCGACCACTCCTGCGTCAGCCGCCGCACGGCCGCCGCCGGATCCCCGTGGTCCGCCTCGAACAGGCCCAGGACCACCGCCTCGTTCACCCCGTCCGCGGCGCCCCGCGCGGCGGCCGTGCGCAGCATCTCGTACGGGGCCTTCGCCTCCTCGTGGCGCCCCAGCGCGTCCAGCAGCTCGCCCAGCTCCAGCGCCAGCCTCGGCACCTGCGCCCGGCCCAGCGCCATCCGGTAGTCCCGGACCGCCTCCCCGCCCCGGCCCAGCCCCGCCAGTGCCCTGGCCCGGCCGCCCAGTGCCTGGGACTGCGCCGGATCGGCGCGCAGCGCGCCCTCGTACTGGCGCAGCGCCTCCGCGGCGTCGCCCCGCTCCCAGGACAGCTCGCCGAGCCGGAACAGTACGTACGCCTTCTCCGCCGGAGCCTTCGCCGCGCCCCCCGCGTGCTCCATCGCCATCGTCGCGTCCTCGCGCCAGCCGCGGTCCCGGTAGACCTGCGAGGCCCGGATGAACGCGGCCAGCCCCGGCCGCAGGTCCAGCAGCCGCTCCATCGACCGCTCGGCCGCCTTGTAGTCGCCCAGACCCGTGTACGCGTCCACCAGCACCGGGTAGGCCGTCCACCGGTTGGGCGCCTGCGCCCGTACGAGCTCGCCCCACTTCTTGCCGGTACCGAAGTCGCCCCGGGCGTTGGCCAGCGTGCCCATGCCCGTCATCGCGTCGAAGTTGCCCTTCTCCGCCGGGCGGATCTCCAGCGACCGCTTGAGCGCCTTCTCGGCCTTCGGGTACCAGGCCGGCTCCGCCGTCCGGCGCGCCTGCTCCAGGTAGGCCGCCCCGAGCACCGCCCAGGACGCGTAGTCCTTCTCGTGCCCGGCGACCCACTTCTCCCGGTCCGCCACCAGGGCCGTCAGGTCCACCGCCGCCGCCGGAGCGCCCATGCCGACCGCCGAGGCGGCCCGCTCGGTGGGCCCCGGAGGGCGGGCGTCGTCGCCCTGGCGGGCCGGCCGGATCAGCAGGGCCCCGGCGATCAGCACCACCGCGACCCCCGCCGCCACCAGCGTCTTGCGGCCGGTGAAGGTCACGGGTGGTGCGGGCTGCTGCGCCTCCTCCTCGATGCGGGCGGCGCGAGCGGCGCGGGCGGCACGAGCAGTACGGGCGATACGTGAGATACGCGCGGTACGGGTGGCACGGTCCATGGGGTCACTGTGCGTCAATATGAAGAGTTCGCCGAGGTGTCCGAAGCCCGTCGCGGCCGTGTTCACACCGATGGCCCCCGGTGCCACGCTGGGCCCATGGATGTCATGGATGTCATGGACGACACCGGCGAAGACGATCTCTTGCCGCGTCTGCACGCGAGCCTCCTGGAGGGGCTCCCGGCCGAGGCCCTCCTCACCGACCCCGGGGTGACCGCCTCCTACGCCACCGACATGGCCGCCTTCTGCGCCGCCGGCACCCCGGCGGCCGTGGCCCTGCCCCGCACCGTCGAACAGGTGCAGCACGTGCTGCGCACCGCCACCGCCCTGCGGGTGCCCGTCGTCCCGCAGGGCGCCCGCACCGGTCTGTCGGGCGCCGCCAACGCCTCCGACGGCTGCATCCTGCTCTCCCTCGTCAAGATGGACCGGATCCTGGAGATCAACACCGTCGACCGCACCGCCGTCGTCGAACCGGGCGTCGTGAACGCGGTGCTCTCACGTGCCGTCGCCGACCGGGGCCTGTTCTACCCGCCCGACCCCTCCAGCTGGGAGCAGTGCACGATCGGCGGCAACATCGGCACCGGGTCCGGCGGCCTGTGCTGCGTCAAGTACGGGGTCACCGCCGAGTACGTGCTCGGCCTCGACGTGGTCCTCGCCGACGGACGGCTGCTGCGTACGGGCCGGCGCACCGCCAAGGGCGTCGCCGGATACGACCTCACCCGGCTCTTCGTCGGCTCCGAGGGCAGCCTCGGCGTCGTCGTGGGGGCCGTGCTCGCGCTGCGCCCCGCGCCGCCCCGGCAGCTCGCGCTGGCCGCCGAGTTCCCCTCGGCCGCGGCCGCCTGCGCGGCCGTGTGCGCCGTGATGGAGGCAGGACTCACGCCCTCGCTGCTGGAGCTGATGGACCGTACGACCGTCCGCGCCGTCAACGCGCTCGGCCGTGGGGGTCCCCCCTGCTCGAGCGGAGCCGAGAGCTTGGGGGAGGGGCTGCCCGAGACCACCGAGGCCCTGCTGCTGGCCGCCTTCGACACCCCGCACGCCCCCGAGGAGCTCGCCGCCGTGGGGGAGCTGTGCCGGGCCGCCGGAGCCACCGCCGTCGTCCCCGCCGAGGACGAGGCCGAATCCGAAATGCTCCTCAAGGCCCGCCGGATGTCGCTGACCGCCCTGGACGCCCTGCGCCCGGCCACGATGATCGACGACGTCTGCGTACCGCGCTCGCGGCTCGCCGAGATGCTGGACGGGACGGCCGCCATCGCCCGCGCGTACGACCTGCTCATCGGGGTCTGCGCGCACGCCGGCGACGGTAACACGCACCCGGTGGTCTGCTTCGACCCCGCGGACGAGGACGAGACGCGGCGGGCCCGCGAGTCCTTCGACGAGATCATGGCGCTCGGGCTGTCCCTCGGCGGGACCATCACCGGCGAGCACGGGGTCGGGGTCCTGAAGAAGGAGTGGCTCGCGCGCGAACTGGGGCCGGTGGGACTGGAGATGCAGCGCGCGGTGAAGCGGGCCTTCGACCCGCTCGGGCTGCTCAACCCCGGCAAGCTCTTCTGACCGTACGCCGGGTATGGAGTCCGCCCCTGCGGAGCGGACGAGGCGGAGGTGGCGGCCGCGCATGATCACAGGTCCCCGTCCGCCGACTCGTCCGACGGCCACGGGTCCCGCATCCACAGGTCGTCGGCCGGGGTCGGCGTGAGCAGCTCCGCCAGCGCGGCGTCCAGGCCCAGCCGCTCGGCCTCGGTGCCGGGCGGGACGGTGCGCAGCGTGCGCTCCAGCCACGCCGACACCGCGGTGGCCGGGGCCTCCAGCAGGGCGTCGCCGTCGGGGGAGCTGAGCGCCATGCAGAGGACGGCCTTGTTGTCGACCTTGGTGGGCCAGATCCGGACGTCTCCGTGGCCGCAGGGGCGGAACACCCCCTCGACCAGCAGCTCGCGGGCGAAGGTCCAGTTGACCGGCGTGCTGGAGCCGGTGTGGAAGGTGATGTGCACGGCGTACGGGTCGTCCGTCAGGTAGACCAGCCGGGCCGGGACGGCGACGCTGCGCTCGGGGGACAGGACCAGCTTGAGTTCCAGCTCGCGCTCGACGACGGGGTGGTGCATGGCGGCCTCACTTCGGGGTCTCCGGTTCGTGGTGCGGGGCCGGGTTCGCGCCCCACACCCGCAGAGAGCACCGATGTGCCCGGGTATGACGCGACTTCACGCCCCGAATCGGGGATTGGCCGGATCCTGTTGGGTGTCCGAAAACCGTCGTAGGGTGCGACGTTCGCTCAAAGGCTTGGATTCTCCCGTTACCGGACCTGTCGGGGCACGGTTCTTGGCTATGGTCCTGCCCTTGCACAAGCCTCAAGCCACGATCGGAGTTGGGGACATTGACGGCCTCCCCAGGTGACGGCGAGCACGCGGCCCGCGAGGGCTATTACCCCGATCCGTCCATCCCCGGGTTCGTCCGGTACTGGAACGGCCGCAACTGGGTGCCCGGGACGAGCCGCCCCGCCGCTGCCACGGCTGCCGCCAACGCCGCCGCCCCGTCGGCCGCCGCCCCTTCCGCCGCCGCCCGGTCCGACGAGACGGGGCCGGTGTTCCTGGACGAGACCGGGATGAGCGAGGCGCTGGCGCAGCCGGCCGCCCCCGCCGAGCCCGCGGCCTCGTGGCAGGCCGATCCCGTGCACCAGTCCGGCTTCGGCGGGTCCCGCGACCACCGGGTGTCCTGGGGCAGCCCGGCTCAGGCGGAGCCCGACGCGGGGCACGCGTCCGCCCGTTCGGCGCCGGCGGGGCTCTCGCCGGGCCGCGGGCCGCACCCGGAGCCGCTGGAGCCGGCCGAGCGGGCCGAGCGCGGACCGGGGGTCTCCTTCGCCCGGACGCCTTCCGCGACCGCGGAGCGGTTCCCGGCGCAGGCCGGCGTACGGGGCTCCGCGGAGAGCGTGGGCATCCTGTCGGCCCGCTCCCCGGCCGCCGCCCCGGCCCCGGCTCCCGCCCCGGCTCGGGCTCCGGCCCCGGCTCCCGCTCCGGCCCCGGGTCCCGCTCCGGCCGCCGCCCCGGCCCCGGCTCCCGCCCCGGTGTCCGTCGAACCCGAGTGGCCCGCCGCCCCGGGCACCGGCGCCGGCCCGTCCGGCCTCACCTCCTCCTGGCCGCAGACCCCCCTGCGCCGCGAGACGGCACCCGAGCCGGAGACCCCGGCGGGCCGGTACCCGGTGGCCGGCGCCGACCCGGGGAGGCCGGCCCGGCGCGACCCGGACGCGGGGCACCGCCCCGGAGCCACCGCGGACCCTTTCGCGCCGGAGGCACCGTCGGCCGGGCAGGCCCCGGCGGAGCCCCGCCCCGCGCCCGGAGCCCGGTCGGCCCCCGGGTCCGGCCATGCCTCCGCCGCCCCTTCCCGCCGGGCGGGCGGCGGTCCCACGTCGGCGGAGCGCGCCCCCGAGGCCGGGGGAGCCGCGGCGGACCGCCCCGCCCCGGGCTCCCGCAGGGCCGGCGCCCCCGCCGAAGCGGAGCGCGCCCCCGGCGCCGGAGGGGACCAGGCGGAACGCCGCCCGGGAGCCGGACCGGCGGCCGGCCGGGCCGCGGCGGCGGACGGCAGCGGCGTCCCCCGGGTCACCGACCGGGCGGTGTTCGAGCGGATGGCCGAGCGGGCCACCCGGCCCGCCGGGCTCGTACGCCGGGCCGTGGCCCGCACCCTGGACACCCTCGTGTTCGGCGCGGTCGCGGCGGCCACGGCCCGGCCCCTCCTCCCCGCGGCCGCCGCCCACCTCGAAGCCAAGGTGGACGCCGCCAAGGGCAGCGGCCGGACCACCACCGTCTGGCTGTTCGACACCACCATCGCCGGCTACCTCGGCCTGGTCCTGGCCGCCGTACTCCTCTTCGGGGTCTTCTACGAGGCGCTCCCCACCGCCCGCTGGGGCCGCACCCCCGGCAAGAAGCTCCTCGGGATCCGGGTCCTGTCCGCCGCCACCCTCCGGCCGCCCACCTTCGGCGCGGCCCTGCGCCGCTGGCTGGTGTACGCGCTCCTCGGACTCCCCGGCAGCCTCTGGTGCCTCGGGGACGGCCCGCGCCGCAGGGGCTGGCACGACCGGGCGGCCAAGACGTACGTCTCCCGCTGACGCCGCCGCGGCGGGGCGCCGGGGCCCCCTTCCCCCGAACGGACGCCGTCCCGTTGCGGGGTCCGCGGAGCCGGGTTCGACTCGGGCCATGAGTACCGATCAGCCGCCGCCGGGCCAGCCGCCCGAGGACGACCCGTTCCTCAAGAAGCCCCAGGAGCCGACGCCTCCGTCGGGCGGTTCGCCGTACGACCGGCCCCCGGGCGGGGCTCCGCCCCCGCCGCCGGGGGGCCCGTACGGCGGCAGCGGCGCGGGGGGCGGCGGTTACCCGCCCCCGCCGCCGCCCCCGCCGCCCGGAGGCCCGTACGGCGGCAGCGGCGGCTACGGCATGCCCGATCCGCTCGCCGGGATGCCCCCGCTGGCCGACTTCGGCAAGCGGCTCGCCGCCCGCATCATCGACGTGGTCATCGTGCTCATCCCGCTGTTCCTCATCCAGCTGGCGTTCGGCACGAACCGGTACACGGTCGAGACGAACAAGGGCGAGGACGTCAGCGAGGTCTTCACCAAGTCGTACAGCGGCAGCGGCCTGGCGATGACGCTGATCTCGATCCTGTTCTTCGTCGGCTACGACTGGTGGTTCGCGAAGAAGGACGGCCGGACGATCGGCAAGAGGGCGCTCGGGCTGCGCGTGGCGATGCTCAACGACGGCAGCGTCCCGCAGTCGGGCGCGTCGCTCGGCCGCGCCGCCATGCTCTGGCTGCCGGCGCTCATCTGCTGTCCCTGCCTGTGGCAGATCGTGCTGATCGTGTCGATCCTCGTGGACAAGCCGTACAAGCAGGGTCTGCACGACAAGGTGGGCAAGACCGTGGTGGTCACCGCATAACGGCGCGGCGCGCCGGCGGACGACGACTCAGTGGTGGACCGGCTGTTCGACGGCGGCCGTCCGGGGCTCAGGCGCCCGGGCGGCCGCCGCGGCGTCCGCCGGGACCGGCGCGGGCGTGGCCCCGGGCGCGCTCCCGGAGCCGCTCGCGGGCGTGATTTCGGTAACACCGGGGGAAACGTGGGGGGTGCGGGCGGTGGCCCGGGCCGTCCCGGCCGGAGCCGCGTGCCGGCCGCGGCGGCGGGGGCTGGCCGCGGTGAGCGCGACGAGCAGCCCGAGGGCCAGTGCGGCGGTGGTGATGACGGCGATTCCGCTCCCCGTGCTCGTCTGCGAGAGCAGCAGCATGGCGATGGTCGACACGACGACGGTGGCGGACCCGTAGAACAACTGGGCGGCAGTCGGACGCGGCATGGCGGTATCCGTCCTCAAGGCGGGGAGGGGGAGTCGGCTCAACTCGGTCGCGCGTCAAGTGACTCTACGTCGGGGGATTCCCGAGCGGAACCGCCAGTAAGCGTGACCTAACCCACGGTGCCCGGCGCACGGGGGGCGTACGGGATCATTCCCGCGTCACACGCCGGGGTCGTGACGCGGCCTTCGTCCCATATGGCAGAGGAACGTCCGTATACCGGAACTGCCTGACCGCATAGTGCAGTTGTAAGGAACAAGTCAAGGTCTGTCTTTTCCCTCGACTCTCCGGTCAAATGTCGTCACTTGAGACGCGCGCCGCGCGGAACCCCCCACTCCAACGGAGATGTTCCGACCTGTGTCGCGGCCGCGGGAGGGGAACGACATCAAGTGACCAGCAATTCCGCTCGCAGACGAGCGCTGCGCGCCGCAGCCGTCGGTGTGACCCTGGCCGCCACCGCGGCTTCCGGCGCCTTCCTCGTCACTGCACAGGCTTCCGAGGCGCCGTCGACCGCGCCCGCCTCGAACCGGCAGGACCCGACCGCCGCCTCGAAGGAGGCGGTCCAGCACAACCTCAAGGGCCCGTTCAGCGACCAGCAGGCGCAGGCGCGCGAAGCCGCCCTGGACCAGGTCCTGTCCGGTAAGAAGGCCGTGGAGCAGCGGGGCGCTTCCAAGGTCGTCAAGCTCGACGACAAGAAGTACGTCGAGCTCGGCCGCGAGAAGACCGACAAGATCTTCACGATCCTCGTCGAGTTCGGCGACCAGGTCGACAACACGACCATGTTCGACCCGGACGGTCCCGACGGCCCCAAGCCGGCGGTCCCGAAGTACGGCGGCACCCCCGGTCCGCTGCACAACACCATCGCGCAGCCGGACCGCAAGGACAACAACAGCACCGCCTGGCGCAAGGACTTCAGCCGCGACTACTTCCAGGACCTGTACTTCGGTACCGGCAACGGCAAGGACTCGCTGAAGACCTACTACGAGAAGACCTCCTCGGGTCGCTACTCGGTCGACGGCCAGGTCGCCGACTGGGTCAAGATCCCGAACAACGAGGCCCGCTACGGCTCCAACTACTGCGGCCAGACCAACTGCGCCAACGTGTGGGACACCGTCCGCGACGGTGTCAACGCCTGGGTCGACGCCCAGAAGAAGGCCGGCAAGTCCGACGCCGACATCAAGGCCACGCTGGCGCAGTACGACCAGTGGGACCGCAACGACTTCGACGGCGACGGCAACTTCAACGAGCCCGACGGCTACATCGACCACTTCCAGATCGTCCACGCGGGCGAGGACGAGTCGGCCGGCGGCGGCGTGCAGGGCACCAACGCCCTGTGGGCGCACCGCTGGTACGCCTACGGCACCGACGCGGGCAAGACCGGCCCGGCCAACAACAAGGCCGGCGGTACCCAGATCGGCAACACCGGCATCTGGGTCGGCGACTACACGATGCAGCCGGAGAACGGCGGCCTCGGCGTCTTCGCGCACGAGTACGGCCACGACCTCGGTCTGCCGGACCTCTACGACACCTCCGGTGGCGGCGAGAACTCGGTCGGTTTCTGGTCCCTGATGTCGGCCGGCTCCTGGCTCGGCGAGGGCAAGGACTCCATAGGCGACATGCCGGGCGACATGACCGCCTGGGACAAGCTCCAGCTGGGCTGGCTGAACTACGACACGGCCAAGGCCGCGACGAAGTCCACCCACAAGCTGGGTGTGTCGGAGTACAACACCAAGGACAAGCAGGCGCTGGTCGTCGAGCTGCCGAAGAAGCAGGTCAAGACCGACATCGTCGCTCCCGCCGAGGGCTCCTCGCAGTGGTGGAGCAACATGGGTGACGACCTCAAGAACACCCTCACCCGCTCGATCGACCTGACCGGCAAGTCCTCCGCCGCCCTGTCCCTCAAGGGCTGGTGGGACATCGAGAAGGACTACGACTACCTCTACACCGAGGTGTCCACCGACGGCGGCGCCACCTGGACGGTCCTCAACGGCACGGCCAACGGCAAGGCCATCCCGGCCGACGCCGCGGGCAACGCCGGCCTGACCGACGTCTCCGGCGGCTGGCAGGACCTGAAGTTCCCGCTCGACGCCTACGCCGGCAAGAAGGTCGACCTCCGCTTCCGCTACCAGACGGACGGCGGCGCGGGCGGCAAGGGCTTCACCGCCGACGCCCTCGCGATCACCGCGGACGGCCAGACCCTGTTCACCGACGGCGCCGAGAACGGCGACAACGGCTGGACCGCCAAGGGCTTCTCCCGCCAGGGCTCCGGGTTCACCAAGGAGTACCCGCAGTACTACATCGCGGAGAACCGCCGCTACGTGTCGTACGACTCCACCCTCAAGGTGGGCCCGTACAACTTCGGCTGGGCCAACTCGAAGCCGGGCTGGGTCGAGCACTACCCGTACCAGGACGGCCTGCTGATCTGGCTCTGGGACAAGTCCCAGAAGGACAACAACACCAGCCAGCACCCGGGCTCGGGTCTGATCCTCCCGATCGACGCCAACGCCAAGCCGATGAAGTGGTCGGACGGCACCCTGCTGCGCAACAAGATCCAGCCGTACGACGCGACCTTCAGCGCGTACTCGACGGACGCGTTCACCCTGCACAAGAACGGTGAGTCGCTGTTCCTGAAGCCGAAGCCCGCCAACCTGGTCTTCGACGACCACAAGGGCAAGTACTACTACGACGAGAACCCGACCGGTTCGGTGAAGGTCGCTGACACCAACACCAAGATCAAGATCGTGAAGGAGCCGTACGACGGTCTCCAGATGACGGTCGAGGTCGGCCCCGCCGCCAAGTAATTCGGTAAACCCGCAGGTCAAAGCATGATCGGCCGTCGCCCTCTAGCGGGCGGCGGCCGATCGCGTTTAGATGCGGGTGCGAGTTTTTCTTATTGACGGGGGAGCTGAAGATCATGCCCGGTGGAGGTTTCGTCAGATTGCCAGGCGGCAGCGTGGTGGTCGCGCTCACGCTGCCGCGGCCCTGCGGCGAGGGCGGGAACGTCCGCGTCCTGGTGCACGCCGCGAACCGGGCCCGCGCCCTGACCAGGCTGCGGAACCTCGGGATGCGGGCGGTGTACCTGCGCGGCAACGCGCAGCCCCCGACCCCCGACGAGGTCACGGCCGTCCTGCACCATCCGGACGGCCTGCTGTGGCGCGGCGCACCGGACCGGGCCCAGGAGCTCTGGCACCCGATCCGGGCCCTGCTGGGCCAGTAGGCCACCAGCCACCAGCCACCAGGCCACTAGGCCGCTGAAGGCCCCTGGCGGGGGCTCTCGCCGATCAGCTTGACGCCGGCCGAACGGAGCTCCTCCACCGCCCGGACGGCGCTGTGAGGGGCCACGGCGGCCGTCAGGTCCAGCAGCACGCGGGTCGCGAAGCCCTCGCGGGCCGCGTCGAGGGCCGTGGCCCGTACGCAGTGGTCGGTGGCGATCCCGACGACGTCGACCTCGGTGACCTCGCGCTCGCGCAGCCAGCGCGCGAGCCCGGTGCCGTTCTCGTCGGAGCCCTCGAAACCGCTGTACGCGGCGGCGTACGCGCCCTTGTCGAAGACGGCGGCGACGGCGCCGGAGGCGACGGCGGGGGCGAAGTTCGGGTGGAACCCGACGCCCTCGGTCCCGGCGACGCAGTGCACCGGCCAGGAGGTCTCGTAGTCCGGCTCGGCCGGGGGGTGCGCGAAGTGCGACCCGGGGTCGACGTGGTGGTCGCGGGTGGCGACCACGTGCCGGTAACCGGCCGTGGCCTGGCCGATCAGCTCGGTGATCGCGGCGGCGACGTCGGCCCCGCCGGTGACCGCGAGGCTGCCGCCTTCGCAGAAGTCGTTCTGTACGTCGACGACGATCAGTGCGCGGTGCATGTCGCGTGTCCTTCGGTTGTCGTGTGTGCCGCTGCGCGGGCTCTTCCCCCGCCCCGCCCCTTCCCGAAACCGGGGGCGGCACCCCCGGCATCCCGGGTCCCCCCCCCGGCTCCCGCGCGGGGCTACGCGTACTCGGTGGGGATCACGGCCTCGCCCCGCGAGAGCTGCGTCGCGGAGAGCGGCAGGGTCGCGAGGGCCCCGCGGTGGCGGTCGCGCGCGGCTTGCAGGGACTCCCGCGCCACCACCTCGCCCGCCTTCACGAGCTGGACGAGGAGCTGCTCGTCCGCGAGCGCCGCGGGGACCGCGCCGGTGCCGACCACCTCGGCCTCCGCGACCCCCTCGGCGTCCTTGCGCCGCGCCGCCCACTTGCGGCCGCCGATCGAGGTCTTGCCGCCCGAGGACTTCTTCGCCACCGCCACCAGCGGGGCCTTGGGGTCCGCCGAGGCGGCCCGCGCCACCAGCTTGTAGACCATCGAGCACGTCGGGTGCCCGCTGCCGGTCACGAGCTGCGTGCCGACCCCGTACGCGTCCACCGGAGCGGCCGCCAGCGAGGCGATCGCGTACTCGTCCAGGTCCGAGGTGACCACGATCTTCGTCGCCGTCGCCCCCAGCTCGTCGAGCTGCTGGCGCACCCGGTGCGCGACCAGCAGCAGGTCGCCGGAGTCGATCCGGACCGCTCCCAGCCCCGTACCGGCCACCTCGACGGCCGTCCGTACGGCCTCCGCCACGTCGTACGTGTCCACCAGCAGTGTGGTCCCGCTGCCCAGCGAGGCCACCTGGGCCCGGAACGCGTCCCGCTCGGAGTCGTGCACCAGCGTGAAGGCGTGCGCCGAGGTCCCGACCGTCGGGATCCCGTACCGGAAGCCGGCCGCCAGGTCCGAGGTGGAGGTGAAGCCGCCGACGTACGCGGCCCGCGAGGCCGCCACCGCCGCCAGCTCGTGGGTGCGCCGCGCGCCCATCTCGATCAGCGGGCGCCCGCCGGCGGCCGAGGCCATCCGGGAGGCGGCGGCCGCGATCGCCGAGTCGTGGTTCAGGATCGACAGGATCACGGTCTCCAGCAGCACGCACTCGGCGAAGCTGCCCTCGACGCGCAGGAGCGGCGAGCCGGGGAAGTAGACCTCGCCCTCCGGGTAGCCCCAGATGTCGCCCGAGAAGCGGTACGAGGCCAGCCAGTCCAGGGTCCGCATGTCGACGACGGCCCGCTCGCGCAGGAACTCCAGCACGGCCGTGTCGAAGCGGAAGTTCTCCACCGCGTCCAGGACGCGGCCGGTGCCCGCCACCACCCCGTAGCGGCGCCCCTCGGGCAGCCGACGGGTGAAGACCTCGAAGACCGACCTGCGGTCGGCCGTGCCGTTCGCCAGGGCGGCCTGCAGCATCGTGAGCTCGTAATGATCAGTGAAGAGCGCTGTCGACGGCACGTCCACCGGCAGGCCCAGGTCCGCAGGGTTCATGCCCCGGATGCTAGCGCACATTTCGTCAAAGTGACGAGATGTCGGGACCCGTTTGTGCGACCGGCCGGTCGCAGTGGCAGCATGGGACAAGTGAGTGTTGCTCCCATTGAGATCGAACGCACCGAGTCGGCCGAAGAGACCTTCGCGGTCCCCGAACCCGACGTTCCCTGGGTGACCCTGGTGCACAACGACCCGGTCAACCTCATGAGCTACGTGACGTACGTGTTCCAGGCGTACTTCGGCTACTCCAAGGACAAGGCGCACAAGCTGATGCTCGACGTCCACCACAAGGGGCGTGCGGTCGTCTCCAGCGGCAGCCGCGAGGAAATGGAGCGCGACGTGCAGGCCATGCACGGCTACGGCCTGTGGGCGACCCTCTCCCAGGACCGCTTCTGATGGGGCGCTCCGCCGGGATGTTCGAAGCCCTGAAGGGCGGCGGCGCCGCCATCGCGCTGGACGAGATCGAGGTCTCCATCCTGCGCTCGCTGGCCGTCCAGCTGCTGGAGCTCATCGGACCGGGCGCGCCCGAGCCCGAGGCGGACGCCGATCCGCTGGCCGTGCTGTTCGCGGAGTCCGGCCAGGGGCCCACCGAGCGCCCCTCCGACCCCGCGCTGATCCGGCTCTTCCCCGACGCGTACGGCGGCCCCGGCCCCGAGGACCAGGCCGTCGACCCGGCCGAGCTGGCGGCCCGGTCGGCGGAGTTCCGCCGGTTCACCGAGAACGACCTGCGCACCCGTAAGCGGGAGGACGCGCTGGCCGTCGTACGGAGCCTGGACGCGCTCACGCCCGACGGCGAGGGGGCGGCGGTGCTGGAGCTCACCGGGGAGCTCCCGCTGCGCTGGCTGGGCGCCCTCAACGACCTGCGCCTGACGATCGCCGCGCGCCTGGACATCACCGAGGACGAGGAGAGCGCCGTGCTCTTCCGGCTCCCGGACGACGATCCGCGCAAGCCGATGGTGATGGCGTACCTGTGGCTCGGCGGCCTCCAGGAGACGCTCATCGAAACGCTCTGAGAACTCCGCCGGAACGAATGCCGTTCGCTCAGCGGACGCTCAAATCCGGATAACGATCAGATCACCGCGTTGCGGTGATCTGATGCGTTTGTGGGCCCGATGTCCCGAATTCCTTGTGGTCCAGGTCACTTTCCCGCGCTCCGGCCACCCATAAGCCCGTGATAAATCTTCACGACCGCCGCGGGGCGCCACCCATGTCCCCGGCCCGCTTGAACCGGCTGACCGCCGGGTGCAACTCCATCCGTATCCGGGGGGATCGAGGACCCGATCCGCTGCCTTCGAAGGCGCGGGTCGGCGTGGAGAAAGGCGCACCAAGACATGACCTCTGTGCAGGTCGAGCAGCACGACAAGACGCCCGGCGAGGGCGCCGCGGCCGAGGGTGGCGAGGGTTACCACCGCGCACTCGGAGCCCGCCAGATCCAGATGATCGCGATCGGCGGAGCCATCGGCACCGGCCTCTTCCTGGGCGCCGGCAAGGCGATCTCGAAGGCCGGCCCCAGCCTGATCCTGGCCTACGCCATCGCGGGCCTGGTCATCTTCTTCATCATGCGCGCCCTCGGCGAGCTGCTGATGTACCGCCCGGTCTCGGGTTCCTTCTCGGACTACGCCCGGGAGTTCCTCGGCCCCTTCTGGGGGTACGCGACCGGCTGGACGTACTGGCTCTTCTGGGTGGTCACCGGCATCACCGAGGTGACCGCGGCGGCCAAGTACATGTCGTACTGGACCCATGACAGCTTCCCGCAGTGGGCCTACGCGCTGATCTTCACGGTCATCCTCTACGCCGCCAACCTGATCTCCGTGAAGCTCTTCGGCGAGCTGGAGTTCTGGTTCTCCATGGTCAAGGTCACCGCCATCGTCGGCATGATCCTGATCTGCGCCGGCATCCTGACCATCGGCTTCTCCGACGCCGCCGCCACCGCCTCCGTCTCCAACCTCTGGAGCGACCGCGGCTTCTTCCCGAACGGCATCGGCGAGACGCTGATGACGCTCCAGATCGTCATGTTCGCCTTCCTCGCGGTCGAGCTGGTCGGCGTCACCGCCGGCGAGTCCAAGGACCCCGAGAAGACGCTGCCCAAGGCCATCAACACCGTGCCGTGGCGCATCGCCGTCTTCTACGTGGGCGCGCTCATCATGATCATGTCGGTCATCCCGTGGTCCAACTTCAAGGCCGGCGAGAGCCCGTTCGTGCTGGCCTTCGAGAAGATGGGCCTCGGCGTCGGCGCCGCGATCGTCAACTTCGTCGTGCTGACCGCCGCCCTGTCCTCCTGCAACTCGGGCATGTACTCCACCGGCCGCATGCTGCGCGACCTCGCGCTCAACGGCCAGGGCCCGAAGTTCTTCACCAAGCTCACCAGGAGCGGCACCCCGCTCGTGGGCACCACCTTCTCCGCCGCGCTGATGCTGGTGGGCGTCTGGATCAACTACGTCGCCCCGGGCAAGGCCTTCGACTACGTCGTCTCCTTCGCCACCATCTCCGGCATGTGGGCCTGGATCATGATCCTGGTCTGCCAGATCCGCTACCGCGCCAAGGCCGACCGCGGCGAGCTGCCGCAGTCCCCCTTCCGCGCCCCCGGCGCCCCGTGGACCAGCTGGTTCGCCCTGCTGTTCATCGGCATGGTCATCGTGATGATGGGCATCGACAAGGACTCCCGCGTTTCGCTGTACTGCGCGCCGCTGTGGGGCCTGATCCTGGGCGTCTCTTACCTGGTGCTCAAGAAGCGCAACCCGGCCGGAGCCGCCTTCAACAAGGCCGGCGGGTCCGACAAGGCCGCCGAGCCGGTCGCCTGACCGATCCTGTCCAGCATCCGGGCCCTCCCGTACCACGCCTCGGTACGGGAGGGCCCGTCTGCTTATCCTGTCGACCATGCTGACCCTCACCCAGGCGCTGTACGACCGGATCGTCGAGCACGCCCGCAAGGACCACCCCGACGAGGCCTGCGGCATCGTGGCCGGTCCGGCCGGCACCGACCGCCCCGAGCGGTTCGTCCCGATGCTCAACGCGGCCCGCTCGCCCACGTTCTACGAGTTCGACTCGAAGGACCTGCTGAAGCTCTACCGCGAGCTCGACGACCGGGACGAGGAGCCCGTCATCGTCTACCACTCGCACACCGCGACCGAGGCCTACCCCTCCCGTACGGACGTCACGTACGCGAACGAGCCCGGCGCGCACTACGTCCTGGTCTCCACGGCGGACACCGACGGCCTCGGGGAGTTCCAGTTCCGCTCGTACCGGATCGTCGAAGGCGTGATCACGGAGGAGGAAGTGCAGGTCGTAGAGGGCTACTGACCACGATGTGAGCGGTTTGCGTCCACGATGCGGGATCACACTCCAAACGGTGGACCGGGAATCGTTAACATGACCGCATGGTTCCCCACGACGTGAGCATCGAGACGCCCAGCAGGCTGCTGCTCGTGGCGCGGCTGCACGTCGACCTGTGCCGCCTCGCCAGCAGCATCTGTCCTGCCGCCTGAGCACCACAGCCCCTCGCGCGGGGGCCATCGCGCCGCGCGCCCTTCACGCCCCTCCCGCTTACTTCACCACTGGAGCCTGCCATGGCCATCGAGGTCCGCATCCCCACCATCCTCCGCACCTACACCGACGGCGAGAAGGCCGTCAGCGGTGAGGGCGCCACGCTGTCCGAGCTGTTCGCGGACCTGGAGACGCGCCACAAGGGCATTGAGGAGCGCATCGTGGACGGTGGCAAGCTGCGCCGCTTCGTGAACGTCTACCTCAACGACGAGGACGTCCGCTTCCTGGACGGCATCTCGACCGCCCTCAAGGACGGCGACAGCGTCACCATCCTCCCGGCGGTCGCCGGCGGCTCCGTCTGATGCGCTACGACTCCCCGCTGGCCGCGGTCGGCAACACGCCGCTCGTACGGCTGCCCCGGCTGTCGCCCTCGGACGACGTCCGCATCTGGGCGAAGCTGGAGGACCGCAACCCGACCGGCTCGATCAAGGACCGCCCCGCGCTCCACATGGTCGAGCAGGCCGAGAAGGACGGCCGGCTGACCCCCGGCTGCACGATCCTGGAGCCCACGTCGGGCAACACCGGCATCTCGCTGGCGATGGCGGCCAAGCTCAAGGGCTACCGGATCGTGTGCGTCATGCCGGAGAACACCTCCCAGGAGCGGCGTGACCTGCTGGCCATGTGGGGAGCCGAGATCATCTCGTCGCCGGCCGCGGGCGGGTCGAACACCGCGGTCCGGGTGGCCAAGGAGCTGGCCGCCGAGCACCCCGACTGGGTGATGCTCTACCAGTACGGCAACCCGGACAACGCGGGCGCGCACTACGCGACGACGGGCCCCGAGATCCTGCGGGACCTCCCCTCCATCACCCACTTCGTGGCGGGCCTGGGCACGACGGGCACCTTGATGGGCGTGGGCCGCTACCTGCGCGAGCACGTGCCGGGAGTCCGGATCGTCGCGGCCGAGCCGCGCTACGACGACCTGGTCTACGGCCTGCGCAACCTCGACGAGGGCTTCGTCCCCGAGCTGTACGACGCCTCGGTCCTGACGACCCGCTTCTCGGTGGGCTCGGCGGACGCGGTGACGCGCACCCGCGAACTCCTCCAGCAGGAGGGCATCTTCGCGGGCGTCTCCACCGGCGCCGCCCTGCACGCGGCGATCGGCGTGGGCCGCAAGGCGGTCGCCGCCGGCGAGAGCGCGGACATCGTCTTCGTCGTGGCCGACGGCGGCTGGAAGTACCTCTCGACGGGCGTCTACACGGCACAGACGACCGAAGAGGCCATCGAGACCCTCCAGGGCCAGCTCTGGGCCTGACCCCGCGTTCGCGGCGCGGGGTCCCGGGAGGGGCCGGGCGAGCCGGCCCCTCGGTCAGCCGGAAAGCAGCTCCGCGAGCACGGCGGCGTGACTCGACGCGGGGTCCTTGACCGCGGTCAGGAGGGTCAGCGGGCCCGCCCCGGCCAAGCCGCGCAGCCGGTCCAGCTCCGCGGCGGCGGCCGGCTCCGCGAGCTCCGCCTCGTACCGTTGCCGGAACTCCTCCTGCGATCCGCCCGCGTGGAACCACGTGCGCAGTTCCCCCGAGGGGGTCACCGCCTTCGGCCACTCGTCCACCGCGGCCGCCGCCTTGGCCAGGCCCCGCGGCCAGAGCCGGTCCACGAGCACCCGCACGCCGTCCGCGCCCGGCTCCGGCGGATCGTAGACGCGCCGCACCCGGATCACCGGCCGCCACCTCCGAGTCCCTTGACCTCGTCCCACACCGCGGGGTCCAGTACCCCCAGCCGGCCCGAGAACTCCCACACCGACACCTCCGCCGGCCGGTCCGCCTCCAGGAAGGCCGCCCGGCCCTGCGCCCCCACCGTCCCCGGCGGCAGCGGGATGACCCCGGCCCGCCGGTCGTCGTACTTCCCGGTGATCCACGCGACCCGCGCCCGGTGCGCCCGTACGGAGGCCACCGCCAGCACCAGGCACAGCCGCCCGTCCGCGAGGGACCACAGCTCACCGGCCCGCGGCCGCGGGGCGGCGCCCGGTCCGTGCGCCGCCGGGGCCCGCCGGGCGCTCTCCGGCCGGCGCCCCGCGACCAGCACCACCAGCACCACGGCCACCACCGCGGCCGCCGCGGGCCACCAGGACGTATCCATAATCCGAAGGTAGCCGCGCCCCCACCCCCCGGCACGGCAGTGCACCGGCACGTCCGTGCCCACCGTCGCTCCCCCGGGTGACAGCACAGGTGATTCCCCCCACAACGGCCTGCCGCGGAGGAGCGACCTGACGTTTCGCGCCTTACGCTCGACCCACGCACGGCCCGCATTCCGTCCACGGACCGTCCCCGGAGGTTCTCGCTCCATGAAGCTCACCGTCGTCGGCTGCTCGGGGTCGTTCCCGTCCGCGGAATCGGCCTGTTCGAGCTACCTCGTCGAGGCCGACGGCTTCCGGCTGCTCCTCGACATGGGCAACGGCGCCCTGGGCGAGCTGCAGCGCCACGTCGGTCTCTACGACCTCGACGCGATCTTCCTGAGTCATCTGCACGCGGACCACTGCATCGACATGTGCGCGTACTTCGTCGCCCGCTTCTACCGCCACGAGGGCGGCCGGTGCGCCGCGATCCCCGTCTACGGCCCCGAGGGCACCGAGAAGCGCCTGACGACCGCGTACGACGACGTCCCCGACGAGCGCTCCATGAGCGAGGTCTTCGACTTCCGGACCCTGAAGTCCGGCAGCTTCACGATCGGCCCGTTCACGGTCCGCACCGAGCGGGTCAGCCACCCCGTGGAGTCCTACGGCATCCGCGTCGAGCACGGCGGCCGCTCCCTCACGTACTCCGGCGACACCGGTGCCTGCCCCGAGCTGGGGATGCTGGCCGAGGGCACGGACCTGTTCCTGTGCGAGGCCTCCTTCACGCACGGCAAGGAGGACGTCCCGGACCTCCACCTCAACGGCCGCGAGGCCGGGGAGTTCGCCCACGGCGGCCGGGTCGGCCGGCTCGTGCTGACCCACGTCCCGCCGTGGACCGACGCGCGCCAGAACCTGGCCGATGCCCGCGCGGTCTACGACGGCCCGGTGGACCTCGCGTACGCGGGCGCGGTCTACGAGGTCTGAGCGCGGCCCGCGGCGGCTTGCGTACGACGGAGCCCCCGCCCTCCCGGAAGGGAGAACGGGGGCTCCGCCGTACCGCGGCCTTGGTTACTTGGCCTCGGCCTTGAGCAGCTCGGCGAGCTCCTCGTCGGACTCGCGGCCCGGCGTCGGCAGGTTGAACTTGGTGATCGCGAAGCGGAAGACCACGTAGTAGACCGCCGCGAAGCACAGGCCCACGACCGCCAGCCCCAGCGGGTTGGTGGCCTTGCCGAGGTTCAGCAGGTAGTCGATGGCGCCGGCGGAGAAGCCGAAGCCGTCCTTCATGCCCAGACCCCACGTCAGGGCCATGGAGACGCCGGTCAGCACCGCGTGGATCGCGTACAGGACCGGGGCGATGAACATGAACGTGAACTCGATCGGCTCGGTCACACCGGTGACGAAGGAGGTCAGCGCGAGGGAGAACATCATGCCGCCGACGACCTTGCGGCGCTCGGGGCGGGCGCAGTGCACGATCGCGAGGCAGGCCGCCGGGAGGGCGAACATCATGATCGGGAAGAAGCCGGTCATGAACTGTCCGGCGCTCGGGTCACCGGCGAGGAAGCGGGAGATGTCGCCGCTCTTGCCCTGGTACTCGCCGGCCTGGAACCACGGGAAGGAGTTCAGCAGGTGGTGCATGCCGACGGGGATCAGCGCACGGTTGGCGACACCGAAGATGCCCGCGCCGACCGCGCCGGAGCCGACCAGCCACTCGCCGAAGTTGTGCAGGCCCGTGCCGAGGACCGGCCAGATCAGGCCGAAGACGATGCCGATGACGAGACCGGCGAAGGCCGAGAGGATCGGGACCAGACGGCGGCCGCCGAAGAAGCCCGCCCACTCGGGCAGCTTGGTCCGGTAGAACTTCTGGTAGATCAGGGCGACCACGATGCCCATGACGACACCGCCGAGCACCTTGGCGTCGACCGGCGCGTCGACCATGACGACCTTGCCGTCGACCGCCTTGGCGATCTTCGGCAGGTTCGAGTCGGTGAACGTGGCGAGCACGTTCTTGAAGACCAGGTAACCGGTGACCGCGGCGAGGGCGGTCGAACCGTCGGACTTCTTGGCGAAGCCGATCGCGATGCCGACGGCGAAGAGCAGCGCCATGTTGTCGAGGATCGCGCCACCGCCGGCGGACATGTATCCGGCTATCTTGGTCAGGAACGTCGGCAGCGACGGGTCGCCGAGCATGTCCTTGTCGCCGAGGCGGACGAGCAGCGCGGCGGCCGGGAGCACCGCAACGGGGAGCATGAGGCTCCGGCCGATGCGCTGCATGACGGCCATCACGCCCGCGCCCTTCTTCTTTTCCGCAGCGGTGGCTGTGGACATGAGGTTCCTCCAGAAGGCAAGGCGCCGCCCAGCGAGTGCAACGGGGGATGGCGGCGTCTCAAAATGGGGGTACGCGAGCTCCGGACCGGGCTTGCGTGGTCTACACCAATGGGTGGTGTAGACCAGTTGTAGCATGGTCGGGGATAGATAAGGAACCTTCGATTTCCTGTGGTCTACGCCACACGCGCGGAAGGCCCCCGGATCCGTGGATCCGGGGGCCTTCCGCGGTACGGGGTCCGTTACGCCTTCGTGTTCTCCGCCTCCATCGCCGCGATCTCCTCGTCCGACTCGCGCCCCGGGGTCGGAATGTTGAACCTGGTGATCGCGAAACGGAACACCGCGTAGTAGACGACCGCGAAGCCCAGCCCGATCGGGATGATCAGCCACGGCTTCGTCGCCAGGCTCCAGTTGATGACGTAGTCGATCAGGCCGGCCGAGAAGCTGAAGCCGTCGTGCACCCCCAGCGCCCAGGTCACCGCCATCGACACGCCCGTCAGCACCGCGTGGACCGCGTACAGCGCCGGCGCCACGAAGAGGAACGAGTACTCCAGCGGCTCCGTGATGCCCGTGACGAAGGAGGTCAGGGCGACCGACAGCATCAGGCCGCCGACCTCCTTGCGCCGCTGCGGCTTCGCGCAGTGCGTGATCGCCAGCGCCGCCGCCGGAAGGGCGAACATCATGATCGGGAAGAAGCCGGACAGGAACAGGCCGGCGTTCGGGTCGCCGTTCAGGAACATCGGGATGTCGCCGTGCACCGTCAGCCCGTCCGGCGTGGTGTAACTGCCGAACTGGAACCACACCGGCACGTTCAGGAACTGGTGCAGGCCGATCACCAGCAGCGCCCGGTTCGCGACGCCGAAGATGCCGGAGCCCCAGGAGCCCAGGCCCACCATCCAGTCGGAGAAGCTCTCCAGCGCGTCGCCGACCGGCGGCCAGATCAGCAGGCAGAGCACGGCGAAGGCGATCGCCACGAACGTCATGATGATCGGGACCAGCCGGCGGCCGTTGAAGAAGCCGAGCCAGTCCACCAGCTTCACCCGGTGGTAGCGCTGCCAGAACCAGGCGGACAGCAGGCCCATCACGATGCCGCCGAAGACGCCCGGGTTCTGGAACGTGTACTCGGCGAAGGTGAAGTCCGGCCCCAGGCAGCCGCCCCCGACGTCCCTCGTCCCGGCCGGGCAGCTCGTGGGGAAGACGCGCAGCACGCTCCGGTAGACGAGGAAGCCGACCACCGCCGCCAGGGCCGTCGAGCCGTCCGCCTTCTTGGCCATGCCGATCGCGACGCCGACGCAGAAGAGGAGCGGCAGGCCCAGGTCCGCGTTGAGCAGGGCGGCGCCCGCGGCCGCCATCACCTTGGCGACGTTCGTCCAGTCCAGGCCGTCCTTGCCGAACATGTCCGGCTGGCCGAACCGGTTCAGGATGCCGGCCGCGGGCAGCACCGCGATCGGCAGCTGGAGGCTCCGGCCCATCTTCTGCAATCCCTGGAACAGGCCGTTCCACCACTGCGGCTGCGGTGTAGCCGCGGCGCTGTCCGCGCTCATCTGCGTCCTCCCTGAACGGCCCGTTTTGGCAGGGGCAGCACGTGCGGCACACTGGTGTAGACCAGTTGTGGGGCAGGCTGCTGCTGATCGTCATGATTCGGCAGACCCCGGTCATGCGCTCGCATAGATGGGCCAACCGTGCGTTACCGTGACGAAGCGGACCGCGCAGGTCGTTCTTCGTAGAACTCAGGGAGAAAACATGGCCACCAAGGCTGAGAAGATCGTCGCCGGGCTCGGCGGCATCGAGAACATCGAAGAGGTCGAGGGCTGCATCACCCGCCTGCGCACCGAGGTCGTCAACCCCGACCTCGTCGACGAGGTCGCGCTGAAGGCCGCCGGCGCCCACGGCGTCGTCAAGATGGGCACCGCGGTCCAGGTCGTCATCGGCACCGACGCCGACCCGATCGCCGCCGACATCGAAGACATGATGTGAGCTGAGCTCCCGCTCGCCCCTCCGCCAGACCCCGTACCGGACCACCCGGACGGGGTCTTCGCGCACCCGGCGCCCGCCGCCCCGGCCACCGACTAGGCTCGGAGCCATGTCTCGCATCGACGGCCGTACGCCCGAACAGCTCCGCCCGGTCACCATCGAACGCGGATGGAGCAAGCACGCCGAGGGCTCCGTCCTCATCTCCTTCGGTGACACCAAGGTCTTCTGCACCGCCTCCTTCACCGAAGGCGTCCCGCGCTGGCGCAAGGGCAGCGGCGAAGGCTGGGTCACCTCCGAGTACTCGATGCTGCCCCGCTCCACCAACACCCGCGGCGACCGCGAATCCGTACGCGGCAAGATCGGCGGCCGCACCCACGAGATCTCCCGCCTCATCGGCCGCTCCCTGCGCGCCGTCATCGACTACAAGGCGCTCGGCGAGAACACCATCGTCCTGGACTGCGACGTCCTCCAGGCCGACGGCGGCACCCGCACCGCCGCCATCACCGGTGCCTACGTGGCCCTGGCCGACGCCGTCGCCTGGGGCCAGCAGAAGAAGCTGATCAAGGCCGGCCGCAAGCCGCTCACCGGCACCGTCGCCGCCGTCAGCGTCGGCATCGTCGACGGCGTCCCGCTCCTCGACCTCTGCTACGAGGAGGACGTGCGCGCCGAGACCGACATGAACGTCGTGTGCACCGGCGACGGCCGCTTCGTCGAGGTCCAGGGCACCGCCGAGGGCGAGCCCTTCGACCGCAAGGAGCTCAACGCCCTCCTGGACCTGGCCGCCGGTGGCTGCGCCGACCTGGAGGCCATCCAACTGGGCGCGCTCCAGCTCTAGGGGGCGCTCCAGCTCCAGGGGGCGAGAACCGGGAGCTGCGCTCCTGCGTCCCCCTGGGTACGGGCGCACGGTGTCACACCCGTGCGCCCGTCCTCGTATCCGTGTCGATCACTGGGAGATCCGAACATGAACCCGAAGCACCGCATAGCGGCGGTCGTGCTCGCAGCGGCTCTCGCCGTACCGGCGCTGACGTCCTGTGACGCGATCTCGACGGCGATGGACTGCGCGAACACGGCCGTGGCCATCACCGACGGGGCCAACGACCTCCAGCAGGCGGTCTCCCAGGCCGGCAACAGCCCGCAGGACGCCCAGAACGCGCTGAACCAGATCGAGGCGAACCTCAAGAAGGTCGGCGACCAGACGGACAACGCCGACCTCAGCAAGGCCGTCTCCTCCATGACCACGGCGGTGAAGAACGTCCGCACGGCCATCGAGAACGGCAACACCACCCCGGACATCCAGCCGGTCGCCGACGCCGCGAAGGAACTGTCGAAGGTCTGCACCCCGGGCTGAGCCGCGGGCCGTCCGGACGGGACCGGATAATGGGCGCCATGACCAGCCGCCTGATCCTCGCCACCCGCAACGCGGGCAAAGTCGCCGAGCTCCACGCCATCCTGTCCGACGCCGGCCTGCCGTACGAGCTGGTCGGCGCGGACGCGTACCCGCAGATCCCGGACGTCAAGGAGACCGGCATCTCCTTCGCCGAGAACGCCCTCCTCAAGGCCCACGCCCTGGCACAGGCCACCGGCCTGCCGGCGATCGCCGACGACTCCGGCCTCTGCGTGGACGTCCTGAACGGCGCGCCCGGCATCTTCTCGGCGCGGTGGGCGGGCAAGCACGGCGACGACCGGGCCAACCTGGACCTGCTGCTGGCCCAGCTCGGGGACATCGCCGACGAGCACCGCGGCGCCCACTTCGCGTGCGCGGCGGCCCTCGCCCTCCCGGACGGCACCGAACGCGTCGTGGAGGGCCGCCTCCTGGGCACCCTGCGCCACACCCCGGCGGGCACGGGCGGCTTCGGCTACGACCCGATCCTCCAGGTCGAGGGCGACACCCGCACCTGCGCGGAACTCACCCCGGCGGAGAAGAACGCCATCTCCCACCGAGGCCAGGCCTTCCGGGCCCTGGTCCCCTTCATCCGCGCCCTGGTCGGCTGAGGGTCCGGGCCACGCAGAAGGCCCCGCACGCGAACAGCGCGTGCGGGGCCTTACGGGGAGTGGGCCCGGTGGGACTCGAACCCACGACACACCGGACCTAAACCGGCGCCCTCTGGCCAGCTGGGGTACGGGCCCATCGCGGCTACTTTACTGTGCTCGTCCCCGTGTTGTGCCGAGAGATCCTTTCGAGAACGTTCCCGTCTGGCTGTGGCAGGAGGGACACAGGTAGCGGAGGTTCTCGCGGCGGTTGTCCAGGCGGTCGCCGTTGATGTGATCGATTTCCAGAACGAGCCGCCTCCCTCGCCACGTGTCCCCGATCCCGCATGCGTGGCACACGTGCGGTACGTCGAGGTCGTCAAGGGCGCGCCGCAGCACGGCGGTCTTCTCACGACCGGAGCCCGCTTCGCGGCGTTGCAGGACGTCCCGGGCCGGCCTGCGGGCAGGTGACCGGCTTCCTGCACGATGCCCCTGCCCCGTGAAGTGGTCCGTGGATATCCCGTACTCCTCGATGCTGCGTCTCGCCTTCGCGCGGGCCGCTCCGCTGAGCTCGCCATGGCCCAGCGAACGCAGCACCCCCGCGATGCTGTGGACCTCGGCGACGGCTCGAGTGATCTCCGCGCGCGAGAACAGCCTGTCCACGCGGCGCACCTGAGTGGTGAAGTGCGACGTGTCGATCCCGAAGCCGTCGAGCTTCTTCCGGACATGGCCGAACGAACATCGACGAAGTGGGACGTGTCGATTCCGTAGTGGGCCAGCCGTTTGCGGAGGTAGGTACGAAGGTCCCCGCCCGGCGGGGTACCGAGCCGGCGCATGAGATCCACGAGGCTGGTGGCATCCGGAACACTCGCGGCGAGCAGTTCGTGCGTGTACCGCGGCCTCTTCACGCGGACCGCCGCCGGTTCCGCCCGCGGTAGGTGTCGGTCGTGGCGTGGCAGTTGGGGCACATGAGTCGGAGGTTCTCGGCGCGGTTGTCCCACCAGTTGCCGTTGACGTGGTCGACCTCGTGGCGCAGCGGCTTGCCGTTCCACTCCACTCCGACGCCGCACTCCGCGCATTCCTCCGGCACTCCGGACGCGAGCAGAGCCCTGCGCAGCCGTGCGCCCGGGACCCTTCCCTCTTCGGGTGCCCTCGGGCCGAGCGCGGGTCCCAGGGATCCCTTCGCGCGCCGTTTCCGCGCCATCGTGAAATGCGAGGTGTCGATGCCGAGCGCGGCTATCCGTCGGCCGATGTGGGTGTGGTTGCCGCCGACCTGGCTGATGCCCAGGCGGGAGATCACCTCCCTGACGGAGGCCGAGGCCGCGACCAGCTCGCGCAGCCGTTCCTCCGTGTGCCGCACCCGATGCGTGGAAAAGTGCGAGAAATCGATGCCCGCTTCCAGCATCTTCGCGCGTATGTACCGCTTGGTGCCCGGCGTGGGATCGCCCCCCCACCAGAGCACCGCGTGATGGAAGTCCGTCGTTGCCCGAGCTGCTTCTTCCAGCAGGTCTCGTGTGTAGCGCACCGCCACCGCCACCCCTTCGTCCGGCCCCGCGTTCGTGTCTCGTACGGGTCAACGAAGCGGTATGCGGGTGGTTACGTCCGATAAGCGGAGCGGCCCGCACCGGGAAGGGTGCGGGCCGCCGCCGGGAAGGCGGGGCGCGTCAGATGCCCAGATCCTTGATGATCTTGGCTACGTGGCCCGTGGCCTTGACGTTGTAAAGGGCGCGTTCGACCTTGCCCTCCTCGTCCACGATCACCGTGGAGCGGATGACGCCGGTCACCGTCTTGCCGTACAGCTTCTTCTCGCCGTAGGCGCCGTACGCCTCCAGGACCTGCTTCTCGGGGTCGCCGACCAGGGTCACCTTCAGGTGCTCCTTCTCGCGGAACTTCGCCAGCTTCTCCGGCTTGTCCGGGGACACGCCGATCACGTCGTAGCCGGCCTCGGCCAGCACCGACAGGTTGTCCGTGAAATCGCAGGCCTGCTTCGTGCAGCCCGGCGTCAGCGCCGCCGGGTAGAAGTACACGATCACCTTGCGGCCCTTGTGGTCGGCGAGCGAGACCTCGTTGCCGTCAGCGTCGGGCAGGGTGAAGGCGGGGGCGGTGTCGCCCGGCTGGAGTCGCTCGCTCATGTCAACTGTCTCCTCGGGAGGGGATCGGTACGGTCCGAGACTAAGCTGACAGACTGTTCATGGTGGGCTACGCCCCCGACCGACCGACCCGACGACGACGGAGGCAGCGCGGTGCCCGAAGCCAGGACCCCCGCACAGATCGAGGCGGACATCGTCCGCCGCCGCGAGCAGCTCGCCGAGACGCTCGACGAGATCGGCGTGCGCGTGCATCCGAAGACGATCATCGGGGACGCGAAGGCCAGGGTCGCCTCGACCGTGGACCACACCGCCGGGCGGGCCGTCGTCGCCGTGAACCGTCTCCTGACGGACGTACGGGACGGCCTGCGCCACGAGGACGGCGCTCCGCGCTACGAGCGGATCGCACCCGTCGCCCTGCTCGCGGCGGGTGTGATCGGCCTGCTCGTGGTCTCGGCCCGGCGCAAGCGCTGATGACCCTGCGGCGTACGGGCGGCGCGCGGGCGGGTAGGTTCGTGGTGTGAGCGACGACACCAACACCACCACCCACGACAAGCTGCCCATCCGCATGCTGCACGACCGTGTGCTCGTGAAGTCCGACTCGCCCGAGGGCGAGCGGCGCTCGGGCGGCGGCATCCTGATCCCGGCGACCGCTGCCGTGGGCAAGCGGCTGGCCTGGGCCGAGGTGGTCGCGGTCGGGCAGAACGTACGCAGCGTGGAGCCGGGCGACCGGGTGCTGTACGACCCTGAGGACCGGGCCGAGGTCGAGGTACGGGGTGCCACGTACGTGCTGATGCGCGAACGGGACCTGCACGCCGTGGCCGCGGAGCGGCTGGAGGGGTCCAAGGACTCCACCGGGCTCTACCTGTAAGCGGGCATCATCGGGCGTCCGGCGCCGGGCGCCGGGCGTCGAGGGGTCGGTGACCGGTGTCACCGGCCCTTTCGCATGGGCTTTGCTACGGTGGTGGGGAACCCCGACGAGACGCGCCGTACCGGGTAGCCGTGGCTGGACGACAAGACGACGCACCCCGTTCGCTCTCGTTCCGGAGGTGCCCTGTCATGGCCTGGGTTCTGCTTCTCGTCGCCGGTCTGCTCGAAGTCGGCTGGTCGATCGGTATGAAGTTCACGGAGGGCTTCACGCGGCTGTGGCCCAGCGTGTTCACCGGTGCCGGGATCATCGCCAGCATGGTGCTGCTCTCGTACGCCGCCAAGACGCTGCCCATCGGTACCGCGTACGGCGTATGGGTGGGCATCGGCGCCGCCGGGGCCGCCGTGCTCGGTATGGCGGTGCTGGGTGAGCCCGTCACCGCCGCCCGGATCTTCTTCATCTGCCTGCTGCTGGTCGCCGTGGTGGGGCTGAAGGCGACCTCCGGTCACTGACCCGGCTCCTCGGGCCGCCGGCCGCCGCTACTCCAGGTACTCCGACGGCGGGCGGCTGCGCAGGCCGCCCGTCACCCCGCCCAGGGCGCCTGCCGTGGAGCCCGTGGTGGCGCCGGCGCTCGTCCCCGTGCTCCCCGTACTCGTTCCGGCCGACGTGCCCGCGTCGCCCTGGTCTCCCGTGGTGTCCCCGCCCTCCGGGGTCCGGCCCCCGGTGGTCTGCCCCTGGTCCTGCCCCTGGCTCCGGCCGCCCTGGCCCTGGCCTGCGGTGGGCGGCGTCGGCCGGCCCGGGCGGTTCGGCCGGCTCGGCGGGGCCGGGGACTGCGGGGTGCTCTCCTCCTCCGAGGGCTCCGGGCTGCCGGGGACGAACGGCGGCGGGGACGGGGCCGCGCCCGGCTGGAGATCGAGGTCGAAGTCCAGGGGGTCGCTGTTCTCCAGGGCCGACTTCGTGTACTGCGCCCAGATCCGGGCCGGGTACCCGCCGCCCCCGATCCGGGCCTCGCCGAGCGCCCCGTACAGGGATTCCAGGGCCCCCGTGTCGGGGTCCTGGCCCATCATCGAGACGACCGTGACCAGGTCCGGGGTGTACGCAGCGAACCAGGCGGAGCGGTCCAGCTCGCCGGTGCCCGTCTTGCCCGCGGCCGGGTGCCCGGCGGCGAGGGCGGCCGTGCCGGTGCCGTTGTCGACGACGCTGACCAGCATGGACGTGGTGGTGTCGGCGGCCTCGCGGCTGATGGCCTGCTTCGGGGTGCGGTCGGGCAGGTGGATGTCGGCATCCCCCTTCTCGATCTTCTCGACGAGGGTGTACGGGGTGTGGCGGCCGTGGTCGGCGAGGGTCGCGTAGGCCTGGGTCATGTCCAGGACGCTGGCCTGCATGGTGCCCAGCGCCATGGCCGGGCCGGCGTCGAAGTTCGGGGTGTCCTCGGGGATGCCGAGGTCGATCGCGGTCTTCTTGACCTTCGCGGTGCCGACGTCGACGACCATCTGTGCGAAGACGGCGTTGACGGAGAGGTCGGTGGCGGTGTTGACGGTGATGTTGCCGTAGGAGATCTGGCCCTCGTTCTCGGGGGCGTAGGGGGTCCGGGTGCCGACCACGCGGCGCTTGTTGTCCCCGTTGTAGACGGTGTTGGGGGTGATCAGGCGGCCGTCCTGGGTGCGGGAGTCGTTCTCGACGGCGGACGCGAACACGAACGGCTTGAAGGTGGAGGCCACCTGGTAGTCGTGCCGGGTCGCGTTGTTGACGTACTGCTTGGTGTAGTCGATGCCCCCGTACATGGCGACGACCTTGCCGGTGGCCGGGTCGATGGAGACCCCGCCGGCCCGTACGACGCGGTCGGCCTTGCGCTTCTCCGGGTCCAGCTCGCTGACCATCTTCTCGTCGACCGCCTCGACGAACGCGTTCTCGCGGCTCTTGTCGATGGTGGTGGTGATGCGGTAGCCGCCCTCGGCGAGGGTCTTCTCGTCCAGGATCTTCTGCTCGACGATGTAGTCCTTCACGGCCTCGACGAGGTAGCCGCGCTGGCCGGAGAGGCCGGCGGCCGGGCGGACCTTGCCGGGTTCGGGGAAGCGGATGGCGGCCCGCTCGGCGGCCGGCAGCCACTGTTTCTTGACCATGCCGTCGAGTACGTAGTTCCAGCGGGCGAGGGCGCGCTCGCGGCTCTGGGGGTGGGCGACGACGTCGAAGGCGCTGGGGGAGTTGAGGAGGGTGGCGAGGTACGCGCCCTCGGCGGTGGTGAGTTTGTCGACGTCCTTGCCGTAGTAGGCCTGGGCGGCGGCCTGGATGCCGTAGGCGTTGCGGCCGAAGTAGCTGGTGTTGAGGTAGCCCTCCAGGATGTAGTCCTTCGACTCCTCGCGACCGAGTTTGATCGCGATGAAGAACTCCTTGACCTTGCGCTTGATGGTCTGTTCCTGGCCCAGGTAGTAGTTCTTGACGTACTGCTGGGTGATGGTGGAGCCGGACTGGGTGCCCTTGCCGGTCGCCGTGTTCCAGGCGGCGCGGACCATCGCCTTGGGGTCGACGGCCCGTTCGGAGTAGAAGTCCCGGTCCTCGGCGGCCAGTACGGCCTCCTGGACGGTGCGGGGGATCTGCGAGAGCGGGACGTTGACGCGGTTGACCTCGCCGTCGCGGGCGAGCTGGGAGCCGTCGGCGTAGAGGTAGAGGTTGGACTGGGCGGTCGCGGCGGCGTTGGCGGGCGGGATGTGGACCAGCAGGTAGCCGGCGACGAACGCGCCGACGACCAGCAGGCCGAGCAGCACGACGGCGGCCAGGACCATGCGCCAGGTGGGGACGAGGCGGCGCCAGCCGGTCCGCTTCCGTTTCCGCTCGGCCTTCTTGGCGGCCCTGCGGGACTGCTTCTCACCGGCCGGCTGCCGCGGCTGCCCCGCCGACGGGGGCCCCGCGGAGGTGTCCGGGTCGCGAGGCGTCCAGCCCGGTGGTGGTGACTGGTCGCTCATCGCCAGAACTCCTCGACGCCGTACGAAATATCCACGTATGTACCCCATGCTGTCTACCCGATCGGCCGCTCGTTCCGCGTTGGACGGGCGTAAACCGGTCGCGTGGATCGCCCCTCCGCACTAAGCTCGCGCGCTTTGGCCGACGTAGGAACGACCGGGAAAAAGGGAGGGATACGGTGCGCCAGGCAACGGCTCGCACAAGGGGCCGCGCGACGGGCGGCGCGACGGGCGGCGCGACGGGCCGCGCGAAGGCCCGCAGAGCGTGGCTCTATCCGGCCGTGGCGGCCGGCGGATTCCGGCGCTACGCCACCTACGGGACGGCGACGGCGGCAGGGGTGTTCACCAACACCGTCTTCGGATTCATCCTCGCCTACACCTACGTCGCCCTGTGGGACGAACGGCCCGGCCTGGGCGGTTACGACCAGGCCGAGGCCCTCACCTTCGTCTGGGTGAGCCAGTCGCTGCTCGCCGCCGGCGCGCTCATCGGCGGCGGCTTCCAGGAGGAGATGCAGGAGCGGATCCGTACGGGTGACATCGCCGTCGACCTGTACCGGCCGGCCGACCTGCAGATGTGGTGGCTCGCCGCCGATATGGGGAGGGCCGGCTTCCAGCTGCTCGGGCGCGGGGCGGTTCCGCTGCTCGCGGGCGCGCTGGCCTTCCCCTTGGCGCTGCCCGCCGATCCGCTGCGCTGGCTGCTGTTCCTGGTGTCCGTGACGCTCGGACTGACCGTCAGCTTCGGGCTGCGGTACCTGCTGGGGCTGGCCGCGTTCTGGCTGATGGACGGGTCCGGGATCAACATGATGGCCGTCGTCGTGCAGATCTTCTTCTCCGGGATGCTGCTGCCGCTGACGGTGTTCCCCGGCGGTTTCGGCGAGTTGGTCCGCGTCCTGCCGTGGGCCGCGATGCTGCAGGTGCCGCTGGACGTGCTGATGGGCAAGCACGCCGGGGCCGGGGGCGCGGTACGGGCGCTGGGCTTCCAGTCGCTGTGGGCGCTCGTACTGCTGGGCGCGGGGCGGCTGTTGCAGTCGGCCGCGACGCGGAAGGTGGTCGTCCAGGGTGGCTGAGGCGGAAGCGGTGGAGGCGGTCGGGGCTGCTCGCCCTTCGGCGTGGTCCGGGGGGCCGGTGGCGGTACCGGTGCGGAACCGGGCCGTGGAAGGGGTGCGCGGCTACGGGCTGATCGTGGCGATGTGGGTCCGGTCGACGATGACGTACCGGACCTCGTTCCTCCTGTCCACCTTCGGGAACGCGGCGATCACGCTCCTCGACTTCGTCGCGATCTGGATCATGTTCTCGCACGTGGAGGCCCTCGGCGGCTTCACGCTGCCCGAGATCGCCCTCCTGTACGGGTCCTCGTCGGCCTCCCTGGGCCTGGCGGACCTGCTGCTCGGCAATACGGACCGCATCGGCGTCCGGATCCGCGACGGCTCGCTCGACACCATGCTGGTGCGCCCGGTCCCGGTGCTCGCGCAGGTCGCCGCCGACCGCTTCGCGCTGCGCCGGGTGGGCCGGATCGGGCAGGGGCTGGCGGTCCTGGGCTGGGCGGTCTCGGAGCTGGACGTGGGGTGGACGGCGGGGAGGGTGCTGCTCCTGCCCGTGATGGTCGTGGCCGGGGCGGCGATCTTCGGGGCGGTCATGGTGGCCGGCGCGGCCTTCCAGTTCGTCGCCGGGGACGCCGCGGAGGTGCAGAACTCCTTCACGTACGGCGGGAACACGATGCTCCAGTACCCGCCGACGGTGTTCGCGAAGGACCTGCTGCGCGGGGTCACGTTCATCGTGCCGCTGGCCTTCGTGAACTGGCTGCCGGCCCTGTACGTGCTGGGGCGGCCGTATCCGCTGGAGCTGCCGGGGTGGGTGGCGTTCGTGAGCCCGCTGGTGGCGGTGTTGGTGTTCGTACCCGCGTCGCTGGCGTGGCGGGCGGGGCTGCGTTCGTACCGGAGTACGGGGAGCTGAAGGCGATATGGGAAGCGACGCGCTGATCGAGCTGGACGGGGTCGAGAAGGTCTTCGACGTACGGCGCCGGGTGAGTCTGATGCGCCGGGAGAAACGGCAGGTCAGGGCCGTGGACGGGATCAGCTTCCAGGTGGCGCGGGGCGAGGTGGTCGGCTACATCGGGCCCAACGGCGCCGGGAAGTCGACCACGATCAAGATGCTGACCGGCATCCTCACCCCGAGCGGCGGCCGGCTGCGGGTCGCGGGCATCGACCCGGCGCGGGAGCGGATGCGGCTGGCGCACCGGATCGGGGTGGTGTTCGGGCAGCGCACCACGCTGTGGTGGGACCTTCCGCTGAAGGACTCGTACGGGCTGATGCGGCGGATGTACCGGATCCCCGAGGCGCGGTTCAAGGCCAACCTGGAGCGGTGCGTGGACCGGCTCGACCTGGCCGAGCTGCTGGACGTACCGGTACGGCAGCTCTCGCTGGGGCAGCGGATGCGCGGGGACATCGCGGCGGCGCTGCTGCACGATCCGGACGTGCTGTACCTGGACGAGCCGACGATCGGGCTCGACGTGGTGAGCAAGGCGAAGGTACGTGCCTTCCTGCGGCAGTTGAACGCGGAACTCGGCACGACGGTGCTGCTCACGACGCACGACCTCCAGGACATCGAGCAGCTGTGCGAGCGGGTGATGGTGATCGACCACGGGCGGTTGATGTACGACGGGGCGCTGGCCGGTCTGCACGCGATGGGCGAGGGCGGCGGGGAGCGGACGCTGGTGGTGGACCTGGAGCGGGAGCTGCCGGAGATCAGCGTGGCGGGGGCGCGGGTGGTGAAGGTGGACGGGCCGCGGCAGTGGCTGGCGTTCCCGGCGGGGTCCTCGGCGGCGCCGCTGGTGGCGGAGGTGGCGTCGCGGTACCCGCTGCTGGACCTGTCGGTGCGGGAGCCGGACATCGAGGACGTGATCGCGCGGATGTACGCGGGGCAGGGATAAATCAGGGGTGAGCGGGGGCCGTACCAGGGTTGGTCCCATACAACTCTTCCGCTCAACTACATAGGCTGGTCCCCATGAATGACGAGCGGCCGGAGAAGCCGTTGCCGGAGCTGAGGGCGTCGGACGCCGACCGCGAGCGGGTGGTGGAGCGCCTGCGCGACGCCGTCGCCGAGGGCCGGATCGACATGGAGGAGTTCGAGGAGCGGCTGGAGGCCGCGTACACGTCGAAGACGTACGCGGAGCTGGAACCGCTGACCCGCGACCTGCCGGCGCCGGGCGGGCCCCCGATGCCGCTGGCGGCCGCGGCGCCGGCCCCGGTGGCGGCGGACGGTTCGTGGGCCTCGCGGATCGGGGGCGGCGGCGTACCGGCGTCGTCCTCGGCGGCGGTCGCGGTGATGTCCTCGTTCCAGCGCAAGGGCACCTGGACGGTGCCGCCCCGGCTGGACGCGGTGGCGTTCTGGGGCAGCGGCGACCTGGACCTGCGCGAGGCGAACTTCGCGGAGCGCGAGGTGGTGATCAACTGCATCGCGATCATGGGCGGTATCCAGATCACGGTCCCGCCGGGCGTGGAGGTCGACGTACGGGGCTTCGGCTTCATGGGCGCCTTCGACCAGCGCGGCGACACCTCGGGCCCGGTGGCTCCGGGAGCCCCGAGGGTGGTGGTGACCGGCCTGGCCTTCTGGGGCGGGGTGGAGGTCAAGGTCAAACCGCCGAAGCGCCCGAAGCCCCTGGGTGGCGGCCCGAAGCTCCGCAAGGAGCTGTAGGCCGGGCGGACCGGTTGAGGGGCGGTCGCGGGGCGGTCGCGGGGTGGGTCCCGGCGCGCCGGGAACTCCTGGGGGGTCTCGGGAGTCGGATGCTATGCAGACAAAACCGGCGCCCGGGGGAAGGGAGGACACATGGATCACCGCACCAAGGCCGTAGGCAACGGCGCAGGCTCACGCGCAGGCTCCGGCAGCGGCGCACGCGCGGGCAACGGCGCAGGCACCGGCTCCGGCGGGTTCGTGTTCAACGAGGCCGACGAGGAGCGCCGCCACGGCGTCCGCCGCATGAAGACCACCGCGACCGGCCTGCTGATCCTGGTCGCGCTGGTCTACGTACTGACCACCTGGGCCGAGCACGCGGGGGCCGGTGCCTGGGCGGGGTACGTCCGGGCCGCCGCCGAGGCCGGCATGGTCGGCGCGCTCGCCGACTGGTTCGCCGTGACCGCCCTCTTCCGGCGGCCGCTCGGCCTGCCCATCCCGCACACCGCGATCATCCCGACCAAGAAGGACCAGCTCGGCGTCTCCCTCGGCGAGTTCGTCGGCGAGAACTTCCTCTCCGCGGACGTGGTCCGCGCTCGCCTCCACGCCCTCGGCATCGGCGGCCGGCTCGGATCCTGGCTGGCCGAGCCCGCGCACGCCGACCGGGTCACCGCCGAGCTGGCCACCGCGCTGCGCGGGGCGCTGACCGTACTGCGCGACTCCGATGTGCAGGCGGTCGTGGGCGAGGCCATCACGCGGCGGGCCGAGACCGCCGAGATCGCTCCGGGGATCGGCAAGACCCTGGAGCGGGTCGTCGCGGACGGCGGGCACCGCCGCGTCGTCGACCTCGTCTGCCTCAAGGCCCACGACTGGCTGGTAACGCACGGGGAATCGGTGATGGGCGCGGTCCAGGGCGGGGCGCCCGGCTGGACCCCGCGGTTCGTGGACCGCAAGGTCGGCGAGCGCGTGTACAAGGAGCTGCTCCGCTTCCTGACGGAGATGCGGGACATGCCGGAGCACCCGGCGCGCGGCGCGGTGGACCGGTTCCTGACGGACTTCGCGGCCGACCTCCAGTCCGACACGGACACGCGGGCCCGGGTGGAGCGGCTGAAGTCCGAGATCCTCCAGCGCGGTGAGGTGCAGGACGTGATCGCCTCCGCCTGGACCGCGATCCGCGCGATGATCATCTCGGCGGCGGAGGACGAGCACAGCGAGCTGCGGCTGCGGGTCCGGTCCTCGCTGCTGTCCCTGGGGTCGCGGCTGGCCACGGACGGCCGGCTCCAGGACAAGGTGGAGGGCTGGATCGAGGGCGCGGTGGTGTACGTGGTGACCACCTACCGGGCCGAGATCACCTCGCTGATCACGGACACGGTGGCCGGGTGGGACGCCGAGCACACGTCGCGGAAGATCGAGGCCCACATCGGCCGGGACCTCCAGTTCATCCGGATCAACGGCACGGTGGTCGGCGCCCTGGCCGGCCTGCTGATCTACACGGTCTCGCAGGCGCTGGGTGCGTAGGCGGGCGCGGGCCGGCCGCGCCCTCGCGCCACCGGCTTTCGCCCCGCCTGCCCTGGCCGCGCCTGCCCTCGCCGCGCCGGCCTTCGCCCTGCCTGGGCCGGTCTTCGCCCTGCCTGGGCCGGCCCGCCCGCGCCGGCCCGTACGGCTGCTCAGCCGCGGTCGGCCACGGCCCAGGAGGCGGTCGCCACGACGGCCGCGGCCCCGAGGACGGCCGGCCAGGCCCCGACCTTCTTGGCCAGCGGGTGCGCGCCCGCGAAGCCGGCCAGGTACAGCGCGCCCAGTCCGGCCGCCGCGGGGGCGCCGCCGCGCCGGTGCCACTCCCGCCCGGCGGCCAGCCCGGCGGCCCCGAGCACGACACCGCCCAGCGGGCGCTTCTTGGTCCACCGGGCGACGGCGTACCCGCCGACCAGGCCGACGGCCGCCACTGCGGAACTCGGTACGCGCGCCATGCCCAACTCCTCAAGTCGTCTGATCTCACGTGTATTACTACGAGGCTACGAGGCTAACGCGGGGGCTTGACCACCCGCCGGGCGCCCAACGCCCCCAGGACGAGCACCGCTCCGCCGATCACACCGTCCGGTACGGCGTCCTTGACGGCGCGCGGCAGCAGCGCCACCACGCCCAGGACGAGGAGGAAGGCGAGCACGCACCGGCCGGCCGCCCGAATCAGTCTGTCCACGGGCTGCTCAACGCGGCGCGGCGGCCGCCGACACGGAGGAGGGGGAGGGGATTTGTCGCACACTCGCCGGATCCGTGCGATACGTGCCTTCCGGAACCCGACCGGCATAAATTGGCTCTCCTACCCCAAAGGGTAGAACGGGAAGAAAGAGGAGCTCGGACATCGTGATCAGCTACGGACAGGCCGTCCTCGACCTCGCGGACGAACTGGTCGACGTCTATGCCGACGTCTTCTCCGGCCCGCCGTGGAACGAGGACGCAGAAACCATTCGCCAGTTCTCGGTCCGCCTCCAGGCGGACGCCCGGCGCCGCGGTTTCCGTGCGGCCTTCGCCCAGTCCGCGGCCGGCATCGACGGCTTCGCCACGGGCTGGATCACCCCGGCGGCCTTCCCCAAGGACCGCGGGTACGCCCAGGTCGCGGCGCAGCTCGGCCCGGCGCGGGTACGGGAGCTCCTGACGGGCGCGCTGGAGATAGACGAGCTCGCCGTACGCCCGTACGCGCGCGGCCACGGCACCGGCCGGAACCTGCTCACCGAGATCACGGCCGACGCACCGGACGGACGGGCCTGGCTGCTGACCTCCCGGCTGGCCACCGACACGGTGGCCACGTACCGCCGCCTGGGCTGGCACGAGGTCACCCCCCGCCCGGGCACGCAGACGGGCGTGATCGTCTTCCTGGCCCCGGACCACCCGGGCCGCTAGCGGGTGTGTCGGTGCCCCCGAGCCGGGCATACCGCCGGCATGATCACGCGCGAACGGAACCAAGGACCGAACCAAGGACCGAACCGAGGACCGAACCGAGGACGGAACCAAGGACCGACAACCGCCCGGGCGGCGTCGCGGACGGCCCGTAGGCAACTCAACCTGGCCACCCGCCACCAGCTGGCCGCCTCCGGCATCCCGGAGGGCACGATCACCTCGCGCACCCGCCCCGGCGGCCCCTGGCAACGCTTACTGCCCCGGGTCTACCTCCTCCAGACGGGCCCCCCGGACCACCGCCAACGCGCCCTCGCCGCCGTCCTGTACGCCGCCGAGCCCGCCGCGGACCCGCTCTCCGGCGACACGGCCGCCCTCACCGGCGGCGCCGCCCTGGCGCTCCTCGGCATCCGCGACGTCCCGCACACCCCGGCCGACGTCCTGATCCGGGCCCCGCGCCGGCTCACCGGGACCCCGGAGGTCCGCCCGGTGGCCACCGCCCGCTGGCCGCGCACCATCGCGGTGTCCGGCATCCCGAGCACCCGGCCCGTCCGCGCGGCCGCCGACTTCGCCGCCCGGTCCGGTGACCCGGCGCGGATCCGCTCGACGCTGGCCCACGTCGTCCAGGCCGGCTGGTGCCACCCGCAGGACCTGCACGCCGAGCTCCGCGCCGCCCGGCTCCTGACCCGCCCGGCGGTCCGCGCCGCCGCGGCGGAACTCCTGGCGGGGGTCCGCTCGATCGCCGAGGCCCTGGCCCGGGACACCCTGACGGCGACCGACCTCCCGACCCCGCTGTGGAACGCCCGCCTGTACACCCCGGACGGCGCCTTCCTCGCCAGCCCGGACGCGTACTGGCCGGACGAGGGCGTGGCCCTGGAGATCGACTCGGCGGAGTACCACTACACCCGCGACGCCTGGCACGCCACCCTCCACCGCCGCCTGCGCCTGGAGTCCCACGGCATCCTGGTGGTCAGCGCGACCCCGTCGATGATCCGCGACACCCCCGCCCAGGTCGTACAAGCCCTCCGCACCCTCCTCACCCTCACCCGATCCCGCCCCACCCCACCCACAGCCCAAGCCCGCGGCCACCAACAGCTGCAGCTCTTCCCTGGTGTCGGCTGACGCATCCGTAAAGGTGTGTTCGGAGTGGCCCAGGCGATGCCGCACACTAGATGAGGTCGTTGTCAGTGGGGTCTGTCACCCTCTGTGATAGCTGGTGGCACAGGGCACCAGCGGGGTACGTGTTCGAAGGAGGGTGCATGACCAGCACTGAGGCCGTTTTCACCTCGATTGAGATCTGTGCTGGAGCCGGCGGTCAGGCCATCGGACTGCATCAGGCCGGTTTCAGGCACCTGGCGCTCGTGGAGATCGACGCGCATGCGGTCGGGACGCTGCGGGCGAACATCGACGCGCAGCCGGAGTGGAGCTGGGAGAAGGACCACTGCGATCTCCTTCCCCCGACGGACGTCAAGCTCTTCGAGCCCGACCGGGATCTGCCCAAGAGCGGCGATCTGCTGCGGCACGGCCTTGACCTCCTGGCCGGCGGGGTTCCCTGCCCGCCGTTCTCGCACGCTGGCAAGCAGCTGGGCAAAGACGACGACCGTGATCTCTTCCCGCGGATGCTGGAACTGGTCGAGCAGCTTCAGCCCCGTGCGGTGATGATCGAGAACGTGCGCGGGATCATGGACCCCAAGTTCTCGGACTACCGTGACTGGATCGTGGCGAGGCTGCAGGGCGGCGACTACCGCGAAGAGGACGGGCGGCAGGCTCATACACGGGGCCTCGGCTACACGGTCTGCAAGTGGGACGTTCTGGAGGCCAGCGACTTCGGGGTGCCGCAGCTGCGTCCGCGCGCCATTCTGGTCGCCATCCGCAATGACGTGCTCAAGGATCTGAAGTACGAGTGGCCGTCTCCCACCCACGAGGACCCGGTGAGCGTGGCAGCCGCCCTTGAGGAGACCATGCGCGAGCGGTATGAACGCTACTTCGACGGCGCCCAGGGGGAGCTCGCTCGCAAGAAGTACGAAACGTGGCTCAAGACGGCCAGAGGCCGTGACGCCGAGCTGAAGAGCAAGGGGGGCGGCATCGCGCCCACGCTCGTCGGCGGTTCCAAGAAGCATGGAGGGGCCGACCTCGGCCCGAGTCGTGCCAAGGCGTCCTGGAAGCAACTCGGTGTCTCCGGACTCGGCGTGGCCAATGACATCGACACCTGTGAGAAGAAGGGGTCCGAGGACAGGGATCTCTTCGGGCCCGACGGGCCGATGCTCACGGTTGAGCAAGCGGCGATCATTCAGGGCTTTCCCCGGGGCTGGCAGTTCACTGGCGGCAAGACCGCGCAGTACCGGCAAGTGGGCAACGCCTTCCCGCCGCCAGTCGCCGCGGCAGTGGGTAAGTCGATCATCGAGCTGCTCAAGGCGGCCCGCGAGCGGGACCAGGAGCAGGCGTAATCAGGCCGTGCCCGTACCGGTTCCGCGGCGGCGCTTGTCTACCTCGGCCGCGATCCGGACGGCGCAGTCGGCAGCGGCTTCGTGCTCCCAGAACCGGAGCACCGTCCAGCCGGCTTCCTGGAGGCGCTGGTCGGTGTCCCGGTCGCGTGCCATGTTTCCGGCTACTTTGGCAGACCAGTAGCCGGGGTTCGTCTTCGGAGACACGTAGTGCTCAGGGCAGCCGTGCCAGTAGCAGCCGTCGATGAACACGGCCACCTTCGCCGGCCCGAAGACGATGTCGGCGGTCCGGCGAAGGTCCTTGAGGGGCCGCGCTGCCACGCGGTAGCGCAGCCCTTGCGCGTGCAGCATGCTGCGGATCAGCCGTTCCGGTTTGGTATCCCGGCTCCGGATCGCCTGCATGTTCCGGCGTCGCGCCGCTGACGATGCCCATGATCCTTCGGGAGGTGTCCACGAGTCACTCATGTCTTCAGAGCTCGGTCGTGGCTGATGACGTGTGGGCGGGCAGGACGGGGGCCGGGGTCACAGCGTCCCCGTTCTCAGCCAGCGACCAGGTGCCCCCGTCAATGACGGCTGACGGCCTGCTGTCTCCCGGGATGCTCCGGACGACGCGCGCGCTGACAAAATCGCCCTCCTGAGGAACGGGGAGCGCGAGCTGTCGCGCGATCTCCTGGTGGGCGCGGTAATCGCCCATGATGATGATTCCCTCGCGGCGGAGGGAGGACCTGGAACCACCGTTTCCGCGAACGCGCTTCATGTAGTCCTTCTGCTGGGCAACGGTGCGCACGACGTTCCGTCCTATCCTGCGGCGCTGAGCACGCCGGAACAGCTCGTTGAGCCTGGCCTGACCGGAGTTCTGGGCGAATACGGCTTCGCGGTCAGCAGGATCCATGTGGAGCAGGGTGTTCTCAGGGAGCACAGCATCGCGCCAGAGCCAGAGGATCTTCCCGCGGTGCTCCGCCTTCACGGTCAGTTTCATGTCCCGGTTGCTTCCTCCGTTCAGCAACTCGGGAGCAATCCGGAGCAGGCCAGCACTCCAGAGACTCTTGTAGTCGTCAGCCCAGACGAGCAGGCACAGGTGACCTACCGCCTCCGGAGGGATCATCCAGCCGCCGAACTGCTGTGAGTACTTGCAGTCGACGTCCACGCCGCCGATCCGGTAGTCCATGTCCACGCCGTCCTCGAACGCGAACTCGCGCTGGAGGTTGATCTCTACGACAGTCCCGGCATGGGTCTTCTCCGTCTTGAACAAGGACTTCCAGTCGTACCGGCCCGTCACTTCGCCGTTCAGCAGCTGATCGATGGTGTCTCTCAGGACCGCGGCGAACCGCCCGCCGTCCGGGTCGAGCCGGCGCAGCTGGGCGTGGACCAGGGCCAGTTCAGGGTCGTTCTGGGGCGGCACCTGATTCTGAATGTTCACGGCAGCGGAAACGTCCGGAGACAGCAAGCGGACCACCTATCTGGCGCAGGGGGGCGGTTCTGGAAGAGCCGACCGCAGGATGACAGCGAGCTTACCGGCGGTCCGGCCGGTCAGGGGGTGTCCGCCCGTGAGCATCAGGTGCCGGCCCCGAGCACCAGGCTGAGCAACAGAAACGCCAGGGTCAGGGTTCCGGCGAACGCGACGGATCCCATGATGATCGCTCCGGGCGCCGACCGGTTGTCCCACCGCGCTAGCGCGACCGCAGCCCCGGCGACGATCAGCGCGAGCACCACGGCAATGGCGATCGTGAGGAACAGAACGGACAGCGAGATGTTCAGCATGGAACGGTCAACTCCATTGAAGTGAAAGGGAAGGCATGGTGCGGACCCCCCGGTCAGGTATCCGGGCAGGAAGGAAGGGCGGAGCGCCGTGACGTTCCTGCTCCGTGATGGCGGTATCAGCAGAGGTGGTGACGAGCGGGGCGTGCCCTTTGCTACTCCGGCTGTCCGCCACCTCCCCGGGGCAGGGCGGCCCGGAGGACGAGTTCGGCCTGGATGGGGAGGTCGGCACGGATCAGGGTGATCGCCAGCCGCATGGTTTCCTCGTGTCCGCGCTCGCGGCCGCCGAGCAGGAGCGCTTCCCCGAGTGCGGAGTGTCCGCTGGTGTACAGGTCTGCGGCAGCGAGGCTGAGTTCCTCGTGGGTGAGTGCCTTGTTCGCTGACCAGGCGATGCCGATGACTCCCCGGCGGTCACCGGCGGACTGTGCCGCGCACAACGCCCTTACCGTTTCCACGGCCTTCCCGTTTTCGCTGCTGCGCCGGTCCCGTGCCGGTCTCTGCGCCGGATCCGCGCCGGACCGGCTGCACTCGCCAGACGCAGGCTGCGCAGACGGGGTGGACGGGGTCGCGGACATCTGCTGTGCCGCGCAGATGTCGCTGCTCTCCCAGGGCGAAACGGGGCGAGTGTTCCGCCGGGCCGCGGACTTCCGCAGCCGTTCGAGGTGCTCCAGCTGGTCCGGGACCGCGGCGGCGGTGCGGCGCACTGCGTCGTAGATCGCTCCGAGCGTGACGGCAGAGGGCACACGGCGGCCCGTCCAGTAGTTGGACAGGGTGCTCAGCGGGATGCCGAGGTACTTGGCGCGGGCCCCCTGTTTTCTCATGGACATGGCGGATATGAGGCTGCGGAAGCGCGCCACGTACTTCTCCCGTGCCGGACTGCAGCCAGGCCAATAGGCGCTGCCGACCTGACCCGCGACGGCCATGGATCCTCCTGGGTAGGGACTTTGATGGAGGATCAGTCTTTCCTGATCGAGAGTGGAGGGCGCAAGCGGCAAACCCTGGATTTCGGAAGTAGCTGTTTGCGTTCCATGCGCACACGGTGGGCTGGTGTTTGCGTTTCCTGCGAGGCGGTGAGGAAGCTGTTTGCGTTACGGCGCAAACACCCGAATGGGCTTGATTCTCCTGGTGGGTCGCCTATGAGAATGGGGCTCCCCTGGTGAGTGCCGCACCAGGGACGGTCGGCCGGTAAATGCTACTTAGGGGATAGATCGTGACCATTGCAGACATTCCGTCGTGGCGTAGTGAAAAGCTTTCGACGATGGTCCGCTGCGCACTGTGGCTGATTACCGAGGTCGGCGAAGGGGAGGTGTTCACGAAGACTCAGCTGCGGGAGGCATTTCCGGAGACCTCGCAGATCGACCGCCGAATGCGTGATCTCCGGGACCGCGGCTGGCGCATCTCCACCAACCGGGAGGACGTGAGGCTGACTCCGAGCGAGCACCGTTTCGTGGAGATGGGGGCGGAAGTCTGGAAGCCCGGGCAGTCGAGGGTCAAACCGGCTGCGGTGGTGTCGGCTCCGCAGCGGCGTGAGATCCTCGACCGTGACGATCATCTGTGCCGTGTATGCGGGATCGCCGCCGGCGAGGCGTACGACGGCGGAATCGAAACCGCTCAGCTGGACCTCGCGCGCCGAGAGGTCGCTGGCCCCGGTGGTGTGAGCGTTCAGCTGGTCACTGAGTGTCGCCGGTGCCGGATCGGGGGCCGTGGCCGGCAGACCGACCTGAACGGCGTGCTCGATCGCCTGGATCAGATGAGCCAGGTCGAGCGGGAGCACTTCGCGCAGTGGGTGGCCTCGGACCGGAGGGACTTCAGTCTCCTGGAACGGCTGTGGGGCGAGTACCGGAGCTTGCCGGCAGAGTCGCGCGGGACGGTTCGCCAGGCGCTCAAGCGGCCGTAAAGGCCACGTGCGGGATGGCCGGCAGCAGGACGGGCGGACGCCCGAGTCAAGGAGATCTGTGGAGATGCTGAACTTCAATCTTCCGCCGGACGCCGCGGCGAACGCGGAGTTCGTCGCACGCCGGCTCAAGGAGTCTGCGGAGACTGACGGTGCCAGGGAGACCGTCACCGTCGACTGGAACGGCCGTCCGCTTCACGTCGACGTGATCGACGTGCCGCTCCGCTCCCTCTACTACAACCCGGCGACGCACCGGATCAGGGCGCAGCTGGGCCATGACCCGAAGTTCGCGCGCGGCCTTGACGAAGATCCCTGGAGCCCGGAAAGCCAGGAGTACCTGCACCGGCTTCTCGTCGGCAAGCCGACCAACCCCGACCACGTCGACCCCGACTTCGAAACCCTTGTGGCCAGCCTCAAGTCCGTGGATCAGCTGGAACCGGGCCTGATCACGCACGAAGGCATCCTGGTCAACGGCAATACCCGTGCAGCCGCACTCCGGCAGCTGAAGCGCCCGTCGATCAGGGTCGGCGTGCTGCCTCCGTCGTTCACATGGGAAGACATCAACGCGGTCGAGCTCGCCCTTCAGCTCCGGCCTGATGAGCGCCGCGACTACTCGTACATCAACCGGCTGATCGCCATGGAAGAGCAGGAGCTGATGGGCCGTGACGCAGCTGACATCGCCCGTGCCTTCCACGTGCAAGTCAAGACGTTCAGGCAGGAACGCTGGATCCTGAGCGTCATCAGGGACATGATCGACAGGAGCAGCACCCCAGAGGGGGGCCAGCTGGCGCTGTCCGATTTCGAAGGACACCAGGAGAACCTCAAGGAGCTCCACCGCACGTACATGACGGTGTCGGCGGCCAGCCAGGAGCGAGCCGAGCAGATCAAGGAAAACAGGATCGTCGCCATCCTCCTGGACTTCGCGAAGACGAAGACCCGTCTCATCGGTGCGGACTTCCAGGCGGACTACCTGCAGGACAATCTGCCGGACCTCCTGACCGCTGACGCCGGCGAAGCGCTGTCAGCGGTCGAGATTCCCGGACTTGGCGTCTCGGTTCCCGCCGCTTCTGATCCCGTACGCCAGGCTCGCGCGGCAACTGACCGGGTACTGCGGGCCAGGGCCCTGGAATCGGCCCGCCATCTCACCCCTGAGATCCGGGAAGCCGCTCAGCGGGAAGTGACGGAGGCCCGCCGGGGAATGCGGCGCGCGCTCGACGAGGCGGAGCGCGACGATCGGCTGAAGCGCGTACGGCAGACCACCGCGGAGCGGTTGGACGATGCTCGGGCCGCGATCGAACAGAGCGTCGTTGACCTCGTGCAGGCATTGGGGAAAGACAGCCTCGATGAGGAGAGCTTCGACAGCGCACTGCTGCGGCTGAAGGGGAGCATGGCAAAGCTGGCGCGCCAGGCCAGCCGCGGTGTGAGCACCCCTGGCAGCGGTGTCACCTGGCTGATCAAGGCGAGCGAGGGCTGACGGTGCTCGACGCGGTGGAACCGTCGCTCCGGCTTGGCTTCGACGAAACCCGAACGAAGGTTGTTTTCCGGGCCCTCCCCGGAGGGCAAAGCCATCTCGTCAGGCTGATTGCGCGGTTCGACAGCGGCAGTCAGCGCGGAAACCTCGCGGCGGAGGTAGACCTCGAAGACTTCCTGTCCCGTCTTACCCTGCTCGGTCACTGGCACGATCCGGCTGGTGTGTCCTTCGCGCCGGACCTCAAAGAACTCGCCGCGGCGTCCGTGCGTGACGCCCAGGCGGTCGAGGAGCGCCTCAAGGCTGGCAGCGAGGGGCAGGACGTCACGGGACTCGTGGCGGCGTCCGCCGTCCCCGGGATGCTGGGAGATTCCTGGATAGCACCCCTCACGGACTTCCAGACGCGTGACATCGCGAAACTGCTGTCCCTCACGCATGGAGCGAACTTCAGCGTGCCCGGTGCGGGCAAGACCCGCACGGCCCTGGCTGTATACGCAGCTCTGCGTCGGTCCGGCTCTGTCCGGCGCATGCTCGTCGTCAGCCCCAAATCCGCATACGAGGCGTGGCGGGACGAGGCCGGTCTGTGCTTTACCGAGCCCCCAGTGGTGCGTGTCTTCAAGCGTTGGCCTGACAACGACGCGGAAATACTCCTCGTCAACTACGAGCGGCTGAGCCGATACCAGGCAGAACTCGCGGACTGGCTCAGCATGGGCCACGCCATGATGGTGCTGGACGAGGCCCACCGGATGAAGCTCGGAGTCAGGGGAACGTACGGAGCCACGTGCATGGCGCTGGGACCGCTGGCCAGCCACCGGCTGATCCTGACCGGTACGCCTGCGCCGAACGGTGCCAAGGACCTGGAGAGCCTGCTGTCCTTCGTGTGGCCGGGGCACGGACGCAGCGCAGTGGACAGAGCCGTGGCCGGCGGGGACCTCGCGCATGCCAGCAGGGTCCTGCGGCCGCTGTTCACGCGCACGACGAAGAACGAACTGGGGCTGCCGCCGGTCGACGTCCGCGTCAAGTACGTCGACCTCCCGGAAGCTCACCGCAGGCTGTACTCGGCGCTGCGCAATCAGCTGACCGGGCTGGCTTCCAGGGAGCAGGAGGAGTTCACCAGACTGGGCAAGGTCCTCGTGTATCTCATGATGGCAAGCACCAACCCAGCGCTGCTGGAAGCAGGTTTGGACCGCTACGAGCCGCTCCCCTTCTACGTTCCGCCCCTGCGTCCCTCGGACGGCCTTCCTCTGAAGGAGCTCATGAGGGACCTGCCCAGGTATGAGAGCTCACCTAAGTACGAGGCCGTTCTGCAGACGGTCTCCGACAACGCGCGCGCCGGGCGGAAAACGCTCGTATGGTCCACGTTTGTGCGCAACCTGACCACACTCGCGGCGGTGCTGGGGAGGTACAGGCCGGCTGTGGTGCACGGAGGAACCCCGGATCGGGACGAGGAGATCCGACGGTTCCGAGAGGACCCAGAGTGCATGGTCCTGCTGTCCAATCCCGCGACACTGGGCGAAGGAATCAGCCTCCATCACGTGTGCCACGATGCCGTCTATGTGGACAGGGACTTCGCGGCAGGCCGGTTCCTGCAGAGTCTGGACCGGATCCACAGGCTGGGACTGGCCTCCGGTACGCAAACGCGTGTCACGGTCCTCCTGGCCCGCGGCACCATCGACGGAATCGTCCATGACCGGCTCGGCCAGAAACTGGAGTTCATGGGCAAGATCCTGGATGACCCGCTGGTGCAGGAGCTGGCAGACCCGGAGGAAGACGTGACCCCCTGGGGCATGGATGCCGCAGACCTCCATGCCCTGATCAGTCACCTCGGCGAGCCGTCCGGCTGACACCGCCGGACGGCCCGCCCGTCCTGCCTCTGATGCCCTTTGCCTACGCCGCCCCGTGGCACTCGGCGTAGGGCTTGGTTGAGGTGCACCAGCAGGGGGTGTTGGGGGTGGGGGGCCAGGGGGTGGCTTTGCCTCTTGCCGCCAGCGTCGTGGCGTACTCCGGGAGGAGTGAGGGGGAGGCCGGGGAGGTCTTCTCCGAGGCCGCGAAAGCCTCGTACGAAGGGACGCTCGCCGTCACGATGCCGAGGTTCGTCGTGCCCGAGGCCGCCAGGGCGCGCAGCGACGACTCGATGTGGGTCAGGTGCGCCTCGTGCGAGGGGTACTCCGCCGCCAGGGTCGGGTACGACGTGAGGAGCTCGGCCAGTTCGCGGGCCGGCCAGTGCAGGATCGCCACCGGGAACGGGCGGGAGAGGGCGGCGCGGCGGTCGCCCAGTTCGGCGCGGAGGCGGGCGATCTCGGCGCGCAGCTCGGCCGGGTCGTCGGAGCCGAGGGCCCAGATGCGCTTGGGGTCGTGGAGCTCGTCCAGCGGGATCGGGCCGATGTGGCGGGTGTCGGCGACCATGTCCCACTCGTCGTGCGGGAGCCCGAGGAGGCGACGGACCCGGTGGCGGCCCGTCAGGAGGGCCGTGGTGGCCTGGGTGAGGGGCGCGTTCTCCGTGATGAGGAGGGCGGCGGCCTCGGTGAAGCACTCCTCCGAGGCGGTCAACTCGTCGTGCGCCTCCAGGGTTTCCGCGATGACCTCCCAGGGGGCCGGGTCCTCGGGCGCCGCCGCGCGGATGCCCTGGATGAGGGCGCGGGCCTCGGGCTCGTGGCCGTACTCCCACAGGTTCGCCGCCTGGAGTGCCTTGATCAGGTGCGGATCGGCGGGTGAGGAGGCGAGGAGCTGGTCGTACAGCGCGCTGGCGCGGTCCCGGGCGTCACCCAGTTCGAGGTGGGCCGCGGCCTGGAGGAGCAGGGGCTCCTGGTCCTCGGGGTAACGGGTCGCCGTGCGGATGAGGCGCTCGGCTTCGGCGATGTGCTCGGCAGGCGTGTCAGGGCGCATGGTTCACACCGTACTGCCCTGGTCTGTTGACGGGGGAGGTCTTAAGGTGCGCCCCGTGCGGGATCACATGCGTGTGGTGGTGCAGGGGGGCGGCCGGCGCGGACGGCGGGCCGGTCTCGCGCGGGTGCTGTGGGCGGGCGCCGAACTGGCCGTCACGGTGGGCGTGGTGGTGTTGTTGCTGGTGGTGCACCAGGTGTGGTGGACCAACCGGCAGGCCCTGGCCGCAGCCCGGGAGGAGGTCCGGGCACTGGAGAGGGAGTGGGCCCTGCCTCCGGCCCCTTCCCCTCCTGATGCCGGAGATTCCGGGGATCCCGGTCCTGCCGCGGGTCCGGCGCCCTCCGAGTCCCCTTCCCCGCCCTCTCCCATACCCGAGTCCGGGGCGGCGCCGCGGACCCCGGCGCCGCCGGCGCGGGAGTCCGCGTACGGGGTCCTGCGGATCCCGCGGCTCGGGGTCGTCGTGCCCGTCGCGCAGGGCGTCGACAAGCGGGCCGTACTGGACAAGGGGTACGCCGGGCACTACCCGGGCACCGCGCAGCCCGGGGCGCAGGGCAACTTCGCGCTCGCCGGGCACCGCAACACCCACGGCGAGCCGTTCCGGTACATCAACCGCCTGCGGGCCGGGGACGAGCTGATCGTCGACGTACGGGGGCAGCGGTACACGTACGTGGTGGGCAGGACGCTGGCGCAGACCAGCGAGCGGGACACCGGCGTCATCGCGCCCGTGCCGCGCAGCACGGTCCGGCCGGAGTTCGGGTACGACGAGCCCGGCGCGTACATCACGCTCACCACCTGCACGCCCGAGTACACCTCCACGTATCGGCTGGTGGTCTGGGGAACCTTGAAGAGATAGACCGCGTTCTTGCATGTGGTGGGTACGGATCGGATCTTGGGAGGGGGCTCGGCCATGGCGCGGATCGACCGGATCGACCGGATCGACCGGATCGACCGGATCGACCGGATCGACCGGATCGGGCGTGGGCGGCTGCTGATGGCCCTGCTCCTGTTCGCCGGGCTCGTCGGTCTCGTCGGGCTCCTCGGGATGTTCGCCGGGGAGGGCGGGCTGGGCGCCGTCGTGGTGGCCCTCGCCGCCACCGTCGCCGTGGGCGCCGCCGCCCTGGCCGCCCGGCTCGTACGGCCCGTGCCGCCCCATCGCATACGCACGGCGATACGTGATCGCGAGCGGCGCACGGCGTTCCTGCCGCAGCGTGATCCCGATGCCTCGGGCCGGTCGCGGCCCAGGGCGCCCGGTCGTCCCGTCCTGACGGCCGCGTAGGGGCACCGCTTCCCTTCTCCATCCCCTCTCTTCGTCGTCGTGCCCCTCGTGGTCGTCGCGCCGAAAAGCACCTCTTTCGACGTTGACGAGACCCCTCGGAGGGCCCGCGTGTCCGTTTTCACCCACCTTGTTAGCGAGCTGAGCCGGCTCCTGGAGCCCGTGCTGGCCGAGTCCGCGACCGCCGCCGCGATCGTGCTGTTCACCGTGCTCGTACGGCTCGCCCTGCACCCCCTGAACCGGGCCGCGTTCCGCGGCGCGACCCCGGTGGCCGGACTGCTGCCCGTCCTGCTCCAGCTGCCGGTGTTCTTCCTCATGTACCGGGCCTTCTCCTCCGGCGCCCTGCTCGACCACCGGCTGTTCGCCGCGCCGCTCGGGGCGAGGTGGGCCGATGCCCTCGGGGCGGGCGGTCTCCTCGGGGCGCAGGGGCTGGTGTTCCTGGCGCTGTTCGCGGCCATCGCGGCGGTCGCCGCCTGGAGCGCCGTACGGGGGCGGCGCGCCGCCGCCGCGGCACCCGTCCCGGCCGCCGTCGCCCACGTCAGCGCCGAGCAGCAGGCGGCGATGCGCAAGCTGGGCGGCGTACTGCCCCTGCTGTCGTTCGGGACGCTGGTCACGGCGGCCGTGGTGCCGCTGGCCGCCGGTCTTTACCTGGTGACCACCACCGCCTGGTCCGTGGCCGAGCGGGTCTGGCTCCAGCACCGCAAGGAGGTGGCCGAAGGAGGCGCGCGTTCCAGTCTGTGAACAGGGTCTTGCGGATTGGGCGGCCATCTTGGAGGATCAACCAATTCTCCGATGGCCGCAACCCATCGGCAGGCCCGGGCTCGCCCATGGGCCGACCACCCACGACCACGGGAGAATGCCCATGAAGCTGCTGCGTGTCGGACCGGTCGGGGCCGAGCGCCCCGCGCTGCTCGACCAGGACGGGACCCTGCGGGACCTGTCCGGCCTGATCACGGATGTGGACGGCGCCCTGCTCGCCGACGACTCCGTGCTGTCCCGGGTACGGGACGCGGCGGCGTCCGGCCAGCTTCCCGTCCTCGACGCGGAGGGCCTGCGGATCGGTGCGCCGGTCGGCCGGATCGGCAAGATCGTGGGCATCGGGCTGAACTACTTCGCGCACGCCGCCGAGATCGGCGCGGAGCCGCCGGCCGAGCCCATCCTCTTCCTCAAGGCCGCGGACACCGTGGTCGGCCCGGACGACACCGTGCTGATCCCGCGCGGCAGCGTGAAGACCGACTGGGAGGCCGAGCTCGGCGTCGTCATCGGCAGCACCGCCCGCTACCTGTCCTCCGCCGCGGAAGGCCTGGCCCACGTGGGCGGATACACGCTGGTCAACGACGTATCGGAGCGCGAGTTCCAGATCGAGCGCGGCGGCACCTGGGACAAGGGAAAGAACTGCGAGACGTTCACCCCGCTCGGCCCCTGGCTGCTCACCGCCGACGAGGTCGCGGACCCGCAGAACCTGGACGTGAAGCTCTGGGTCAACGGCGAGCTCAAGCAGGACGGCAACACCGCCGACCAGATCTTCCCGGTCGGCGAGGTCGTGCGGTACCTGAGCCAGTTCATGACCCTGTACCCCGGTGACGTCATCGTCACCGGCACCCCGGCGGGCGTGGCCATGGGCCAGCCGGATCCCAAGCCGTACCTGCGCGCCGGTGACGTCGTCGAGGTGGAGATCGAAGGCCTCGGCCGCCAGCGCCAGGAGTTCAAGAGCGCGTAGCCGCCGCGCGCCGGCACACGTACGCGGAAGGGGCGGGACGGCCGTACGCGGCGGTCCCGCCCCTTCCGCAGCGGTGCGTACGGAAGGCCCGCCGGCCCCCTTCAGGACGCGGCCGGAGCCAGCTCCACCGTCACCCCGTCCCGGGACGAGATCCGAGCCGCCTCCAGGACCGCCAGGCACTGCGCCGCCTCGTGCGCGGTGACCGGCGCCGGGCCGCCCTCGCGCAGCGCCGCCGCCACCGCCGCGTAGTACGCCGGGTAGTCCCCGGGAGCGGTCGGCACCGGGGCTCCGCCGCCGGTCAGCGGGGACTCGCCGGAGCCCACCCGCCCCCACAGGTGCTCCGGCTCCTCGCCCCAGGGGGTGTCCCCGACGCCCGGCCGCTGCCCCTCGCGCAGGGCCGCCTCCTGCGGGTCGAGCCCGTACTTCACGTAGCCGGCGCGCGAGCCCAGGACGCGGAAGCGCGGACCGAGCTGCGCGGTGGTCGCGCTGACGTGGAAGTGGGAGCGGACCCCGTTCGCGTGCGTGACGGCGATGAAGGTGTCGTCGTCCGCCTCGGCGCCGGGGCGGCGCACGTCGGTTTCCGCGTAGACCCGTACGGCCGGGCCGAACAGCACCAGCGCCTGGTCGACGACGTGGCTGCCGAGGTCGTACAGCAGGCCGCCGATCTCCTCCGGGGCGCCGGACTCGCGCCAGCCGCCCTTGAGCTGCGGGCGCCAGCGCTCGAAGCGCGACTCGAAGCGCTGGATCTCGCCGAGTTCGCCGTCGGCGATGAGGCGGCGCAGGGTGAGGAAGTCGTTGTCCCAGCGGCGGTTCTGGAAGACGGACAGGAAGGTGCCGGTCTGGTCGGCGAGCGCGGCGAGTTCGCGGGCCTCGGCGGCGGTGGCGGCGAGCGGCTTGTCCACGACGACCGGGATGCCGGCGTGCAGCGCGGCCGTCGCGAGCGGGACGTGGGTCTTGTTGGGGGAGGCGATCACCACCAGGTCGAGGGCGGGGGTGAGGTCCCACAGCTCCTGCGCGGTGTCGACGATCCGGACGCCGGGGTAGGCCTCGCGCGCTTGGGCCTGCCGGCCGGGGTCGGAGGTGACGACCGTGTCGAGGACGAGCCCGTCGGTGGCCGAGACGAGCGGGGCGTGGAACACGGAACCGGCGAGCCCGTAGCCGATGAGGCCGACGCGGAGGGGGGCGTCGGACCGCGCGGGGAATGCGGAGGAGGAGGACGGGGCGGACGAGGAGGACGGGGCGGGCGGGGAGGACGGGGAGGCGTTCATGCGTCCACTTTGGCAACAGTGTTGCTTAAGTGCAAGGAAGGTGGACAATGGAGAGGTGGACTGGCGTAGCGGAAGCAACGGAAGCGGCGCGAACCTGCCGGCGCTGCGGGGTCACAACGACGCGCTCGTACTCGCCCTGCTCCGTGAAGCGGGCCTGGAAGGACTCGGCCGCACCGAGCTCGCCGCCCTCACCCGCCTCACCCCGCAGGCCGTCAGCAAGATCACGGGGCGGCTGCGCGCGGAGGGACTCGTCGCCGAAGCGGGCCGTGGCGAGTCCACCGGGGGCAAGCCGCGGACGCTCCTCCAACTGGCCGCCGGTGCCCGGCACGCCGTCGGGGTGTACGCCGACCGCGACGAGTTGCGGGCGGTACGGGTGGACATGCTGGGCACGGTCGTCGAGCGGATCCGCGGCCCGCTGGACTTCGCGGCCGGACCGCACGCCGTCGTGGACGAGGTCGTACGCGCCGTGGACCGGCTCTGCGGGGACGCGGGCGCAGGGTCCCTGCTCGGTGTGGGCCTCGCCGCGCCGGGGCCGCTCGACTGGCGGGCCGGCGTTCTGGGCCGGGTGACGGGACACCCCGAGTGGGAGGGGTTCCCGCTGCGGCAGGCGGTGGCCGACCGGCTCGGGCCCGCCGCCCCGCCGGTGCTGCTGGACAAGGACACCAACGCGGGGGCCGCCGCCCCCGGCCGCCGGGCCGCCGGAACCTCCGTGTACCTGCACCTCAGCACCGGCCTGGGAGCCGGGCTACGGCTGCGCGGCGAGGTCTTCCGCGGGGAACGTTCCGCGGCGGGCGAGTTCGGGCACCAGGTGCTGATGCTGGACGGGCCACCCTGTCGGTGCGGAGGCCGCGGTTGCGCGGAGGTGCTGTGCCTGGAGGCGGTGGCCCGCGGGGACCTCCGGGAGGCGGCTCGGATCCTGGGCGAGGGCGCCGCGAACGTGGTCGCGCTCCTGGACGTGGACCGGGTGTGGCTGGGGGGACGCGTGGTGGACGCCGCGCCGGAGGTCTTCACGACGGGCGTCCGCCGCGTCCTGGAGGCCCGCACCCTGGGCGGCCCGGTTCCGGAGGTCGCCGCGTCCGAGGACGGTGTCGCCGAGGGTGCGGCGGAACTGGCCCTGGCCCCGCTCTTCGGCCGTGTGGGCTGAGCGCCCCGCCGCCCGCCGCCCCCCGCCCGCTGCTCCCGCCCGCCCCCCCGCCCCCCGCCCGCTGCCCCCGCCCCCCGCTGTCGTGGGCCGGCCGCCGGTCCCTCCCGGGATCCGGGGCGGGCGGGCTACCGTGCCTGCATGGAGCTCTTTTCGCGTTCTTGGGGGGCCTTGCGGGCGGCCGTGGACGGGGTCGCCGACGAGGACTTCGGGCGGGAGTCCGGGTGTCGGGGGTGGCTCGTCCGGGATCTCGTCTGCCATCTCGTCATCGACGCGCAGGACGTCCTGATCACCCTCGTCACCCCGGCCGCAGGCGAGCCGACCGCCGACGCCGCGACCTATTGGGAGGTCGCCGACCGGCCGCCCACCGGCGAGGATCCGCTCGACGCGCTCATCGTGCGGCTCGCCGCCGCGTACGGGGACCCGGCGCTGCTCAGGTTCCACCTCGACGACGTCGGCTCCGCCGCCGGCCGCGCCGCGGAGCTCGCCGACCCCGCCCTGCGCGTGCGCACCCAGGACAAGGTCCTCACCGTCGCCGACTACCTCACCGCGTACGTCCTCGAATGGACCCTCCACCACCTCGACCTGACCGCCCGTCTCCCCGGCGCGCCCCCACTGCCCCCGGAGGGCCTGGCCCGCTCCCGTGAGCTGCTCGAACAGATCGCGGGCTCCGCCTTCCCCGCCTCCTTCACCGACCGCGACGCCCTCCTCGTGGGTACCGGCCGAAGGGAGCCGACCCCCGCCGAGCAAGCGGAACTCGGGGCCCTCGCCGCGCGGCTGCCCCTCGTCCTCGGCTGATCCGATGGCTGATCCGATGGCTGATCCGATCAGGCGTAAGCCGGAGGCCGGCAGGCGTGGCGGGAGGAGGGGGGTCCGGGGGCATGGGAGGGTGCCGGGAGGCCGGGGTGATTGTCGCCTCGTCCGACCATCGGATCGGCCCCTGAGTCCCTCCACCCCCGTCCGGCGAGCAGCGAAGCGAAGGTCTTCCATGCGACTGCGCAAAGCCCTTGCCCTCTCCGCCGTCCCCGTCCTGGCCGCCGTCGCCCTCTCCGCACCGCTCGCGACGGCCGACGTCGGCAACGGCGGCGGCGCCCGCCCCGCGCCCGCGCTGCCCTCCCGGATCGAGGCCACCTGCGGCGACGGGAAGAGCAGCGCCTTCCCCATCGGCGCGCGGATCCGCGGGGGACCGGCGGTGTACCGCACCGGCGGCGGGCCGCAGACCTGGTACCTGGACCTCACCAACACCACCAACTCCGAGTGCACCGCCATCCACCCCGTCGTGGTGTTCACGGACAAGGCCCGCGCCCTGCTCCCCGCCCACTTCCGGATGGAGTTCGAGGCCCCCGGCGGTACCTTCCCCGTCAACCTCGAACGCAGCGACCGCGACGAGATCATCGCCGTCTTCGACGGGGGCGAGGCCTTCTCCGGCTTCGCCGTGCGGGCCGGCGGCTCCCTGACCGTCAAGGTCAGCCTGGCCTTCGCCCCCGGTACGCCCCCCGGCGAGGTCCTCGCCGACGCCGCGCTCGTGCAGCGCAAGGCCGACGACGGCGACTGGGTCGGGGAGGCCGGCGGCTACCGGTTCTCCATCGAGGGGCCCGAGGGCGAGCGCGGCGAAGCCGGCTCCCTCGCCGACACCGGCCCCCGCAACCGGCTCTACGGCGTCGGCGGGGTCGCCTCGCTCGCCACCGGGGCGGGGCTCCTGCTGGCCGCCCGCCGCCTGCGGGCCCGCAGCGGTCCGCGCGCCGCCGACACCCCCCGCACCCCCGGTACCCCGGCGCGCTGATCTCCGTACATCCGGCCCGCGTACAGTCCCAGGGTGGAAGAACAGAACCTGCACCACCGGCCCGGCTCGCCCGTGCGTTCCGGCATCCCGGAGCACGGGCGGATCCCCAAGTACTACGCCGTCAAGGCCCTCATCGCGGACCTTCTCGACGACCTCGGCGAGGGTGGCCTGCTGCCCACCGAGCGGGATCTCGCCGAGCGGTACGAGGTCTCGCGCGAGACCGTACGGCAGGCCCTGCGCGAGCTGCTCCTGGAAGGCCGGCTGCGCCGCTCCGGCCGCGGCACCGTCGTCGCCGGACCCAAGCTGGAACAGCCCCTCTCCCTCGCGAGCTACACCGAGGGCGTACGCCGCCAGGGCCGCCGCCCGGGCCGCAACCTCATCGGCCTGGAGCGCTTCCCCTGCCCGCCCGAGCTGGCCCCCGGCATCGGCGCCGGGCCCGGAGAGCCCGTCTGGCACCTGGAGCGCGTGCTGCTCGCCGACGACGAGCGGGTCGGTCTGGAGAGCACGTACATCAGCGTGGCGCGGGCGCCCCGCCTCGACAGCGAGTTCCAGCCGGACTCCTCCTTCTACGGATACCTCCGCGACCGGCTCGGGATCTCCTTCGGGGACGCCGACGAGAAACTGGAGACCGTCCTCGCCACCCCCCGCGAGGCCCTGCTGATCGGTACCCCGCCGGCCCTCCCCATGCTGCTCATCCACCGCTTCTCGCGGGACCAGGACGGGCGTCCGCTGGAGCGCGTGCGTTCGCTCTACCGTGGTGACCGGTTCAGCTTCACGACCCACCTGAGGCCCCGGTAGCCCCGAGCGGAATCAGTGCAAGGTGGCGAAAAGGGGCGTATGGATATCACGAGAAGGTAACGGGTCTAGTCCAAGAGTCGAGGGCTGTTCACCGTCCCGTTGCCGTCCTGCCCTTCCCGGTCCACGGGGCACGGCCACCGTGGAGCGCGTGAGAGTCATAGTCGTCGGAGGCGGCGTGGTCGGCACCATGCACGCCTGGCAAGCAGTCGAACGCGGCCACGAGGTCGTCCAGATCGAGCGAGAGGCCGAGGCCCGCGGCGCGTCACTGCGCAATTTCGGCCAGATCTGGGTCAGCGGACGGGCCGGGGGCGAGGAGCTCGACACCGCCCTGCGGGCCCGCGAGCTCTGGGAGCGCATCGGCGCGGAGGTGCCCGGCCTGGGCTTCCGCGCGATCGGCTCCCTCACCCCGGTCCGGGGCGCCCGTGAGTACGCGGTCGCCGAGGCGGCCGCCGCCCGCCCGGACGCCGCCGCCCGGGGCTACGAACTGGTCACCGCGGCGCAGGCGCGGGAGATCAACCCCGCCCTGCGGGGCGCCTTCGAGGCCGCCCTGTGGTGCGAGCGGGACGCGGCCGTGGAGCCGCGCACCGCCCAGCTCCACCTGCGCGAGGCCCTCAAGGCGAGCGGCCGCTACACCTTCCTGCCCGGACGGGAGGTGCGCGAGGTCGTCGGCCACGGCGCCGTCCGCGACGACCACGGTGACGTCCACCGGGGCGACGCCGTCGTCCTCGCCACCGGCGCCTGGCTGTCCGGCCTGGTCCGCGAGCTGGCCCCCGACCTGCCCGTGCGCCGCGTCCGGCTCCAGATGATGCAGACCGCCCCGCTGGGCGAGCAGCTCACCACCTCCGTCGCGGACGCCGACAGCTTCCGCTACTACCCCGCGTACCAGAGCGAGGCCCTCGACCTCCTCAACGCCGAGCAGGCGCAGGCGCCGGTCGCCGCCGCGCACAAGATGCAGCTGCTGATGGTCCAGCGCCAGGACGGCGGACTGACCATCGGCGACACCCACGAGTACGAGCACCCCTTCGCGTTCGACACCCTCGAAGACCCGTACGAGCACCTCACCGAGGTCGTCGAATCCTTCCTGGGCCGCCCGCTGCCGAAGATCCGGCACCGCTGGGCGGGCGTGTACGCGCAGTGCACCGACACCTCCCGCGTCGTCCACCGCCAGCAGGTGGCCGACGGCGTCTGGCTGGTGACCGGACCCGGCGGCCGCGGGATGACCTGCTCGCCCGCCATAGCCGAGACCACCGCGAACGAACTGGGCTGGTAACGAACATGAGCAACAGCAGCACCGACCGCCGCAACCTCGTCGTCCTCGACATGGCCGGCACCACCGTCGCCGACGGCGGCCTCGTCGAGCGCGCCTTCGAGCTCGCCGCCGAGCGGATCGGCGTCGAGCCGGGCACCGCCGAGCACGGGGCCAAGCTCCAGTACGTCCGCGACACCATGGGCGAATCGAAGATCTCCGTCTTCCGCCACCTCTTCGGCACGGAGGAGATGGCCCAGCGCGCCAACTCCGCCTTCGAGGAGGCGTACGGCGAACTCGTCGACGGCGGGCTCATCGCCCCCCTCCCCGGCGCCCGCCAGACCATCGAGAAGCTCCGCGACGACGGCCGCACCGTCGTCCTGACCACCGGCTTCGCCCGCGTCACCCAGGACGCCATCCTCGACGCCCTCGGCTGGCAGGGCCTGGCCGACCTCACCCTCTGCCCCGCCGACGCGGGCGGCCGCGGCCGCCCCTACCCGGACATGGTGCTCGGAGCCTTCCTGCGCACCGGCGCCGCCGACGACGTGCGCGACGTCGTGGTCGCGGGCGACACCGCGTACGACATGCTCTGCGGGCGCCGCGCCGGCGCCGGGATCGTGGCGGGCGTCCTGACCGGCGCCCACGACCGCGCGGCCCTCACCGAGCACGGCGCGACCCACGTCCTGGAGTCGATCGCCGACCTGCCCGCGGCCCTGCTGGGGTCGGCGTGAGCGGCATCCGCTTCGAGGGGGTCAGCGTCGCGTACGGCGGCAACACGGTCCTGGACCGCCTCGACCTGAGCGTCGAGCCCGGCGAGGTCATGGCGCTGCTCGGCCCCTCCGGCTCGGGCAAGACCACGGCGCTGCGCGCGGTCGCCGGCTTCGTCCGGCCGGCCGCAGGCCGGGTGTTGATCGGCGGCCGGGACGTCACCGCGCTCGCGCCGCACAAGCGCGGCATCGGCATGGTCGTCCAGCAGTACGCGCTCTTCCCCCACATGCGGGTCGAGGACAACGTGGCCTTCGGCCTCAAGGCGCAGAAGGCCCCCAAGTCCCGGATACCCGCGCGCGTCGCCGAGGCGCTGGAGATGACGGGCATGGCGGCGTACGCCAAGCGCTACCCGCGCGAGCTCTCCGGCGGGCAGCAGCAGCGCGTCGCGATCGCCCGCGCGCTGGCGATCCGCCCCGGGGTCCTCCTGCTCGACGAGCCGCTGTCGGCGCTCGACGCGCAGCTGCGCTCCGGGATGCTCGCCGAGCTGGCCCGGCTCCACCGCGAACTGCCCGACGTGTCCATCCTGTACGTCACCCACGACCAGGTGGAGGCGCTGACGCTGGCCGACCGGATCGCGGTCATGGACAGGGCCCGGCTCCAGGACTGCGGTACTCCGCAGGAGCTGTACCGGGCGCCGCGCACCGAGTTCACCGCCTCGTTCGTCGGCAACGCGAACCTGATCCCGGTGACCGTCGCCGAGTCCGGGGCGGTGTTCGCGGGGCGCCCGCTGGAGCTCGACCGCGGTCGCGCCGTCCCCGGCGCGAGCGCGACCCTGTGCGTACGGCCGCACCTGCTCGGCCTCGGCGCCGGCCCCAACGCGCTGAGCGGGACGATCACCGAGGTCCAGTGGCGCGGCTCCACGCACCGGCTGTACGTGGAGGTCGAGGGCCACCGGATCAAGGCGGACCTGCCCGAACTGCGCGAGACCCCGGCGCTGGGTGACCACGTCACGCTGCACTTCGAGCCGCGCGACGCCGTACTGCTGGCCGGCGGGGTGTCGGATGGCTGACGTCCCGCGCCCGGGCGGCCGGGGGACGGCGCACATACCGGGTACGCGGACCCCGGAGCACCCCGGCGCCGCGCCCGGCCACGCCGGCACGGCCCGCCCCGGCGCCGCGGCGGACCCGGGAACTGCCCCGTCCGGTCCGGGTACCGCCGCGTCCGGCCCGGGTACCGCCCCGGACCGGCCCGGCGCCGCCCCGTCCGGCTCCCGCGCCCCGCAGGGGACCGGCGCACCGCGGGGGCCCCGCGGCGTGCCCGGCTGGCTCTGGTCCCTGCCGCCCGTGGCCGCGCTCGCGCTGGTCTTCCTCTACCCGCTCGCCCTGGTCGTCCAGCAGTCCTTCAGCCCCGAGAACGGCGGCGGCGCCTTCGACGCGTACGCCTCCGTCTTCCGCTCGCACTCCTTCCGCGAGGCGCTCGGGACCACGGTCTGGCTGGCCGCCGGAGCCACCGTCGGCTGCCTCGTCCTCGGCTTCGTGCTCGCGCTGATCATCGCCTTCGTCCCCTTCCCCGGGGCCAGGGCCGTCGCGAAGTTCATCGACGTCTTCCTCTCCTTCCCCTCCTTCCTCATCACCCTCGCCCTCCTCTTCATCTACGGCACCGTCGGCATGGCCAACGGTCTCTGGACCGATGTGAGCGGCGGCGCCGAGGGGCCCTTCCACTTCCTCACCACCCCCTGGGGCGTGCTGCTCGCGGAGATCACGTACTTCACGCCGTTCGTGATGCGCCCGCTGCTCGCCGCCTTCTCCCAACTGGACACCGCCCAGCTGGAGGTGGCCTCCTCGCTCGGCGCGAAGCCCGCCCGGATCATCCGCCGCGTGATCCTCCCCGAGGCCCTCCCGGCGCTCGCCGCCGGCGGCAGCCTCGTCCTGGTCATGTGCCTCAACGAGTTCGGGATCGTGCTGTTCACCGGGGCCAAGGACGTCACCACGCTCCCGATGCTCGTCTACGGCAAGGCGATCCTGGAGTCCGACTACTCGGCCGCCTGTGTGGTCGCCGTCGTCAACATCGTCATTTCCGTCGGCCTGTTCGGCCTCTACCGGGTGGTGAGCAAGCGTGCTGGTGCATAGCAAGAGCGGACGCTGGGCCGCCTGGGGCCTGTTCGGCCTCCTCTTCCTGCCCCTCTTCGCCCTGCCCCTGCTCGTCGTGGTGACCGCGTCGTTCTCCACCCACTGGTCGGGGGCCTTCCCCTCCGGCCCGACGACCGGGAACTACGCTTCCGCCGTGCAGGGCGAATCCCTCCAGGCCCTGACCACCTCACTGGTGACCGCCCTCGTCGCGAGCCTGCTCGCGCTCACGGTCGGGACCTGGGCCGCGCTGGCCGCGGCCCGGCTGAAGCGGCGCGGACGGCGCTCCCTGGACGCCCTGTTCATGCTGCCGGTCGCCGTGCCGTCCGTGGTCGTGGGCCTCGCCGTCCTGGTCGCGTTCAGCAAACCGCCGGTGCTGCTCAACGGCACCAGCTCAATCGTGATCCTGGCGCACACGATTCTTGTCACGGCGTTCGCCCATCAGTCGGTTTCGGCCGCCATCGTTCGTCTCGACCCCGCGTACGAACAGGCGGCGGCCTCCCTGGGCGCCCGTCCCGCGTACGTGCTGTGGCGGGTCAAGCTCCCCCTCCTGCTGCCGTCGCTGACGGCGGCCGCCGGACTCTGCTTCGCCCTGTCCATGGGCGAGCTGAGCGCCACGATGATGCTCTACCCGCCGGACTGGATGCCCCTCCCGGTCCGGATCTTCACGGCCACCGACCGCGGTTCGCTCTTCGGCGGGTCCGCAGTCGCCGTGGTCCTGATGGCCACCACCCTGCTGGTCCTCCTGGCCGTCTCCCGTATCCGTACCAGAGCCACGTACCGCTGACTCCCTTTCCCCCGTAAGGAAGTTCTCCTCCATGTCCAGAAACCCCCACGGTCGTCGCGGCCTCCTGCGCGCCACCGCCGCCGTCACCGGCAGCCTCGCCCTCGCCGGCGGCCTCACCGCCTGCGGCGGTTCGGGTACCGCCGCCGAGTCCAAGGGCGGCGGCGAGAAGATCGTCACCGTCTACAGCGCCGACGGCCTCAAGAGCGAGAAGGGCGACGGCTGGTACGACAAGGTCTTCGCCGAGTTCACGAAGAAGACCGGCATCGAGGTCAAGTACGTCGAGGGCGGCTCGGGCGAGATGGTGCAGCGCGCCGTCCGCGAGAAGACCAACACCCAGGCCGACGTGATCGTCACCCTCCCGCCGTTCATCCAGCAGGCGGACGGCAAGGGCCTGCTCCAGGCCTACAAGCCGCAGGGCTCCGAGAAGGTCAACGGCGCCGACAAGGCCGCCGACGGCAAGTGGACCTCGGTCGTCAACAACTACTTCGGCTTCGTCTACAACAAGAAGGAGCTCGCCGAGGCGCCCAAGACCTGGGAGGAGCTGCTGGACGGTAAGTACAAGGGCAAGCTCCAGTACTCCACCCCGGGCGTCGCGGGCGACGGCACCGCCGTCCTCGTCAAGGCGATGCACGACTTCGGCGGCAAGGAGCCGGCGCTGGAGTACCTGAAGAAGCTCCAGGCCAACAACGTCGGCCCGTCCTCCTCCACCAGCAAGCTGGCGCCCAAGACCGACAAGGGCGAGCTGCTCGTCGCCAACGGCGACGTCCAGATGAACTTCGCGCAGTCCAAGTCCATGCCGAACCTGGGCATCTGGTTCCCGGCCAAGGACGGCGGCAAGCCGACCACGTTCGCCCTGCCGTACGCGGCCGGTCTGGTGGACAAGGCCCCGCACACCGAGAACGGCAGGAAGCTCCTCGACTTCATGCTCGGCGAGGAGGCCCAGAAGCTGGTCAGCGAGGTCGGCGGCGGCTTCCCCGCCCGCACCGACGTCAAGCCGACCGACGCCAACGCCGTCGAGCTCACCAAGCTGATGACCGGAGTCGAGATCTTCGAGCCGGACTGGGCGGACATCGACAAGAACCTGGCGAGCTACGTCGACGCGTGGAAGTCGGCAACCGGAAGCTGATTGGTCGCCTCCTGGTCACCCACGACCAGGAAAGTGACGCTTGCATAACAGGTCTGGACCGAAGACCGCACCTTCGGTCCGGACCCCGCGCACGCCCACCTGCGCCTTCCCACGATTACTCCCGGAGGAGTACGTGCCCACTGTCCTGTCAGGACGCGCCCTCGCCGTGACCGCCACCGCCACGGCCCTGCTCGCCACCGCCCTCGGCGCCCACACCGCCACCGCCGGGACGGCCGACGCCGCCGCAACCGCGGCAACCACCGACAAGGTCCTCGTCATCGGCATCGACGGCACGGTCCTGGACCGCGTCAAGGCCGCCAACGCCCCCCACCTGCAAGGCCTGATGGCCCAGGGCCTCACCGCGAAGAGCACCCTCTACGCCAACCCGATGGCCGCCACCTCCTCGGGCCCCGGCTGGTCCACCATCGCCACCGGCGTCTGGCCCGACAAGCACGGCGTGAAGGACAACACCTTCACCGGCAAGAACTACACCGCCCACCCCGACTTCCTGACCCGCATCGAGAACGCCAAGCCGCAGCTCAACACGTACGCGGCCGCCGACTGGGAGCCCCTCACCTCCACCGACGCGGGCGGCCCGGTCTTCTCCGCCAAGGTCGACAAGCGCCTCTCCCTCAAGGGCGACCGCGACGGCTACGGCACCGAGGACCCGAAGATCGCCGCCGCGGCCTCCGCCGAGCTGCGCGACCAGAACCCGGACGCCGCGTTCGTCTACTTCGGCCAGGTCGACGGCGCCGGGCACTCGTACGGAGCCGCCAGCCAGCAGTACCTCGACGCCATCGGCCGCGTCGACGTGATGGTCGGCCAGCTCCTCACCGCCGTCCAGAACCGGCCCACGTACGCCCAGGAGAACTGGAAGATCCTGGTCACCACCGACCACGGGCACACCGACGCGGGCGGCCACGGCGGCTCCACCCTCCAGGAGCGCGGCACCTTCGTCATCGCCAAGGGCGCGGGCATCCCTGCCGGTTCGGTCCGGAGCGACGTCAAGCTCGTCGACGTGGCGGCCACCGCGATGGCCCAGGTCGGCGTCGACCCCGGCCCGGCGATCGACGGCGTACCGCTGAACGCCCCCGACAACGACCCGTTCGACACCCTGCGCCCCAACCTCCAGGCGCGGGTGGACGAGACGGGCATCCCGGCGGGCGTGAAGGGGTTCACGCACACCCCGCCGGCCGGCTGGTCCGTCGACAACTCCAAGATGGGCACCGGCGGTGTCACCGAGTGGGCCGGCTGGGCCTTCGCGACCGACGAGTTCTGGAGCCAGTCCCAGCGCGACCAGTGGCGCGAGCTGAACGTCCGCTCCCGTGACGTGTTCGCCGTCGCCGACTCCGACGAGTGGGACGACAAGTCCCACACCGGCTCCTACGACTCCACCCTGATCACCCCCAAGTGGGCCGTGACGGGCGGCACGGTGAAGAACCTGACCTTCCAGACCCATTACCACCACGAGGCCGGCCAGACCGCCCAGGTCCTGGTCTCCTACAACGGGGGCACGCCGACCGTCGTCAAGAGCTACACCGCCGACGCGGTCGCCAAGGCCGAGTCCCTGGCCCTCCAGGTCCCGGCCGGCGCCACCGACGTCCAGGTCCGCTTCCGCTACGCCGGCACCAACAACTGGTACTGGACCGTCGACGACGTCAAGCTCGGCTGATCCACCACGCAAACCGGTCCGGGGTCCGGGCTGTGGACGCTTACGGCGCCCGCAGCCCGGCCCCGATAGGGTGGTAGAGACCACAGGCCAAAGGTCAGCGGTCACAGGTCAGAGGTACGGCCACCGAGAGCGGAGAACAGTCCCGTGGCAGAGCGCAAGCCGATCGAATCCTGGCTCACCGACATGGACGGGGTCCTCATCCACGAGGGAACCCCGATCCCCGGCGCCGATGTCTTCATCAAGCGGCTGCGCGACTCCGGCAAGCCCTTCCTGGTCCTGACCAACAACTCCATCTACACCCCGCGCGACCTCCAGGCCCGCCTCTCGCGCATGGGCCTCCACGTCCCCGTCGAGAACATCTGGACCTCGGCGCTCGCCACCGCCAAGTTCCTCGACGACCAGCGCCCCGGCGGTACCGCGTACGTCATCGGCGAGGCCGGACTCACGACCGCCCTGCACGACATCGGCTACATCCTGACCGACCACGAGCCCGACTACGTGGTCCTCGGCGAGACCCGCACGTACAGCTTCGAGGCGATGACCAAGGCGGTCCGCCTGATCAACGCCGGCGCCCGTTTCATCTGCACCAACCCCGACGAGACCGGCCCCTCCACCGAGGGCCCGCTGCCCGCCACCGGCGCCGTCGCCGCGCTGATCACCAAGGCGACCGGCAAGCAGCCGTACTTCGCCGGCAAGCCGAACCCGCTGATGATGCGGACCGGCCTGAACGCCATCGGCGCGCACTCCGAGAGCAGCGCGATGATCGGCGACCGGATGGACACCGACGTCCTGGCCGGGCTGGAGGCCGGGATGCAGACCTTCCTCGTGCTCACCGGACTGACCTCCGCCGAGGACACCGAGAAGTTCCCGTACCGGCCGACCAAGACCGTCAACTCGATCGCCGACCTGGTCGATCTCGTCTGATCCGAACGGGTCAAGCGCGCGGCGCTCCGGATGCGGAGCGCCGCCCCGCACGTGAACCTCCTTGATGAGGAGGTTCACCATGCGCAGTGCTCTGATCGCTCTCCGTGTCACCGGGGTGGCCGTCGCCCTGACGGCGCTCACCGCCGTGTCCTCGCCCACCGCCCTGGCGGCCGGCGAGGAGAAAAGCGGCAGCGTCTCGGTCGATCCGCGCCAGGCCGAACCGGGGGCGCAGGTCAAGCTGCGCGTCCACGGCTGTGAGGACAAATGGGCGACGGCCAAGTCCGCCGTCTTCGTGTCGGAGGTCCACTTGTCCTCCGGCCGCGACGGGGACAAGTCGCTCTGGGGTGACGCGATGATCAGCTCGCACGCCCAGCCCGGCTGGCACCCCGTCCAGGTGAAGTGCGACGGGGGCGAGGACCGGATCCGCGGCACGGTCGAGGTGGTCCGCCGCCGCGACGACCGCGAGAAGGAGCGGGAGCAGGAGCGCGACCGGCCGAACCCGCACCAGACGCCCGTCTGGCCCGTCCACGCGGGCGGCGGCGGGATGTCCGCCGAGCTCGCGGCCACGGACCGGGCGGTACGGGCGGCGCAGGCGGCCCGCGACCAGGCCGCGGCCCAGGCGCAGGACCAGGCCGCGGCGGCGAAGAAGAGCCACGGCGGCGAGGGCCCCGGCCTCCCGCACACGGTGATCGGCGCCGTGCTCGCCGCCGCGGCCACCCTGGCCGTCGCCTTCCGGGCGCTGACCCTGCGCCGGCGCCGCAGCGGCGAGTGAGGGCGCGGCGGTGACGGGCCCGGGGGAGCCGAGGTCCTCGGGCGGCGGGCGGCTGCTGACCTTCGCCGCGTGGTCCGTGCTGGTGCTCGGCCTGTGGCTGTGGGGCCGGGAGATCACCGGGGTCCCGCCGAGCGCGTCGTCGGGGCCGGCCGGCGGGTCGGCGCTCCCGGTCCCGGGGCTGCCCGCCGCGCACGCCCCGCTGGCGGCGTCGGTGCCGGCGCGGATCGACGTACCGTCGATGGGCATCCAGGCGCCGGTGGTCTCGCGCGGCCTCGACGCGCAGGGTGCGATCCAGCCGCCCCCGTACGAGAGCCCGGGCACGGTGGGCTGGTGGGGCGGCGGGGCCAAGCCGGGCGAGGCCGGGACGGCGCTGCTGGTCGGGCACGTGGACACGGCGTCGAAGCCGGCGGTGTTCTACGGCCTGAGTACGGCCAAGCCGGGCGACACCGTACGGGTGGTCCGGATGGACGGGTCGGTCGCCGAGTTCACGATCGAGGAGGTACGGGTCTACGAGCGGGCGCGCTTCGACGCGCACCGGGCGTACGGCCAGCGGATCAAGGGGCGGGCGGAGCTGCGGCTGGTGACCTGCGGGGGCACGTACGACAAGGCGGCCAAGGAGTACACGGCGAACGTGGTCGTATCGGCCTACCTGACGGGAGGGGCCCGGCCCGGCGTCCCGGCGTGAGCCGGACGCCAACCGGATGCGAGCCGGACGCCATCCGGACGCGAACCGGACGCGAACCGGATCGAGCGGCACGACGAAGAAGGCCCCCGCAGCTCTCGCTGCGGGGGCCTTCTTCTCGTCTGTGCGCCGCCAGGGACTCGAACCCCGGACCCGCTGATTAAGAGTCAGCTGCTCTAACCAACTGAGCTAGCGGCGCCTGCTGACAGAGAAAACTCTACCCCACCTCCAGCGGTGCTCGTGACCAGCCGCGCCCGCCTTGTCCGATTAACCCATGTTTGGGGGGTTTATCGTGCACGATATGTCTGGGCCGAGCCGAATCTGATGCCCCGACAGATGCGGGGCCCGCCTGACCAGCGACGAGCAGGGGAGTGGACGGAACCGCATGACGATCCAGCCTCCGATGCATGTGCCGATGCCTGCACCGACGATGCCGGCAGCGATGCCTATGCCGATGGCCGCCTTCGAGGAGTACGAGCCCGCGGGCGACTGCCCCTGCCTGGGGTGCGCGCAGCGCCGCCGCGCCCTCGCCCGCGCGCGGGCCATACCGCTCCGGGACGGCGGCCACCCGGCCGCGCGCGGGGCCCGCCGGGCGCTGGTACTGGCCACCGCCGCGGGCGTGGTCCTGGGCGGAGGCGGCTCCGCGGCACTGGCGGCGGCCACCCCGGTCCCCGGCCCGGGGCCGGTCTCCCTCGACACCCCCGGTGGCTCCCCGCAGGGCGGCCGGTCCCCGCTGCACGGACGCCCGGCCCCGGCGAAGCCGGCGGGCGCGCCGGGGGCGCCGTCGGCCGTCAAGCGGATCGACCGGACGTCGATCATCACGCGGGCGAAGGTGTGGCTGGACGCGAAGGTCCCGTACAGCATGTCCACGTACTGGTCCGACGGTTACCGGCAGGACTGCTCCGGCTACGTCTCGATGGCCTGGAACCTTGGTACGAACGAGTGGACCGGCAGCCTCGACAAATTCGCCACCAAGATCACGAAGGAGGAGCTGCTGCCGGGGGACATGCTGCTCTTCCACAACCCGTCGGACCCGACGAACGGCTCCCACGTCGTGCTCTTCGGGGGATGGGTCGACGAGACGCGCACGCACTACGTCGCGTACGAGCAGACCCGGCCGACCACGCGGAAGGGCGCGACGCCGTACGGCTACTGGAACAACGCGACGAAGTACGTGCCGTACCGGTTCAACGGGGTGACGGGCGGCCTCGCCGAGGACCCGGCGGCGACCGACCCGAAGCCGGCGGTCCCGACGGTCTTCCCCGGAGCCACGCAGTTCGGGCCGGGCGCGAACAACGAGCACGTCGCGCAGCTGGGCCGGATGCTGATCGAGCGGGGCGGGCGGCGCTTCTACCCCAAGGGCGCGAACACGGCGTGGAGCGACGCCGACCGGCTGGCCACGCAGGCCTTCCAGAGCGCGCAGGGCTGGACGGGCGCCGACGCCGACGGCATTCCGGGCGCGCACACCTGGCAGCTGCTGGTGGAGCACAAGGGCAAGGACATCCGCCCCACGGTCGACGGCGCCCCGGGCTCCCCACCGCGCCCGAGCCCGGGGGGTACCCCGGGCACGGCGGGCGGCCCGGGCGGGGCAGCCAAGCCGGGGGTCCCGGGTACGCCGGGGAAGCCGGGTACGGCGGGCAGACCGAGCACCGCGGGCAGGCCGGGGAAGCCGGGTACGGCGGGCAGGCCCGGAGCGGCGGGCAGGCCGGGGGTCCCGGGTATGCCGGGGAAGCCGGGCCATGTCGGGGTGCCGGCCGCCGCCGGGACGCCCGGCAGGCAGACCGGGTTGCCGGGCTATCCGGGACTGTCGGTGTTCCGTCCCGGGTCCTCGAACCCGTTCATCACCGCCCTTGGCCGCCAACTGGTGAAGAAGGGCTTCGGCAAGAACTACACGTCCGGCCCGGGGCCCCGCTGGAGCGAGGCCGACCGTCGCAGTGTCGAGGCCTTCCAGCGCGCCCAGGGCTGGCGCGGGGCCGAGGCCGACGGCTACCCGGGCCCGGAAACCTGGCGCCGGCTGTTCGCATGACGGAGGCAACGATGTACCCCACGCGCACCACCTCGACGACCGGCACCTTCCGCATCCCGCCGGCGCCCCCGCAGGCCGCGGCGGTCCGGGCCACGGGCGACCTGTACGCCCCGGCCCTCACCTCCCGGCCGACCACCCCGCCCCCTCCGGCCGCGAGCGGCACCCCGTTCCCGCCCACGGCCTGGGCGGCTCCTGTGCCGCAGTCGGCCGTCGGTGCGGCTCAGCCCGGGCACGAGCCCCTGGCCGGGGTCAATGCCCAGCTCCCGTACGGGACCAGGGCGGAGGCGGCGCCGGACCGGGTGACCCCGCTCGCGGCGGAGCCCGCCCTCGGGGCCGAAGCCCGGGCCGCGAGCACGGTTCCACCTGTGGCCCGGACCAGGTCGGAGTTCGGCCGGGCAGCCGTGGCCGGGACCGGGACGGCGCCTGAGCCTGCGGCCCGGGCCGCGGGCGGGTTGTCCCTGGCCGGGGCGGAGCCCGGCCTCGCGGCCGAGGCCCAGTCCGCGGCCCCGAGCGGGGCGGCGGCATCTGCGGTTGGTGCTTCGGGCGGGCTGTCGCAGCCTGGGGCAGGGGCCGGCCTCGCGTCCGTGGCCCCGACCGGGTCGGAGCTTGAGCCTGCGGCCGGGGCTCCGGAGGTACCGTCCCCGCTCGGGGCGGAGCCCGGGCTCGCGGCCGAGGCTTCGGCCGCGAGCGTGCTCCCGTGCGTGGCGCCGAGCGGGTCGGCCGCGGAATCTGCGGCCGGGCTGTCGACGCCCGGGGCGGAGCCCGGACATGCGGCGGAGGCCGGCGCTGCCGTGATTCCGGCGCCGCACTCGGCCCCGCCGGTGGCGGCGGCTGTGCCTCCGGGATCCTTCGAGTCTTCGGCCGCGACCGGGACCGCGCGAGCAGGTCAGTCCGGTTCGGGGGCCGAGGCTCCGGTCCGGGCGCTCGGAACGGTGGTCGGCGGTCCGGAGGCCGCGGCGCCGGGGGCGGACGCCGGGCAGTCGGTTCCGGCCGGGACGGTCGCCCTGCCGCACGGGCGGCCGGCGGCGGAGGCAACCTGGAGCGAGGTCCCGCCGGCCCGGAGCCGGGTCGAGCCCGAGCCGGTGCACGCGCTGGCCGGTGCGGGCGAACGCGCCGAGTCGGGCGGGAGCCCGTACGGCCACGAGCCCGAACACCTGGGCTCCGTACCGGCCCCGGCGCACCCGCACTCCTCCGGGGTGCCCACCCTGCGCCTGCGCGCCGAATCCGCACCCCCGGCAGGCCCCGACACGCAGCACCCGACCGAGACCGGCCCCGGCGCCTTGCGTTCGCCCGCCGAGGCCGGAGCCCGGGAGGTCCAGGCCGGATCCGGGTCCGAGCCTGCGCGGGAGGTCCCGTACGTCCCGCAGCCGCAGGCCGGGGCCGGAACCGACGCGGAAGCCGCGCCCCGCACCCCGCAGCCCCCCGCCGGGGACGACCGGCCCGGGTCCGAGCCCGCGCGGCAGGTTCCGTATGTCCCGCAGCCGCAGGCTGACGCTGACGGCGACGCCGGGTCCCGGGCGCCGCAGCCGTACGCCGGGGCGGAGTCCGGCGGTACGCAGTCGCCCGCCGGGGACGGCCAGGCGGCCGGGTCCGCGCGGGAGGTTCCGTGCGTCCCGCAGCCGCAGGCCCTAGCAGGGGCTGCGGCCGATGCAGGGCAGCGTGGTCCGCAGGGGGACGCCGGGGGGCAGGGAGGATCCGGAGCCGCGGTCGCTGCCGAAGCCGGGCCGAGGGGCCCGCACACCGAGCCGGGGGTGGGCGGGTCCGCGAGCCCCTACGACGACGCCGGGCCGCGGGCCGGGGCCCGGATCGGGCAGGTCCGGCCCGTTGCCGGGGGCGACGCGGGCCACCCCGCGCAGCGGTACGGCGAGCCCTGGCCGCCCGGGGCGCCGGCCCCGCACGCCCCCTCCGCGATCGGAGCCGGGGCCGAGTCCCCGAGGGACATCGCGGCGCGGGCCGTGGCGCGGGGGATGGGGGAAGGGGACGGGGATATGCAGGGCCTGCCGCAGGTCGCGCCGGGGCGCGGTGCCACGGCGGCCGAGGTGCCCGCGCACCTGCCGTTCCCCGCGGACTCCCGCCCGGCCGCCGGCCGGGGCGCCTGGCCGGCCACCACCACCCAGGCCGCCCCCGCCGCCACCCCCACCCCCGCCGCGCGCCCCCGCCCCGTACGGGCCGAGCCCGGGCGGCGGGTGCCGCGCGGGGACGAGCGGCTGCGGGAGCACCGCGGGCCCGTGCTGCCCGGCTGGGTCGGCGTCGGCGTCGGCGCCCTCGCGCTCACCGGCTGCCTGGCGGTGCTCTGGCGGGCCGGGGCCGTCCCCGCCGCCTTCGTGGCCGCCTTCGGCGCGACCCCCCGCGCCTACCAGGGGCTCCAGGCCACTCACTGGCCCCCGCTCGCCTTCCTCGGCATCGTCGCGCTGCTCGCGCTCGGCGGACTCGGCCGCGCCAAGGCCGGCCACGCCTGGGTGCTCACCCTCTTCGGCCGCTACCGCGGCACCGTCCGCCGTACCGGCCTCACCTGGGTCAGCCCCCTCCTGCTGCGCCGCCGCGTCGACGTCCGGCTGCGCCACTGGCGCAGCGAGCCCATGCCCGCCGTGGACTCCGGCGGGCTGGCCCTGCGGGTGGTCGTCCAGGTCGTCTGGCAGGTCAAGGACACGGCCCGGGCCACCCTCGCCGTCGAGGACCACACCGAATACCTCGCCGAGCAGGTCGAATCGGCCATGGCCAGGGTCCTGTCCCAGCTGCCCGCCGACGCCTTCCACGAGGACGCCCCCACCCTGCGCGACTCCGAAGCCGTCGGCGACGCGCTGACCCGGATGCTGGCGACCGAGACCGAGGCGGTCGGGATCGAGGTGTACTCGGCGCAGCCGACCCGCATCGAGTACGCCCCCGAGGTCGCGGAGGCCATGCGGCGGCGCCGGGTCGCGGCGATCGACGCCAAGCACCGGGACACGGTGCTGACCTCGGTCGTGGACGCCGTCGACGACACCGTCCACCGGCTGACCTCGCGCGGGCTCGTCGAGCTCGACGACTACGAGCGCAAGGCCCTCGTGAAGGACCTCACCGTCGCCTTCTACACGGGGCGCCCCGAGTAAGAGGCCCGAGGGGCGCAACAGCCGGAACAAGCGCAGCTGACGGAGAACGGGTGGCCGGTATACATCGGGCCACCCGTTCTCCCATTGGTCTGGACATGGCCAACTCCCGTCAATAGCCTGGTACTTGGTCTAGACCTACATCCCCACGCGTGCGCACGCTCTCATCGGACCTCCCCCCACGTTCAAGGAGCATCATGCGTTCCATCCGCATGCCCAGACGAGCCGGCGCCGCCACGCTCGGACTCGGCGTCATCGCCGGCCTGGCGCTGCTCAGCGCCCCCACCGCGAACAGCCACGGCTACACGGACACCCCCATCAGCCGCCAGAAGCTCTGCGCCAACAAGACCGTCCCCGACTGCGGCCCGATCCAGTGGGAGCCGCAGAGCGTCGAGGGCTACAAGGGCTTCCCCGCCGCCGGTCCGGCCGACGGCCAGATATGTTCCGGCGGGCACAGCGAGTTCGCGCAGCTCGACGACCCGCGCGGCGGCGCCTGGCCCACCACCAAGGTGACCAGCGGGCAGAGCTACGCCTTCCGGTGGCAGTTCACCGCCAACCACTCCACCACCGACTTCAAGTACTACGTCACCAAGAACGGCTGGGACCCCACCAAGCCCCTCACCCGCGCCGCCCTCGAATCCCAGCCCTTCCTCACCGTCGCCTACAACGGCGCCCGGCCCGCCATGACCACCGTCCACCAGGGCACCATGCCGAGCGGGAAGACCGGCCGGCACATGATCCTCGCCGTCTGGACCGTCAACGACACCCCCATGGCCTTCTACGCCTGCTCCGACGTCCAGTTCTGACCCGCGGGCCGGGCCCGTTCATTTCTGACGTCGCGTCAGCTACCCTCCGGCTCCATGCGGACGACACCCGGAACCGTGGCGGAGCTCATAGCGCGCCAATGGGGCGACCACCGGCCGGGGCTGATGTACGGCGGCAGTACGCACACCGCCGTCCTCGGCCGCCACCGGTGCGCCCAGGAGGCCGCCGCGCGCGCCGCGCTGCTCGTCGACCTCATGCCGGCGGGCCGGGACGCCGAACCGCACATCGGGGTGCTGCTCGACAACACACCCGAGTTCCCCTTCTGGCTCGGCGCGGCGGCCCTCGCCGGGGCCGCCGTCGCCGGGATCAACCCCACCCGGCGCGGTCCCGAGCTGGCGCGCGACATCCTGCACACCGACTGCCGGATCCTGGTCACCGAGCGCGCCCACCTGCCGCTGCTGCGCGGCCTCGACCTGCCCGGCGTACGCATCCTCGTGACCGACTCCGAGGAGTACGCCGCCCTGCTCGCCCCCTACGCGGGCGCGAAGCCGGGCGAGGCGGTGCTCGCCGCCCCCGCCCCCGGCTCCCGCTTCCTCCTCTACTTCACCTCGGGCTCCACCGGCGCCCCCAAGGCCGCCGTCTGCAGCCAGGGCCGGCTGGCCGCCGCCGCGGACTCGCTGGTCCGGCAGTTCTCGGTCACCGCCGAAGACGTCCACTACGTCTGCATGCCGCTCTTCCACGGCAACGCCGTCATCGCCGACTGGCTGCCCGCCCTCGCCGGGGGCGCGTCCGTGGCCCTGCGCCCCCGCTTCTCCGCCTCCGGTTTCCTGGACGACGTCCGCGCGTACGGGGCGACGTACTTCACCTACGTCGGCCGGGCCGTCCAGTACCTGCTGGCCACCGAGCCCCGCCCCGACGACCGCGAGCACTCCCTGCGCCTCGGCTTCGGCACCGAGGCGGGGGCCGTGGACGCGGCCCGCTTCGCCGAGCGGTTCGGGGTCCGGCTGGTGGAGGGGTACGGGGCCACCGAGGGCGGCGCCTCCGTCCAGCGCACCCCGGACACCCCGCCGGGCGCCCTCGGCCGGGCCGGGGCCGGGGACGACCTGGCGGTGATCGATCCGCAGACGGGTACGGAGTGCCCGCCCGCCGAGCTGGACGCGCGGGGCCGCCTCCTCAACGGCTCCGCGGCCATCGGCGAGCTGGTCAACCGCGGCCGGAGCCTGTTCGAGGGCTACTGGCGCAACCCCGAGGCGCAGGCCGCCCGGACCCGCGACGGCTGGTACTGGACGGGCGACCTCTTCTTCCGCGACGCCGACGGGTTCCTCTACTTCGCGGGCCGTACGGACGACCGGCTGCGCGTCGACAGCGAGAACCTCGCGGCGGCGGTGATCGAGAACATCCTGGCGCGCTGGCCGGCGGCCGTCGCGGTCGCCGTGTACGCGGTGCCGGACGAGGTCGCCGGCGACCAGGTGATGGCGGCACTCGCCCTGGAGGAGGGGGAGCGGTTCTCGCCGGAGGCCTTCTCGGCGTTCCTGGCCGCCCAGCCGGACCTGGGCACGAAGATGTCCCCGCGCTACGTGCGGATCGTGGAGTCCATGCCGGTGACGGCGACCAACAAGATCCACCGGGCCGCGCTGCGCCGTTCCGGATTCCGCTGCCCGGACCCGGTGTGGTGGTCCCCGCCGGGCGGCTCCGGCTACCGGCCCCTGGAACCGGAGGACCTCGCCGCCCTGCTGGCGGCGTACGAGGCGCACGGCCGCGCCGAGCTCCTGGAGCGCTGACCCGCGCGCGCCGACCCGCGCGCCGACCCTGATCCCGGCGTACGCGGGTACTGGTTTTGAGCACCCCTGAGGAGCAGGTAGTATTTTCTCTGTCAGGCGCCGCTAGCTCAGTTGGTTAGAGCAGCTGACTCTTAATCAGCGGGTCCGGGGTTCGAGTCCCTGGCGGCGCACCTGTACTTCGGGCGGTTCCCGGTTCACCGGGAACCGCCCGAAGTGTTTTCCGTACTCGTCCCGCCCGGCGGCTCGGGCCCCCGGCGGCTCAGAGCGTGAGCGACAGCAGCAGGGGCGCGGCCTTCCGGTTCAGCTCCTCCGCCGCGGCCCGCAGCCGGTGCGCGTGCTCGACCGGCATCGACAGGGCCAGGCAGCCCACCGAGGCCCCGGCCGTGATCGGCACCGCGGCGCAGACGGTACCCACCGCGTACTCCTGGAGGTCCAGCACCGGAACCGTGGCCGGCTGCGCGTCCAGCTTGGAGAAGAGGATCCGCTCGTTCACGATCGTCTTCGACGTGAGCCGGGCGATCTTGTGTCGCGAGAGGTGGTCGCGCCGCCCGTTCTGGTCGAGCTGCGTCAGCAGGCACTTGCCGACCGCGCTGGCGTGCGCCGCCGAGCGGAAGTCGACCCACTCGTGCACCTTCGGGGTGCGCGGGCTGTCCGCGAACTGGGTGATCTTCACCTCGCCGTCCACGTACCGGCTGATGTAGACCGCCGCGCCCACCGAGTCGCGCAGCCGGTCCAGGGTGTCCTGGAGCTTGTTCTGGAGGGCCTGCTGCCTGTCCACCCCGGAACCGAGGAGGACGAGCGAGTCGCCTATGGCGTAGGCGCCGTCCGACACCTGGAGCACGTACCCCTCGCGGCGCAGCATGAGGAGCATGGGTGCGAGGTGGGCCGCGGGCAGGCCGGTCTCGCGCGCGATCTGTACGTCGGTCACGCCGCCGGTATGGCGGGCGATCGTTTCGAGTACGCGCAGGGCGTACTGCACCGAGTGGAACGGCGCGGTCGGCTCGGGCTTCAGCGCCACGGTTTCCCCCTAGCAGGTTGTTACCGCTTGCCTTACCACGATAGCCATCAAGAGGCCCACGTGGAGCGCCTGTTGAGGAGATTGATGGCTCATTCGCGCCCCCCTGCCTGCGCCTGCACCATTGGCATATGCCAAGGTCACGCCCGCTGTCCGGGGATGCCGGGAATGCCCGCGCGCCACCGATGGTTCGAGTTCTTCGTACGGACGGCGAAGCGAGGCGGGAGCGACTATGAGTGACACCGGGGACGCGGGTCGGGACGCGGGTCGGGGTGCGGACGCGGGCGGCCGCGAAGATCGCGGAGCCCGCGGGGCCCAAGCGGATCCGATCCGGGGTGTCATACGCGGTGACGCGCCGGTGCCGCTCTCGGTGCTCGACCTCGTCACGGTCGGCAGCGGCAGCACCGCCCACGACTCCCTGCGCACGAGCGTGGCCATCGCCCGCCTCGCCGAGTCCCGCGGCTACCACCGCCACTGGGTCGCCGAGCACCACTCGATGCCCGGGGTGGCCAGCTCCTCCCCGGCGGTGATCCTGGCCCACCTCGCCGCGCACACCTCCCGCATCCGGCTCGGCTCGGGCGGGGTCATGCTGCCCAACCACGCGCCGCTCGCCATCGCGGAGCAGTTCGGCACCCTGGAGGCGCTCGCCCCGGGCCGCGTCGACCTCGGGCTCGGCCGCGCCCCCGGCACCGACGGCCGCACGGCCGCCGCCCTGCGCGGACCCGGCCGCCTCGACGAGGCCGCCGAGGAGTTCCCCCGGCAGCTCGTGGAGCTCACCCGCTTCCTCGACGACGACTTCCCCGACGGGCACCCGTACGCCCGCGTCCACGCGGTGCCGGGTCCCGTGCAGGGCCCCGCCGGGCGGCCGCCGCTGTGGCTGCTCGGCTCCTCCGGGTTCAGCGCCCGCCTCGCCGCCGAGCTCGGCCTGCCGTTCGCGTACGCCCACCATTTCTCGGCGGCCGGCACCCTGCCCGCGCTCGACCTCTACCGCCAGACCTTCCGCCCCTCGGCCGTGCTGGACGCCCCGTACGCCGTGATCGGGGTCTCGGCGCTCGCCGCCGACACCGACGCGCAGGCCCGCGCCCAGGTGCTCACCGGCGCCCTGTCGATGCTGCGGCTGCGCAGCGGCCGGCCCGGGCTGATCCCGACGCCCGAGGAGGCGGCGGCGTACGCGTTCTCCCCGCTGGAGCGGGAGTTCGTGGACGGCTGGCTCGCGAACGTGGTCCACGGCACGCCCGAAGAGGTCCGCACCGGGCTCGACGACCTGGCCAAGCGCACGGGTGCCGACGAGCTGATGCTGACCGCCAACGCCCATGGCGGCGCGGCCCGGCTGCGCTCGTACGAACTCGTCGCGGACGCGTACGGGATGCCGGTGGTAGCCCCGTGAGCTGATGGAACGCGCGCGAACGGAGTTCGGCTGGTTTGTTGCCGAAACCTTGCGGGAGGGTGTCCTAAGGCACCCTTAAACCGCTCGTCACCCGGGGTGGCGGGCGGTTTTTTCTCTGCCCGCAAGGCTCTGACAAGGGCGTTTGCGCGGCGAGTGGTCTAGTCCTTCTTTGGTCCAAACCATTGACGCGGACCTCGGGTGATCGCTATCACTTCTCCCACCCGAACCACTCGCTTCCCCCTCCCACCCCCCGGAGGCAGTTCATGCACATCCGTAAACCCCTCATCGCGGCCGCCGCCACGGCCGCGCTGGCAGCCGGAGCGCTGGCTGGCTTCGCGGGGCTCGGCACCGCGCAGGCCGCCGACTCGGCCGTCGCCGCGGGCGCAGGCGGCAACGTCAAGATCGCGTACTACGACCAGTGGAGCGTGTACGGGAACGCCTTCTACCCCAAGCACCTCGACACCCGCGGCATAGCGGGCAAGCTGGACGTCATCAACTACTCGTTCGGCAACATCCACCCCACCAACCTCACCTGTTTCGAGGCGAACAAGGCGGCGGGCGACGACAACAACCCCAACGCCGGTGACGGCGCGGGCGACTCGTACGCCGACTACCAGAAGTCCTTCAGCGCCGCGGACAGCGTCAGCGGGGTCGCCGACAAGTGGGACCAGCCGATCGTCGGCGTCTTCAACCAGTTCAAGCAGCTGAAGGCCAAGTACCCGAACCTGAAGATCAACATCTCGATCGGCGGCTGGACGTACTCGAAGTACTTCAGCGACGCGGCCAAGACCGACGCCTCCCGCAAGAAGCTTGTCTCCTCCTGCATCGACCAGTACATCAAGGGCAACCTGCCGGTCGAGGGCGGTTACGGCGGCCCCGGCAGCGCGGCCGGCATCTTCGACGGCATCGACATCGACTGGGAGTACCCCGGCTCCTCCGGCGGCCACCTGGGCAACCACTACGCCCCCGAGGACAAGCAGAACTTCACGCTCCTGCTCAAGGAGTTCCGCGAGCAGCTCGACGCGTACGGCGCGGCCAACGGCGGCAAGAAGTACCTGCTGACCTCGGCCCTCCCGGCCGGCCAGGACAAGATCAAGTACATCGAGACGGACAAGATCGGCGCGTACCTCGACTACGCGAACATCATGACGTACGACATGCACGGCGCCTGGGACGGCGACGGGCCGACGTACCACCAGTCCCCGCTGTACTCCGGCACCAACGACCCGACCGACCCGATCGCCCCGGGCACCGAGAAGTACAGCATCGACAACGCCATCGACTCCTGGATCGACGGCAAGCCGGCCTACGGCATCGCCGGCGGCTTCCCGGCCAACAAGCTGACGCTGGGCTACGAGTTCTACTACCGCGGCTGGAAGGGCGTCCCCGCCGGGACGGCGGGCGGCCTCGCCCAGCCCGCGACCGGTGCTTCCGGCGCCCGGCCCACCAGCCAGCAGGCCGGCATCGCCAACTACAAGGAGCTCGGCGGGATCGTCGACAACCCGTCGGCCACCTTCTGGGACGACCAGGCCAAGGCCTCGTACTTCTACAAGGACGGCGAGTTCTTCACCGGCCTGAACCAGAAGTCCATCCAGGCCCGGGTCGACTACGGCAAGCAGCGCGGTCTGGCCGGAGCGATGATGTACTCCCTGCTCGGCCTGGACAACAACACCACGCTGCTGAACCAGATCTCGGACGCCCTCGGCGGCACCACGCAGCCCCCGACCACTCCGCCCACCACGCCTCCGACGACCCCGCCGACCACCCCGCCCACGACGCCGCCGACCACCCCGCCGACCACGGGCTGCGGCTCGACCCCGGCGTACGTCGCGGGCACGGTCTACACCGGTGGCCAGGAGGTCTCCTACAACGGCCGCAAGTACAAGGCCCAGTGGTGGACGCAGAACGAGACCCCGGGCACCACGGGTGAGTGGGGTGTCTGGAAGGACCTCGGCGCCTGCTGATCTCCCCCCACCCCGCGCCGAGCGACACCCCGCCCCGCACCCGGTTCCCCCGGTGCGGGGCGGAGGTGTGTCACATGGTTGCCGGATTCCGGACACCGCTGCGTGGTGGTCTCGCTACGCTCGGCCACAGGTGAATCCGACCCGCGTCTCGATGGGGGTGACCGTCCCTTGGTCCTGGCCCGCGACCTCGACCCCAGCGCCTCGCCGCTGGACTACTACGGCTACGAACTGCGCCGGCTGAGAGAGGCCGCCAATCTGAAACAGGCGGCGCTGGGCGGGATCGTCTACTGCACCGGCTCACTGATCGGCCAGATCGAAACGACGAAACGGGTCCCGACCCGGGACTTCTCGGAGCGGGTGGACGCGGCGCTCGGCACCGACGGCCACTTCTCCCGCCTGGTGGGCCTGGTCCTGCGGAGCGTATTGCCGACGTGGTTCCAGCCGTACGCGGAGATGGAAGCCCGGGCGACGTACATCTCCACGTTCCAGTCGCAGTTGGTCTACGGGCTGCTCCAGACGGAGGCGTACGCGAAGGCGCTGCTGGCCGTGGAGAATCCGGACAGGGTCGACGGGATCGTGGCGGCGCGCTTGGAACGGCAGCGCATACTCGCTCGGGAGGTGCCGCCGGTGCTCCTGGTGGTGCTGGACGAGGCGGAGCCTCATCGCAACGTCGGCGGCAGCGAGGTCATGCGGGAGCAATTGGCCCATCTGCTGAGCTTCGTCGGTCGGCCTTGGATCCAGATCCAGGTGCTCCCCTTCTCGACCGGCGAACACAGCGGGATGATGGGGTCGTTCAACCTCCTCCGTTTCGACGGCGACCCTGATCTCTTCTACGCGGAGAGCTATGACTCGGGCCATATGACGGCCAATCCGCAAGTGATCAGGGAACGTTCGGTCGGATACGCTCGGCTGCAAGCCGCGGCCCTCCCGCCGGAGGAATCGGCCCTTCTGATCGCACGCGTAATGGAGGAACGCTATGGGGACCCGTGTGGACCTGTTGAGCGTGCAGTGGCGTAAGTCGTCCTACAGCGGTACCAATGGCGGCGACTGCGTCGAGTGCGCCCCCCTCGGCGCCGCCGCCTGGCGCAAGGCCTCGTACAGTGGCCCCACCGGCGGTGAGTGCGTCGAGGTCGCCACCCAGCCCTGCGGTGTCGCCGTCCGGGACTCCAAGAACCCCGAAGGCCCCGCCTTCACGGTGGCCCCGGAGGCGTTCACCGCCTTCGTGCGCAGCCTCTGAGGGGTCCGGGCGGAGCCCTGGGGGCACCTCCCAGCGGTAGCTGGGGGAGGAACGGAGGAAGGGCGGGGCGGGGAGAGGGCTCCGCGCAGCGGCCCCGTACACCGCCCCGCAGGGTCACGCCCCGGGGCGGGTGCCGATCATCTCGGCGATCAGCTCCGGGGCCACCGCGCGCGAGTACAGCCAGCCCTGCCCCGTGTCGCAGCCGACGCGCCGCAGCCGGGCCGCCTGACCGGCGGTCTCCACGCACTCGGCCGTGACCGTCAGCCCCAGCCGGTGCGCGAGCTGCACCAGGGCCTCGACGATGGTCTCGTCGGCCGGGTTCGGGTGGGTGCCCTCCTCGTAGCGGAAGCCCCGTACGAAGGAGCCGTCGAGCTTCAGCACGGAGACCGGCAGCCGGCTCAGGTACGCCAGGTTCGAGTACCCGGTGCCGAAGTCGTCGATGGCGATCCGCACGCCCATGTCGCTCAGCGCCTGGAGGGCCTGGAGCGGCCGCCCGGCGGAGCCCATCACCGCCGACTCCGTCAGCTCCAGCTGGAGCAGCTGCGGGGCCAGCCCGGTCTCGGCCAGGATCTCCGCCACGTCTCCGACGAGGTCGGAGTCCCACACCTGGCGGACCGCCACGTTGACGGAGACGAAGACCGGGGAGTCGCTCGGCTGCTCGATCTGCCAGCGCCTCGCCTGCCGGCAGGCGGTCCGCAGGACCCACCGTCCCAACTGGACGATGGAGCCGTCCTCTTCGGCGATCCCGATGAACCGATTCGGCGTCAGCATGCCGAACTGCGGGTGGTTCCAGCGCACCAGCGCCTCCACCCCGCGCACCGCGCCGCTCTCCAGGTCCACGAGCGGCTGGTACTCCAGCTGGAACTCGCCCCGCTCCACGGCCGGCCGCAGGGTCGAGGTCAGGGCCTGGCGGGTCATCCGGTGCGCGTTGCGCTCCGGGTCGAACAGCGTCCAGCGGGCCTTGCCGTCGGCCTTCGCCCAGTACAGGGTCGTGTCGGCGGCCTGCATCAGCCCGGTCGCCGAGGTCCCGGCCGCGGCCCGCTCCACCACGCCGATCGACGCCGAGACCGAGAGCCGCTGCCCGGCCAGGTCGAACGGCTCCTGTACGGCGGCCAGTACGCTCTGCGCCAGGTCGGCGAGCTGCTCGGTGCCGGTGGAGTCCTCGACCAGCAGGGCGAACTCGTCGCCGCCGAGCCGCGCCACCAGGTGCCCGCCGGTGCGCCCGTACCCGGACTGGTCGGCGCACTGCGTCAGCCGGGCCGCGACGGCGGTCAGCAGCCGGTCGCCGACCCGGTGGCCCAGGGTGTCGTTGACGGCCTTGAACCCGTCGAGGTCGAGGTAGCACAGGCCGATCCGGCCCGTCCCGCCCTGCTCGTACGAGGAGGCCTCCAGGGCGGCGGAGAGCCGCTCGAAGAACAGCGCCCGGTTGGGCAGCCGGGTCACCGGGTCGTGCATCTGGAGGTGCCGCAGCCGGGCCTGGAGGTCGCGGCGGTCGCTGATGTCGGCCACGGACAGCAGCACGTCCCGGGTGCCGGGCACGGGCCCGAGGGTGACCTCGGTCCACAGCGAGTGCCCGTCGGGGTGTTTGAGCCGTCGGGTGCAGCGCAGCCGTGCCTGGCGGCCGCGCAGCACCTCCTGGTACGCCTGCCAGGTACGGGCCTCGGCGCCCAGGTCGACCAGGTCGGCCGCGCACTGCTCGACGAGTGCGTGCGGCTCCGCGCCGAGGAGCCCGGCCAGGGCCGCGTTGGCGGCGACGACGTGTCCGGAGCGGTCGACGACGGCCATGGCGAGGTGGGCCGCGTTGAAGGCGGCCCGGTAATCGCGCAGTTCGGACTCGGTCCGGGTCGGCGCCGACGGCACGGCCGGCACTGCTTGGTGACGCTCCGTAGTGGCCGATCGGATGCTGTCGGCCGCCGAACCGGTTCCCTCTGAGGTTCCGCTCACCGTTGGCTCCCGCAGTGCTCGTGAGTGTCCGTGCAGGAAAGTGTGCCGATCATAGAGGCACCGTACGGCCCTATCCAGCGGCGTCGCCGTGCGGGGCACGGGACTTCGGCGTGCTGACGCCTCTTCGGGCAGATCCCGGGCGATCGTTTCTGCACAGCTCTGAGCAGCGGAAGTTCCCCGATGATCTCCGGTGATCGGTCGTGACGTTCTGTAGGCATGTGGGTGAACCCCCCGGGTCACCGGCTTGCCGTAGTGCTCACTCGTGTGGGGCAGCGGAACAGGGCATTAGTAAGACAATCCCCCCAAGGTGGAGCGAGATGGTACGAATCCACCACCGGAGGTCGATGTGCCGCGACAGCAGACACCCGGGGGAGTGGAACGCTCCCGCATGAGAAGCACGGCGGCGGCGCTCACCTCCTTGACGGCGCTCGCCGCCATGTCGCTCGTCGCAGGTCCCGCGGTCGCCGATCCGGGGGCGGGGCCGTGCGCCCTGACCCGCACCTCGGCGCACCACTCCCTGGGTCTCGACACCTGGAACCGCGCCTACCCCAAGCCGGAGCGCACCCTCCACGCGGTCATGGTCTTCCTCTCCTTCCCCGACCACCGGACCACCCTGACGACCGAGCAGCTGACGGGCGACTACTTCCCCGCGACCAGCGATTTCTTCGAGCGCGCCTCCTACGGGAGGTTCCGTCTGGAGCCGCACCCGCAGCAGCGGTGGATCCCGATGCCCAAGCCGTCGACGGCGTACGGGATACAGCGTGACTGGGCGGCCCAGGACCGGGCGGCCTACCTGCGGGACGCGGTCGCGGCCGCCGACCGCGAGGTGGACTTCTCGCAGTACGACGTCGTGTACTTCGTCGCCGACCCGGACGCGCCCGGGGTGGACTCGGACGCCACCAAGGTCGTCAACTTCGACCGGCCGATCCGGGCGGACGGGACGGACCTGCGGCGGATCGTGACCGTCTTCGAGCGGCACCCGCCGGACCGCAACGTCCTCGCGCACGAGACCGGGCACGTCTTCGACCTGCCCGACCTCTACCACCGGCCGAGCGACGGCAAGGGCGACTGGGACACGTACGTCGGCGACTGGGACGTCATGGGCAGCCAGTTCGGGATGGCGCCGGACCTCTTCGCCTGGAACAAGTGGAAGCTGGGCTGGCTGGACTCCTCCCAGGTGGACTGCGTGCAGTCCGGCTCCTCTCTGCACACCCTGCTGCCGCTGGCCCAGGCCCCGGCGCCGGGCGCCTCGGGCGGGACCCGGCTCGCGGTGATCCGTACGGGTACGGGCAGCGCGATCGCGGTCGAGGCGCGGGGCTCCGCCGGCAACGACGGGGACACCTGCACGGAGGGGGTCCTGGTCTACCGGGTGCGCAACGAGGCGGCGTCGGGCGGCGGGCCCATCGAGGTGCTCGACGGGCATCCGGACTCGGAGGCGTGCTGGGACCGCTCGGTGTACCCGCCGCTGGCGGACGCACCGCTGGAGGTGGGCGAGGCGTTCACGGTGCCGGGGGAGCGGATCAGGATCGAGGTGGCGGATCGCACCCCGTCGGGCGCGTACACGGTCAAGATCACGACGTAGTGCCGCGGCAGGGGAACACGAAGAAGGCCCCCACTCGCGTGGGGGCCTTCTTCCGTCTGTGCGCCGCCAGGGACTCGAACCCCGGACCCGCTGATTAAGAGTCAGCTGCTCTAACCAACTGAGCTAGCGGCGCTTGCTGACGAGGAAGACATTAGCAGGGAGATGGCCGGAAGGAAAAATCGATATCCGCAGCTCGGGCGGCGCGCAGGTACGCCCACAGGAGTGCCTCGGGTCCGGGCAGCCACGGGGAGCGGGTGTCGGGGGCGACGACCCAGCGGGAGGGCCCGGGGGTGGCGTCGAGCGGGGGCACGGTGACGGCGTCGCCGCGGCCGTGGCACAGCGGCGCGGGTACGGAGGCGCCCCATTCCTCCCAGGCGAGGAGCGCGGGGAGGCGGTGCGCGGTCCCGGTGGCGGCGAAGAGCAGCATCCGCCCGCGGTGCACGGCGACGGGCCCGGAGCCGGGGCCCTCGGCCCAGAGCAGGTCGAGCATGCGGCGGCCGACGACGAGCGGGACGTTGACGACGTCGAAGGCGGTCCCGCAGGGCAGCACGGCGGGGGCGGTGGCCCGGGCCTCCCAGCGCGCGAGGGTGCTGTGCGGGTGCGCCGACGCGGAGGCGAGCCAGGCGGCGCCTTGGGGGGTGACGTGGGTGGCGGTGCGTGCGTGCGGGGCGGGGCAGGCGGGGGCCGTCGTCAGCGTCGTCATACGTTCCGGTGTACCGGGGGTAGCGAGTTGGTTTCCAGGAGTTACGGAAAACCCGGACAGGACGGGGGATGGTGGGCTATGTTGCGCCCCGCATATGCCAGATGCGGCCCCGCAGGTTCCTACCGGGCGTCCGGGCCCGCTTCGCGCTGGAGGGACTCGCCGAACTCGATCATCTTGAGCGCGTAGTCCTCGGTCCAGTCCGCCTGCGCGGCGATCTCCGCCGGCGGCAGCCGGTCGAACCGGCGCGGATCGGCGAGCTGTGCGGCGGCCAGGGCCTGGAACTCCACCGCCCGCTCCTGCGCCGCCCGGAAGGCGAGCGTCAGCTCGGTGGCGCGGGTCAGCAGCTCCCGCGGGTCCTCGATCGACTCCAGGTCGAAGAAGTGCTCCGGGTCCGTGGCGGCCTCCGAGGGCTCGAAGAGCAGCGGCGCGGGCCGCGGCTTCCGCTCGGTCGTCCGCTCGGGCTCTGCCATGCGTGTCCTCCTGCTGCGCGTTCGGGATCCTTCCGGGCCACCCTCCATTGTCCAACGCCGCGCAAGAGCGCCGCCCCGGGCCTCGTCAGGGCTTCCAGGGCACGCGGTGTTCCGCGCCGCCCCGGGCCCCGTCAGGGCTTCCAGGGCACGCGGTGTTCCGCCAGGTGGGCCAGGACCGAGTGGTTGGCCTCCCAGCCGTCCGGGAACTTCACCGTCACGCCCAACTGGACCGGTTCCGTGGAGGGGTGTTCGTCCAGCAGCTCCGCTATCCCCGCCCGGGCCACCACCACGCAGGCGTGCCGGTGCCGCGAGGCCAGGACGCACAGACGGCCCGTCTCCAGGTGGAAGGCCGTCGCGTCCGGGCGGCCCGACAGCGGGTGCAGCACCACCGTGAGGTCGTACTCCCGCCCCTGGAGCCGGTTCGCGGTGTCCACCGTGACCCCGGTGACGCCCAGCTCCGCCAACGCGGCGCGGACCGCCGCCGCCTGGTCCCGGTGCGCCGTGCCGACCGCGATCCGGCCGGCGGTCAGCGCCGTGGGCACCTCGGACTGCTCGTCCGCCGTCACCGCGCCCCGGTCCAGCGCCCGCCGGACCACCAGGGCCACCGCCCGTACGGCCTCCGGGTCGGTCCGCGGCGTGTGCCGCGCGGGCAGCTCCAGCAGGCCCCAGCCCGACTCGGCGGCCTCGTCCAGCACCCGGTCCGGGCCCGAGCCGTCGCCGGCCACCCCGTACGACAGCCGCCGCTCGCCCGGGCCCGTACCGCTGCGGAACTGCGTGTACGGGTAGAACGCCCGCGACACCAGCGGCGCGGCCGAAGCCGGGAGCCGCCAGGACACCGGCAGCCGGTGCTGCGGCAGCTGCGGGTTGTGCGCCAGCAGGGTGCTGACGGCACTCGCCGAAGGGTCGTACGACAGCCCGGCCCACTGCTCGGCGCCGACCACGCTGAACGGGTCCAGCTGCCCCGGGTCGCCCACGAACAGCGCCCGGTCGAACAGCCCGGCCACGGCCAGCAGCGCGTCGGAGCGCATCTGGTACGCCTCGTCGACGATGGCGTGTTCCCAGGGCTCGGCGTCCTTCACGTACGCCCACTTCGCCGCCGTCGAGATGGTGACCGGCAGCTCCGCGAGGTCCTGCGGCTTGGCGGAGAGGGTGACCGAGGGCAGCTCGCGCAGCGCCGGATCGTAGGCGTCGCCCTCGCTGCTGTGCAGCCGGCCGACCTTCAGCTCCGGGTCCTTGTCGGCGAGGCGCAGCACCAGGTCGTCGACCTGCGCGTTGGTCTGCGCGACCACCATCAGCCGGCGCCCGGCCGCGGCCAGCTCCCGGGCGGCCCGCACCACGAGCGTGGACTTGCCGGCCCCGGGCGGCGAGTCGACGACCACGCCGCGCTCACTGCCGTGCAGGGTGTCGCGCAGGATGGCGGCGGTCGCCTCGGCGGCCGCGGCCCCCGGGTCGAATCGCTGCTTGGATGCGGTGCTCACAGGATGTCCTCGTCCGTCACGGCGTCGGGCAGGGGAGGGGCGGTCGCGGATCCGGGCGGGCCGCCGTGCGTCCACGGGGTCTTCTCCGGGTCCGGCAGCTTCGGGCCGCCGCGCGCGTCGTGCTCGAACAGCGTCCAGCAGACCCGGTCGCCCTTCTCCGGCACCGAGCCCGGCTCCGGCTCCCTGCCCCGGCCCATCTTGTCCAGCAGCCGCAGCACGAGCCGCCCGTCCTCCTCGAAGCGGACGAACTGCGCCGCCTGCGGGCGGCCCTCCAGCGAGCGGAACACCTTGCCGCCGCCCTCCGCGAGCTGGGGACGGTCCTCCGTGGCCACCGTCACCAGCGGGCGCGGACTCGGCCGCTTCGACTCCGTCCACTCCATCACGACTTCGGTGACCTCGCCCGCGAAGGCCTCGCCCGCCAGCCTCCGGCCCGCCATCACCAGCGGATCGTCCAGCGCCTCCTGGGCGTCGAGCCGCACCTGCTCGGTCTCGCGCGTCGCCAGCTTCTGCGCCGCCGTCACCGCGTCGTCGCGGCGCGGCTGCGGGGGCTCGCCCGCCCGGACCCGGTCGCGGTGGCCGGTGTACGACCAGCGGTCGCGGGTCCAGCGCTCCTCGGCCCGCTCCCCGGCCGGCAGCGCGCGCAGCAGCTCCAGCGACTGCCACACGGCCCGCCACGTGGGCCGCATCTGCTCCGCGACGAGCTCGCGGACGGCCGCCTCGGCGCGGCCCACGGCCTTCGGATCGCCCCCGGCGCGCGCCGCGTCGTAGCGGGCCATCGCCGGGGCCAGCAGCTTGTTGTCGAAGGCCGGGTCCGTGGCGGGCCCGGCGGGCGGCACCAGCAGCTGCCCTTCGCGGTCGCGGGCCAGCTCGGCGCGCAGGGCGGCCTCCGCGCCCGATTCGCCCTCCGGCGGGGCTATCCACGACAGCAGGGCGCCCAGGTGCTGGTCCTCCAGGTTGCTCTGGCCGGTGGCCCAGTGGCGGGCGAGCAGCTCCGTCGCCGACAGCAGCATCGAGGCCCCGGGGACGCGGGAGCGCTCGCCGAGGTGCGTGAACCAGCGGCCCAGCAGCGGTACCCGGGTGGGCGCCGGATACGGGTTCTCCGGATCCTCCTCGGCCGTCCGCCGGAACCGCATCGACCGCCCCAGCAGCCGTACGTACTCGATCCCGGCCCGGCTCGGCACGATCAGCTGCGGCGCGTCCAGGCAGAGCTCGGCGGCGACCTTGGTCTTGGCGCCGGTGTCCGGATCGGTCTCGGTCCGCTCCACGTACTCGACGTCGTCCGCGTATCCGTCCAGGTACGGCAGGATCACGTCGGCGAGGTCCGCCAGGAACGTCCAGCGCAGGTCCCGGTCGCGCGGCTGCGGGACGACCAGCAGCCGCGGCTCCGCGGGGTCCGTGCCGACCAGCGCCCCCAGCGGGGCCCCGGCCTCTCCCGCCGTGGTCAGGGGCACGAGGACCATCGGGCGCTCGCTCAGGTGCCGGTGGCGTACGGTCGCCAGCGGCCGGGCCCGGCCCGCCCGGACGGCCTCCAGTCGCGCGAGGGTGGTCAGCAGGGACATCCGGCCGCCTCCAGGGCCTCGGCGCGCAGCCGGGCGGCGTGGTGCAGCGAGGCCGCCGTCGGATCGTCGGGACCGCCGGAGCCGGCGGCGGCCGCGAGGGCTTCCCCGACGGTGGTGAGCGCGCCGAGCTCCCCCCGTACGGAGCGGCCCAGGGCGGTCACCGCGCCGGCGGCGCGGGCCCGCTCCCGGCAGTGGAAGGCCAGCTCGCAGGCGGCCAGGCATTCGGGGGCGTAGGCGGCGGAGACGGCCGCGACCGCCTCGGTGAGCTCCTCGGCGGTGCGCTCCGGATCGAAGCTGAGCCCCTCGGGCAGGGCCGCGGCCAGCTCCTCGACCCGGGTCAGCCGCTCCAGCTGGCGCCGGGTCACGGCCCGCTCCCGGCGGATGTCGACGGGCGCGGCGGCGGGCATGTTGGAGAAGTCCTTCGGGCAGACGAGGAGCGCGGTGTGCCCGACCACGGCGGAGGCCAGCTTCCCTGCGGTCTTCTCCAGGGCCAGCACGTACACGGCGGCCTGCCGCGCGGCGGCGCCCACCTTCGCGGCGTCGGCGGCCCCGTCGATCATCGGGAACGACTTGATCTCCACGACGGTCCAGCGGCCGTCGGGGTGCACCACGACGGCGTCGGGCTCCAGGTAGGCGGGGGAGCCCGCCACCTCCAGGGCCAGCATCGGATGGTCCAGCAGGGTCCACGTACCGGACGCGGCCGCGGCGGCGGTCGCCTCGCGCAGGGCGAGCGCGGTGCGGGCGGCGCGGCCTTCGGGGCCGGCGGCCGTCAGGTCGGGGACGTGCGCGCCCGGGCCGGGGGGCTCGGATCCGGCGCCGAGGTGCTCGTGCACGAGCCGCAGGAGTTCGGCGCCGCCGTCTCCCTTGACCCTCGCCTCGAAGGAGTTCCCGCGGATGATGGCGAACTGCGACTGGCCGAAGGCGGCGGGCGAGCCGAGGGCCGCGGCCAGGGCGGTCTTGTCCACTCCGGCGCCGTCGAGCAGGGCCCGTCTGCCGCATCCGGGGTTGGCGGCGAGCGCCGCCAACGCGCGGGCGTCGAGCGGGCGGGGCGGCACGGCGGGGCCGCGCAGGTCAGCGAGCCGCTGCCGCAGTGTCGTCGTCGGAGGCGGGCCGCTGGGCGGGTAGGAGCTCACGGGCGGAAGTGTCCCATCCGCCACTGACAATCGGGGCGGTACCGGGGAAACCGGCTGCCCGGGCTGCCGTCCGGGCCGCCCGCCGGGGCGCCCAGGGGGCCGCTCGCGGCGTGGACAGCCGGCGAGTGATCGCGTACCCGGCGGCCATCACGGCCGCCCCGGCGGCCGCGTCCAGGAAGTAGTGGTTGGCGGTGCCCATGACCACGAGCGCGGTGACGGCGGGATAGGCGACGCCGAGCGCGCGCAGCAGCGGGTGGCGCCCGTGCCGCCAGAGCAGCACCCCGCACCACAGGGCCCATCCGACGTGCAGGCTCGGCATGGCCGCGTACTGGTTGGTCAGGCCCCCGAGCCCGCGCGGGGCGCTGGCCTCGGCGCCCCACCAGCCGTAGGCGCTGTACTGGGCCATCGTGTCGCTGAACCCGTGCGCGGCGTCGAGCAGGCGCGGCGGGCAGGTGGGCATCAGGGTGAAGCCGACGAGTCCGAGGAGGGTGGAGACCACGAGCCAGGTGCGGGCGGAGCGGTAGTGCCGCGGCCGGCGCAGGTACAGCCAGACCAGCACGGCCGGGGTGACGAGGTAGTGCAGGGAGGCGTACATGAAGGCGGCGGGTATGCCGAGCAGCCCCTGCCGCGAGAACAGCCGGTTGAGCGGCCGTTCGAAATCGAGGCCCAGCAGTTCCTCGGTCCGCAGGAGGGAGAGGCCGTGGCCGACGGCGAGGTGCACGTCGCCCCGGGCGAGGAGTCTGCCACCGGTGTACGCGCCGTAGACGAGCCCCAGGAGCAGCAGTTCGGCCCACCACCGGGTGGGCTTCTGCCGATCAGTCATACGGGATAGGACGCTTGTGCGACTGGGTGGGTTGCCTGGTGTTCATGTGATGGATGATGGATGGACGACGCAACCGCCCAAAGTCGTACGAACCACTACTTACCGGGAGAGTTCCTATGGCCCCCCGCATCCTCCTGGCCCGGCACGGCCAGACGGCGTGGTCCCAGCTCGGCAAGCACACCGGACGCACGGACGTGCCGATGCTGGAGGAGGGCAGGCGCGGCGCGAAACTGCTCGGCGAGCGCCTCGCCCGCGCCCCCTGGAACGGCCTGCCCGGCGTGGAGGTCCGCACGAGCCCGCTGGTGCGCGCGAGCGAGAGCTGCGACCTGGCGGGCTTCGGCGCCCAGGCGGACCCGTGGCACGCGCTGATGGAGTGGGACTACGGCGACTACGAGGGCATGACCCCGGCCGAGATCCAGGCGATCCGTCCGGGCTGGCTGATCTGGCGCGACGGCGTGCCGGGCGGCGAGTCCGTGGCCGACGTCGCGGCCCGCGCGGACGAGGTCGTCACCTGGGCCCGTTCGGCGGAGCGCGACGTACTCGTCTTCGCCCACGGGCACATCCTGCGCACCCTGGCCGCCCGCTGGCTCGGCCTGGAGGCCTCCTTCGGCGCCCGCATCCGCCTGGAGCCCACGTCGCTGTCGGTCCTGGGCTGGGCGTACGGGGCCCCCGCCCTGGAGCGCTGGAACGACACGGGCCACCTGGACCTCTGACGCCCTCCGGGGCCGCGCCGAAGTCCCTTGTCGGGCCGGATGGTTGGGGGGGGATCGGCGCGGCTGCGGGGGCGACGGCACCCGGACCGCGCGGTCTTCGGGTACGTCGACGGCCGAAGCGGCCGAAGCGGCCGGACGCGGCGGCCGGGCGGTCAGACCGCGGCGTGGCGGGTCAGGAAGGCGTCCACGCGGGGGCTGCGCTGGTGCGGGACCAGGGCGCGGGCCGTGCCCGAGAGCATGGACCGGATCCGGGTGGACTGGACCTCGGCGAGCAGGTCCAGGACCCGGCCGCCCGCCCAGGCCGCCTCGTCGGGTGCGCCCGCGCGGGCCAGGTCGTCGGCCAGCTCGGCCGTGTAGAGGGCGACGTTGCGGGCGAAGTGCGGATCCTGGAGGTCGGCCGCGCGGCGGGCGTGCCGGGCCGCGCGGGCGTGCTCCCCGAGCGCCGCCCAGCACCGCGACTCCAGGGACTCCAGTTCGGCCTCGCCGAAGAAGGACATCCACTCCGGGTCGGCGGCCGCCGTACCCCGCGAGAACTCCGTGTGCGCCCGGGTCAGCGCCTCCTCGCAGGCCTTGCGGTCGGCCAGCCCCGCCCAGCCGCCCGCCTCGCGCAGGGCGAGCAGCGCCAGCAGCCGCGGGGAACCGAGGGAGCGGGCGGCGCGGCGGCCCGCCTGGGCCGCCCGTACGGACTCCCGCGGACGCCCGCAGTCCCGCGCCAGGAAGGCCATGTTGCTGAAGGCGTGCGCCTCCAGGCCGGCGTCCCCGGCGACCCGGGCCGTCGCGAGGGCCTCGGCGTAGTGCGAGCGGGCGTCGTCGAAGCGGCCCGAGTCGTGCGCCAGCCAGCCCACGGAGATGGCCAGTTCCCCGGCGCCCGCGTGCAGCCGGTCCTCGGTGGACTGCCGGGAGGCCCCCGCGTCCAGCAGCGCGTAGGCGGTGCGCAGGGGCTCGGCGGCCTTGCGGTACAGGGCGTCGGCCCCGTGCCGGTCGTCCAGCAGCCGGATCTGGCGTACGGCCTCCTCGACCGCGGCCGCCTCGGACTCCCCGGCCCGTGAGGGCAGCCGGCGGGCGTCGCCGAGCAGGGTGAGGCCCAGCGTCGCGGCCGCCACGGTAGCGGAGCCGCCCGCCATGAACGCGCGACGCAGCACGTCGCTCTCCTTGGGGGTGAAAGGTACGGAGCGCTGCGCGGACCGGCCGCGGACCGCCTCGCGCGGGGAGAAGCCGAGGTCGGCCAGGGTGCGGCCGGGGAACATGTGCAGGAAGACCCGCTCGTACGCGTAGTTGGGACAGCGGATCTCGCCGGATTCGACGCGCCCGATGTAGCGGGCGTCGCAGGAAACCGTTTCTCCGATCTCCTTCGCGGCCCGGCGCACCATGGCCGCGAACTCGGCCGGGGAGTTGCGGTCGCGCAGTCGCCGGAACGTCTGATTGGGTGAGTGGGGGAACGCCGCCATGGACGTGGCCTCTCTGGCAAGGGACGCACCGCCGGTTCCGCGGGATGGGGCAGGTCCGGCGCGCATGAACGTACCGCCAGAGGCGGGCGGCTGACGCGGTGTTTGGCTACAAAAGGGATATCTCACCCGCGATCCGCCATGAACTGCCATCCTTTGCAGCGTCTTGCCACCGCACCCGTTGACGTTTTCGCGCGTTGAGCCCGTGCGGGGTGTGAGGTGACTCCCGCCCCGCTCGTACGCGGATCGAGGAGGGGTTCCCTTGGTGGAGGGCGGCATGGAGAACACTGGAATGAACACCGCGCCCGTGTCTTCGGGCGCGACCCCCGTCCCGACCGCGACCGCCGTGGCGGTGGCGGTGGCCCCGGTCGCCCCGATGGTTCCGGCGGTCCCGGCGGCCCCGGTCGCCCCGCAGGCTCCGGCCGAGGCGCCGGACCTGGTGACCGTGCCCACCCGGCAGGGCCTGGAGGCCGTGGACATCATCCGCCGCGCCGCCAGCCGGGCCGGCGGGGTCGGCCCGGTGCTGCACGACGGGTCCGGCGACACCCTCGGCTTCCTCGTCCCGCCCGGCACCGCCGACGCCTGGGACATGCCGGGCAGCGCGTGCACCCAGACCAACGGACGCGGCATGCGCTTCGGCGACGCCTCGCCGACCGCCGGGGACACCGGCTGGCTGCTCCCCCCGGAAGCGGTCGGTCCGGTCACCGACCCGGAGGTGTTGCGCGCCGCGCTCGGCGAGGCCGCCCGCCTGATCGAAGCGGCGGACAACTGTCGCTGACGGCTGCCGCCGACCGCTGCCGCTGACCACTGCTGCTGACGACTGCCGCGGACCGGCGACAATGGGGTCGTGGCAGGCAAGGGCAGAGGCAGCGGCGGTGGCAGGCAGCGCGGGAGCGCGGGCTCCGGGGCGGTCGTCGGGCAGGTGGACGGCGGCACGGCGGAGCTGGCTCCCGACCGGGAGCGCGCGCGGGCCTGGACCCTGCTCATCGACGGAGCCCCGCAGTCACATGTGGACCTGGCCGATCCGGGGTACCTGGACTTCGCCTACCAGCGGCGCATCGGCCACCTCATCGACCTCGTCGCCCCCGCCCGCCAGCCCCTGAACGTGGTGCACCTGGGCGGCGGCGCCTTCACCCTCGCGCGCTACACGGCCGCCGCCCGGCCCCGCTCCACCCAGCAGGTCGTGGAGATCGACGCCGCGCTGGTGGCCTTCGTACGGGAACACCTGCCGCTGGACCCGCAGGCGCGGGTCCGGGTCCGGGCGGTGGACGCGCGGGCGGGCCTGGCCAAGGTCCCGGACGGGTGGGCCGACCTGGTGATCGCGGACGTGTTCAGCGGTGCGCGCACCCCGGCGCACCTGACGAGCGCCGAGTTCCTGGACGACGTACGCCGGGCCCTGGCGCCCGGGGGGTGGTACGTGGCCAACCTCGCGGACGGCCCACCGCTCGCGCACCTGAAGGGTCAGATCGCGACGGCCGCCTCGCGCTTCGGACACCTGGCGCTGGCCGCCGATCCGGTGGTGTGGCGGGCGAAGCGGTTCGGCAACGCGGTGCTGGTGGCCGCCGACCGGGAGTTGCCGGTCGCCGAGTTCACCCGCCGGGTCGCGAGCGATCCGCATCCCGGCCGGGTCGAGCACGGCCGCGCCCTCGCCGATTTCGCGGGCGGCGCGGCCCCGGTCGCGGACGCGTCGGCGGTGGCCTCCCCGGAGCCCCCGCCGTCGGTCTTCCGCTGAGACCCCCTAGCCCTCGTACGTCTCCACCATCGGCGGGTGGCCGTTCCAGGTGCAGAACACCGACATCTCCCGGCCCGCCTTCGTGAAGGTGACCCGGATCCAGTACGGCTGCTTCCACACCTGCATCTGCCAGCCGGCGTCCGGCGTCGCCGAAACCAGCTCGGCCGAGGACGTGCCGAGGTCGAAGACCACCCGGCCACCGGTGACGGGGTAGGCCTTCACCGTGCCCGGATCCCCGCCGCCGCCCCGCTGCCCGTCCGGGTCCGGGCTCGGCGGGGCCGCCTTCTGCGGGGGCTTCGCGGCGGAGGCGGCGGGCGAGGGCGAGGCCGAGGGGGAGGGGGACGCGGCGGACGGGGACGGGGCGTCCGCGGCCGGTCCGGTGGAGGGCGCCGCCGCGCGGTGCGTCGAGGAGGACAGCGGCTGCGTGGTGAGCGGCACCGCGAGCGGCGGATCGTAGGCCGTTCCGGACATGACCGTGTGCACGCCCCACCAGGACAGCGTCACCGCCGCCCCGGTCGCCAGCGTCCAGGCGAGTGCGTGAACAAGTCCTCGGTGCATCAGGGCACATACTGCACCACCCGCCCCGCAGGTGGTCCGACACCCCGCGGGGTCCCCCGAATGGACTACGGTGCGGGCCATGGCAAGTGTGCTCGTGGTCGAGGACGACCAGTTCGTACGTTCGGCGCTGATCAGGCACCTGACCGAGGCCTCGCACACCGTGCGCAGCGTCGGTACGGCCCTGGAGGCACTGCGCGAGGTCGCCCACCACCGGTTCGACGTGGTCATCCTCGACCTCGGTCTGCCCGACCTCGACGGGTCGGAGGCGCTGAAGATGCTGCGCGGCATCACCGACGTACCGGTGATCATCGCCACCGCGCGCGACGACGAGGCGGAGATCGTCCGGCTCCTCAACGACGGCGCCGACGACTACCTGACCAAGCCCTTCTCCGTGGAGCACCTCTCCGCCCGGATGTCCGCCGTCCTGCGCCGCGCCCGCGCGGCCTCCGGGGCCGAACCGCCCTCGCGCGTGCTGCGGGTGGGCGGGCTGGCCATCGACCCGCTGCGGCGCCAGGCCGAGCTGGACGGGGCCGTACTGGACCTCACGCGGCGGGAGTTCGACCTGCTGGCCTTCCTCGCCGGGCGGCCCGGGGTGGTCGTGGCCCGGCGCGAGCTGCTCGCCGAGGTCTGGCAGCAGTCCTACGGGGACGACCAGACCATCGACGTGCACCTGTCCTGGCTGCGCCGCAAACTGGGCGAAACGGCCGCGCGCCCGCGGTACCTGCACACCCTGCGGGGGGTCGGCGTCAAGCTGGAGCCGCCGCTGTGAGCGCGCCGGGCACGGTGAGCGCGCGATGAGGTGGGCGCTGGTCAAGGTGTGCCTTGCGGTCACGGCCATGGTGGTCGTGGCCTTCGCGGTACCGCTCGGGCTCGTCGTCCAGGAGATGGCCAGCGACCGGGCCTTCTCCAACGCCGAGCGCCAGGCCGCCACCATCGGGCCGACCCTCTCCATCACCACCGAGCCCGGGCAGCTGAGCAAGGCCGTGGAGTCGACGCAGATGGGCGCGGCCCGGCGGATGGCGGTCCACGTGCCCCCGGTCGGCGGCAGCGCGCCGGTGGAGATCGGTACCACGCGGGCCGGGGTGCACGCCGTGGAGGAGACCCGGCGGCTGGGGCGGGCGATGACGGTCCGGCTGGCCGGGGGCGGCTCGGCGCTGCTCCAGCCGACCGCCCTGGGGTCGGGGGACATCGCGGTCGTGGAGGTCTTCGTACCGGAGAGCGAGGTCAGCAACGGCGTCGCGACGGCCTGGGTCGTCCTCGCGGGCGTCGGCCTGGCGCTGATCGTGGGTTCGGTGGCGGTCGCCGACCGGCTCGGAGCCCGGCTGGTGCGCCCCGCCGAGCGGCTCGCGGACGCGGCGCACCAGCTGGGCGAGGGCCGGCTGGGGGCGCGGGTGCCGGAGGACGGGCCGAAGGAACTCCGCTCGGCGGCCGTCGCGTTCAACTCGATGGCGGACCAGGTGGTGGAACTCCTCGCCAACGAGCGGGAGCTGGCCGCCGACCTCTCGCACCGGCTGCGGACGCCGCTGACGGTGCTGCGGCTGAACGCGGCCTCGCTGGGCGACGGGCCGGCCGCGGAGCAGACCCGGGCGGCGGTGGAGCAGCTGGAGCGGGAGGTCGACACGATCATCCGTACCGCCCGCGAGCAGCGCGCCCCGGCGTCCGGCGCGGCCGGCGGCGGGGGCGGAGCGGGCTGCGACGCCTCGGAGGTGATCCGCGACCGGATGGCTTTCTGGTCGGCGCTGGCGGAGGACGAGGGCCGCGAGGTGCGGCTCGCGGGCGTCGACCGTACGGTACGGCTCCCGGTGGCCCGGCCGGAGCTCGCGGCCGCCCTCGACGCCCTGCTCGGCAACGTGTTCCGGCACACCCCGGAGGGCACGCCGTTCGCGGTGGACGTCCACGACGCGGGGGACGCGGTCATCGTGCTCGTCTCGGACGCGGGCCCGGGCATCGCCGATCCGGACGCGGCGCTGCGGCGCGGCAACGACGGCGGGCGGGACGGTTCGACGGGGCTCGGGCTGGACATCGTGCGCCGGGTCGCGGAATCGACGGGCGGCGACGTGCGGATCGGGCGCTCGATGCTCGGAGGGACCGAGGTCAGGGTGTGGATCGCCCTGGACGACCGGGCGCGGGGTGGGGCGGGGGGCGTACGGACGCGTCGGGTGAGCCGGCGCAAGCGGCGCGGCTGACGCGTACCGTACCGGGTTGTTGGTTGTTGGTCGTCCCTTCTCCCTTCCCCAACGGAATGGAACCGGTCATGCGTTACGCAGTCCTCGGCACCGGCATCGTCGGCCGTACGGTGGCCGCCCGCCTCGTCTCCCTCGGCCACGAGGTGGTCATCGGCACCCGGGATCCCGGGGCCACCTCGGCCCGTACCGAGTACGCCGAATGGCAGCAGGCCCACCCGCAGGTCGCCCTCGCCCCCTTCGCCGACGCCGCCCGGCACGGCGAGGTCCTGGTCAACGCCACCGGGGGGCAGGTCAGCGTCGCCGCCCTGACGGAGGCGGACGCCGAGCACCTGGACGGCAAGGTGCTGATCGACATCGCCAACCCCCTGGACTTCTCACGGGGGTTCCCGCCCACCCTCGACCCGGTGGACGACGACAGCCTGGGGGAGCTGCTCCAGCGGACGTTCCCGGCGCTGCGCGTGGTCAAGACGCTGAACACGATGAACTGCCAGGTCATGGTCGAACCGGCGCGGGTGCCGGGCGAGCACTCCGTGTTCCTGTCGGGGGAGGACGCCGACGCCAAGAAGTCCGTGCGCGAACTGCTGTACTCCTTCGGCTGGCCGGAGGCGAGCGTCCTCGACCTCGGCGGGATCGAGTCGGCCCGCGGTACGGAGATGCTCCTGCCCATCTGGCTCCGGCTGATGGGCACGCTCGGCCACACGGACTTCAACTTCCACATCCAGGGCGCGTCGGCGGGCGACTGAGGGCCCTGCGGGGGGCGCGGCCGGGTCGGGGCCGGATGGGCGAGGCGATGTTGCCGGTCCCGGCGGCCCGGCCGAGCGTGGGCCTGACGGAAGGAGTCAGGCATGAGAGTCATGCTCCGGGCCCATATCGACACGCAGGCCGCCAATGAGGCCACCAGGGCCGGCGTCCTGCCCCAGGCCATGAAGAAGCTCATGGACAAGGTCAAGCCGGAAGCCGCGTACTTCGGCCCCTCCGAGGGCGTCCGGAGCTGCTGGATCGTCTTCGACATGCAGGACAGCTGGGAGATGCCGGCGCTGCTCGAAGGACTCTTCACGGAGCTGAACGCCGAGATCGAGATCAGTCCGGTCATGAACGCGGAGGACCTGGCGAGGGGGCTCTCGCAGATGCAGGGCGGGTAGCGGCCGGAACGCGGTGCGCGCCCGGCGTGTGCGCGCACCCGTGTCCGTGCGCGTACCCGTGTCTGTGCCCGTGTCTGTGCCCGCACGTCCGCTCTGTGTCCGTGCGTCCGCGGCCGCACGGGCGCGGGCCTGGGCGGCGGCCGCCACCGCGAGCGTGCGGGGGCGGCCGCCGGCGTCTGTACGGGGGCTCAGCCGCCGGAGTTGAGGCGCTGGGCCTGGGCCCGGCCGACCTCGGCGGCGCGGTGCAGGTAGTCGGCGATGACGGCGAGTTCGGAGTCGGAGTAGCTCTCCAGGACCGCGCCGAAGGCCCGGCCGGGGGTGTCCCAGGCCTCGCCGATCCGCCGGCGGGCCTCGGGGGCGAGGGCGACGAGGGAGCGGCGCCGGTCGTGGGGGTCGGCGAGCCGCTCGACGATACCGGCCTTGACCAGCCGGTCGACGAGGCGGGTGGCGGAGCCGGAGGTCAGGCCGGTGAGGCGGGCGATGTCACCGGTGCTGACGGGCCCGGGCTCCATGTCGAGGAGTCCGACGCACTGCATGTCGGTGGGGTGCAGGCCGACGTGGTCGGCCATCGCCTGGTTGAAGAGCGAGTAGTCGGCGTAGTGCCGCTGGCTCTCGGTGACGATCCGCGCGAGCAGCTCGGCTCGGCTCCACTCATCGCGGGCGGCGTCACTCGAACGAGGGGAATCGGTTGACATCGGCTTCTCCATGCCTGAAATTTATCTGTGTGGCGCAGAGTATTCGTGATGCAGAATCTGCGCCGCGTATTCATTCTAGCGTGGACACCGTCCGCCCGAACAGAAAGCAGGACCCGCCATGTCGATCCTCGTCACCGGTGCCCGTGGCTCCGTCGCCCGCGGTCTCGTCTCCCTCCTCGCCGCCCGCGGAGTCCCTCACCGCCTCGCCTCCCGCGAGCCGGACACACCCGGTACCGTCCGCTGCGACCTCGGCGATCCCTCGACCTTCGCGGGCGCCCTGGCCGGAGTCCGGTCCGTCTTCCTCTACGCCGAGGCCTCCGCAGCCGGAGCCTTCGTCAAGGAGGCTTCCGCCGCCGGAGTCGAGCACGTCGTGCTCCTGTCCTCCTCCTCGGTGCTCGCCCCCGGCGCCGCCGACAGCCCGCTGGCCGCCTCCCATCTCGCCGTCGAGGAAGCCCTGCTGGCCTCCCCGCTGCGCACCACCCTGCTGCGCCCCGGGTCCTTCGCGAGCAACACCCTCGGCTGGGCCTGGGCGCTGAAGTCCGGCCGCCCGGTCCACCTGCCCTACCCGGGCTCCCACTGCGACCCGGTCCACGAGGCCGACCTCGCCGAGGCCGCGTTCGCCGTCCTCACCGACCCGGCCCTCGCCGGCCGCGCGTACCACCTGACGGGTCCGCACTCGCTGACGTTCGCGACCCAACTCGCGATACTGGGCCGGGTCCTGGGATCCCCCATACCGTTCGAGACCGTCTCCGCCGAGCAGTGGAAGGCCGAGGTCGAGGGGTACATACCCGGCCCCTATGCCGACGAGCTCCTCGACTACTGGGCCGCCCGTGACGGGCTCCCGGTCGAGACCACCGACGCCGTGGAGCAGCTCACCGGCCACCCGGCCCGCTCCTTCGAAACCTGGGCCCAGGACCACGCGGAGGCCTTCCGCGCCGAGGGGGCGCCCGCACAGTAGCGCCGTCCGTCCGCGGTGCAGACGGGACTTTGCGGCCACCCCCTAGGGTGTCGGGTTTACGCGGGCCTAAGCCGCCGCTGAACCGCCTCCGGCGGAGCGTGCCGGGCCCGGCCCGACCGGCCGGGGCGGCAGCGTCGGGGAGCTGCGCGGCCGGGCCTTCTCGGGCAGCGCTCCTCCCGCTGCCCGAGGGGTAGATTCGGCAGTGGGAGGCAGCCATGAGCGGGCACGGGCGCAGGGGGGGACGGCCGACGCTGGAGGAGGTCGCCGCACGCGCCGGGGTCGGGCGGGGCACGGTCTCCCGGGTGGTCAACGGGGCCTCCGGGGTCAGCGAGCGCACCAGGGCCGCCGTCGAGGCCGCCGTCGAGGAGCTCGGGTACGTACCCAACCGCGCCGCCCGGGCGCTGGCCTCCAACCGGGCCGACGCCGTCGCCCTCGTCGTCCCCGAGCCGCAGTCCCGCTTCTTCGCCGAGCCGTACTTCTCCGACATGGTCCGCGGGGTCGGGGCGGCCCTCGCCGAGACCGACGTCCAGCTGGTCCTCACCCTCGCCGGGAGCGACCGCGAGCGCCGCCGGCTCGCCCGGTACCTGGCCGCGCACCGCGTCGACGGGGTCCTGCTCGTCGGGGTCCACGCCGAGGACCCGCTGCCCGAGCTGCTGGCCGGGCTCGGGATCCCGGCGGTGGTCAGCGGCCGCCGCTCGGCCGCCGAGCCGCTGCCCTACGTGGACTGCGACAACCTGGCGGGCGCCGCCGGGGCGGTGGGCCACCTCCTCGACCGGGGCAGGCGCGCGGTGGCCACCGTCACCGGGCCGCTCGACGTCTACGGGGCCCGGTGCCGGCTCGACGGCTACCGGGAGGCGCTGACGGCCGCCGGACTCCCCGTCGACGGGGCGCTGATCGCGCACGGGGACTTCACCGAGGAGGGCGGCCGCCGGGCGGTGCGCGAGCTGCTGGAGCGCCGCCCGGACCTCGACGCGGTCTTCGCCGCCTCCGACGTGACGGCGCTCGGCGCCCGCCGCGAGCTGCGCGCCGCCGGCCGCCTCATACCCGGCGACGTGGCCCTGGTCGGCTTCGACGACTCGGTGGCGGCCCGGCACATGGAGCCGCCGCTGACCAGCGTCCGCCAGCCGGTCGAGGAGATGGGCCGGACCATGGCGCACATCCTGCTGGCCCGGATGGCGGGGGAGCCGGGGGACGAGGCCGTGGTGCTGCCGACCGAGCTGGTCGTACGGGAGTCCTCGTAGACGTTCCCGCAGGTGTTCGCGTCGGCGCACAACGCAAAGGGCCCCGGCCGCTTTCGCGTACCGGGGCCCTCTCGCAGGGTGAGTGACGGGACTTGAACCCGCGGCCACCTGGACCACAACCAGGTGCTCTACCAGCTGAGCTACACCCACCATGTCCGGTCGGAAAACCGACCGGCCGAAGAAAAGGGTACAGGGTCCGGGAGGGTGCTCGCGCCCCCCTTTCCCCCGTCCGTTCTCCGGGGGCTCCCGCCGGGTCCTATTCGGCGGACAGGGTGTGCTTGGCGGCGATCGCCCGGGCGGTGTCCGAGTCGGGCCCGGGCTGCGGGACGAAGACCGCCTCCCGGTAGTACCGGAGCTCGGCGATGGACTCCTTGATGTCCGCGAGCGCCCGGTGGTTGCCGTTCTTCGGCGGGCTGTTGAAGTACGCCCGCGGGTACCAGCGGCGCGCCAGCTCCTTGACCGAGGACACGTCCACGATCCGGTAGTGCAGGTGGGCCTCCAGCGCGGGCATGTCGCGCAGCAGGAATCCGCGGTCGGTGCCGACCGAGTTCCCGCAGAGCGGCGCCTTGCGGGGCTCCTTCACGTGTTCCCGTACGTACGCCAGGACCTGCGCCTCGGCGTCCGCGAGGGTGATCCCTTCGGCCAGCTCGTCGAGCAGTCCGGAGGCGGTGTGCATCTCGCGCACCACGTCGGGCATGGTCTCCAGGGCCGCGTCCGGCGGGCGGATCACGAGGTCCACGCCTTCGCCGAGCACGTTGAGCTCCGAGTCGGTGACCAGTGCGGCCACCTCGATAAGTGCGTCGTCCGTCAACGAGAGCCCGGTCATCTCGCAGTCGATCCACACCATGCGATCGTTCATGCGGCCCAGCTTATGCGGATAACGCGGAAGGTCCCCCGCTTCGGTGGCGACCGATGCGGGGGACCTTCCGTGAGGCAGTGCCCGTGGCGGGGGCTACGCGTGCTCGCGCAGGACCCGATTGGGGGCGTACAGCTCGGTCACCGTCGGGCCGGCCGCGGCCAGGGCCGCCGCCGCCCGCTGGGGCTGCGGGGTGCGCTGGTGCGGTACGGGGCTCCCGGACATCTCGGTGACCGTGGACACGTCGGCCTGCGGCCGGCGCGCCCGGTAGGCCGAGCGGTAGGCGGCCGGGGAGGACCCCAGCTGGCGCCGGAAGTGCCCGCGCAGCGCGACCGGCGAGCGGAATCCGCAGCGCCCGGCGACCTCGTCGACCGAGTAGTCGGAGGTCTCCAGCAGCCGCTGGGCCTGGAGCACCCGCTGGGTGATCAGCCACTGGAGCGGCGCGCTGCCGGTGAGCGAGCGGAACCGCCGGTCGAAGGTGCGCCGGCTCATGTACGCGCGGGCGGCGAGCGTCTCCACGTCGAACTGCTCGTGGAGGTGCTCCAGGGCCCAGGCCACGACCTCCGCCAGCGGGTCGGCGCCGATCTCCTCCGGCAGCGACCGGTCGAGGTAGCGCTCCTGGCCGCCCGTGCGCCGCGGCGGGACGACGAGCCGGCGGGCCAGTGCCCCGGCCGCCTCACTGCCGTGGTCCGTGCGCACGATGTGCAGGCACAGGTCGATTCCGGCCGCGGTGCCCGCGGACGTGAGCACGTCGCCGTCGTCGACGAACAGCTCGCGCGGATCGACATGGACGGACGGGTACCGCTTGGCCAGCGTCGGCGCGTACATCCAGTGCGTCGTCGCGGGCCGGCCGTCCAGCAGACCGGCGGCGGCGAGCACGAAGGCTCCCGTGCACAGTCCGACGATCCGGGCGCCCTCCTCGTGCGCCAGACGCAGTGCGTCGAGCGCCTCCGGCGGCGGCGGTGAAGTGATCGAGCGCCAGGCGGGAACGACGACCGTGCCTGCCCGGGCGATCGCCTCCAACCCGTACGGCGCCGTGAGCTCGAGTCCGCCGGTGGTCCGCAGCGGACCGTCCTCCCCGGCGCAGACGAGCAGTCGATAGCGTGGAACTCCCGCGTCCTGCCGGTCGATGCCGAACACGGAAAGTGGAATGGAGCTCTCGAAGATCGGGCCGCCGCTGAACAGCAGCACCGCGACGATCTCCCTGCGGCGACGCCCCGCGAGCTTCCTGCCGGCGTCAGCGACGACGGCGGTGGAATCCTGGCTCATGGCTAAGCCCCCCTTGGGTGTCGCGACTCCTTGGTCTGGTCGCACCTGCACGTTTCCCCTCGGCCTTGCACGTGGATCCCCCGCCGTAAATACATGATCGAATCTACTGCGTCCCGTGGTGTCGGCGTGACAAGTTCAGCACGCAGCGCTATGTCGACTTGGCAACTTGGCGAAAAGCATTCGATCAGGAAGCCTTCCACTCCGCTACCGGAGTGGGAAGCTCGCCCTCCAGCCATGGCCAGTACCCGTAGGGTCTCGGAGCCCCCTCGGCTCTGTCGTCGCTGGTGGTAGGGGGGTTGAGGGGGCATTCCGGCAAGACCGGCACCCTTCCGGGAAGTTGGCTGAAAACATGCGGGTGTGGGTGTGCGAATCAGTCAGTCCTCTGGGGAGATTCCACCGGACGTGTGGCAGCCGCGGCCCCCGGACCCGCTCCCGGTGCGCGCACGCCGGCGGCGCCCGCCCGGTGGCAGCCGGTCCTCGGCGAGCACCAGGGCGGCCCGCTGCGCCTTCTCCGAGTAGCGCAGCATCGCCCGGCACACCGCCGTGACCGCGACCAGCCCGAGCGTGGCGACGGCCGCCCCGCCGAAGGAGGTCCCGTACACGACGAGCACCACGGGCACGAGCAGGCAGCTGAAGGCGGCCCAGCGCACCACGTCACCCGCGGGGTCGTCATGGGGGCGTCTCGCCGAGTGCACGGACGGGTGAACGGGCGCGGGCGTGAAGTGCGGTGTCGTGTCGGTCGGTCGGGCGGGGCGGGCGGACCGGAGGGTCCGGGTGGACTGGGTCGGCTGAGCGGGCTGGACGGGGTGAACCGGATGGCCGGGCACGGCGTGCTCCCTGCGGGCTCTTCCTGGGCGGTCGGACGCCTGTCCAACGGCGCGCGGCGCGGCTCGGTCACTGCGCGCACGGGTGGCGCAGGCGCGGCCGGTGCGGCAACTCGTCACTGGCTGTAGGGGACAGCGGCCATTGCCAAGGAGCCCCGTCTCCGGCATGCTCCCTGGGACGCTCTCCAAGGGTGGCAAGCCCTGTGCAGGACAGGAGTGTCGCCGTACCCTGGTGGGTAAGGGCTTGGGAAGATGCTTCCCGGACAGAGCTCCGTCACCCAGAGTCGTCGTTTTTTCAATCGTTGCTTCCGCCCATCGCCGCTCCGTCGCCTTGTCCCTTCCCCCGAGGACCTCTTCGCCGAGACATCCATGGCCGGTCACGAACTTCCCGAACCCGCGGACCGCAAGCGCAAACCGCTCGCCGACCACACGTCGAGCGACCTGCGTGCGGCGGAACAGACACGTCACCCCTGCGACCCGGCCTTCCGGCACGGGGTCGTGGTGGGTTTCGACGGCTCCACGTCCAGTGAGCGCGCCCTGGCGTACGCGATCGGGATGGCCCGCCGCTCCGGCTCCGGCCTGATCATCGTGCACGTGGCCAACCGGCTGCCCACCACCGTCTGGGCCGGCTGCGAGCCGCCCGTCTTCGTGGACGTACCGGACCACCGCACCGAGGTGCTCGGGCTGGAGCTCGCCTGCGCCGACTACCTCACCGAGGTGCCGTGGATCCTGGTGGAGCGGGGCGGGGACATCTGCCACGAGCTGGAGGAGGTCGGCCGGGAGTACTCGGCGGACGCCATCGTGGTCGGTTCCACGCACGGGATCGTGGGCCGGATCTTCGGCTCCGTGGCGGGCCGGCTGGCCAAGCGCGCGCAGCGACCGGTTGTTGTCATTCCGTAACCCGCTGTACGTCGCTCGTGCGGTTGTGAACCCCCATGTAAAGGGTAGATAAATGCTGCTGGGACGCAGCAAACAACTGCAGATCGAAGGGAGCCCGCCGTGGACAATGGTGTCTCTGCGGGAAGCACGGCCTCGACTTCGACCCTCGGGAACATAGCCCTGGGTCTCACCCTTCTCGCATTCGGTATCGGCCACACCGCCATCGTCAGCGGAGTGTCCGTCGCCAACTCCGTGTCACTCGCGACCTACGTCGGCGGTCTCGCCCTGTTCGTCCTCGGAGTCCTCGAATTCCGTGGTGGGAACGGCTTCAACGGCACGGCGTTCGCGGGCCTCGGCGCCTTCTGGTTCACCTGGGCCACGGGGGCGGACGGAAAGGTTTCGGCACATGCGGCCGGACTCTTCCTGGTCCTCTTCGCCCTGCTCGCGCTGACCCTCACCCTGAGCGCCGCGAGCGGACTGTTCGGCCAGGGCGCGTACGCCCTGCTCACCCTCTCCCTGCTGCTCCTCGCGGTCGGCTCCTTCGCCGACATCGGCGGGCTCGCCAAGGTCGCCGGCTGGGTGGCCGCGCTCTGCGGGCTGATGTTCTGGTACGGCGCCACCGCGGCGCTGGCCCACTGGCCCACCGCGCTGGGCAAGTCCTCCGGCCGCGGCGCGGTCGCCACGGGCTGAGGCCCCCCGCGGAAGCGGACGTACGGGAACGGCCCCCGGGGAATCCCCCGGGGGCCGTTCTGCCGCCTGGTGAGCGGGTGCGACTACTCGACCGTGACGGACTTCGCCAGGTTGCGCGGCTTGTCGATGTCCCGGCCCAGGGCCAGGGCCGTGTGGTACGCCAGCAGCTGGAGCGGGATGCCCATCAGGATCGGGTCCAGCTCGTCCTCGTTCTTGGGCACGAGGATCGTGTGGTCGGCCTTCTCCTGCTCGCGGTGGGCGACCGCGAGGATCCGGCCGCTGCGGGCCTTGATCTCCTCCAGCGCCGCGCGGTTCTTCTCCAGCAGGTCGTCGTCCGGCACGATCGCGACCGTCGGCATCGCTGGCTCGATGAGCGCGAGCGGGCCGTGCTTGAGCTCGGAGGCCGGGTAGGCCTCGGCGTGGATGTAGGAGATCTCCTTGAGCTTGAGGGAGGCCTCCAGGGCCACCGGGTAACCGCGGACCCGGCCGATGAACATCATCGACTTGGCCTCGGCGTACTCGGCCGCCAGCTTCTTGATGTCCTCCTCGCCTTCGAGGATCTCCTGGATCTGCGCGGGCAGCTTGCGCAGGCCCTCGATGATCCGCTTGCCGTCGGTGACCGACAGGTCGCGGATGCGGCCCAGGTGCACGGCGAGCAGCGCGAAGGCCACGACCGTGTTGGTGAAGCACTTGGTGGAGACGACGCAGACCTCGGGGCCGGCGTGCACGTACACGCCGCCGTCGGCCTCGCGGGCGATCGCGGAGCCCACCACGTTGACGACGCCGAGGACGCGGGCGCCCTTGCGCTTGAGCTCCTGCACCGCGGCCAGCACGTCGTACGTCTCACCGGACTGGGAGACGGCGATGTACAGGGTGTCGGGGTCCACGACCGGGTTGCGGTAGCGGAACTCCGAGGCCGGCTCGGCGTCCGCGGGGATGCGGGCCATGCTCTCGATGAGGCCGGCGCCGATCAGGCCCGCGTGGTACGAGGTGCCGCAGCCCAGGATCTTGACCCGGCGGATGCCGCGCGCCTCGCGCGGGTCCAGGTTCAGGCCGCCCAGGTGCACGGTGTTGAAGCGGTCGTCGATCCGGCCGCGCAGGACGCGGTCGACCGCGTCGGGCTGCTCGGAGATCTCCTTGTGCATGTAGGTGTCGTGGCCGCCCATGTCGTACGAGGCGGCCTCCCACTCCACGGTCTCCGGGGTGGCGGTGGTCTTCGTACCGCTGGTGGTGTAGGTGCGGAAGTCGTCGGCCTTGAGGGTGGCCATCTCGCCGTCGCCCAGGGTCACGACCTGGCGGGTGTGGGCGATCAGCGCGGCCACGTCGGAGGCGACGAGCATCTCCTTCTCGCCGATGCCGAGGATGACGGGCGAGCCGTTGCGGGCCACGACGATGCGGTCGGCGAAGTCGGCGTGCATGACGGCGATGCCGTAGGTGCCCTCGATCGCCTTGACGGCCTCGCGGACCTTCTCCTCCAGGGTGTCGGCCTGGGAGCGGGCGACGAGGTGGACGATGACCTCGGTGTCGGTCTCCGAGACGAAGACGACGCCCTCGGCCTCCAGCTTGGTGCGGAGCTCGGCGGCGTTGTCGACGATGCCGTTGTGGACGACCGCGACCTTGCCCTCGGGGTCCAGGTGCGGGTGCGAGTTGACGTCGCTCGGCGCGCCGTGGGTGGCCCAGCGGGTGTGGGCGATGCCGGTGGTGCCCGCGAAGCGCTTGGGCACGCGGGACTCCAGCTCGCGGACCCGGCCCTTGGCCTTGACCACCTTGAGCGCGGGGGACTTCGGGCTGTTGACGACGATGCCCGCGGAGTCGTATCCGCGGTACTCCAGTCGCTGCAGGCCTTCCAGCAGCAGCGGTGCCACGTCACGCTTGCCGATGTAACCCACGATTCCGCACATAAAGTCTTGCCCCTCCTGAAGTTCGGTTGCCCTTGCCGCTGTTGTCGCCGCGCCTGTCCGTCGGCGGCCCTGTCGCTCAGCCGTAGACGATGCGGCGCAGCTGCCGGACCGAGAGTTCCGGCGGCGCCACGGCGCGGTGCGGCAGCTCGGCCGCGATCCGCTCGAAGATCTCCGCGTTGACCGCCCCGCCGGACTGGAGCTCACGGTGGCGGCGGCGCACGAATTCCTCGGTCGTCTCGTCGAAGTACGCGAGTACGTCGAGCACCACCCGGGCGGCCTCGCCGCGCTGCAGCGCGGTGCTGCGCACCAGGTGGTCGACGAGATCGTCATGAGACGGGCGGCGGTCGAGCACCCGTAGATACTGACTGGCCACGGCCGGGAACGCAAAGATCCTGCCCGATTCCGGGCAGGATCCTCCTGGTCCAGACCAGCGGAATGCGTAAATCCGGTCAGCGAAAGCGGGAGGTAAGGGTCAGAAACGTCTCAAAACGGCCTGCTTGGCCGCGGCGAACTCCTCGGCCGTGAGGATGCCGCCCTGGTGCAGATCGCCGAGCTCGCGCAGCCGGCGCAGCAGGGCGTCGTGGTCCTCCGGGGCCGCCGGCTCCGCCGCCGAGGCCGCCAGCTCCGGCACCGGCGCCTTGGACAGGGCCGGGGCGGACTCGGCGGGCGCCGCGGCGCCCCGGGGATGGGGCATCCGTACCGCCACGGCCGCCGCGACCAGCGCCATCAACGGGTCCTTCTTGAAGCCGAACAGCTCCACCGTGTGCGGGTCGTACTTGGGCGCGGGCGCTGCCGGGGCGCCGGCCAGGGTGAACCTGATCCATCCGTTCTCCAGGCCCTTCGAGGGGGACCACTCCACCGCCCGCAGGTCAGCGACCCGGAACTCGCGGGGCCCGCCGGAGCTCTTGGCCTCCTCCGTCGTCCAGTTCCAGTCCAGCGCGACCCGGTCCCCGTCGAAGGCCACCGTCCCGTCCCCGGCGGCCACCGAGATCGGCACGGCCGGCCCCGGCAGCAGGTAGGCGTCCGCCGGCCCGGGGTCCACCTGGTCCAGCAGGAGCGCGCTCCGGACCTCGTCCACGAAGTACTCCGCCACCCCGGTCCGGTCCGCGTCCACCGTCAGCCGGTACGGATCGGAGGCCTCCGGCAGCCGCCCGCCCGTCACCTGGAGCAGCGGGTCCGCGCCGTCACGCAGCTTCAGCCTCAACCGGCCGGTCCTGCGGCCCGGTTCGTGACTGATCCCGGCGAGCGCGTGCAACGGGACGACCACCTCGCCCAGCGTCTGGCGCAGCAGCCCCACCCCCTTGTCGCGGCCGGGCACGATCCGCACCGCGTCCCCGTCGAAGGTCCATGTGCCGTCCTTCTGGATGATTTCCGCCATCCGCCGATTCTCGCACCGGCCCCGGCAGGCCCGTTGTCCTATACCTGCTCTATGAGAGTCCTGCGACGCACGCTCGGCACGCTCCTGGTCCTCGGCGCGGCCGTCTCCTGCGCCTCGTCCCCCGCCGCCGACGCCAGACCCGGGGACGGCCGCCCGGCCGCCCTCGCCCCCTACGCTCAGCTCCTGCCGGCGCCCGCCTCCGCCCGGGCCGAAGGTCCCGGGTACGCGGTGGGCGCGGGCACGGTCATCCGTACCGGCCCGGGCGGCGAGGAGGTCCGGCGCGTCGGCGAGCTCCTCGCGGAGCAGCTCAGGGGCTCCAGCGGGCTCCCGCTGCCCGTGGTCGACGGGGCCGAAGGCGACGGGATCCGCCTGCGCCTCGACGAGCGGGCCGAGGGGACCGGCGCCGAGGGGTACCGGCTGGAGTCCGCTCCGGGCGGGGTCACGCTGACCGCCCGGACCCCCGCGGGGCTCTTCCACGCGGGCCAGACGCTGCGCCAGCTGCTGCCGCCGGCCGGTCCGGGCACGGTGCCCGGCGGGGAGATCTCCGACGCCCCCCGCTTCGCCTACCGGGGGGCCATGCTGGACATCGCCCGCCACCACTTCACGTCCGAGCAGGTCAAGCGGTACGTGGACCAGCTCGCCCAGTACAAGGTCAACACGCTGCACCTGCACCTGACCGACGACCAGGGCTGGCGGATCGCGATCGACTCCTGGCCGCGGCTGGCGCAGTACGGCGGCGGCAGCGAGGTCGGCGGCGGCCCGGGCGGGTACTGGACGAAGGACCAGTACCGGGACCTGGTGGCGTACGCGGGCGAGCGGTACGTCGACGTGGTCCCGGAGATCGACATGCCGGGGCACGTGAACGCGGCCCAGGCCTCCTACGCCGAGCTGAACTGCGACGGGAAGGCGCGCGAGCGCTACACCGGGACCAAGGTCGGCTTCAGCTCGCTGTGCGTCGGCGAGGAGCGGACGTACGCGTTCGTGGACGACGTGCTCGGCGAGCTGGCCGAGCTGACGCCGGGCCGCTACCTGCACATCGGCGGGGACGAGGCGCACTCGACGCCGGCGGCGGACTACGCGGCGTTCATGGACCGGGCCCAGCAGATCGTCGGGCGCCACGGCAAGACGGTGGTGGCCTGGCACCAGCTGGCCACGGCCCGCCCGGCGCCGGGGGCGGTCCTCCAGTACTGGGGTCACGACAGGACGGCGGCCGCCGAGAAGGCGGCGGTGGCCGCGGCGGCGAAGGCGGGCCACCGGCTGATCCTCTCGCCCGCGGACCGGCTGTACCTGGACATGAAGTACGACCTGACGACCAAGCCGGGGCTGGCGTGGGCCGGGCTCGTCCCGGTGCGCAGGGCCTACGACTGGGACCCGGCGACGTACCTGGCCGCGGCCGGGGTGCCGGAGTCCGCGGTCCTCGGCGTCGAGGCGCCGCTGTGGACGGAGACGATCGCGACCCGGGCGGACCTGGAGTTCATGGCGTTCCCGCGGGTACTGGGCCTCGCGGAACTCGGCTGGAGCCGGGGTCCGCGCGACTGGAGCGAGTACGGCCGCCGGGTCGCGGCGCAGGGCCCGCGGCTGGACGCCCAGGACATCACGTACTACCGGGCGCCGGACGTCCCCTGGACGTAGCCCGCGTCCGGCCGCAGAAGCGAGGACGCCGAGGCGGGTGCGCTGCCGAGGGACCGTATCGGCAGCGCACCCGCCCCTTTGATCACCGTCGCGATGCGTAAGGCGCGACGGGGTTCTTGAGGGTGCCGACGAGCTGGAGGGCGGCCGCCGGGTCGGCGAGGTCCACCATCTGCTTGTTGTTGCGCAACTGGAGCCGGTTCAGGCAGGACAGCTGGAACTCCTCGGCGAACAGGTCGTAGCGCTCGAAGCGCTCCGCGAGCTGCGGCATCGACTCCTGGTAGTCGTGGCCGCACTCCGCGACCGCCCGCCAGAAGGTCTCCTCCTCGCAGATGCCCTCCGCCGCCAGGATCGAGCCCAGGAAGCGGAAGAAGCAGTCGAAGACGTCCGTGAAGATCGACAGGAGCTTCATGTCCTCCGGGATGTCGGCCCTGACGCGCTCGACGGCCGGCGGGAGCACCGCGTCGGGGTCCATGACCACGATCTCCTCGGCGATGTCCTTGAAGATCGCCCGCTTCACCACACCGTTCTCGATGACGAGGATGGTGTTCTCGCCGTGCGGCATGTACGCGAGGTCGTACTGGTAGAAGCAGTGCAGCAGCGGCAGGAGGTAGGCCCTCAGGTACGGCTTCAGCCACTGCGACGGGGTCAGGCCCGACTCCTCGATCAGCGCGCCGACGAAGGACTTGCCCTCGGAGTCGACGTGCAGCAGCGAGGCCATGGTCGCCAGGCGCTCGCCGTCCTCCAGCGATTCCACCGGGGACTCGCGCCACAGGGCGGCCAGCATCTTGCGGTACGGCGAGTAGCGGTCGGTGGCGCGCTCGTACTGGCGGTGGTGGTAGCCGATCGCCGCGCGCTCGCGGATGATCGAGAAGTCCACCGACCGCAGGACCTCGTCGCCCTCGATCAGCTGGTGCAGCCAGTCGTTGATCTCCGGGGTGGCCTCCATGTAGGCCGCGGACAGGCCGCGCATGAAGCCCATGTTGAGGACCGAGATGGCGGTCTTCACGTAGTGCTTCGTCGGCGTCGTGGTGTTGAAGAACGTACGGATCGACTGCTGGGCCAGGTAGGCGTCCTCGCCCTCGCCGAGCAGCACGAGGCGGCGGTTGGCGATCTCGGCGGCGAAGGTGACCGTGGTCTTGTTCCACCACTGCCAGGGGTGGACCGGCAGGAAGTGGTACTGCGCCGGGTCCAGGCCCAGGGCCGACAGCTTGGCCTCGAACCCCGCGACGGCGGCTTCGCCGAGCTCGGCGCGCATGAACGCGTCGTGGTCCAGGCCCGCGCCCGCCGTGAAGGTGGAGACGTCCTTGCGGGCGGCCACCCACACCAGGTGGACGGGGCTCGCCGTCTCAGGGGCGTACGAGAGGTACTCGTGCACGCCGAAGCCGAGCCGGCCGTTGTTGGCGACGAAGCAGGGGTGGCCCTCGGTCATGCCCGTCTCGATGTCCTGGAAGGAGGACTTCGCGAGGACGGCGGCGGGGACCTGCGGCTTCGTGTACTTGAAGCCCGAGCCCGCCAGGGTGGAGGAGATCTCCTCCAGGTAGACCGGCAGGACCTCCGGGCTCAGGCCCAGCGCCTCGCGCATCTCGATGTGGAAGTCGAGGGCGTCCAGCGGGAGCTCGGCGCCGTCCCGCAGGCGGGTGACCGAGGCCTCGTCTACCGCCCAGTGGTCCAGGGCGTGGCGGGCCGCGGTGAAGCGGTACTCGACGGAGCCGTCGTCGCTGAGGACGGTGTACGTGGACCCTGAGCCGTCGACCGGCTCCGGGGTCAGCAGGCGCTCGTGCGAGAACTCCGCCAGGGCCTTGCGGACCAGGGCGCGGTTCGCGCGGGCCCACAGCTCGGGGGACAGGTGCGAGATCGCGTCGGCGAGGCTCATATGGACTCTCCCGTCAGGCCGGTGGCCGCCTCGAACTGCGCGCGGGTGCAGAAGCTCAGCAGGGCCGTCTTCTCCGGCTTCTGCACCGGGCCGTCGGGGACGAAGCCGACCGCCTCGTTCAGGGCGTGCACCGCCGTGTTCTCCACGTCCGGCTCGACGACCACGCGCTCGGTCTCCGGGTCGGCGAACAGCGCGGCCATCACCGTCGTGATCACGGCGCGGGTGAACCCGTGCAGCGGCCGCTCGCTCGGCGCGACGAGGAAGTGCATGCCGACGTCGCCGGGCTGAGCTTCGTACAGGCCCACCAGCTCCAGTTGGGCCGGGTCGTACCTCTCCATCAGGAAGGCCGGGCGGCCCTCGTGGAGGCCGATGAAGGCGTCGTGGTGCTCGTGGGCGGCGATGCGCATGTACTCGCGCTCGACCTCCGGCAGCGAGGCGTCCTGCATCATCCAGAACGAGGCCTTGGGGTGCGTGACCCAGCCGTGGAGCAGCTCCGCGTCGGCGAACGGGTCCAGCGGGCGGATCGCGAAGGTGCCGAGGACGGCGTCGGTGCGGGTGTAGACGGTTTCTGCGGTGGTGCTCATGCGTGGCTGCCTTCCGGGGCGGCGAACTGCTGGAACGCGATGGACTTCTCGACCTTGTAGTACTCGCGGCCGAGGAGCTCTCCGACGATGTACGCGTTGCGGTACGCGGCCATGCCCAGGTCGGGCGAGGTGATGGAGTGGTTGTGCACCGTGCCGTTCTGCAGGAAGACCCCGCGGCCGGTCACGTCGATGCTGTAGTTGCGGGCCGCGTCCGGTCGGCCGTGGCCGTCGAAGACGAGGCGCTCGCGCACCGGGTTCAGGAACTCCGGCAGCGTGTACTTGTACCCCGTCGCGAGGACCAGGCCCTCGGTGGCGAGGGAGAAGTCGCGCTCCTGCTCCTCCTGGCGCAGCCCCAGGGTGTAGGTGCCCGTGGTGGTGTCGTACGCCGCCGAGTTCAGCGAGGTGTTGGTCAGCAGGGTGGTCGGGACGGGGCCCGGCGAGGTGACCTTCTTCTGGTAGAGCAGGTCGAAGATGGCGTTGATGAGCTCGCCGTCGATGCCCTTGAACAGGTTCTTCTGCTGGGTCTCCAGCCGGTAGCGGGTCTCCTCGGGGAGCGCGTGGAAGTAGTCCACGTACTCCGGGGAGGTCATCTCCAGCGTCAGCTTCGTGTACTCCAGCGGGAAGAACCGCGGGGAGCGGGTCACCCAGTTGAGCTGGTAGCCGTGCACGTCGATCTCGGAGAGGAGGTCGTAGTAGATCTCCGCCGCGCTCTGGCCGGAACCGATGAGGGTGATCGACTTCTTCTGCTGGAGCTCCGCCTTGTTCTGCACGTACGCGGAGTTGTGCGTGAAGTCGCCGCCCAGACCGGCGCAGGCCGGCGGGACGTGCGGCGGAGTGCCGGTGCCCAGGACCAGGCGGCGTGCGCGGTGGGTCTCGCCGCGGTCGGTGTGTACCTCGTACACCTCGGCCCGCTCGTCGTACGTGACCTCGGTGACGGAGGTGGAGTACTGCACGTTGGTGAGGCGGTCTGCGGCCCAGCGGCAGTAGTCGTTGTACTCGGTCCGCAGCGGGTAGAAGTTCTCCCGGATGTAGAAGGAGTACAGCCGGTCCTTGTCCTTCAGGTAGTTCAGGAAGGAGAAGGGCGAGGTCGGGTCGGCGAGGGTGACCAGGTCCGACATGAACGGCGTCTGCAGGTGCGCGCCGTCCAGGAACATCCCGGCGTGCCACTCGAAGTGCGGCTTCGACTCGATGAAGAGACCGTCGAGCTCGTCGATCGGCGCGGTCAGGCAGGCGAGTCCCAGGTTGAAGGGACCGAGGCCGATGCCGATGAAGTCGTGGGGCTCAGAGGTGGACGGCAAGGGATTCTCCCAGGAACTGCTCGGCGTGTGCGGCGAGGAGGTCGAGGACGGCCGCGATGTCGGCCGTCGTGGTCTGCGGGTTGAGGAGGGTGAACTTCAGGTACTGGTCCCCGTCCACCTTGGTGCCGGCGACGACGGCCTCACCGGAGGCGAACAGAGCCTTGCGGGCGTGCAGGTTGGCCTCGTCGACGAGGTCCGCACGGACCTCGCCCTCGGGCACGTAGCGGAAGACCAGGGTGGAGATCTGCGGGCGGACGACCACCTCGAAGCGCGGGTCGGCGTCGATGACCTCCCAGCCCGCGGCGGCCAGGTCGATGACCTCGTCGAAGAGCGATCCGAGGCCGTCGGCGCCCATGGTGCGCAGGGTCATCCAGAGCTTGAGCGCGTCGAAGCGGCGCGTGGTCTGGATGGACTTGTCGACCTGGTTGGGGATCCGCTCCTCCGCCATCCGGCGGGGGTTGAGGTAGTCGGCGTGGTACGTCGCGTGCTTGAGGGTGTCGCGGTCGCGCACCAGCATGGCGCTGGAACTGACCGGCTGGAAGAACGACTTGTGGTAGTCGACGGTGACGGAGTTCGCGTGCTCGATGCCGTCGAGCAGGTGCCGGCGGGTGGGGGAGACCAGCAGTCCGCAGCCGTACGCGGCGTCCACGTGCATCCACGTGGAGTGCTCGGCGGCCAGGCGGGCGATCTCGGGGAGCGGGTCGATGGACCCGAAGTCGGTGGTGCCGGCGGTGGCGACGACGGCCATGGGGAACAGGCCCTCGCGGACGCAGCTCTCCAGCTCCAGGGCGAGCACGGAGGTGTCCATGCGGCGGTTGCGGTCGACCGGGACGGCGATGACGGCCTCGTAGCCGAGCCCGAGCATGGCGGCCGACTTCTTGACGCTGAAGTGGCTGGCCTCGGAGGTGAAGATGCGCAGCTTCGGCAGGACTTCGGACTTGGCGAGGGGGCGCTCGCTGCGCTGCATGACCGTGCGGCAGGCCTCGTCGCGGGCCAGGAGCAGGGAGTGGAAGTTGGACTGGCTGCCGCCGGAGGTGAAGATGCCGTCCGCGTCCGGGCCGAGGCCGATGCGCCCGGCGGTCCAGTCGATCAGGCGGCGCTCGATGAGCGTGCCGCCGATGGACTGGTCCCAGGTGTCCAGGGAGGAGTTGACGGCCGACAGGACGGCCTCGCCGAGGACGGCGGGGATGACGACCGGGCAGTTGAGGTGGCCCAGGTAGCGCGGGTGGTGGAAGTACACCGCGTCGCGCAGGTAGACCTCCTCCAGCTCGTCGAGGACGGCGGCCGGGTCGTCGAGGGGCCGGTCGAGGTCGATCGCGTTGATGACCGGGGCGAGTTCGTCCACCGAGATGCCGGTGTGGGGCCGCTCGGTGGTCGCGAGTTTCGCGGCGACGCGCTCGACGCCTTCCGTGACGGAACGCCGGTACAGGTCAGCGGTCGTCTCATTCAGCAGATGCGAGCGCATCAACGTTCCTCCGGGCGGGGGAGAGGGGGGCGGGGAAGATGTCCCTTAGGTTAGCCTAACCTAAGTGCCCCGCAAAATGGAGACGGGCCCCGGCCAAAAGCCGGGGCCCGTCTTTCAACTGGCAAGTGAATAGGGGTAGTTGGCGCTACAGCGCGGAGGTGGGGTCCTCGCTGGCCGCCTGTCCCGAGTACGCCTCGGCGAGGAGTTCCTCCTCGCTCGCACCGAGGCGCCAATAGCCGGTGAAACGCACCGCGCGCCGGTCGATGGAACGTTCCTGCACCACATGCCTGCGGACCGCCCGAACGGTGCCCGCCTCGCCCGCGAGCCAGACGTACGGAGCTTCGGCGTCAGGGAGTTGCGCAGCTCGGAGCGTTTCCACCACGCGCTCGGTACGCTCCTTGCCCGCGCCGCCCTCCCGCACGATCCAGTGGATCTCGGCGTCGGCGGAGGTCGGCAGGTCGAGCCGGTCGTCGGCGTGCGGGACCTCGAACCAGGCCGAGACCCGCACGTCGGAGCCGAGGCGTTCCAGGATCGCGGCGGCGGCCGGGAGCGCCGTCTCGTCCGCGTACATCAGCAGCGCGTCGGTGGCGGCCGGTGGCTGGAACCGTACGGACTTGTTCTCCGCGACGGCCGGGCCGATCGCCATGATGCGGCGGCCGGTGACGGCCCGTCCGGCCCAGTACGAGGCGGGGGAGGAGTCCCCGTGCAGGACGAAGTCGATGTCGACCTCGTCCGCACCCTCGGCCGTACGTCGCTGTTCGCGGACGGTGTAGGAGCGCATCACCGGCCGGTCGGCGTCGGGCATCGCGCGCCAGGCACCGAACCAGGTGTCCTCATCGGTGGACGGGAGCACGGTGTGCTCCTCGTGCGCGGGCGGCAGGAAGAGCGAGAGGCTCTGGTCGTAGCCGCCCGAGCGGAAGCCCGCGAGGGACTCCCCGCCGAACGTGACCCGCAGGAACGAGTGCCCGAGCCGGCGGGTGCGCAGCACTTCGAGCGCGAAGAACCGGAAGTGGGCGGCGGCCGGGACGGCTTCGGAGGCCGTCGCTGCGGATGCGGATGCGGATGCGGTGGCGGTCATGCGGAGAGTCCCCCCTGGGAGCGGAAGCGGCGCCCGGTCGGGCGCCCGGAGGCCGGTGGGGCCTGCCGAGGGTCAGCTGACCTTCTTGGCGCCCTGGATGGCCTTGGCCAGGTCTTCCAGGATCTTGGCGCACTTGTCGTACGAGTAGATCGGCTCGGTCACGCGCGGGGCGACCTGGCCGGCCTTGACGGCGGGCATCTCGGCCCAGGTCGGCTTGGCCTTCAGCTCCTCCGGCTGGAGGGTGCCGGTGCGGTTGTCGAGGAGGACCAGGTCGGCCTTGTACTTGCCGGCGTTCTCCCAGCTCAGGCTCTCGAAGAAGTTGCCCTCGCCCAGCTTGTCCGGGGTGATGAACTCGACGCCCAGGGACTTGAAGTACTTCAGGTCGGCCGAGGTGTCGGGGGAGGAGGCGTAGAAGAGGTCGGCGGAGCCGGAGCCGACGAGGACCTTGATGCCCGGGTTGGCCTTGACGGCCTCGCGGACCTTGGCGGCGGCGGCGTCGAAGCGGGCCTTGCCGTCGGCGGCGGACTTGGCGTTCATGTCGGCGCCGAGGGACTTGGCGAGGTCCGCGGTGCGCTCCAGGGCCTTGTCCATGGAGACGTCGCCGCCGACGCCGATGGCGGCGGCCGGGGCCAGCTTCAGGATCTTGTCCTTGGAGGCCTCGGGCACGTACCAGTAGGTGCCGTCCCAGGTGTTGGTGACGAGCAGCTCGGGCTGGAGGGAGGCGTACTTCTCGACGTTGAACTCGTCGTAGACGTTGCCGAGGACCTCGACCTTGGAGATGTCCATCGAGCCGGCCTGGACGTCGGGCTTGCCGTCGGCGGTCTTGGTCGGGCCGAAGACGCCCTTGACCTGGATGCCGTAGTCGTACAGCGCGGCGGCGGTGCCGGTGAACGCGACGATGTTCTTCGGCTTCGCCTTGAGACTGACGTCCTTGCCGAGGTCGTCCTTGAAGGTCCAGGGGCCCGAGGCGGCGGCGCCCTTGTCCTTGTCGCCCGCCTCGCCCTTCGCCGAGTCGGAGCCGCCGCATGCGGTGAGCGCCGCGACGAGGCCGAGAGCGCCGCCGGCGGCGATGAGACCGCGGCGGGAGAGGTAGGAGGTACGGGACTTGGGCATGTCTATGTCCGCTTTCGTGCGTGCCGGGCGGCCACTGGGCCGTTCGGAGGGAAGGTTAGCCTAACCTTGGCCAAAAACGGTAAGGGGGCCCTAAGTTTTTCCGGGGCGCCTTCTCCCGCGCCCCTCCCGTCGCCCCTTCCCCACACGTACGAGGCGCCCATCGCGCCGAACCGGGGGCGCCGGGCTCCGTCCGTTGGCATCATGGCCCTGCCGGGAGTACCTGACGGGGTGGGGTGGCGGCGCTGTGGCCGGTACGGAGGAGCAGGAGCAGGAGCAGGAACACGAGCGGGAGCTGCGCCAGGCCGAACTCGCCGAACAGGTGGCCCTGCTGGCGGACCGGGCCGGGGCTGACTCCGCCGCCTCCCTGATCCGCCGCACCGCCCGCCGCGCGGAATCCCCGAGGGCCCGGATCTGCGTCATCGGCGGCAGCAACGTCGGGAAGTCCCGGCTCGTCAACGAACTGGTCGGCGCGGCGTGCGTACCGGTGTCCGTGCACCCGACGGGCGGGCCGCCCGTACTCGTACGCCCCTACACCGCCGGGTCCGGCGGACCGGCGGGATCCGGCCATGCCACCGGACCGGGCGAGACCCCCGCCCCCGGGGACCCCGAACCGGCGGGCCTGCGTACCGTACGCGTGGAGGTGCCCTCCGGGTCCTGGGCGGCCCGTACCGGGGTGGAGCTCGTCGACACCCCCGGCTGGGAGGGATGGTCCGGAGTACGGCAGCCGGACACCGCGGCCCTCGCCCGGATCGTCGGCGACTGCGACGTGGTGGTCGTCGCCACGGAGGCCCGCCGCGCGATGCTCGCCACCGAACAGGCCCGGATCAAGGCGCTCGCCGCCGCCCCGCACAGCCCGCCGCTCGCCGTCGTCGTCACCAAGCCGGCCGAGGTCGAGGACGAGGCGCCCGACATCCTGCGCCGCGTCAGCCACCTCGTCTCGGTCCTGGCCCCCGAGGCGCTGGTACTGACCGGCCCGGTCCCGGCCCCCGGCGCCGGGGAGCCCGACGGCATCGACCCGCTCCGCGCCGTACTGGGCCACCTCGCCGGGATCCGGCTGCGCCGCGCGCTGCGCACCTTCCGCCGGCTGCACCTCCTCGCGGCCACCTGCGCCCTCGTGGACGAAGCCGCCGGACGGGCGCTGGCCGACGTGCACCGGCCCGACCCCGTCCGGACGCGGGCCGCCCAGATCTGGCACACCGCCCACGAGAGCGCCCGGTTCCACTGGATCGTGCTCAGCGCCGACGCCGGGGACTGGCGCGCCACCCTCGTCCAGACGATCGCCGCCGAGGCGCGCGGGCGCCGCGCCGCCACGGCGCGCGAACTCGCCGCGCGCTTCTCCGCCATGCTGGAGACGCCGGAGGAGCAGCACTTCATACGCCTCCACGCGATCCCGTACACCGCCGAGGCCCTCCAGCACTTCGAGGCCTGGATCACCGAAGCCGTCGACCGGGCCCTCGAAGAGGACGTCCGCCGGCTGCGCGCCGCCCTGCTCCGCAACAGGCCCGGCGAGGAACTGTTCCAGGGCCTGGCCGCCCCCGGCGCCGGGCGGGTCGTACCGGCCGCGGCCCTGCCCCCGGTCGCCGAGGAGGCCGCGGCCGCCGAATCGCGCAACGCCACCGGCTGGGACGCCTCCTGGCTGCCGGAGTTCGTCGGCACCGCCATCGAGAGCGTGCTGACGCCCATGTCCGCCGAGGTCGTCGGCCAGATCGCGGGAGCCGCCGGTACGGCGCTGGTGACGGAAGCCCTCGAACACGGCCAGGCCGAGCGCCGCGAGCGCGTCATCGACGACCTGGAACGGATCGTCGAGGCGGCCTTCACGGAGCAGGTGGCACGGACCGAGGCGCGCATCGGCCAGGTCTACGACCGCCTCCTCGGCCAGGCACAGGAACGCGACGAGCAGTGGTGGCGGCTGCACACCACCGCCGTCGCCGCCCAGCCGGAATCCCTCGACCACTGGCGTTCACTGCGGAGCACGGCGCGGACGCTGAGCCGCGCCGTGCACGCCCACCTCTCTCCCCTGGAAGGGGCCTGATGGCGCAAGAGAACCGGCGGTCGACGGCCGGCCAGGAATCACCGGCCCCGCAGTTCCGCGGCTGGAGCGAGAACATCGGAACACTGCGGTCGTACTACCAGCGCCTCCAGCAGGTGGCCGGCGAGGCCGCGGCCGTCATCGCCCCGCAGGGAAGCCCGGGCGGGGCGCTGGACCTCGGCATCAACGGGGCGGTCTTCGAGCGCGAGACCTTCCGGATCATGGTGCTCGGCGAGTTCAGCAGCGGTAAGAGCACCCTGATCAACGCCCTGCTCGGCAAGCGGCTGCTGCCCACCAAGGCCAATCCGGCCACCGCCTTCACCACGGTCCTGCGCTGGGGCGAGACCGAGCGGGCCTGGCTCTACCGGGACGGGGACCGGCGCAGCGGCGAGACGGCCGTCACCACGGAGGAGTTCAAGCGGGAGGTCGCCCTCCAGATCGACGCGAAGGGCGCGCCCCGCACCCCGTCCTTCGCACTGGCCATCGTCGAGCAGCCGCTGGAGCTGCTGCGCAGGTCCGTCGAGATCGTCGACTCGGCAGGGATCAACGAGAGTTCCGACCGCGAGCTGGTGACCCTGCGCTACCTGGAGGAGGTGGACGCCGTCCTCTTCGTCACGGACGCGGGACGGCCGTTCACCCTCCACGAGACCGAGAACTATCTCTCCCGGGTCAGGAAGCTGGGCCACCGCGACATCTTCTTCGTGGTGAACCAGTTCGACCGCATCGAGGAGGAGGAGCGGGCGGAGGTGATGAGCCGCTGCCGCAACTCGGTCGCCGAGTTCACCGGGGAATCCGGCGGCGCCACCCCCAACGTCTTCTTCATCAGCGCCCTCCAGGCCCTGCGCGCGCGGACCGACGGCAACGAGGAGGCCCTGAAGGCCTCGGGGATCGGGCAGTTGGAGTCCGCCCTGGAGGTCTTCTGCATGCGCGACGCGGCCCGGGTGAAGTTCGTCCGGCTCGCCGAGTTCCTGCGCCACAACGCCGTCAACCTGCGCGTGCGCCTGCACGACGAGGGCGCGGTCCTGATGAAGTCGACCGCGGAGCTGCGCGAACTCCTCGACCGCAGCCAGTCCACCCAGGACCAGCTGCGCGCCAGCGCCGACGCGATCCGCGACATCGTCAGCACCAAGATCCTCGGCATCGAGAACGAACTGCAGCTGAGGTTCGCCGCGTTCCTGACGGACATCAGCCGCGAGATCGGCGGATGGCACGTCACGACCGGCCCCGGGCGCCTGACCCGGGCCGTGCGCTCCTTCACCAAGGGAGGCCGCGTCGCCGCCCAGCACGAGCTGATGGACGCGTACACGGTCCAGCTCCAGGAACACATGCAGGTCTTCTGCGCCCAGGAGCTCGACCAGGTCATCGAGGAGCGGCAGGGGGACCTGGTGCGCCAGCTCGAACCGCTGATCCGGGCGCACGCCGACCTCCTCGACAAGCTGCGCGCGGAACTCACCGGCTCACAGTCCGAACGGGACCAGAACTACCTGATCTACACGCTGGCCATCGCGGCGGGCAAGGGCAAGGCGGGCCGCGACGGGCGCCGCCACAGCGACGACGTACCGCTGATGTTCCGCCCCAGCTCGCTCATGGCGCTCGGCGCGGGCGGCGGCGCGGTGGTCGCCGGCGGGGCGACGGCAGCCGCGGCGGCCGGACTGATCAGCCTGGGCCTGGCCGTTCCGCCGGTCGGCGTGGCGGTGGCCATCGGCGCGGCGATCGGACCGCTGCTGGCCTCGGGTGCGGTCTTCTTCGCCGACGGCAAGCTGCAGACGCGAGCGGCGGAGGAGTTCGCCGTCCACGTGAAGGACTCGGCGGCCCAGACCGCCCGCCAGTACGCGGGCAGCCGCGCCGCGGACCTGCGCGAGATGTGGGGCGGCATCAGCGGCACGCTCCACGTCCAGCTCCAGGACCTCATCGGCATCGTCCAGCGCAACATCGAGGAGTCCCGGCAGGACGAGCAGGCCAAGGCGGGCATGCGGGACCAGCTCTACGCCTTCGAACAGCGGATCACCGACGTCGAGCAGCACATCGCGACCTTCCTCCAGCCCTTCGTCTCCGAGGCGGAGCGCGAACAGTAGCCGCGCACGGGAACGGAAACGGAGACGGGAACGGGGACGACCGCCGGACCGATCACGGCCCGGCGGTCGTCCCCGTACGGCTCACTACCCGGCGAAGCCCAGCTCGCGGGCGATGAGCATGCGCTGCACCTCGCTCGTGCCCTCGCCGATCTCCAGGATCTTGGAGTCGCGCCACATGCGCGCCACCGGGTACTCGTTCATGAACCCGTAGCCGCCGTGGATCTGCGTGGCGTCGCGCGCGTTGTCGACGGCGACCGTGGAGGAGTACAGCTTCGCGATCGCCGCCTCCTTCTTGAACGGCTCCCCGGCGACCAGGCGGGAGGCGGCGTCGCGCCAGCCGATCCGCGCCATGTGGGCGCGCATCTCCATGTCGGCCAGCTTGAACTGGATGGCCTGGTTGTCGCCGATGGGCCGGCCGAAGGCCTTGCGCTCCTTCGCGTACTTCACCGACTCGTCCACGCAGCCCTGCGCCAGGCCGGTGGCGAGCGCCGAGATCGCGATGCGGCCCTCGTCGAGGATGCGCAGGAACTGCGCGTAGCCGCGGCCCTCCTGGCCGACCAGGTTGGCCAGCGGCACCCGTACGTTGTCGAAGGCCAGCTCACGCGTGTCCGAGGAGTTCCAGCCGACCTTGGAGTACGGCGCGGCCACGGTGAAGCCCGGGGTGCCGGACGGCACGATGATCGAGGAGATCTCCGGGCGGCCGTCCGCCTTGCGGCCCGTCACGGCCGTGACGGTGACCAGGCCGGTGATGTCCGTACCCGAGTTGGTGATGAAGCACTTGGAGCCGTTGATCACCCACTCGTCGCCGTCCTTGACGGCGGTGGTGCGGGTGCCGCCGGCGTCGGAGCCGCCGTCCGGCTCGGTCAGGCCGAAGGCGCCGAGGATCTCGCCCGAGCACATCTTCGGCAGCCACTGCCGCTTCTGCTCCTCGGTGCCGAAGAGGTGGAGGGGCATGGCGCCGAGCGAGACGCCCGCCTCCAGGGTGATCGCGACCGAGGAGTCGACGCGGGCCAGCTCCTCCAGGGCGATGCCGAGGGCGAGGTAGTCACCGCCCATGCCGCCGTACTCCTCCGGGAAGGGCAGGCCGAACAGGCCCATGCGGCCCATCTCGCGGACGATCTCGTACGGGAATTCGTGCCGCTCGTACAGATCGCCGATCTTGGGGGCGACCACGTCGTGGGCGAACGCCTCGACGGTACGGCGGAGTTCCTCGTGCTCGGGGGTGAGCCGGTGGTCGAGGGCCATGGTTCTCGTTACTCCTTGTGGGAGAGGGCGCGGACGGTACGGGAAGGGCTCGGTCGGCCCAGTTGTTCGGCCATCCACACGCTCGTGGCGGTGAGGGCGGCCAGATCGACCCCGGTCTCGATGCCGAGGCCGTCGAGCATCCACACCAGGTCCTCGGTGGCGAGGTTGCCGGTGGCGCTCTTCGCGTACGGGCATCCGCCGAGGCCGCCCGCCGAGGCGTCGACGGTGGTGACCCCGTGCTGGAGCGCGGCGAGGGTGTTGGACAGGGCCTGGCCGTAGGTGTCGTGGAAGTGCACGCCGATCCGGTCGGTCGGCACGCCCTCCTCGTTGAGTTCGCTGAGGAGGGTCTGGACGTGGCCCGGGGTGGCCACGCCGATGGTGTCGCCGAGGCTCAGCTCGTCGCAGCCGAGGTCCAGCAGGGCCTTGGCCACGCGGACCACCTGGTGGACCGGGACCGGCCCCTCCCACGGGTCGCCGAAGCACATGGAGAGGTAGCCGCGCACGTGCGCCCTGCCCTCCTTGGCGCGGGCCACCACCGGCTCGAACATGGCGAGGGACTCGGCGACGGTCCGGTTGAGGTTGCGGGAGGCGAAGGTCTCGGTGGCCGAGCCGAAGACGGCGATACGGGTGGCCCCGAGGCCGAGCGCGCGGTCGAGGCCGCGCTCGTTGGGGACGAGGACGGGCAGGTGCACCCCGGTGAGGTCGCCCAGCTCGGGGAAGAGCTGCTCGGCGTCGGCCAGCTGGGGCACCCACTTGGGGTGGACGAAGCTGGTGGCCTCGACGGTGGTGAGGCCGGCGGCGGCGAGCCGGTGGATGAACTCGGCCTTGACGGCGGTGGGTACCGCCGTTTTCTCGTTCTGCAGCCCGTCGCGGGCGCCGACCTCGTGGATGCGGACGCGGGCCGGCAGCCCGGGGGCCGGCACGGTCATGGGCAGCCCGTTCACGGCGTCTCCTCCTTGGCTTCCCCGTCCTCGTCCGGGGTGACGACGGCCAGGACCTGGTCCATGGCGACGGTGGTACCGGGGGATACGTCCAGCTCGGTGACCGTGCCGGAGTGCGGGGCGGAGATGACGTGCTCCATCTTCATGGCCTCGACGACGAGCAGGCTCTGCCCGGCCACGACCTGGTCCCCGACGGCCACCTTGACGACGGTGACGGTGCCGGGCATGGGGGCGGCGAGGGTGTCGGCGCCGGCGTGCCCGGCGCCGGTGAGGGCGGCGATGACGGGGTCGTGGTCCTGGACGTGCCAGGAGTCCGCGTCGCGCCCGAGCCAGATGCCCTCCGCAGAAGCGGCGTGGCTGAACCGGTGGGTGACCCCGTCGAGTTCGACGGTGACGTGGTCCGGGGTGCGGCTGACGATCCGTCCGCGGGCCGGTACCCCGGTGGCGTCGGAGACGACCAGCTCGGACTCCGCGCCCCGGCTGCGGGTGCGGACCTGGACCGGGTCCTGCCCCGGGAGACGGAAGTGGTGCACCGTCCAGGCCGGCGTACCGCCGAGGCGCCAGCCGTCGGCGGCCGAGAACGGGTCCGCCCAGCCCGGGTTCCGCGGGCCGCCGCCAGGGGCGGGGTGCGGGAGGGCCAGCAGGGCCGCGGCCGCGTACACCTCGTCCGGGACGCCCTCCGGGAGGAGGGAGGGGAGGTCGCGCTCGACGAGGCCGGTGTCCAGATCGCCCGACACCACGTCCGGGTGGGCCAGCAGCCTGCGCAGGAAGCCGGCGTTGGTCTGCACGCCCAGGATCACGGTGTCGGCGAGGGCGCCCCGCAGCATGCGCAGGGCCGTCGCCCGGTCGGGGCCGTGGACGATGACCTTCGACAGCATCGGGTCGTACGTGGAGCCCGTGTCGACTCCCGCCACCAGCCCGGAGTCCGTCCGTACGGAGCCGCCCGACGGCTCGGAGAGCGCCAGCACGGTGCCGCCCGACGGCAGGAACCCGCGCGCCGGGTCCTCGGCGCAGACGCGGGCCTCGATGGCGTGCCCGGTCAGCGCCACGTCCGACTGCGAGAAGGCCAGCGGCGCGCCCGCCGCCACCCGCAGCTGCTGCTCCACCAGGTCCAGGCCCGTGACCAGCTCCGTCACCGGGTGCTCCACCTGGAGACGGGTGTTCATCTCCATGAAGTAGTACGAGGACGGGTCCCCGCCGGGGACGATGAACTCCACCGTCCCCGCGCCGACGTACCCGCACGAGCGGGCCGCCTCCACGGCCGCCGCGCCCATCGAGGCCCGCAGCTCCGGCGTGAGCAGGACCGACGGGGCCTCCTCGATCACCTTCTGGTGGCGCCGCTGGAGCGAGCACTCGCGCTCGCCCAGGTGCACCACGTTGCCGTGCGCGTCCGCCAGCACCTGGATCTCGATGTGCCGCGGCCGGTCCACCCACCGCTCCACGAGCAGCGTGTCGTCACCGAACGAGGACCGCGCCTCGCGGCGGGCCGCCGCGATCTCCTCGCCCAGCAGCCCGGCGTCGCGGACCAGCCGCATGCCCTTGCCGCCGCCGCCCGCCGAGGGCTTCAGCAGCACCGGCATGCCGATCTCCTCGGCAGCCGCCACCAGTTCGGCGTCCGACAGGCCGCTGCCGGAGGAGCCGGGGACCACGGGCACGCCCGCCGCCTTCACCGTCTCCTTGGCCCGGATCTTGTCGCCCATCAGGGAGATCGCCGAGGCCGGCGGCCCGATGAAGGCCAGTCCCGCCTCCGCGCACGCCTGCGCGAAGGCCGCGTTCTCGGCGAGGAACCCGTACCCGGGGTGGACCGCCTCGGCCCCCGTCCGCCGCGCGGCGTCGAGCAGCCGCTCCACCGACAGGTAGCTCATCGAGGCCGCCGCCGGGCCGATCCGGACGGCCGTGTCGGCCTCCCGTACGTGCCGCGCGTCCGCGTCCGCGTCGCTGAAGACGGCCACGGACCGCACGCCGAGCTCCCGCAGGGTGCGGATGACCCGTACCGCGATCTCGCCGCGGTTCGCGACCAGAACAGTGCTGAACATCGAAGAGGTCCTCACGTCACATACGGAAGATGCCGAAAGCGGAGTCGCTCAGGGGAGCGTTCGCGCAAGCCGTCAGGGCGAGCCCCAGCACCTGCCGGGTCTCCATCGGGTCGATGACCCCGTCGTCCCACAGCCGCGCCGTGGCGTAGTAGGCGTTGCCCTGTTCCTCGTACTGGGCCCGGACCGGGGCCTTGAAGGCCTCCTCGTCCTCCGCCGGCCATTCCTGGCCCGCGCCCTCGATCTGGTCCCGCTTGACGGTCGCCAGTACGGACGCGGCCTGCTCGCCGCCCATCACGGAGATCTTGGCGTTGGGCCACATCCACAGGAAGCGCGGCGAGTACGCCCGCCCGCACATCGAGTAGTTGCCGGCTCCGTACGAGCCGCCGACGACCACCGTCAGCTTCGGGACCCGCGCGCACGCCACGGCCGTGACCATCTTGGCGCCGTGCTTGGCGATGCCGCCGGCCTCGTAGTCGCGGCCGACCATGAAGCCCGAGATGTTCTGGAGGAACAGGAGCGGGATCCCGCGCTGGTCGCACAGCTCGATGAAGTGCGCGCCCTTCTGGGCGGATTCGGCGAACAGGATGCCGTTGTTGGCGATGATCCCGACCGGGTGGCCGTGGATCCGGGCGAAGCCGGTGACCAGCGTCTGGCCGAACTCGGACTTGAACTCCTGGAAGCGGGAGCCGTCCACGATCCGGGCGATGATCTCGCGGGCGTCGTACGGGGTGCGCGAGTCCACCGGGACCGCTCCGTACAGCCCGTACGGGTCCACCTTGGGCTCTTCCGGCGCCTCGACCGACCAGGGCAGGGCCCCGCGCTCGGGCAGGGTCGCCACGATGTTCCGTACGATCCGCAGCGCGTGCGCGTCGTCCTCCGCGAGGTGGTCGGTGACCCCGGAGATGCGGGAGTGGACCTCGCCGCCGCCGAGCTCCTCGGCCGTGACCACCTCGCCGGTGGCGGCCTTCACCAGCGGCGGGCCGCCGAGGAAGATCGTGCCCTGGCCGCGGACGATGACGGCCTCGTCGCTCATCGCGGGGACGTACGCGCCGCCCGCGGTGCAGGAGCCGAGGACGGCGGCGATCTGCGGGATGCCGGCGCCGGACATGCGCGCCTGGTTGTAGAAGATGCGGCCGAAGTGCTCCCGGTCGGGGAAGACCTCGTCCTGCATGGGGAGGAAGGCGCCGCCCGAGTCGACCAGGTAGAGGCAGGGGAGACGGTTCTCCAGGGCCACTTCCTGCGCGCGCAGGTGCTTCTTGACGGTCATCGGGTAGTACGTGCCGCCCTTGACGGTGGCGTCGTTCGCGACGATCACGCACTCGCGGCCGCTGACCCGCCCGATGCCCGCGATGACCCCGGCGGCCGGGGCCGCGCCCCCGTACATGCCCTCGGCGGCCAGCGGGGCCAGCTCCAGGAAGGGCGATCCGGGGTCGAGGAGGGCGTCCACGCGGTCGCGGGGGAGCAGCTTCCCGCGGGCGGTGTGGCGGGCGCGGGCCTTCTCGCCGCCGCCGAGCCGGGCCGCGTCGAGCCGGGCGCGCAGCCCCTCGGTGAGCTCGCGGTGGGCGGCCTCGTTGGTCCGCCAGGCCTCGGACGCCGGGTCCGCGGCGCTCGTCAGCACTGGTGCCTGCTGCATCGGTCGAGCTCCCTTGCTCGGTGCACGCTGTTAATGAGCGTTAACGCATGTACAGCTTAGGTTAACGAGCGCTAACGGCCCTGTCTAGAATGGATTCCCATGAGCACCAGAGCCGCCGCCCCGACCCGTCGCGAGCAGATCCTCAGCGAGGCCGCCCGCCTCTTCGCCGCGCGCGGATTCCACGGCGTCGGCGTGGACGAGATAGGGGCCGCGGTCGGTATCAGCGGCCCCGGCCTCTACCGCCACTTCGCCGGCAAGGACGCCATGCTGGCCGAGCTGCTCGTCGGGATCAGCGAGCGGCTCCTGACGGGCGGGCGCCACCGCGTGGCCGAGGCCGCGGGCGACCCGGACGGCGTACTGGCCTCCCTCATCGACGGGCACATCGACTTCGCCCTCGACGACCGGGCGCTGATCACCCTGCACGACCGGGAGCTGGACCGGCTGCGCGAGGCCGACCGCAAGCTGGTGCGCCAGCTCCAGCGGCAGTACGTCGAGCTGTGGGTGGAGGTCGTACGGGAACTGCACCCGGAGGTCGGCGAGGCCGAGGTGCGGGTGTCCGTGCACGCCGTCTTCGGCCTGCTCAACTCCACCCCGCACCTGGCGGCGCTCGGCCGGGAGGCGACGGAATCGCTCCTGCGGCGGCTCGCGCACGGGGCGTTCGGGGCGCTGTCGGGGTGAGGCGACGCGTCCGATGGTCGGAATGGCACCGCCTGCGGGGGCCCGGCGGCGGCAGAATGGGCCGCATGCCGAAGCCGATAGAGACGCACGTACCGAACCGCGCCGAGCTCGTCGACCACCTGGTCCGCACCCGGATCTCGGGCCAGGTCGCGACGCCCCGCGAGAACAACCTGTCGCACTACCGCAAGCTGGCCAACGGCGACCGGCACTACTGGCTGGGCCTGGAACTGGGCGACCGCTGGACGGACGAGCAGGACGTGCTCGCCGTGATGGCCGAGCGGGTCGGCGTCGTCGACGACGCCACGCACCGCTTCGGCCAGGACACGATCGACCCGGAGCTGACCGTCGCGGGCCTGGACCGGATGGCGGCGCGGCTGCGCAAGGCCGCCCTGGACCGGCAGAGCGTGCTCCTCGCCACGGGGCACCCGGGCGGGCTGCTCGACGTGCACCGGGCGACGGCGGCGGCGCTGCGCGCGGCGGGCTGCGAGATCGTGGTGATCCCGGCGGGGCTGGTGGCGGACGAGGGCTCGGTGTGGCAGTTCGCGGACGTCGCCGTGCTGGAGCGGGGCGCCACGCTGTGGCACACCCACTCCCCGGAGCCGATGGCCGCGATCCTGGACGGTCTGGCGGCTTCGGGCCGCCCCCAGCCGGACCTGGTCGTCGCCGACCACGGCTGGGCGGGGTGCGCGGCGCAGCGCGGGCTGGACGCGGTGGGGTACGCGGACTGCAACGACCCCGCGCTCTTCCTCGGTGAGGCGGAGGGCACCCTCCAGGTGGCGGTCCCCCTCGACGACCACGTCCGCGACCCGCGCTTCTACGACCCGATGGTCGCGTACCTGCTGTCGGCGGCGGGCCTGCTGTAGCGGGCCCGGCGGGGCCTCGCCCAGGCCCCGCCGACGCGGTCGGCGGCCGGCCAGGGGGTGTCCGGCTAGCCGAGCCAGTTCGTCATTTCGGTCTGGACGGCGGAGCCGTCGAGGTCGGCGAGCTTCATGCCCACGAAGGTGCGGGCCCAGTCCGAGGTCTGGATCCGGAACGGCATCTTCTCGGCGGTCAGCGCGTCGACGACCGGCGCCGCCGCCTGCTCCGGGGTCTGCGCGGTGTCGCTGCCGAAGGACTGCATGGCGTGGTCGATGTAGCCCTGCAGGGACGGGGCGTACGGACCCGCCTGCGCGAGCAGCGCCGGCAGGTCGAGCCCGACGTTGTTCACGAACTCGCTGGAGACGGCGCCCGGCTCGATGACGGACACCTGGACGCCCATGGCCGCGGCGACCGGGGCCAGGGACTCCATGAAGCCCTCGACGGCGAACTTGGCGGCGCAGTAGGACTCGTTGAACGGCTGGCCGACCACGCCGCCGACGCTCGTCACGGTGATGACCCGGCCGCCCGAGGCGCGCAGGTGGGGGAGCGCGGCCCGGGTGAGCTCGGCGACGCCGAAGAAGTTGACCTCCATGACGCCGCGCAGCTTCTCCATGTCGTGCTGCTCGATCGTGCCCACGAAGCCGGCGCCCGCGTTGTTCACGACCGCGTCGAGGTGGCCGTGCTCGGCGACCACCTCGGCCACGCACGCGGCCACGGAGTCCGCGTCCGTCACGTCGAGCCGCTTGACCTGGACCAGATCGGAGACGCCGGCCTCGGCGGCGGCCTTGGTCAGGGCGTCGGCGCGCGAGGTGTCCCGCATCGTGGCGACGGTGTGCCAGCCCGCCCGGGCGGTGGCGACCGCGGCGGCCAGGCCGATGCCGGAGGAGGTGCCGGTGATCAGGACGGTCTTGGCGGCGGTGCTGGTGCTCATGAGGACTCCTTAGGTTTGTGCGTGCACACACACATTAACGATGTGTGCGTGTGCACGCAACCCGGTATCCTTCACGTATGGCGCACACGCATCTCAACCTGGACGGCCTCACCCCCCGCGACCACGCCTTCTACGGCCTGGTCTGGGCCGGAACCACCCTGACCGCCCGGGTCGACCAAGCCCTCACGCGCCGGCACGACCTGCCGCTCTCATGGTTCGAGGTGATGCTGTGGCTCAGCGTGCAGCAGGAGCCGGTCGCCCCCTCCGAGCTGGGCGCCAAGACCCTGCTCAGCCGCAGCCAGGTCTCGCGCGTGGCCGATTCGCTCCGGGCCCGCGGCCTGATCGAGCGGGTCCCGTCGCCGACGGACGCCCGCTCCGTGGGCATCGCCCTGACCGAGGCGGGCCGCCGCGCCTTCGCGGAGGCCGACGCCACCCGCCGCGAGGCCCTCGCCGAGGTCTTCGACGACCGCCTCGACGACGCGGACATAGCCGCGCTGGAAGCGATCTGGGCCAAGCTCAAGGCCAAGCCCGAGGCGTAGCCTTCGCGGCGTCACCGGCCCTTCCGCCGAAGGGCGTTGTCAGTGGCCGCGGCTACCGTCGAAGGCGTGACGAAACCGCCGAAGAACCAGAACGCGCTGTCCTCGCTGGCCGAGGACCCGCAAGGCCGCGCCCTGGGGCTGGACCTGCCGCCCGGCACGATCATCGACGGGCCCGCCGGGCGGACCCCGCCGCGCTCCCGGGCGCGGCGCGAGCCGCTGCTGTGGGTCTCCGACGAGCCGGTCGGCGTCGGCGCGCTGGCCGCCTGCCGCGCCCGCCTCGCCCCGGCCGGCTCCGGCCTCCAAGCGGTGCTCCTCCACGAGCGGCGCGGCCTGGAGCGCTGGTGGACCCGTGAGGAGCTCTACCCCGCTTCGATGTCCGACCCCGACGACCACCACGTCGAGCCGGTGCTGCGCGCGTTCTGGGGCGGGGTCGTCCCCGATCCCGAGGAGGGGGAGGGCCCCGACGGCGCGGGGCTCATAGCCCCCTTCGGCCGCGACTGGCCGGGCCTGGCGGAGCACCGGGTCCCGCAGGAGGATCCGGAGGAGGCCGCCCTCGCGCTCGCGGACGAGCTGGTCCGCGACGGGGTCCTGCCGGCCCCGCGGCTCGCGCTGGTACCCGCCGGCCGGGGAGCCGACGTACCGACCGCGATGGGCTGGCAGGGAGCGGCGAACCACGAGAACGACACGGCCCTGCTCACCACGGTCCTGCGCTCGTGGGAGGAGCGGTTCGGCGCCCGGGTAGTCGCGCTCGGCTTCGACGAGATCCACCTGTCCGTGGCCGCCCCGCCCCCGACGAGGGTCACGGCCCTGCCGGTGGCCGCCGAGCACTTCGCCTTCTGCCCCGACAACGTCTGGCAGGGCTCCGGGAGCGTGCGCGCCTACGCGGACGAGGCGGTGACCGGCGTCGGCCACTGGGCGTTCTGGTGGGACTGACGGAGCGGGCGTTACGCGCGGGGGACGCGTACGACGCCCTCCTGGATGACCGTCACGGCCAGGCGCCCGTCCTGGGTCCAGATCCGGGCCTGCCCGAGCCCGCGCCCGGCCGCGGCCGAGGGGGACTCCTGGTCGTACAGCAGCCATTCGTCGGCGCGGAACGGCCGGTGGAACCACATCGCGTGGTCCAGCGAGGCGCCCACCACGTCGCCGACCGCCCAGCCGCCCCGGCCGTGCGCGAGCAGCACCGAGTCGAGCAGGGTCATGTCCGAGACGTACGTGGCCAGGCAGGTGTGCAGGAGCGCGTCGTCGCTCTCCAGCTTCCCGGCCGTACGGAACCACACCTGCGAGCGCGGCTCGACCGGCTTGCCGACGCTGCCCCAGGGCGGGACGGTGGCGTACCGCAGGTCCACGGCGCCGCGCGCCTCGATCAGCCGTTCCACCGTGCCCGGGTCGCGGAAGATCTCCCGGTACGCGGGCAGCGCCTCGGCGGCCGTCGGCAGGGTCTCGGGATCGGGCGCGTGCGGCATCGCGCTCTGGTGGTCGAGGCCCTCCTCGTACGTCTGGAAGGACGCGGAGAGGTGGAAGATCGGCTGGCCGTGCTGGACGGCCACGACCCGGCGGGTGGTGAAGGAGCGCCCGTCGCGGATCCGGTCGACCGCGTAGACGATCGGCGCGCCCGGGTCCCCGGCGCGCAGGAAGTACGAGTGCAGCGAGTGCGCGGTGCGGTCCTCGGGCACGGTCCGCCCGGCCGCGACCATGGCCTGGGCCGCGACCTGGCCGCCGAAGACGCGCGGTACCAGCGCCGAACGGCTGGTACCGCGGAAGATGTTCTCCTCGATCTGCTCCAGGTCGAGCAGATCGAGGAGCGTCGTCAGTGCCTCGTTCATGGAGTGAGGGCCAGGGCCTTACAGCCCCATCGCCTTGGCGATGATGGACTTCATGATCTCGCTGGTGCCGCCGTAGATGCGGTTGACGCGGTTGTCGGCGTACAGGCGCGCGATCGGGTACTCGTTCATGTAGCCGTAGCCGCCGTGCAGCTGGAGGCAGCGGTCGATCACGCGGTGCGCGACCTCGGTGCAGAACAGCTTCGCGGAGGCGGCCTCGGCGGGGGTCAGCTCGCCGGCGTCCAGGGCCTCCAGGGCGCGGTCCGCGACGGCCTGGGCGGCGTCCACCTCGGCCTGGCAGGCGGCCAGTTCGAACTTGGTGTTCTGGAAGTGCGCGACCGGCTTGCCGAAGACCGTGCGGTCGGTGACGTACTGCTGGGCGAACCGGACGGCCGCGGCGGCCTGGGCGTACGCGCCGAACGCGATGCCCCAGCGCTCGGAGGCCAGGTTGTGGCCGAGGTAGTAGAAGCCCTTGCCCTCCTCGCCGAGCAGGTCCTCGACGGGGACCTTGACGTCGACGAACGCCAGCTCGGCGGTGTCGGAGGTGCGCAGGCCCAGCTTGTCCAGCTTGCGGCCGATCGAGTAGCCCTCGGACTTGGTGTCCACGGCGAAGAGGGAGATGCCGAAGCGGCGGTCGTCCTCGCGCGGGGCGGCGGTGCGGGCGCAGACGATCACGCGGTCGGCGTGCACGCCGCCGGTGATGAAGGTCTTGGCGCCGTTGAGGACGTAGTGCGTGCCGTCCTCGGAGAGCTTGGCGGTGGTCTTCATGCCCGCGACGTCGGAGCCGGTGCCCGGCTCGGTCATCGCGAGGGCCCACATCTCCTCACCGGAGACGAACTTCGGCAGGTACCGCTTCTTCTGCTCGTCGTCGGCCAGCATCTTGATGTAGGGGAGCGCGAGCAGCACGTGGACGCCGGAGCCGCCGAAGTTCACGCCCGCGCGGGCGGTCTCCTCGTACAGGACGGCCTCGAACTTGTGGGTGTCCAGGCCCGCGCCGCCGAACTCCTCGGGGACGTTGATGCCGAAGATGCCCAGCTCGCCGAGCTTGTAGTAGAAGTCGCGCGGAGCCTGGCCGGCGGCGAACCACTCGTCGTAGACGGGGACGACCTCGGCCTCTATGAAGGCGCGGATGGTCTCGCGGAACGCTTCGTGGTCCTCGTTGAAAACGGTACGGCGCACAGCCGCCTCCTCGATCCTGTCGCCCGTCGCGCTGTCGCGCCGTGTCTAAGCGCTTGCTCAGACCACTAAGTTACCGGTGGGTCGGGTGGGCTGTCCAGAGTCGCGGAGGGGGACCGGGTGTGATGTCCGGCGCCGGCCGGGGGCGGACCGCCGGCCGGCGCCGACGCTCACTTGCCGAGGACCTTGCCGGTCCACTGGCCGGCGGCGCCGTGCATCAGCGCCTCGTGGCCGAGGACCTGCGTACCGGGCAGCGCGGCCATGCCGATGTCGCCGGCCGGGGCCGCGCCGTTGTGGGAGCCGACCGTGTTGTCGCGGCCGGCGTTGAACACGTCGTCGCCGGCCACCTGGGACAGGTCGCCGAAGACGATCGAGTACGTGTTGTCGATCGGCGCGTACACGGTGAAGGTGTCGTCTGCGGACGCGGTGGACGCGCCGGCCAGGATGACGCCGCCGGCGGCGAGAGCGGTCAGGGCGAGGCGGATCGATCGCACGAGGGCACTGCCTTTCGAGGTGGGGGTTCGCAAGCAGTGCGAACGTAGGCCGCCGCGCGCCGCGAGGCGGCGAGCCCCCCACGGGAAGCCCCGAGTCCATCCGTACGGCGCAGCCGTCCCTGGTCCGGTGCGGTCAGTCCCGCGGGGCCCGGCTCAGCGCGAACCACAGCTCCATCCGGGTGTCCGGGTCGTCGAGGTCGCGGCCCAGGAGGGCCGCGGCGCGGGCGATGCGCTGGCGGACGGTGTTGCGGTGCACGCCGAGGGCGGCGGCGCTGCGGTCCCAGCTGCCGTGGTGGGCCAGCCAGGCGCGCAGGGTCTCGCGCAGGGCGGGGGAGAGCGGGCCGAGCAGGGCCGCGGCGTGGGCGCGGGCCTCGGCATCGCCGACGAGCCCCGCGAGACCGGGTTCGGTGTGCCGCACCAGCGGGGTACGGGCCGCCTCGGCGCGGTCCAGGGCCCGGCGGGCCTGCGCGTCGGCGCCGGCCAGCGCGCCGGGCCCGGCCGGGGCGCTCACCCCGAGCCGCCACCCGGGCTGCGGCGACGGCTCCCGGTCGGTGAGCAGCCGTGGCGTCGGACCGTCCGGGTCCAGCAGTACGGTGCCCAGCGCGGCGGCGAGGGCCTGCGGATCCCCGGTGCCGGCGGCCCGTACGGCGTACCAGGGCCCGGGGCCGAGGGCCTCGGCCGGGGAGCCGCCGAGCAGCAGGCGGGTGAGCACGGCGGCTTCGGTCCCGGCGGGCCGTTCCGCGGTGAGCAGGGTCAGCAGGACGGCGGCCACCGACGCGATCGTGTGGTCGCCGGGCGCCCGCTCGGCCGTGGCCACGCCCAGGGCCCGGCTCCCGCCGAGGGCGTAGGCGGCGAGCTGGACCCCGCCCGCGGTGGCGGTGGCCGTGGCGGCGGCGCCCGGGGCCACCCGGCCGGCCAGCGCGGCCAGTGCGGCCACCGCCTCTTCGCCGGGCGCGGCCCCGGCGGAGACGGACACCCGCCCCACCGCCCCATCCCCGGCCCGCCCAGCGCCCTCGGCAGCCTCTGTGGCCCTGGTGCCCCCCGCGGCCCCAGCGCTCCCCGCCCCGGCAGCCCCTGCGGCCACCCCGGTGGCCCCGGTGGCCCCGGCCGGGCTCGGGGGGGTCAGGACGGCGGCCCAGCCGTTCAGGCTCGACGCCAGGCGGCGCAGTACCGCCGGGACCGGGTCGGGCCGGGCGGCCGCCGCGGCCAGGGCCTGCTGGGCCTCGGTGACCCGGCGCAGCTCGCGGGTCCGCGCTTCGGCCATGAGCCGCCACACGGCCCGGGCGACGGCCGTGAACCGGGTCGGCGGCGGCACTTCCAGCAGCGGCAGCCCGTGCCGGGCGCAGGCCCGGGCGAGCTCCGGGGGCACCTGCGCGTGCAGGGGCGCCACCCCGAACCCGAGCGCGGCCACCCCCGATCCGACCAGCCGCCGCACGTACGCGTCGGCGGCGTCGGGGTCGGCGGCGTCGGAGCGGCCCGTGCCGGCAGCCGACCCCGATCCCGATCCCGACCCCGATCCCGACCCCGATCCCGCCTCCGCCAGCCCCGCCCCCGCCGTGAGCAGGAGCTCGCCGCCGAGCAGGTAGGGCGACGGGTCCGCCATCTCCGAGGCGTGCACCCCGTGCACCTCCGCCCCCTCCGGCCCGGCGACCAGCCGCAGCTCCAGCGCCCGGTCGGCGAGCAGGGCGCCGAGCCCGACCGCAGGCGTGGGCGGGCCGTCGGACCCGGCAGGCTTCGGCATGGATGCTCCGTACAGTTCGAGGGCGCTCGGTGGATGAAACGTACACTTCGCGCCCCGCGGACGCCCGCTTACGCTCGAAGGACCGCATGTAGGACCTCCAGAAGGGCACCCCCCATGAGCACCGAGCAGACGCCGCGCGGACCGGTCGACTCCTCCCGCATCCCGCGCTACGCGGGCCCCGCGACCTTCGCCCGGCTGCCCCGCCTGGACGAGGTCGGCTCGGCGGACGTCGCCGTCGTCGGCGTCCCCTTCGACTCGGGTGTCTCGTACCGCCCCGGCGCCCGCTTCGGCGGCAACGCCATCCGCGAGGCCTCGCGCCTGCTGCGCCCGTACAACCCGGCGCAGGACGCCTCCCCGTTCGCGCTCGCGCAGGTGGCGGACGCCGGCGACATCGCGGTGAACCCCTTCAACATCAACGAGGCCGTCGAGACGGTCGAGGCGGCCGCCGACGAGCTCCTCGGCGCCGGCTCCCGCCTGATGACCCTCGGTGGCGACCACACCATCGCCCTCCCGCTGCTGCGCTCCGTCGCGAAGAAGCACGGCCCGGTGGCCCTGCTCCACTTCGACGCGCACCTGGACACCTGGGACACGTACTTCGGCGCCGAGTACACCCACGGCACCCCGTTCCGCCGCGCCGTGGAGGAGGGCATCCTCGACACCGAGGCGCTCTCGCACGTCGGCACGCGCGGCCCGCTGTACGGCAAGCAGGACCTCGACGACGACGCCAAGATGGGCTTCGGCATCGTGACCTCGGCCGACGTCTACCGGCGCGGCGCCGACGAGGTCGCGGACCAGCTGCGCCAGCGCATCGGCGACCGTCCGCTCTACATCTCGATCGACATCGACGTGCTGGACCCGGCGCACGCGCCCGGCACCGGCACGCCGGAGGCGGGCGGCATGACCTCCCGCGAGCTGCTGGAGATCATCCGCGGCCTGTCCTCCTGCAACCTGGTCTCGGCGGACGTGGTCGAGGTAGCCCCGGCGTACGATCACGCCGAGATCACCTCGGTCGCGGCCTCGCACACCGCGTACGAGCTGACGACCATCATGAGCCGCCAGATCGCCGCCGCGAAGAAGGCGTAGCAGGACCCGAGAAGGGCGAGTAAGCGCACGTGACGCACGACCACGACCTGGTACTCCGTCCCACCGACGCACAGCGGGCGGCCGCCCTCGCGCCGCCGCCCGGGCGGACGGGCGGGGACCTGGTCGTGGAGACGCTCCGCGGCCTCGGCGCGACCACCGTCTTCGGTCTGCCGGGGCAGCACGCGCTCGCCCTCTTCGACGCGGTCGGCCGCTCCGACCTGCGGCTGATCGGGCTGCGTACGGAGAACAACGCGGCCTTCGCCGCCGACGCGTACGGCCGCATCACGGGCGAGGCGGTCCCGCTGCTGCTGTCGACCGGCCCGGGCGCGCTGATGGCCCTGCCGGCCCTGGCCGAGGCGGCCGCCGCCTCGGCGCCCGTCCTCGCCATCTCCTCGCAGGTCCCGGTGGCGGGCCTGGGCGGCGGGCGGCGCGGGCACCTGCACGAGCTGCGGGACCAGTCGGCGTCGTTCCGGGACGTGGTGAAGTCGGTCCACACGGCCCGCACGCCCTCGCAGATCCCCTCCGTGATCGCGGAGGCCTGGGAATCGGCGCTGACGGCCCCGCACGGCCCGGTCTGGGTGGAGATCCCGGAGGACGTGCTGCGCGCGGAAACGGTGATCCCGCAGGTCACGGCCGTGGACGCGAGCCCGCACGAACTGGCCCCGCGCCCCGAGCTCACCGCGCTCGCGGGGCACTGGCTGGAGCGTGCCGCGCGCCCCGTGATCATCGCGGGCGGCGGGGTGGTCCGCTCGGACGCCGCGGGGAAGCTGCGGCAGCTCGCGGAGCGGCTCAACGCCCCCGTGGTCACCACGTTCGGCGGCAAGGGCGCCTTCCCGTGGACCCACCCGCTGTCCCTCCAGTCCTGGCTGGAGGACCGCCACATGACGGACTTCCTGGAGGACGCGGACGTCCTGCTGGTGGTCGGCTCGGGCCTGGGCGAACTGTCCTCGAACTACCACACGTTCCTCCCGACGGGCCGGGTCGTCCAGATCGAGGCGGACCTCGGCAAGCTGGAGTCCAACCACGCGGCCCTCGGGATCCACGCGGACGCCCGCCTGGCCCTCCAGGCCCTCCTGGAGACGGTCGCGGAACGCGAGGACCCCGGAGCGCCGGAGCGGGTCCGCCTGCTCCTCTCGGAGATCGAGGACCGCCTGTCGACCCAGGGCGTCTCGCTGGAGCGCGGCCTCCTCACGTCGATCCGCGCGGCGCTCCCCGCCCGCTCCCCGTCCTTCTGGGACATGACGATCCTGTCGTACTGGGCCTGGTCGGCGTTCGACGCGAAGCACCCCAACACGATGCACTCGGCGCAGGGCGCGGGCGGCCTCGGCTACGCCTTCCCGGCGGCCCTCGGCGCCTGCGTCGCGGAACCGGGCACCCCGGTCCTCGCGGTCTCCGGCGACGGCGGCGCGATGTACTCGATCGCGGACCTGGCGACGGCCAGGCAGCACGACCTGGACGTGACCTGGCTGATCGTGGACGACGGCGGCTACGGCATCCTGCGCGAGTACATGGCGGACTCCTTCGAGGGCCGCACGACGGCCACCGAACTCGCCCGCCCGGACTTCGTCGCCCTGGCCGAATCCTTCGGCGTCCCGGCGTCGACGACGACCCCGGAATCCCTCCGCGAGGACCTGAAGAAGTCCCTCGCCACCCCGGGTCCCACCGTCCTGGTGCTCCCGGCCACCCTGAAGATGTTCGCCCCGACCCACCTCTAGGCAGGCTGCGGCCCCAAGCGACCTGCCCTGTTCACGCCGTGCCGCCGCCCCCGGGAAACTCGGCCCAGACCGCCTTGCCGATTCCGCAGGCGCGCCGCTCCACGCCCCAGCGGGCGGCCACGGCGGCCACGATGACGAGGCCGCGTCCGCCCTCGTCGTCGGGCTGGTGCGCCGCAGGGTCCAACTCCGCCCAAGGGCCGGCGTCGGCGACCTCGATCCGCAGGGCCGTGCCGTCCCACTGCGCTTTCACGCCGATCTCGCGGCCGCGGGGGGCGCGAGCGTGCCGCACGGCGTTGGTGACGAGCTCCGACAGCGCCAGCTCGGCCGCCTCCACGGTCTGTGGGGCGATGCCCCAGGACCGCGCCTGGGCGCGCAGGAAGGCGCGCGCCCAGCCGGGCGTTCGCGGGGTCCGGGGCAGGAGCCAGAAGTTCTCGCGCTGCTGTGAAAGGTGTGGATCCACGGCCGCCTCACATCTCTAGAGATGCCTCGATTGAAGCGGCTGTGGCAGCCGGGGTCAATCCTTCTCTAGAGATGTGTCCGGGGGTGATTCGCGGCGCCCGACCTCTGCCGGATTCCGCACATACGATGTCTAGAGATGATCAGGAGGATCCATGCCGAGTCACAGCTCCGGGCGCCAGCCCAAGTACCAGCGGATCGCCGCAGAGCTGAAGGCGGCCATCCAGGCCGGCACGTACGGGCCCGGCGACCGCCTGCCCGGCGAAAACGACCTGATGGCCGCTCATGGCGTCGCCCGCATGACCGCGCGTCAAGCGCTTGGTGTGCTCCAGACAGAGGGGCTTGCCGAGGCGCGCAAAGGGGCCGTGGTCTTCGTGCGCGAATTTCGGCTGATCCGGCGCCGCGGAATCCAGCGGCTGGCTGCCGAGGTCTGGGGCCGAGGGAGGTCCATCTGGGCCGCCGACACGGAGGACCGTGAGCTCGTCGTCGAGTTCCTCTCGGTGGGTGAGGAGCCCGCTCCCCAGGCGGTCGCCGCAGTCCTCGAACTCGCCGAGGGTGACCGTGTCTGTGCCCGTCGCCGAAGGTTCTTGCTTGACGGCTCGCCCGTCCTGCTGGCGACTTCCTATCTTGACGCCGCCCTCGCCTCGGGCACCGCAATCGCGGAGCCAGACTCCGGCCCCGGTGGCATCTACGCGCGCCTTGCGGACCTCGGCCGCAAGCCGGTGCGGTTCCGTGAGGAGGTCCGCTCCCGGATGCCCACCCCGGAGGAGGCCGACCGACTCGATCTCAAGTCCGGGACTCCGGTCGTCCTGGTCTCCCGTACCGCCTTCACCACCGACGGCCGCGCGGTCGAGGTCAACGAGATGACCCTCGACGCCTCCGCCTACGTTCTGGAGTACGAGTTCGACGCCCAGTAGCGGGAGTGCATGAGCGGTCACCCGGAGGGGTGAAGTGTGCGCGCGGGGGTCCGTACGCCGGTGCGATTGTTGCGGTGGGATGAAATCCGCCGGTCGGGGCGTTGGAGGAGCGGCAGGACTGGACGAACGGGGAGGACCACGTGGCGGCGGCAACGGCGGCAGCGGGCGGGAAACGGGGCTGGGCCAGGCGGCTCACCGCCTATACCTGGCGGTACAAGACCAATGTGCTGCTGGCCCTCGGGTCCTCGCTGGGCGGCATGGCCGTCATGGCCCTCGTACCCCTGGTCACCAAGGTCATCATCGACGACGTCATCGGCGACCACAGCAAGCCCATGGGCGTCTGGGCCGGGCTCCTCATAGGCGCCGCGGTCCTCGTGTACGTCATGACCTACATACGCAGGTACTACGGCGGCCGCCTCGCGCTCGACGTCCAGCACGACCTGCGCACCGACATGTACGACACCATCGCCCGCCTCGACGGGCGCCGCCAGGACGAGCTGTCCACCGGCCAGGTCGTCGGGCGCGCCACCAGCGACCTCCAGCTGATCCAGGGCCTGCTCTTCATGCTGCCCATGACCATCGGGAACTTCCTCCTCTTCGGGATATCCCTCGGGATCATGCTGGCGCTGTCCCCGCAGCTGACCCTCGTCGCGCTGCTCATGGCCCCCGCCCTCTGGTTCATCGCCAAGCGCAGCCGTAAGAAGCTCTTCCCCGCCACCTGGTGGGCCCAGGGCCAGGCCGCCGCCGTCGCCACCGTCGTCGACGGGGCCGTGACCGGCGTCCGCGTCGTCAAGGGCTTCGGCCAGGAGGAGCAGGAGACCGGCAAGCTGCGCGAAGCCGGGCGCAGGCTCTTCGCCGGACGGATGCGGACCATCCGGCTCAACTCCCGCTACACCCCGGCCCTGCAGGCCGTACCCGCCCTCGGGCAGGTCGCCATGCTGGCCCTCGGCGGCTGGATGGCCACCCAGGGGCACATCACCCTGGGTACGTTCGTCGCCTTCTCCACCTACCTCGCGCAGCTCGTCGGACCCGTCCGCATGCTCGCCATGGTCCTCACCGTCGGCCAGCAGGCCCGCGCCGGCGTCGAGCGCGTCTTCGAGCTCATCGACACCGAGCCCGTCATCGAAGAGGGCACGCGGGAACTGCCCGCCGACGCCCCCGCCACCGTCGAGTTCGACGGGGTCGGCTTCGGGTACGACCCCGAGCGGCCCGTCCTCGACGGGTTCTCGCTCTCCATCGCCGAAGGCGAGACCGTCGCCGTCGTCGGGGCCTCCGGCTCCGGCAAGTCCACCGTCTCCCTCCTCCTGCCGCGCTTCTACGACGCCGACCGCGGCACCGTCCGCGTCGGCGGGCACGACGTGCGCGAGCTGACGTACGACTCGCTGCGCTCCGCCATCGGGCTCGTACCGGAGGACTCGTTCCTCTTCTCCGACACCATCCGCGCCAACATCGCCTACGGGCAGCCCGACGCGACCGAGGCGCAGATCGAGGCGGCCGCCCGCGCCGCCCAGGCCGAAGGGTTCATCCAGGCGCTGCCCGCCGGGTACGACACCAAGGTCGGCGAGCAGGGGCTCACCCTCTCCGGCGGCCAGCGCCAGCGCCTCGCGCTCGCCCGCGCCATCCTCACCGACCCCCGGCTGCTGCTCCTCGACGACGCCACCTCGGCGGTCGACGCCCGTGTCGAGCACGAGATCCACGAGGCGCTGCGCACCGTCATGGCCGGCCGCACCACCCTCCTGATCGCCCACCGCCGCTCCACGCTCGCGCTGGCGGACCGGATCGCCGTACTCGACCGCGGGCGGCTCGCCGACATCGGCACGCACGAGGAACTGGAGCGCCGCTCTCCCCTCTACCGGCGCCTGCTCACCGATCCGGACGCGCTCGGCGCCGGTTCGCCGCGCACCCCCGAGGCGCCCGCGATGGCCGAGTTCGAGCGGGACATCGAAGGCAGGCTCGAACGGGACATCGAGCTCGAAGCCGAGATCGACTCCGAGCCGGTCAACGCCAAGCGGCGGGTCGTGGACGGGGTGACCCCCGAACTCTGGCGCCGCCAGGAGGAGCAGGAGGAAGAGGACGCGGAGGAGGCGGAGCCGGCCGCCGGGACCGCCGCCGCGACCGGCGCCGTCGCCGGCATGCTCCCCCCGGCTTCGCCGGGGGGACCCCCGGCCACGCCCGAGCTGCTCGCCCAGGTGGCCGCGCTGCCGCCCGCCGACGACGAGCCCGCCGTGGACGAGGACCGCGCCGCGGCCGCCGAGAAGAGCTACAACCTGCGCCGCCTGCTCAGCGGCTTCTGGGCGCCCCTCGCCGTCAGCCTCGCCCTCGTCGCCGTCGACGCCGGCTCCGGGCTGCTGCTCCCGATCCTGATCCGGCACGGCATCGACAAGGGCGTCGAGCAGGCCGCCCTCGGCGCCGTCTGGGTGGCCGCCGTCCTCGCGCTCGGCGTCGTCCTCGCGCAGTGGGCCGCCCAGTTCGCCGAGACCCGGATGACCGGGCGCACCGGCGAGCGCGTCCTGTACGCCCTGCGCGTCAAGATCTTCGCCCAGCTCCAGCGCCTCGGCCTCGACTACTACGAGCGCGAGCTGACCGGCAAGATCATGACCCGGATGACCACCGACGTGGACGCCCTCTCCAGCTTCCTGCAGACCGGGCTCGTCACCGCCGTCGTCTCCGTCTTCACCTTCTTCGGCATCCTGATCGCCCTGCTCGTCCTCGACGTCGAGCTCGCGCTGATCGTCTTCGCCACCCTCCCCGTGCTGGTCCTCGGCACGGTCGTGTTCCGCCGCAAGTCGGTCGCCGCGTACGAGCTCGCCCGCGACCGGGTCAGCCTGGTCAACGCCGACCTCCAGGAGTCCGTCTCCGGCCTGCGCATCGTCCAGGCCTTCGGCCGCCAGCGGGCCGGCGCCGCCCGGTTCGCGGCGCGCAGCGACTCGTACCGCCAGGCCCGGGTGCGCGGCCAGTGGCTGATATCCGTCTACTTCCCCTTCGTGCAGCTGCTGTCCTCCGGGGCCGCGGCCGCCGTGCTGATCGTCGGCGCGGGCCGGGTCGAGGCGGGGACCCTCACCACCGGCGCGCTGGTGGCGTACCTGCTCTACATCGACCTGTTCTTCGCCCCCGTCCAGCAGCTCTCCCAGGTCTTCGACGGCTACCAGCAGGCCACCGTCTCGCTCGGCCGGATCCAGGGGCTGCTGCGCGAGCCCACCAGCACCCCCCGCCCGGCCGACCCGCGCGCGGTCGGGGAGCTGCGCGGCGAGATCGCCTTCGAGGACGTGCGGTTCGCCTACGGCACGGCCGAGGAGCGCGGGGAGAAGGGTGACGCGCTGGCCGGAATCAGCCTGCGGATACCCGCCGGGCAGACCGTCGCCTTCGTCGGGGAGACCGGCGCCGGCAAGTCCACGCTGGTCAAGCTCGTGGCCCGGTTCTACGATCCGACCTCGGGCCGGGTCACCGCCGACGGCGCCGATCTGCGCGAGCTCGACCTGACGCAGTACCGCCACCGGCTCGGGGTCGTCCCCCAGGAGCCGTACCTCTTCCCGGGGACGGTCCGCGACGCCATCGCGTACGGGCGGCCCGGGGCGGGCGACGCCGAGGTGGAGGCGGCCGCCCGCGCGGTCGGCGCCCACGACATGATCGCCACCCTCGACGGCGGCTACCTGCACGCCGTCGCCGAGCGCGGCCGCAACCTCTCGGCCGGCCAGCGCCAGCTGATCGCGCTGGCCCGTGCCGAACTCGTCGACCCGGACGTACTGCTGCTCGACGAGGCCACCGCCGCGCTCGACCTGGCCACCGAGGCGCAGGTCAACCAGGCCACCGACCGGCTCGCCGGCAAGCGCACCACCCTCGTGGTCGCGCACCGGCTGACCACGGCCGCGCGCGCCGACCGCGTCGTGGTCATGGACCGCGGCCGGGTCGTGGAGGACGGCACCCACGCCGAACTCGTGGCCCGCGGCGGCCGCTACGCCGAACTGTGGCGCACCTTCGTCGGCGAGGACGAACGCGCCGCCGCCTGAGGCCGCCCGCGGGCCCGGCCCCGCCGCCCCGCAGCCCCCCGGATCTTGCTGTGAGCAACCTTCCGGGGGGTCCGCGCGTCGTACGTGCGTACGTGTCGCGTACGACCGATCGGGGGACAGGGTGGAGCACGGACGGAAGGGGCGCGGCCGGGGAGCCGCGCCGGTACGGGTGTTCGTGGCCGGGCTGATGCTGTGCGCGGGCGGGCTGCTCGCGGCGCCGGCGGCGCACGCGGCGACCGGCGGCTGCGCGGGCGCCCTGGTCAGGACGCTGCCGTTGCCGACGGGCGAGGTGCGCGTCTACAAGAGCCGTACGCAGGCCTGCGTGGTGACCGTCGCCCACGATCCGGGCCGGCGCCGGGCGATGGCGGTGAGCCTCCAGCCGCGCGGCGGGGTCCCGGTCCGCGATGCCGGGCAATTCACCCGATATGCCGGACCTGTCACCGTCGGTGCGATCAGCCGCTGCGTGTATGTAAAGGGGAGCATCGAGGCCGGATCCGTCGATTCCGGCTGGATTCTGTGCTGAACGAGCGGCCCAACTAGGTCTGGTCAGCTGCGCGTTGACCCCGCTAGGTTCACGGGCGACCGAAGTGAACTCAGGGGAGGGTGAATGCGCAAGACGCTCGGCTGGCTGCTGTCGCTCGTGATGCTGATCGGCATCACGGGCACAGCCGGCTTCACGGCCCAGGCGGCCACCGCCGCGGGGCCGTCCGCCGCGACGGACATCAAGGACGAGATCCTCGCCATCGCGGGGATGAGTCTGATCGAGGAGAAGGAGTACCCCGGGTACCGCTTCTTCGTACTGAACTACGAGCAGCCGGTCGACCACCGGAACCCGTCGAAGGGCACCTTCAAGCAGCGCTTCACCCTGCTGCACAAGGACGTCTCCCGGCCCACGGTCTTCTACACCTCCGGCTACAACGTCAACACCAGCCCCCGCCGCAGTGAGCCGACGACGATCGTCGACGGCAACCAGGTGTCGCTGGAGTACCGGTTCTTCACGCCCTCCCGGCCCGACCCGGCCAACTGGGCGAACCTGGACATCTGGCAGGCCGCCAGCGACCAGCACCGCCTCTTCACCGCCCTCAAGAAGGTCTACAAGAAGAACTGGCTGGCCACGGGCGGCAGCAAGGGCGGTATGACGGCGACGTACTACGAGCGCTACTACCCGCGCGACATGGACGGCGTCGTCGCGTACGTCGCGCCGAACGACGTCGTCAACAAGGAGGACTCGGCGTACGACCGGTTCTTCGCCAAGGTCGGCACCAAGGAGTGCCGCGACAAGCTGAACGCGGTGCAGCGCGAGGCGCTGGTGCGCCGTGAGCCGCTGGAAGCCAAGTACGCGGCCGCCGCCGCGGAGAACGGCTGGACCTTCACCACCGTCGGCAGCCTGGACAAGGCCTACGAGGCCGTCGTGCTCGACTACGTGTGGGCGTTCTGGCAGTACAGCCTGCTCGCCGACTGCGCCACCATCCCGGCCGCGGCGACCGCGAGCGACCAGGAGATCTGGGACTCGGTCGACACCATCTCCGGCTTCTCGGCCTACGCCGACCAGGGCCTGGAGACGTACACGCCGTACTACTACCAGGCGGGCACGCAGCTCGGCTCGCCCGACATCAAGCAGCCGCACCTGAAGGGCCTGAGCCGCTACGGCTACCAGCCGCCGCGCAACTTCGTGCCCCGTGACATCCCGATGACCTTCCAGCCCGGGGTCATGGCCGACGTCGACAACTGGGTGAGGAACAACGCCAACCAGATGCTGTTCGTGTACGGGCAGAACGACCCGTGGGGTGCCGAACCGTTCCACCTCGGCTACACCGTGCGTGACAGCTACGTGATGATCGCGCCGGGCGCCAACCACGGGGCCAGCGTCTCCAAGCTCCTGGACGGCGAGAAGGCACTGGCCACGCAGAAGATCCTGCAGTGGGCCGGGGTCGCCCCCGCCGCCGCGCTCGCCGACGCGGGCCGGGCGACGCCGCTGGCGAAGCCCGACGCGGTGCTCGACCAGCAGCAGATGGAGCGCGAGCCGCAGCTGCGGCCGTAGCTCCCCGGTAGGGCCCGAGGGGCCACGGGAGAGGTAGTACGGCCGGTACCCGGTTACGCGCACCGGGTAAGGCTAGTCGTACGACAGCCCGTGGCCCAGCGGGTAGCGGCCCGGCACCGGGACCGGGAGCCGGCCCGCGGGCCGTACCGCCCCGGTCACCACCCGGGCCGCCGCCCGCATCTCCACGTCCGTCCAGGTGTACGTCGCCAGCTCCGCCGCGCACGCGGGCAGCCGGGCGGGGTCGTACGGGTTGCGGATCGCCACCAGGACCACCGGCACCCCGGTGGCCAGCAGTTCCTCGACCAGCGTGCGCTGGGGATCGTCCCCCTCGGCGACGTTGTACGTGCACACCAGCACCGCCGCGTTGCCGGGAGCGGCGGCCACCGCCCGGGCGGGCGCCACGGCCGTGGCCCGGCAGCCCAGGGCCGTCAGCTCCCGGGCCAGTACCGCGGTAGGGGGGCCCGTCGTACCGCTGGGGGAGGCGGGGTCGGCCCCGGTGACCAGCACCCGGGGCGCCGCCGCGGGGTCCAGGGGCAGCAGTTTCACGGGATTGGCGAGCAGGGTCGTCGTACCCGCCGCGATCTCGTCCGCGGCCGTCAGGTGCGCAGGGATCCCCACCAGCGCGTCCGTCCGCCCGGCGGCCGTGTGCGCCGCGTCGAACAGCCCCCGGCGGGCCTTCAGTTCCAGGATCCGCAGGACCGATTCCTCGATCCGGGCCCGCGTCAGCTCGCCCGCCTCGACGGCGGCGAGCACGCTGCGGTGGGCCAGGCCCAGGTCCGGCGGGTTCAGCAGCTGGTCGCAGCCCGCCTTCAGGGCCAGGACCGGGACCCGGTCGTCCCCGTACTTCTGGCGTACACCGGCCATGTCGAGCGCGTCGGTGACCACCACCCCCCGAAATCCCAGGCGTTCGCGCAGGATGCCCGTCACGATCGGCCGGGAGAGGGTCGCCGGGTCCCCCGAGGGGTCGAGTGCGGGGAAGACGATGTGCGCCGTCATCACGGCGTCCACGCCCGCCTCCACCGCCGCCCGGAACGGCGGCTCGTCCAGCTCCTCCCACTGCGCCCGGCTGTGCCGCATCACCGGCAGCCCGACGTGGCTGTCGGTCTCGGTGTCCCCGTGCCCGGGGAAGTGCTTGGCGGTGGCGGCCACGCCGGCCCCCTGGTAGCCGCGGACCTGGGCGGCGACCAGGGCGGCGACCGCCTGGGGGTCGGAGCCGAAGGACCGTACCCCGATCACCGGATTGGCAGGGTTGACGTTCACGTCGGCCACCGGGGCGTAGTCCTGCCGGATGCCCATCGCGGCCAGCTCGGCCCCCGCGATGCGTGCGGCGCGGCGGGCCTCGGCGGTGGCCGCGGAATCGGAGCCGGCGTTGGAGCCGGTGTCGGAGCCGGTGGTGGTACCACCCGTACCACCACCCGCGCCGTGCCGTGCCCCCAGCGCCATCGCCCCCGGCAGCAGCGTCGCCGGCTTGCCGATGCGCGCCACGGCGCCGTGCTCCTGGTCGGTGGAGAGCAGCAGCGGGATACCGGAACCGGCGCTCGCCGCCGCACGTTGGAGGGCTGCCGACAGTTCGGCGATCTGCTGCGGGTCGCGGGTGTTGTGCGCCCAGGAGAAGTAGATGATCCCGCCCAGGTGGTAGCGGGAGACCAGCTCCGCGGCGGTGCGCACCCCGAACAGCTTCTCGTTCTGCTCCGCGTCCGCCGGATCCGGATCAGTCGCCGAATGGCCGTACGCGCGCGACACGAAGAGCTGCCCGACCTTCTCCGCCAGGCTCATCCCGGCCACCAGGCGGCGCAGCGCCGCCCGGTCGGGCGCCCGGCCCGGCGGCCGGTCGCCGGGGCGCCCGTCATCGGGCCGGCCCTCCCCGGGGCGCGGCCCCCCGTCCCCGCCGCCCGGGTTGCGGCCCGCGGCGTACGAGGCCACCCCGGCGGCCGAGACGGCGGCCAGGGCGGCCGCGGTGAGCAGTGACCTGCGGGACGCGTGGTACGACACGCGCCGGACCCTACTGCCGGGCCGCGTCCGCGCCGCCGGGGACACTCGGGAGGTCCCCCGGACGGGGTGACACGTACGCCCAGTGCTCCTGCAGGGTCCGTACCGCCTCGGTGATCGCCGGCCGGCGGGCCGCCCCCGTCCGCCACAGGGCGTACAACCTGCGTACGGGGCCCGGCTCCAGCGGTACGGCCACCGCGCCCGGTGGCAGCGCCCCGGTGCCCAGCCGGGGGACGACGGCCACTCCCAGCCCGGCCGCGACCAGCGCGACGATGGTGTGGTTCTCCTCGGCCACGTGCGCGATGTCGGGCACGAACCCGGCGGTGCGCAGCGTCCGCACCAGCCAGTCGTGGCAGACCCGGCCGGGCGGCTGGCAGACCCAGCGCTCGCCGCCGAGGTCCGCCCGGCGGATGACCGCCCGCCGCGTGAACGGGTGGTCCTCGGGTACCACCAGGTCGCAGCGGTCGTCCCCGATGACCGCCTGCTCGACTCCCTCCGGGGCCGGCAGCGGGGCGATGTCCCAGTCGTGGGCCACCGCCAGGTCGGTGACCCCGCGGGCCACCAGGTCCACCGACAGGTGGGGGTCGACCTCGGTCAGGCGCACGTCCAGCGCGGGATGCCGGCGCGCGAGATCGGCGAGCGCCCCCGGCATAAGACCGCGCGCCGCCGAGGCGAAGGCAGCCACCGTCAGCAGCCCGCTCGGCTGCCCGCGCCGCTCCTCCAGGGTGGTCTCGGCGCGCTCCACGATCGCCAGCAACTCCTGGGCCGTCTCGGCGAGGTGCCGGGCCTCCTCGGTGAGCGCGACCCCGCGCCCGCGCCGCTCCAGCAGCGTGGTCCGGGTCTCCCGCTCCAGTTTGGCGATCTGCTGGGACACCGCGGAGGGGGTGTAGCCGAGGGCGGCCGCCGCGCCCGCGACCGAGCCGTGGACGGAGACGGCGTGCAGGGCGCGCAGCCGGGAGAGGTCGAGCATGCGGCCCATCGTAGGCACCGCCGGTCCGCGAGGCACCCGTAAGCGATACTTCATCCATCCCGGAAGACATCCGCGCTGGTGCTACATGGTTGCTGCGCCGATGCTCGAAGCATGCGTCCCGTTCACACCGCACTCGCCGTACTCGTCGCCGCCGTCTGGGGCTTCAACTTCGTCGTCATCGAGATCGGCCTCGGCCACTTCCCGCCGCTGCTCCTGTCCGCCCTGCGGTTCCTGGTCGCGGCCCTGCCCGCCGTGTTCTTCGTCGGGCGGCCCAAGACCGCCTGGAAGTGGATCATCGCGGTCGGAGTGGCCCTCGGCGTCGCCAAGTTCGGCCTCCTGTTCACCGGCATGGCCGCCGGGATGCCGGCCGGCCTGTCCTCGCTCGTGCTCCAGGTGCAGTCCGTCTTCACCGCCGTCCTCGCCTCCCTCGTCCTGCGCGAGCGGCCCGGGCCGGTCCGCGTCGCGGGCATGGCCGTCGCGCTCGCCGGGATCGCGGTCGCCGCCGTGGACGGGGGGACGTCCGGGCCCGTCCTCGGCTTCACCCTGGTCGTCGCGGCCGCCGCCTGCTGGGGCGTGTCCAACGTGCTGACCCGCAAGGCGTCCCCGCCCGACGCGCTGAACTTCATGGTCTGGGTGTGCACGGTCCCGGTGCTTCCGCTGTTCGCGCTCTCGCTGCTGCTGGAGGGGCCCGAGCGGGACCTGGCCGCGCTGCGCGGGCTGGACTGGTCCGGGGCCGCGGTCATCGCGTACGTCGCCTGGGTGTCCACCGTGTTCGGCTTCGGCGCCTGGAACCACCTGCTCAAGCGCTACCCGGCCTCGTCGGTCGCGCCGTTCTCGCTGCTGGTGCCGGTGTTCGGGATGTCCTCGGCCGCGCTGGTCCTGGGCGAGGGGATCTCGGGGCTGCGGTGGGTGGCGGCGCTGCTGCTGGTCGGCGGGGTGGGCATGACCTCGCTGGCCCCGGCCCGCGCGGGCACCCGTACGAAGGAGGCGGAGGGCGCCGGCGCCACGGGCGCCGCCGCGGCGGTCAGTGCGGGGAGCCCTCCTGCAGCGGCAGCCGCCAGTCCTGCCCCGTGAGGCTGACTCCGTACGAGCGGTGCGGGCGCTCGGCCACCAGGGTGAAACCGGCGCGCTCGTAGAGGGAACGGGCCGAGGCCAGCACGTCGTTGGTCCACAGCACCAGCTCGCGGTAGCCCACGGAGCGGGCGAACGCGACGACGGCGTCGACGAGCAGGGACCCGATGCCGTGGCCCCGGCCCCGCGGCTCCACGAGCAGCAGCCGCAGCCGCGCCGTGCCGGGCGAGCCGTCCTCGCGCACGCACATCACCGAGCCGACCGGGCGGCCGTCCAGCTCGGCGATCCAGACCCGCTCCAGGTACGGGTCGTGGTCCTCGGCGAAGTCGGCGACGATCCGGGCCACCAGGCCCTCGAAGTCCGCGTTCCAGCCGTACTCGGCGGCGTAGAGCGCGCCGTGCCGCTGCACGATCCAGCCCAGCTCCCCGGGCTCGGGATCCCGCAGCCTTACCGGTGCGGCGGAGTTGTCAGCAGGGGGCTCCATGGCGCCCCAGGGTAGCGGGCTACCTCTTTCCGCCGCCCAGGATCTGGCCGAGCAGGTCTCCCAGTCCGCCGCCCTCGGCCGGGGCTGCGGCGGGGGCTCCTGCGGCGGACCCGGGGGCTCCGGCGGCCGTGCCCTTGCCGGCCGCCGCGCGCTTGGCGAAGACCGCCAGCACCACCGGGATCAGCATCTCGATGACGCGGGAGACGGTGGCCGCCGGGATACCGGTCTTCTTGGACACCGCCGCGGCCACCGGCTTGCTCACCTTCGCCAGCACCCCGGCCATCAGGCCCCCGCCGAGCAGCCCGCCCCCGAGCGTGGCCACGCCCCGCAGCGGGGGTTCGGACACCTCGGCGAAGGCCTGGCGCACCTCGTTCCCGTCGTCGTCATCGGCGTCGGCCTTCTGCCGGAGGTCGCCGGTCATGGCCCCGACCGTGGTCGCGACGGTCTCGCGGGCGCCGGCCGCGTCGGTGCCGAGCAGGCCGGCGATCTCGCTCAGCCGGTCCGGGCCCAGTTCGCCGAGGACGTCATCCTGGAATGAAGATTCGCTCATGCCCGAAACGCTACTTCTGGGGTGATTGGGTGGCACCTCGGACGGACGCCGGAGCCCCCTCAGGTAATGGAAACGTAAAGTTCCGATTCCGTGTGCAACCCCGGAGCGGGGCAGCGGGTCGTATGGTGCGTCGGCACTTCCGGGGAGGGATCTGGGGGGATCGGGAAGTCCGGCGAGGGAGGGGTAACCGTGAGGGGGTCCGGCCGCGAGGCCGGGCCCCCTTCTGGGTTCACCCCGGTCGTCCACAGGGCTGACGGGTTGTCGGCGCCGGGCGGTAGCTTCGTGCCATGGCAACCAACGGGGCGGTGCAACTGGCGGTGGTCGAGGGGGTGCTCGAACGCATCACCTACGCCAACGAGGAGAGCGGTTACACGGTCGCCCGCGTCGACACCGGCCGCGGCAGCGGGGACCTGCTCACGGTCGTCGGCTCCCTGCTCGGGGCCCAGCCCGGCGAATCGCTGCGCATGGAGGGCCGCTGGGGATCCCACCCCCAGTACGGCAAGCAGTTCACGGTGGAGAACTACCGCACGGTGCTCCCCGCGACCATCCAGGGCATCCGCCGCTATCTCGGCTCCGGCCTGATCAAGGGCATCGGCCCGAAGATCGCCGACCGGATCGTGGAGCACTTCGGCACCGACACCCTCGACGTGATCGAGGAGGCGCCGAAGCGGCTGATCGAGGTGCCCGGCCTCGGCCCCAAGCGGACCAAGCTGATCGGCGCCGCCTGGGAGGAGCAGAAGGCGATCAAGGAGGTCATGGTCTTCCTCCAGGGCGTCGGCGTCTCCACCTCCATCGCCGTCCGCATCTACAAGAAGTACGCCGACGCCTCCATCTCCGTGGTCAAGAACCAGCCGTACCGCCTCGCCGCCGACGTGTGGGGCATCGGCTTCCTGACCGCCGACCGCATCGCCCAGGCCGTCGGCATCCCGCACGACAGCCCCGAGCGGGTCAAGGCCGGGCTCCAGTACGCCCTGTCGCAGTCCACCGACCAGGGGCACTGCTTCCTGCCCGAGGAGCGGCTCATCGCCGACGGGGTCAAGCTGCTCCAGGTGGACACCGGGCTGGTCATCGAATGCCTGGCCGATCTCGCCGCCGATCCGGAGGGGGTCGTACGGGAGTCCGTGCCCGATCCGCAGGGCGGGCCGGACCCGCTGACCGCCGTGTACCTGGTCCCCTTCCACCGGGCCGAGCTGTCGCTGGTCGGGCAGGTGCGCAGGCTCCTGCACGCCGAGGACGACCGGATGCCGGGGTTCCAGGACGTGGACTGGGACAGGGCCTTCGGCTGGCTGGCCGGGCGCACCGGGGCCAAGCTGGCTCCCGAGCAGCGGGACGCGGTCACCCTGGCGCTGACCCGCCGGGTGGCCGTCCTGACCGGCGGGCCGGGGTGCGGGAAGTCCTTCACCGTCCGCTCGATCGTGGAGCTGGCCCGGGCCAAGAAGGCCAAGGTCGTGCTCGCCGCGCCCACCGGCCGGGCCGCGAAACGGCTCGCGGAGCTCACCGGGGCCGAGGCCTCCACCGTGCACCGGCTGCTGGAGCTCAAGCCGGGCGGGGACGCGGCGTACGACCGGGAGCGCCCGCTGGACGCGGACCTGGTCGTCGTGGACGAGGCCTCGATGCTGGACCTGCTGCTGGCGAACAAGCTGGTCAAGGCCGTGGCACCCGGTGCGCACCTGCTGCTGGTGGGGGACGTGGACCAGCTGCCCTCGGTCGGCGCCGGGGAGGTGCTGCGGGACCTGCTGGCCGAGGGCGGTCCCGTACCGGCGGTCCGGCTGACCCGGATCTTCCGCCAGGCCCAGCAGTCGGGCGTGGTCACCAACGCCCACCGGATCAACACGGGCGCACCGCCGATCACCGACGGGCTGCCGGACTTCTTCCTCTTCCCGGAGGAGGACACCGAGGAGGCCGGGCGGCTCGCCGTGGACGTGGCGGCCCGGCGGATTCCGGCCAGGTTCGGGCTGGACCCGCGGCGCGACATCCAGGTGCTGGCGCCCATGCACCGCGGCCCGGCCGGCGCCGGGAACCTCAACGCGCTGCTCCAGCAGGCGATCACGCCGGCCCGGCCGGACCTGCCGGAGAAGCGGTTCGGCGGCCGGGTCTTCCGCGTCGGCGACAAGGTCACCCAGATCCGGAACAACTACGAGAAGGGCGCCAACGGCGTCTTCAACGGCACGGTCGGCGTGGTGACCGCCCTCGACGTGGACGAACAGCGGCTGACGGTGCGGACGGAGGAGGACGAGGAGGTGGGGTACGAGTTCGCCGAGCTGGACGAGCTGGCGCACGCGTACGCCGTCACCATCCACCGCTCCCAGGGGAGTGAATATCCGGCCGTGGTGATCCCCGTCACCACCGGGGCCTGGATGATGCTCCAGCGCAACTTGCTCTATACGGCGGTGACCAGGGCGAAGAAACTGGTCGTGCTGGTCGGGTCCCGCAAAGCGCTCGGCCAGGCCGTGCGTACCGTTTCCGCAGGTAGGAGGTTCACGGCGGTCGCGCCCAGGCTGTCCGGCCGGATACCGGTGGGAAACATCACCTAAATGATCGATCATTTGGGGTTCACGCACCGGTGCGGAGGGGGCAGGATGAGCTGGTTGAAGGCACTCAGTGCCGTCAAATAGACCAAAGGCCGACCCCGAGTGCACTCTCCTGCGCCAAATGGGGGAAGGTAGAGGCAGTCAGGGCACCTCGAAGAAGAGGCACTACGTCGGTGAGGGATGACGTGAGCGACAACTCTGTAGTACTCCGGTACGCGGACGGTGAATACACCTACCCGGTGGTCGAAAGCACCGTCGGTGACCAGGGCTTCGACATCTCGAAGCTGAGGGCCCAGACCGGGCTCGTCACCTTGGACAGCGGCTACGGCAACACCGCCGCCTACAAGTCCGCGATCACCTACCTCGACGGTGAGCAGGGCATCCTGCGTTACCGCGGTTACCCGATCGAGCAGCTGGCCGAGCGCTCGACCTTCATCGAGGTCGCGTACCTGCTGATCAACGGTGAGCTGCCGACCGTCGACCAGCTCGCGTCTTTCCGCAACGAGATCACCCAGCACACGCTGCTGCACGAGGACGTGAAGCGGTTCTACGACGGCTTCCCGCGTGACGCGCACCCGATGGCGATGCTGTCCTCCGTGGTCAGCGCGCTGTCCACGTTCTACCAGGACAGCCACAACCCCTTCGACGAGAAGCAGCGCCACCTCTCGACGATCCGCCTGCTGGCCAAGCTCCCGACGATCGCGGCCTACGCGTACAAGAAGTCGGTCGGCCACCCGGTCGTCTACCCGCGCAACGACCTCGGCTACGTCGAGAACTTCCTGCGCATGACGTTCTCCGTGCCGGCCCAGGAGTACGACCTGGACCCGGTCGTGGTCTCGGCGCTCGACAAGCTGCTCATCCTGCACGCGGACCACGAGCAGAACTGCTCGACCTCCACCGTGCGCCTGGTCGGCTCCTCGCAGGCGAACATGTTCGCCTCGATCTCCGCCGGCATCTCGGCCCTGTGGGGCCCGCTGCACGGTGGCGCCAACCAGTCCGTCCTCGAGATGCTGGAAGGCATCAAGAACGACGGCGGCGACGTCGACGCCTTCATCCGCAAGGTGAAGAACAAGGAGGACGGCGTCCGCCTCATGGGCTTCGGACACCGCGTCTACAAGAGCTTCGACCCCCGGGCGAAGATCATCAAGGCGGCGGCGCACGACGTCCTCTCCTCGCTCGGCAAGAGCGACGAGCTGCTCGACATCGCGCTCAAGCTGGAAGAGCACGCGCTGGCCGACGAATACTTCGTCTCGCGCAACCTCTACCCCAACGTGGACTTCTACACCGGCCTGATCTACCGGGCCATGGGCTTCCCGACCGAGATGTTCACCGTGCTCTTCGCGCTCGGCCGCCTTCCCGGCTGGATCGCCCAGTGGCACGAGATGATCAAGGAGCCGGGTTCCCGCATCGGCCGCCCGCGCCAGATCTACACCGGCGAGGTCCTGCGCGACTTCGTCCCGGTCGAGGCCCGCTGACCCGAGGTACCTCGAAGTTTGCGAAAAGCGCCCCGCCGTCGATCCCCCCACGGGTCGACGGTCGGGGCGCTTTCCTTTCCCCGGAACGGATTCCCCCCACGGGACCCGAGCCGGGGTGTCGGCGAGGAGCGCACGCGCGGTGCGCTCCGATGGGGTGTCTGCCGGGACCCGTACGGGTCGGGAGGGCCGCTCAAAGCACCCCGTTGAGCACGCGTCCCGGCCGGCTGATGCCCGGACGTCCCCCAAGACCTCCGTGAACGTCCCCCAAGACGTTCTTGGCATCGCCCCATTAGACCCACTGCGGCAGCGGATGGTTACGTTGCAATCACTGTGATCTGCGTCTCCCGTGAAGGAAGTGTGCGCAGAGTGGGGAGAAGATCCTTTAGCGGAAGGTTCGCAACCGGAGGCTGTTGCTCACCACGAAAACGGAGGAGAACGCCATCGCTGCCCCCGCAATCATCGGGTTGAGCAGGCCCGCGGCCGCGAGCGGCAAGGCCGCCACGTTGTAGCCGAAGGCCCAGAACAGGTTGCCCTTGATGGTCGCCAGGGTCCGGCGGGAGAGCCGGATCGCGTCCGCCGCCACCCGCAGGTCCCCCCGTACCAGTGTCAGGTCGCCCGCCTCGATCGCGGCGTCGGTGCCGGTGCCCATGGCCAGTCCCAGGTCCGCCTGGGCCAGGGCGGCCGCGTCGTTGACCCCGTCGCCCACCATGGCGACCGTACGGCCCTGCGCCTGGAGGCGGCGCACGACGTCCACCTTGTCCTGCGGGAGGACCTCGGCGATCACCTCGTCGATGCCGACCGCGCGGGCCACCGTCTCGGCCACCGCCTTGTTGTCTCCGGTCAGCAGCACCGGGGTCAGGCCCAGCGCCCGCAGTCGCGACACCGCCTCGGCGCTGCTCTCCTTGACGGCGTCGGCCACGGTCAGGACCCCGCGGGCCGCCCCGTCCCAGGCCACCAGGACGGCGGTGCTGCCGGCCGCCTCGGCGGCCGCCTTGGAGGCCGCGAGGCCGGCGGGCAGGGGGATCGACCGGTCGGCCAGCAGCTGCTCGCGGCCGACGAGGACGGCGTGTCCGTCGACCGTGCCCTGGACGCCGAGACCGGCGAGGGCCTGGAAGGACTCCGGGGCCGGCAGGGCGCCCGCCCTCTCGGCGGCCCCGATGGCGACCGCCCGGGCGATCGGGTGCTCCGAGGCGTGCTCCAGCGCGCCCGCGAGGCGCAGCAGTTCCCGCTCGTCCACGCCCTCGGCGGGGTGCACGCCCGCCAGGGTCATCCGGCCGGTGGTGACCGTACCGGTCTTGTCGAGCACGACCGTGTCCACGCGGCGGGTGGACTCCAGCACCTCGGGGCCCTTGATCAGGATGCCGAGCTGCGCGCCCCGCCCGGTGCCCACCATCAGTGCGGTCGGCGTGGCCAGCCCCAGGGCGCAGGGGCAGGCGATGATCAGGACGGCCACGGCGGCGGTGAAGGCGGCGGTGGCGTTGTCGGTGATCAGCAGCCAGGTGACCCAGGTGCCCAGCGCCAGTACCAGGACGACCGGTACGAACACCCCGGAGATCCGGTCGGCGAGGCGCTGCACCTCGGCCTTGCCGTTCTGCGCCTCCTCGACGAGCCGGGCCATCCGGGCGAGCTGGGTGTCGGAGCCGATCCGGGTGGCCTCGACGACGAGGCGGCCCGAGGTGTTGACGGTGGCGCCGGTGACGGAGTCGCCCACCGCGACGTCCACCGGCACGGACTCGCCGGTCAGCATCGAGGCGTCCACGGCCGAAGAGCCCTCGACGACGGTGCCGTCGGTGGCGATCTTCTCGCCCGGGCGGACGAGGAACCGGTCGCCGACCGCGAGCTGGGCCACCGGGATCCGCACCTCGGCGCCGCCGCGCAGGACGGCGACGTCCTTCGCGCCCAGTTCCAGCAGGGCCTTGAGGGCCGCGCCCGCCTTCCGCTTGGAGCGGGCCTCCAGGTAGCGGCCGAGCAGGATGAAGCTGACGACCCCGGCGGCGACCTCCAGGTAGATCGAGGAGGAGCCGTCCGAACGGGAGGCGGTCAGGTCGAAGCCGTGCCGCATGCCCGGCATCCCGGCGTGCCCGAAGAACAGGGCCCACAGCGACCAGGCGAAGGCGGCGAGCGTGCCGACCGAGACCAGGGTGTCCATGGTGGCGGCGCCGTGCCGGGCGTTGGTCCAGGCGGCCCTGTGGAACGGGAGGGCGCCCCAGACGACCACGGGGGCGGCCAGGGTCAGCGAGAGCCACTGCCAGTTGTCGAACTGGAGGGCCGGGACCATCGACAGCAGCACGACCGGGAGGGCGAGCGCGGCGGAGACCAGCAGCCGCTGGCGCAGTGCGGCCAGTTCGGGGTCGCGCGGGGCACGGGGGCGCGCCGCCTCCGCTCCGGGCTCCGGCCCGGGCTCCGGCCCGGGCTCCGGCCCGGGCTCCGGCGGCGGGGGCTCCTCGGCGGTGTACCCGGTCTTGACGACGGTGGCGATCAGGTCGGCGACCTGGACGCCGTCCCCGTACGAGACGCGGGCCTTCTCGGTGGCGTAGTTCACCGTGGCGGTGACCCCGTCCATCCGGTTCAGCTTCTTCTCGACGCGGGCGGCGCAGGAGGCGCAGGTCATTCCGCCGATGGTCAGCTCGACCTCGGCGGCTCCGGCCGCCGCTATGGGTCCGTCGTGCACGGTGCTGCTGCTCATGTCCGGCTCCAGGGGGAGGGCCGGGTCGTACGGAACCAGTATGAGCTGGCCGGCACGGCCCGGCGGGGTACTGCGGAGGAGGAGGTGCGCGGTGCTCAGCCGGCCTGGCCGGCGAACTCGTACCCGGCCTCGTCCACGGCGGCGCGTACGTCCTCCTCGGCGAGCGGGGCGGCGGAGACCACGGTGACCTCGCCGGTCGCGGCGACGGCCTTGACCGAGCTGACGCCGGGCAGGGCGGAGAGCTCGCTGGTCACCGCGCCCTCGCAGTGACCGCAGGTCATGCCGGTCACCCGGTAGACGGTGGTGGTCTGGGTGTCCGTCTCGGCGCTCATGTCGTTCTCCTCTTCAAGGGCGTGTCCGGTCGCCGGGGGAGACGGCGGCGCGGGTGTTGTCACCCACCGTCCTCCCGACACTCGAAGACTATACCCCTAGGGGGTATCAAGGCGAGCGCCGGGGAGCGGTGTCCTGAGCGGCGGCCGGGTCAGCGGGGGTGGGGAGCGGCGAGCATCGGGCGGCAGGCCCGGAGGCCGGGGCCGGGGCCTGCCGCCGGGGCCGGGTGGGGGTCAGTCCTCGCGGCGGCCCCGGTTGCCGGGGCGGCGGGCCACCCAGGTGCGGATCGTGTCGGCGTACCAGTAGGGCTTGCCGCCTTCCACGTGGTCGGGAGCGGGGAGCAGCCCGTGCTTGCGGTACGAGCGCACCGTGTCCGGCTGGACCCGGATATGGGCGGCGATCTCCTTGTACGACCACAGCTGTCGGTCGCTCATCCACGACACCTCCTTGTCCACGGGGCGGGGCCGGCCGGGAGGGCCGTCGGGGGAGCCGCCGCGTGGACAGTGACGATCACTCGCGTTGTGCCCGGAGAACGACAGAGGGTGAAGGCGGGAGAGGGCTTGTCGACCGGCTGTGACGAAATACCCGCGTAACGGGGATATGCGTGACACAAGGGCGACGTGTGTGACACATGCGGCACAACAGGGTGGAGCGGGAAAGGGGGTTCAGCGGTAGAGGGCCGGCCGTTCCGCCAGCTCCACCGGGGTCCGTACGCCGCTGTGGGCGGCGGCGAGCCCCGCCGCGGAGACGGCGGCCGCCGCGTAGCCGTCCCAGGCGTCGGGCCCGTCCACCCGGCCCTGCGCGGCCGCGGCCACCCAGCGCCGCAGCTGGCGGTCGTAGGCGTCGGCGAAGCGCACGGTGAAGTCCTGCGGGATCTCGCCGTAGCTGTGGCCCGCGGACCGCACCAGCATCGCCCGGCCCTCACCGATCTGGGCGCTGCCGGACTCGCCGACCGCCTCGCAGCGGACCTCGTAGCCGAAGCCGCAGTTGACGAAGATCTCCACGTCGACGATCGCGCCGCCCGCGGTCTCCAGCAGCACCAGCCGGGGATCGCGCAAGCCCTCGGGGGCCGCCGAGCTGGGCGCCGGGGAGAGCACGGAGACCGCCGTGACCTCCTGGCCGAGCAGCCAGCGCGCCGCGTCGACCTCGTGCACGACGGAGTCGGTGATCAGCATGTCGCTCGTGAAGAAGGGCGGCGAGGAGGCGTTGCGGTGCCGGCAGTGCAGGAACAGCGGCCGCCCGATGCCGCCCGCGTCCAGCAGCTCCTTCAGCCGCTCGTACTCGGCGTCGAAGCGCCGCATGAACCCCACCTGCACCAGGCGCCTGCCCAGCCGCTGCTCCGCCTCCATCACCCGCAGCGCCCCCGCCGGATCCGGGGTCAGCGGCTTCTCGCACAGCACCGGCAGCTCCCGCCCCAGGGCGTGCAGGATCGCCTCCTCGTGGGCGGGCCCCGGGGAGGCGATCAGCACGGCCTGGACTCCGGGAGCCGCTATCGCCGCAGCCGGGTCCGTGTGCGCGCTCGCCCCGTCCAGACCCGCCGCGACCGCCTTGACCCGGTCACCGTCCGGATCCGCCACGGCCACCACCCGGGCCCCGCCCACCGTCCGCCCGATCCGGCGGACATGGTCGGCGCCCATCTTCCCCGTCCCGATGACGGCGATGCCCAGCGTGCTCATCTCTTGTTCCCTCCGGGGTCAGCGGGCGCCGCAGGAGCGCAGGTAGGCGCGGGTACGGCGGGCGATCGGCAGCGGCCGGTCGGGCGGGCACGGGTACATGTCCTGCTCGACGATGGCGAAGAGGTCCACGCCGAGCCGCTGGGCGGCCGCGAGGACGGGCTCCAGCGCGGGCACCCCCGACGGAGGCTCGCACATCACCCCGCGGGCCACGGCCGGCCCGAAGGGCAACTGCTCCGACAGGACTTCGGCGAGGACCCGCGGGTCGACCTGCTTGAGGTGGAGGTAGCCGATCCGCTCGGCGAAGGTCTCGATGGCCCGGACGCTGTCGCCGCCGCAGTAGGCGTAGTGCCCGGTGTCCAGGCACAGGGAGACCAGGTCCGGGTCGGTGGCGTCCAGGAAGCGGGCCACGCTCGAAGGGGTGTCGATGTGGGTGTCGGCGTGCGGGTGGACGACGATCCGCAGCCCGTACCGCTCCCGCACCTCGCGGCCCAGGCGCTCGGTCTGCGTGGTCAGTTCACGCCATTGCCCGGCGGTGAGGGTGCGGTCCTCCAGCACCTTGCCGGTCTTGTCGTCCCGCCAGAACGACGGGATGACCACGAGGTGGCCCGCGCCCACGGCCTGGGTGAGCGCCGCGATCCGCGACACGTGCTCCCAGGTGTCCGCCCAGACGGCGGGCCCGTGATGGAGTCCTGTGAAGACGGTGCCGGCGCTGACGCGCAGACCCCGTCGCGCGGTCTCGTCGGTGAGGCGGGCGGGGTCGGTGGGCAGGTAGCCGTACGGGCCGAGCTCGATCCACTCGTACCCGGCGCCGGAGACCTCGTCGAGGAACCGCTCCCACGGCGTCTGCAGCGGATCATCGGGGAACCAGACACCCCAGGAGTCCGGAGCCGAACCGATGCGGATACGGGTCAACGCGGGCGGGGAGGACGTCATGACGGCCACCTTAGGGGGCGAGACGAGTGGGAGGACTGCCTGTGACGACCGCGGACGATGTCACGTTCGACCTGATCACCATGGGGCGGATCGGGGTGGATCTCTACCCGCTGAGAACGGGTGTACCGCTGGCGGAAGCGGACGCGTTCGGGAAGTTCCTGGGCGGCTCGCCCACCAACGTGGCCGTCGCGGCGGCCCGGCTCGGCCGGCGGGTGGCGGTGATCACCCGCACCGGAGCCGACCCCTTCGGCGCCTACCTCCGCGCCGAGCTGCGCGGATTCGGGGTGGACGACCGGTGGGTGGGGGAGGTCGCGCGGTACCCGACCCCGCTCACGTTCTGCGAGATCTTCCCGCCCGACGACTTCCCGCTCTACTTCTACCGGCTGCCGAAGGCTCCTGACCTGGAGATCGAGCCCGGGGAGCTCGACCTGGAGGCGGTACGGGCCGCACGGGTGTTCTGGATGACGGGTACGGGACTGAGCGCGGAGCCGAGCCGGTCCGCCACCCTCGCCGCCCTGGAGGCGCGCTCGAAGTCCGGTCTCACCGTCTTCGACCTCGACTGGAGGCCGACGCTGTGGGAGGAGGAGCCCGACGAGGCCTACGCACGGGCGCTGGGCCTCGCCACGGTGGCGGTCGGGAACGCGCAGGAGTGCGCGATCGCGACCGGGGAGAGCGAACCGCGGGCCGCGGCGCGGGCCCTGCTCGCGGCCGGGGTGGAGCTGGCGGTGGTGAAACGGGGACCGGAAGGGGTCCTGGCCATGGGACGGGACGGGACGGTGGTGGAGGCCGTCCCGGTGCCGGTCGAGGTGGTGAACGGGCTCGGGGCCGGCGACGCGTTCGGGGGCGCGCTGTGCCACGGACTGCTGGCGGGCTGGGAGCTGGAGCGCGTGCTCCGCTTCGCCAACGCGGCGGGGGCGATCGTGGCTTCGCGGCTGGCGTGCTCGGTGGCGATGCCGTACGCCAAGGAAGTGGAGGAGGTGCTGGGATCGTGACGGGCCGACTGGTCGCCTCGTACGAAATGGAGTTCGCGGCGCTGCGGGTGCTGGAGCTCGCACCGGGCCAGACGTACGCGCACACCTGCGGGGAGCGCGAGTGGATCGTGCTCCCGCTGTCCGGAGGCTGCGAGGTCCGCTGCGCGCAGGGGACGGCCCACGCGGAGGGGACGGGTCCCGCGGGCGCCGGGCCGCCGGTGTTCGAACTGCACGGACGGGACGGCGTGTTCGGCGGCGTGAGCGACTTCGCCTACCTGCCCCGGGACGGGCAGGCCGCGATCGGGTCCGCCGCCGGAGGGCGGTTCGCGCTCGTCGGGGCGCGGTGCGAGAACGTGCTGCCCGCCCGCTACGGGCCGGCCACGGGCGTCCCCGTCGAGATCCGCGGCGCCGGCCACTGCTCGCGCCAGGTCAACAACTTCGCCGCGGCCGACGTCTTCGACTGCGACCGGCTCATCGCCGTCGAGGTGCTCACCCCCGGCGGGAACTGGTCCTCCTACCCGCCCCACAAGCACGACGAGTTCCACCCCGGCCACGAGTCCCGCCTCGAAGAGGTCTACTACTTCGAGATCGCCCCGCACGGAGAGACGCCCGGCCTCGGCTACCAGCGTGTCAGCCCGTCCCCCGCCGGGAAGACCGACATCCTCACCGAGGTGAGGACCGGGGACGCGGTGCTCATCCCGGACGGCTGGCACGGGCCGTCCATCGCCGCCCCGGGGCACGACATGTACTACCTCAACGTCATGGCCGGACCCCCCGGCCAGCCCCGCGAGTGGCTGATCCGGGACCACCCCGACCACGCCTGGATCCGGGACACCTGGACCGCACAGGGCGCCGACCCCCGGCTGCCCTTCCACCGACACCGAGCGGAGGACGAGACACCGTGAGGCTCACCGTCGCCCAGGCCCTCGTACGGTTCCTGGCCGCCCAGTACACCGAGCGCGACGGCCACCGCGAGCGGCTGATCGCCGCCACCTGGGGGATCTTCGGACACGGGAACGTCGCCGGCCTCGGGCAGGCCCTCCTGGAGAGCGGACCGGCCGCGATGCCCTTCCTCCAGGGACGCAACGAGCAGGCCATGGTGCACGCCGCCGTCGGGTACGCCCGCCGGCGCGGGCGGCTCTCGGCCCACGCCGTCACCACCTCGATCGGCCCCGGCGCCACCAACCTCGTCACCGGGGCCGCCCTCGCCACCATCAACCGGATTCCCGTACTCCTGCTGCCCGGCGACACGTTCGCCACCCGGCCCGCCGATCCCGTCCTCCAGCAGCTGGAGGTGGCCTACGCGGGCGACGTCTCCGTCAACGACACGCTGCGCCCCGTCTCCCGCCACTTCGACCGGATCACCCGCCCCGAGGCCCTGGTCCCGGCCGCCCTGCAGGCGATGCGGGTGCTCACCGACCCCGTGCAGACCGGCGCGGTGACGCTGGCGCTGCCGCAGGACGTCCAGGCAGAGGCGTACGACTGGCCGCCCGGGTTCTTCGCCGAGCGCGTGTGGGCCGTACGCCGGCCCCGGCCCGACCTGGACGAGCTCGCCCGGGCCGCGGCGGCCGTACGGGACTCCGCCCGGCCGCTGATCATCGCCGGCGGCGGGATCCGGCACAGCGCCGCCCAGAGCGCGCTGGCCGAGTTCGCCGGGGCGACCGGGATCCCGGTCGCCTCCACGCAGGCGGGCAAGGGGGCGCTCCCGTACGACCACCCCGCCGATGTCGGCGGCATCGGGCACACCGGCACCGCCACCGCCGACGAGCTGGCCCGCGGCGCCGACCTGGTCATCGCCGCCGGGACCCGGCTGACGGACTTCACCACCGCCTCCGGCACCCTGTTCCAGAACCCCGCCGTCCGCTTCCTCGGGCTCAACCTCGACCCGTACGACGCCCACAAGCTCGCCGGCCGGCCGGTGGTCTGCGATGCGCGGGCCGGCCTCGAAGAGCTCCGGGCCGCGGTCGCCGGGTACCGCGTGGACCCCGGGTACGAGAGGGCGTACAAAGCGGGGAAGAGCGCCTGGGAGCTCCTCGTCGACCGGGCCTACGCGGCCCCCGACGAGGACGCCGCCCCGACGCAGGCGCAGGTGCTCGGACTGCTCGACGCGCTCGTCGGCCCCGAGGACGTCCTGATCAACGCGGCCGGCTCGCTCCCCGGGGACCTGCACAAACTGTGGCGGACCCGCTCGGCGGACCAGTACCACGTGGAGTACGGGTACTCCTGCATGGGATACGAGATCCCGGCCGCGATCGGGGTCGCGCTCGCCGCCCCCGGCCGCCCGGTGTGGGCGCTGGTCGGCGACGGGACGTACCTGATGAACCCGACGGAGCTGGTCACCGCCGTGCAGGAAGGCCTCCCGGTCAAGGTGGTGATCCTCGACAACCACGGCTACGCCTCCATCGGCGGCCTCTCCGGGGCGGTGGGCGCGGAGGGCTTCGCCACCGCCTACCGCTTCCGGGCGGCGGACGGTTCGTACACCGGCGCTCCGCTGCCGCTGGACCTCGCGGCCAACGCCGCCTCCCTCGGGATGGCCGTGATCCGCACCCGCACCATCGGTGACCTGCGGAAAGCCCTCGCCGAAGCGCGTGCGGCGGACCGTCCCACATGTGTCTACGCACAGACCCGAACACCCGACACTGTGTCGGGCCCGCCCCCGGCACAGGCGTGGTGGGATGTTCCTGTGGCCGAGACCGCGACACGGAAAGCCGCGGCCGCGGCCCGCGAAGAGTACGACCGGCAAGCCGCGCAGCGACGTCGCCATCTGTGAAGGAGCAAGGCAATGAAGACCGTCAACCACTGGATCGGTGGCAAGACCGTCGAGGGCGCGTCGGGCAACTACGGCCCGGTCACCGACCCGGCCACCGGCGAGGTCACCACGCAGGTCGCGCTCGCGTCCGCCGATGAGGTCGACGCGGCCGTACGGGTCGCCCAGGAGGCCTTCCAGAGCTGGGGCCAGTCCTCGCTGGCCGCCCGCACCAAGGTGCTCTTCGCCTACCGCGCCCTGCTGGACGCCAACCGCGACGCGATCGCCGAGCTGATCACCGCCGAGCACGGCAAGGTCCACTCGGACGCGCTGGGCGAGGTGGCGCGCGGCCTGGAGATCGTCGAACTGGCCTGCGGGATCACCACGCAGCTCAAGGGCGAGCTGTCGACCTCCGTCTCCAACCGGGTCGACGTCTCCTCGATCCGCCAGCCACTGGGCGTGGTCGCCGGCATCACCCCGTTCAACTTCCCGGCGATGGTGCCGATGTGGATGTTCCCGCTGGCCGTGGCCTGCGGAAACACCTTCATCCTCAAGCCGAGCGAGAAGGACCCCTCCGCCGCCAACAAGCTGGCCGAGCTGGCCTCCGAGGCCGGTCTGCCGGCCGGTGTGCTCAACGTCGTCCACGGTGACAAGGTCGCCGTCGACGCGCTGCTCGCCCACCCGGGCATCGCGGCCGTCTCCTTCGTCGGCTCGACGCCGATCGCCCGCCACATCCACACCACCGCCTCCGCGAACGGCAAGCGCGTCCAGGCGCTGGGCGGCGCCAAGAACCACATGCTGGTGCTGCCGGACGCCGACCTGGACGCGGCCGCCGACGCGGCGGTCTCGGCCGCGTACGGTTCGGCCGGCGAGCGCTGCATGGCCATCTCGGCGGTCGTCGCGGTCGGGTCGATCGGCGACGCGCTGGTGGAGAAGATCCGGGAGCGCGCCGAGAAGATCAAGATCGGCCCCGGCAACGACCCGGCCTCCGAGATGGGCCCGCTGATCACGGCGGCCCACCGCGACAAGGTCGCCTCGTACGTCAAGGGCGCGGCCGACCAGGGCGCGGACGTGGTCCTGGACGGCACGGGGTACACGGTCGGCGGCTTCGAGAACGGCCACTGGATCGGCCTCTCGCTGCTGGACAACGTCAAGACCGACTCCGACGCCTACCGCGACGAGATCTTCGGGCCGGTGCTGTGCGTGCTGCGCGCCGAGACCTACGAGGAGGGCGTGGCGCTGATCAACGCCTCGCCGTTCGGCAACGGCACGGCGATCTTCACCCGTGACGGCGGCGCGGCCCGCCGCTTCCAGCTGGAGATCGAGGCGGGCATGGTCGGCGTCAACGTGCCGATCCCGGTGCCGGTGGGCTACCACTCCTTCGGCGGCTGGAAGGACTCGCTCTTCGGCGACCACCACATCTACGGCAACGACGGCATCCACTTCTACACCCGCGGCAAGGTCGTCACGACCCGCTGGCCGGACCCGTCCGAGGCCCCGGCGGGCGTGGACCTGGGCTTCCCCCGCAACCACTGACCGACTGGCCGACTGACCGACTGGCCGACTCACCGACTGACCGGCCCCACGACCGGCTCGCCTCCCGCACCCCTCACGCGGGAGGCGAGCTCGTTCTCAGAACAGGGACCAGACGTCGTCGGCCGCCGCCGGGCTCCAGACCGCGTCCCCGTGGCCGTACCCCGGGACCACCGTGAAGGTCACGCGGTCGTTGCCGGCCCCGCGGATCAGCTCCGCGCCGCGCGGCTGGTCGCCGCGGCCCAGCGCGGTGTTGACCCACACCACCTCCGTCCGCACGCGCTCCCAGGCGATCCGGTACGTCACCCCGTCGCCCGCCCATATCGCGGCCAGGTCCCGCATCAGGGCGTTCGGCACCAGCCCGCTGCCGAGCGCGGCGGTGGCCGCGTGCCAGGTGGCGAGCGGGGTGTGGGCCAGGGTGAACCGGTCCTCGCCCGGGGCGGCGCCGAAGGCGTACTCGCCCGCGCCGTGGCCCTGGGTGTAGATCCAGTTCGCCGGGCCCGGCAGGGCGGCCGTGCGGATCAGCGCGAAGTGGGCAAGTCCCGCGCGGGTGAAGCGGAGCGCCGGGTTCGCGGGCCACGGGACCGGGGAGGGCGCCGTGGGGTCGGTGACGGCCCCGGCGATCAGCGCCGCCAGCCCCGGGTCGGTCGCGTACGTGCCCTGCGCGAGCAGGCCCGTGTACGCGTCCCGGGTCGCGGCCGCCCGTAGCGCCGCTTCGCCGGTGTACGGTCCGGTGGTGTCCAGGGCCACCACCCGGCGCAGCCGCGGCGAGGCGTCGTACGAAGCCGCGTCGAGGGCCAGGGCGGCCCCGGCCGAGTGGCCGACGTACTGGTACGGCAGCCCCAGTACGGGATCCAGCGCGCGCACCACTTCGGCCAGGTCCCGGCGGTGCGCCGCGAGCCCGTGACCGGCGGTGATCCCGGCGGCCGTGGCGCCGTCCTCGCGCGGGGTGACGCCGACCACCAACAGGTCCCGGTGGCGCAGGTGATGGGCGAGGTTGTGGTCCCGCGGACCGCCCGGGGTGAAGAAGCCGGCGGCGAAGTTCAGGCCGCCGCCCGGCAGCAGGTACGCGACCCCGCGCGGCGGCCGCCGGGTATCCGCGACCACGTCCACCGCGGGGCCGCCGCCGGGCGGCCGCAGGGTCAGGCGGGTCCAGCCGGAGCCGTCGAGGCGCGTGGCGCTGCCCGCGCCGCTTCCGTTGCTGCTGCCCAGCGCGCGCTCGATGCGGGGCAGCAGCGCCGCGCCGCTCTCGGTGTGCCGAAGTTCCATCGGTGCTCTCCCCGTTGCCGGTGACGACCGCACGCCGTCACCGGGGGACACTGTCGCCCGTCAGCGCGTGGCGGCCAAGTCCGGTGCGGGCTCGGCCGCTTCCGCGGAGGAGCGGCGGCGGCGCCGCAGGACCAGGAAGGTGAGGGCGGCGCCCGCCAGCGCCAGCAGCGCGCCGAGGGCGGGCCACGGCACGGCGACGAACTCCGCCTCCGACGCCGAGGCGAGGTCCGGATGGGCCGTCGCCCCGGCCGAGATCCGCACGGTCACCCAGTCCGACTGCGGTGCGTCCGGCCAGGGTTCGGTCAGCTCGATCCGCTGGCCGGGCAGCAGCACCAGCTTCAGCTCGCGGGCCGGCCGGTCCAGCACCGTACGGCCGAACAGCCCCTGGGCGGACACCGCCACCTTGGGCTCGACGACCACGTTGCCGCGGTTCACCAGCGCGTACGAGACGGTGGCGCGGGCGTTCTGGATCCACGGCAGCAGCGGCGCCGACCGGCTGACCCTCACGTCCTCCACGCTCAGTCCCGGAGTCACCGGCCCCGGCACCCGGAAGTACAGACGCGAGCCGACCTGCCGTTTCACCCCGACCTGGACCTTGCCCTCCTGCTGGATGCCCTCCACGGCGGTGTTGAGGGCGACGATCCCGCCGACGTGGTCGCCGGGCGTCGCGTCCTGGGGAACCTTCACCGTGAACGGGATGTCCTTGCGGCCCTTGGGCGGCACGGTCACCGTGGTCGCCGTCTCGGGCGCCAGCGCGATCCACGCGCCCACGTCCTTGGGCTTCCGGTCCACCGGCAGCAGGGCGAAGGCGCCGCCGGCCGGGGTGTTCACGGCGTCGGTGGCGAAGATCTGGAAGGTCAGCTCCCGGTCGGAGGAGTTCAGGACGGTCACGCTGTCGCTCACCGTGGTCCCGGCCGCGCCCTGGTGGAAGAAGTAGGCCCGGTCGGTCATCGCCGCGCCGGCCGGGGGCGTCGGGAACACCCCCCAGGTGCCGTTGTCCGCGGCTGTCGCCTGCGCGGCCGGCACCAGGAGCAGGCCCGCGACCAGCAGCAACAGGGTGAGGAGCGGACCGTACGGTGCGGGGCGGGGGCGGGGGCGGCGCATGGGCGGTTCTCCAGTCGGCGCGGTGGGCGGGGCGGGGGCGGAAGGAGAAGGGGTGGTGCGGCGCCGTGGCGCCGCACCACCCTGGGTCGCGCTGCTCCTGCCGGGTCAGGCGATCGAGAAGGTGACGACCGTCTGGTAGGTGTCCGCGAACATGAACGGCGGGAGCTGGATCATCCCGGCGCCGCCGACGGCGAACTCACCGCCGGTCAGCTCGTCCCCGCCGGCCGCCTGCGAGGCCACCTTCATCGGGGTCTCGGAGATCGCGCCGGGCGTGCCCGCGGTGCAGGTGCTCGGGCTGTCCGGGTTGGTCACGGTGCAGGACGGCTGGATGCCGATCTGCGCCTTCGCCATCGAGTGGCCGGTCGCCTGGTTCAGGAACGGCGTACGGGTCGCCGTCACGTCCCAGCCGAGGGTGCCGCCGCGGAAGTCCTGGACGGTGGCGGCGTTGAACACGCCGACCACCGACTGGGCCTTGCCGTTGATGGTGACCGAGGGGAAGGCGACGGCCGGCTGGCCGTCCTTCGGGCCGAGCGCCAGCGGGCCGGGGAGGACCTCGATGTCGACCGGGTTCTTCACGCCCGCCTGGTCCTCCAGGTACACGAAGGACTTGTACGGGGTGACCGAGCCGTCGATCTTGATGGCGTCGGCCTTCTTGGTGACCGTGATGTTGCAGGTGGCGGCGCCGCTCGCGTCCGCCGTACCGGTGCCGGTGTCACCGGTCGCCGCGCCCGCGAGGAGGGCGGAACAGGTGACGGGGCCGGCCGGGAAGTTGGCGCCGCTGACCGCTACGGCCGTGCCGGCCTTGCCGCTGTTGGGCGTCAGCTTGGTGGTGACCGGGTCCTTGGGCAGCGCCTCGACGGCGACCGAGCCGAGGGTGGCGCTCGGGCGGGGTGCCGGGGTGCAGGTCGTGGTGAAGACGGAACCGCTCAGGTCCGCGTCGGTGACCGCCAGGTCGAGCTTGACGTCGACCGTGGTGCCCTCGGTGCCGTCCGGGATCTTGATGGTCCCGGAGAAGGACTTCGGGTCGAGCGGGGTGCCGGCGACGACGCTGACGGTCTCGGGCGGGCTGGTGACGACCTGGGTGGTCGTGCCCACCTTGAGGGTGATCTTGGTGGTGTTCACCGTCGTGACGGAGAAGCCGGGGATCAGCGGGCTCGCACCCGGGTCGATCGTGATCGGTACGACGTCGCCGGCCTTGGCCGTGTCCGGCACCGTGATCGTGTAGTTCTGGCTGCCCGAACCGTCGGGCTGCGGCGCCGGGGCATCGCAGTTCTCGAAGACGGGGGTGGTCACGGTCGCCGCCTGGGCCGTGCCGGTCAGGCCCACCACGCCGCCCGTCAGCGCGAGGGACAGGGCGCCCGCCCCGGCCAGAATTCTTCGTCGGAACGTTGTACTCACTGGGTCGCGACTCCTTCGTCAGACGAACCCCTCCCCCCACCCGCTGTGTGGGGGAGGCCGAGCCGGTGCGGTGGCCGACATTGACGCGTCGCGGTGATGAGAAGTCAATGACTTGCTTTCGCCCGAAGCACACAGAAATTGATGTCCCATCAGACCGGGTCGTCAGGGGTGCGGGGCGGGTGGGATGGATGGGATGCGGGTGGGGGCCGGGATGGGCCCTGACCTGGGGATCCGGCGGGGCCGTCGACATGGGAGCCGGGGTGGGCGTCGAGGCGGGGCCGAGGTGGCGGCGGCCAGGCGGCGGCCGGGCCGTACGGAGCCTTTCGGATCACGCCGGCCGGGCCCGCCGGCCGGCCGGCCCGTTCCGGAAGACACCCCGAGGGGGTGTCCGCCAAGTGCCGCCCGCCCCGCGGTCCGGGCGGACGGCGCTACTTTGCGGACACCCCCTGGCCGGCCGACGGGTGGTGGAGCAGGAGGTTGGCCGTGCCGGCCGGGACACCCGTGAGGCGGTCCCGTACGGCGTCCCGCACCATCACGGCGGAGACCTCGGCGGGGGTCTGCGCCGCCGAGCCCGCCGCGACGCCCTCCGCCAGGATCAGCGCGGCGACGCCCGCCGCGTGCGGGGCCGCCATGGAGGTCCCGGAGGCGCGGGCGAGGGTGGTCGCCGAGCCCTTCCAGGCCGAGGTGACGGACACGCCCGGCGCGACGAGGTCCACGCAGCTGCCGTAGCTGGAGAACGGGGCCCACCGGTCGGCGGCGTCGGCCGCGCCGATCGTGAGGGCCGAGGGGGCTGCGGCGGGGGAGCCGGTGCAGGCGTTGGCGGCGGAGTTGCCCGCGGCGACGGTGAAGGTGATCCCGGCGGCGACCGCCCGGGCCACCGCCGCGTCGAGGGCGTAGCTGCGGGTGCCGCCCATGCTCATGTTGGCGACGGCGGGGGTGCCGGGGGCCTTGGCGGCGTCCTTCACCATCCACTCCAGACCGCCCAGGATGGAGGTCAGGGACGCCGAGCCCTTGCAGTTCGCGACCTTGACGCCGACGAGCGAGACCCCCTTCGCCACCCCGTACGTCGCCCCGCCCAGGGTCCCCGCGACGTGCGTGCCGTGGCCGTTGCAGTCGCTGGAGGTCTCCATGAAGACCCCGTTGTAGCCGACCCGGGCCCGGCCCCCGAACTCCTGGTGGCTCGTGTAGATACCGGTGTCCACGACGTACGCCGTGACGCCCCGCGCGGTGGTGGAGTACCCGTACGAGCCGTCCAGCGGGAGCGCGGACTGGTCGATCCGGTCCAGGGACCAGGGCGCGGGGCTCTGCGCGTCGTCGATCCGGAACTCGGCGTCCGGCTCCACCGAGGCCACCCGGGGGTCGGCGGCCAGGGCCTTGGCGCGGGCGGCGGTGGTCCGGACGGCGAAGCCGCTGAGGACGGTGTCGTAGACCTCCCCGACCTCGTCACCGGAGCCGGCGGCCTCGGCGGCGAGGGCGTGGGTCGGGGCGCGGGAGGTGGTGTCCTTGAGGACGACGACGTACGGGGCGGTGGCATTGGCGGCCGGGGCGGAGGTCGTGGTGTCGGCGGCGTACGCGGGCGCGGGGTGCGGCGGCAGGGCGGTGGCCGCCGCCAGCAGGGCGGCGGCCGGGAGCAGCGCGGTGAATGCGGTCATGCGCCCGATGCTCGGCGAGCCGCGCCCCACCCGCGCGGAGGGTGCGCCGACTGGCCCCACGACACGCCGCCGAACGGGTCCCCGCCCGACCCGCCGGATACCGCTAGGCCAGGGGCCAGCCGCGCATCGCGAAGACGCCCTCGTCGCGGGAGCCGGCGGAGGTGTACGTGGCCAGGGCCGCCTCGTTGTCGGTGTCGACCCCCACCCACATGCCGTAGCAGCCGCGCGCCTTGGCCTCGTCGGCGAGGGCCTCGGTCAGGGCGCGGCCGATACCGCGCCGCCGGTAGCCCTCGTCGACGGAGAGCTCGTACAGGCACATCTCCGTGCCCTTGTCGGGGTGGCTCATCTCGACCCCGGAGACCATGCCGGCGGGGATGTCGTCCACGTAGGCGATGAGCATCAGGTGTCCCGGAGCGGAGAGGAAGCGCTCGGACCAGTCGAGCCGGGCGGGGCCGTCGAAGAGCCCCTCCGCGGCCTGTAGTTCGGCGACGGTACGGGCGGGGCGGATGTCCATGGCGGTCACGATAATGGCCGCGCGACGAGCGGAGACCTTGATTTCGGCCCGGCGTGGCGGGTGGCGCCGCGGACGGGCCGCTACCTGCGCACGGCCAGGGCCGCCGCGTACGCCGCAGGGGCCGGGAGGTCCGTGAGGTGCCAGCCGGGGACCTGGGACGGGGTGGGGCCCGAGCCCACGTAGGGCTCGGCCAGACCCAGGGCCAGGCCGGTGCCCGTGCCCTTGAAGTAGGCCTCCTTGCGCGACCACAGGCGGGCCATCGCCTCCGGCCGCTCCGCCGCGGGCAGCGCGGACAGCTCCGCGATCTCGGCCGGATGCAGGGTGTTCAGTACGTCCTCCACCGCCGCCGCGCTCGGGACCGCCTCCACGTCGATCCCGACCGGCGCCGCCGCGAACGCGAGGTACGCCAGATCTCCGCTGTGCGACAGCGAGAACTGCACCTCGCCGCCCGCCACCGCCGGCCGCCCGTGCGGGGCTTCGCAGCACGGGCAGTCCTCCCGGACCAGCACGACCTCCTGCGGGGCCGTCCCGAGGTACCCGCCGAGCAGCACCCGCAGCCCGACGTGGGAGGCGAAGTACCGGTGCCGGTCCCGGGCCCACCGCATCTGCCCGGCCCGCTCCCGTTCGCCCGCGTCCAGGATCGCCGGCGCCTCGTCGATCCGGTGGCCGCCGACCACGGCGAGAGTGGTGTCCAGGGACCACACCGCCACGGCGTCCCCCGCCGGGGCCTCGCCGAGCCGCGGGACGTCCTCGCCGAGTCGGTTCACGTACGTACTCACCCGTTGAGCCTAGACGAGCCCGATCCGGCACGGCCCGGACAGTGAGAGACGGGACGGGACCCGGCGGGGCGGCGCCGCTCAGCCCTGGCTGCGGGCATGGGTCGTGGCCGGCGGGTCGTCCTGCGGCCGGGAGCCCGGTGACGGGGTGCCGTCGGTCCAGGCGTAGACGCGCTTGCCGCGCACCGCCACCTGGTACTGGTGGACGTCCCGGCATTCGGGCCGCTCCTCGGCCCGGGTGCCGTTCGGCCACCACTTGGCGTTCAGCTTCCGGCCTCCCATGTCCTTCGGCGTGCCCGCCGTGCACTGCGGGCCGTCCAGCGGGGTCGCCCCGAGCGTGAAGCGGATCAGACGGGCCTCGCCCTTGGCGCGCGTGCGTATGCGTATGTCCGTGGCGTCCTTGGGCACCCAGGACGGCAGCGTGAAGGCCGCGTTGCCGCGCGTGGGCGCGTCGGCGGTGGTCGCGAAGTGCTTGCTCTTCTCCTCGAAGACCCGGTCGTTGATGGAGTCGGTCAGCGGATTGGGCGGGAGGTTGGGCAGCGCGAGCGCGGCGGTGGCGACGACTCCCAGGGTGGCGGCGGCGATGGCGAGGGGACGGCGGTTCATGTGATCAGTCTCGGCTGCCCGGCCGGCGCGCGCGTCCCTCCGTAGGACGAACCGGTTCTCTGCCGGAAGTCTGATACCGCGTGCTACCTGAGAGCTGCACCGCCTGCAACTGACCTCCTTCCCCCGCTCCTTGTGCGCCGCACGCCCCGCCACCCGCCCCCTGTGGGCGGCGTTATAGCGGCGTTGGGCGGGGGCGATAGGACGCCCCCCGAGGGTGGGACCCGACGCCGTACCGGAGCCACCTCCGGCCGGCCCCCACCCCCCGTCCTGGAGGAATGCCATGCGCCGTCGTCCCGTTCTCGTCCTCGCATCGGCGGCCGCCGCCGGTGTGCTCTTCGCCGCCACCCCCGCATCGGCGGCGGTCCCGGCCGACAAGCCGCAGGTCCTGAGCAGTTGGACGCAGACGAGCGCCGCCAGCTACAACGCCTGGGTCGCCGCGCGCGGAAACCAGGGCAAGTGGTCGGCGTACGGGTTCGACTGGTCGACCGACTACTGCTCCTCCTCGCCCGACAACCCCTTCGGGTTCCCCTTCCAGACCGCCTGCGCCCGCCACGACTTCGGTTACCGCAACCACAAGGCCGCAGGTGTGTTTTCCGCCAACAAGGCCAGGCTGGACGACGCCCTCTACGCAGACCTGAAGCGCGTCTGCTCGGCGTACTCGGGTGTGAAGAAGGGCTCTTGCGACAGCACTGCCTGGACCTACTACCAGGCAGTCAAGGCCTTCGGCGTCTCCCCGCAGGACGTGCCCGTCGCCTGAGCCCAACCGTGATCAACCCCTGCGCCCCTTGATCTCCGGCCCCGCCCGACGCCCCTCGGGCGGGACCGGCGCCCCCTCCACGCGCTCCCATTCTTAATCGGCGTGGCCTTCCCGAAAGCCGAACCTCAAGCTCACGGGAACGCGCGCTTCGGAGGCCGAGAAGGAGGCCGGCCTGTGGAACGGGGTCGAGGCCCGCGACCGCCACCGCCAGCCGGGCGGCGCCCTCTCCGGCGTTCAGCAGCAGCGGCCGTGCAACGCCCCGACGGACCCCCGCACGTCGGACTACGTCCAGGGCCGCTACGGCTGACCCGCCCGTGCCACGCGCAGGTCGACCACGTAATGCTCCGCGACCGTCCCCCCGGGGAAGAGCCGGAGCAGACGCTCCCGCTCCCGGGCGAGGAACTCGTCGGTCCCGGGCCGGCCGACCAGGAAGAGGGAGTGGGTCGCCAGTTTGGCGAGGTGGGCATCGACGCCGATCCGGCGGGACCACCGCAACAGCCGGGTGGTGAACTCCAAGCCGCCCTGTGACCGGGGATGTTCGTTGATGTACCAACCGGGACCGAATCGCTCCTCGATCCGATCCTGCTGGTCGGCGATCCACTCGACACCGACGTCCGGATCGTTGGACCAGACGGCCAGTGCCCCGCCGGGCCGCAGTACGCGCAGCGCCTCCGGCCCGGACCGTGCCGGATCGGTCCAGTGCCAGGACTGGGCGTACGTCAGGAGGTCGAGGGACCCGGACGCGAACGGCAGCCGGTCCCCGTCCCCTCGTACGAGCGGAACGCGCGGGTGACGCCGGCGGAACTCGGCGGCCATGCCCGCCCCGGGCTCGACGCCGACCACGGTGGCCCCGCGGTCGTACAGCGCCCGGGTGGCGATCCCGGTCCCGGCCCCCACGTCGGCGACCCGCGCCCCGGCGAGGACCACCCCGGAGGCCTCCTCCAGGACGTCGAACAGCTCCTCCGGATAGGGGGGCCGGAATTCCCCGTACCGCCCGGCCGCCGACCCGAACGACCGCGCCCGCTCAACCGATCCGTCCGCCATCCGCCCACCCTCCCGCACCACCCCGCCCCCGCACCAGGGGTGCACGAAAGCCCTCCCCGGTGGGGAGGGCTCGGGTGGGACGTGGAGAGTGCCCCCGGCAGGACTCGAACCTGCGGCCAAGTGCTTAGAAGGCACCTGCTCTATCCACTGAGCTACGGGGGCCGGAAGGTGGCCGTGGTGGCCTGGAGCCCCGGGGTGGGGGTGGGACTGTCGTCCGGACCGGGTCAAGGATAGGGCTCCGGCTGCCTTGTCCCGGTTGCTTCACCCGCGTGCCACGATGTGGAGGTTCGGTGAAGCGGTCCCGATAATCGCAGGCAGGTGCGATTCTCGCACCGCTTTTGCGCCGCGGCGCCCCTGGTGTTGTGCACTCGTTATGCCTGAGTCCCACTCGTCCGATGTGCCCGAAAGGTCCCATTAGACTCGCGATCGGCGCGTAGAGGGCGTATAAACTTCAAAAATGCTCCCGAATTGGGCATTCTTCGCATGTGGTGACCTTGGATGTTCGGCCTCAGCTGCTCGATGCCCTGTCCGCCCTGCGCGACCGGGTCGCGTCCGTGCGTCTGCCGCTGCCCCTGCCCGGCGCCCCGCGCGCCCGTCAGACCAGAGCCGAGCTGCTCGCGCAGCTCGACGACTACCTCGTACCCCGGCTGAAGGCGCCCGAGGCGCCACTGCTCGCCGTCGTCGGCGGGTCCACCGGGGCCGGTAAGTCCACTCTCGTCAACTCCCTCGTGGGACGCCAGGTGAGTGAGGCCGGCGTCCTGCGGCCCACCACCCGCATCCCCGTACTCGTCTGCCATCCGGACGACCACCACTGGTTCGCCGGCATGCGCGTCCTCCCCGACCTGATGCGGGTCTGGGCCCCGCCCGGCGAGGACGACCCCCTCCCCGGCCCCCACCGCGGCTCCTCCCGCGGATTCGGGACCACCGCCGCCACCCGCGAACTGCGCATCGAGACCGTCGCCGGCCTCCCGCGCGGGCTTGCCATCCTCGACGCCCCCGACATCGACTCCCTCGTGGTCGAGAACCGGACGCTCGCCGCGCAGCTCATCTGTGCCGCCGACGTCTGGGTCATGGTCACCACCGCCTCGCGGTACGCCGACGCCGTCCCCTGGCACCTGCTGCGCACCGCCAAGCAGTACAAGGCCACCCTCGGCATCGTCCTCGACCGAGTCCCGCACCAGGTGCTCGCCGAGGTCTCGCGCCAGTACGGGGCCCTGCTCACCCGGGCCGGACTGGGCGACGTACCGCGCTTCACGGTGCCCGAGCTGCCCGAATCGGCCGGCGGGGGCGGGCTGCTGCCCGCCAGTGCCGTGGCCCCGCTCTTCGCGTGGCTCGCCCACCACGCGCAGGACCCCGCAGCCCGGCAGTACGCCGTCGGACGGACCGCCCTCGGCGCGCTGGACTCCCTCGGGCGGCGGATGCCGGAGCTGGCCTCCGCCGTCGCCGCCCAGCACGCCGCCGCCGTACGGCTGACCTCGGCCGTCGAGGACGCGTACAAGAGGGAGGGCAAGCGGGTCCGGGGCCGCCTCGACCAGGGCGCGGTACTGGCCGGCGACGCGCTGACCCGGTGGCGCGGCTACCCCCTCGACACGAGCACCGACGAACTGCTCGACTCGCTCGCCGAGTCGCTCTCCGCACTGCTCCAGTGCGCCGTGGCCGCCGCCGACGAGCGGATCGCCCAGGCCTGGCGGCGCGAGCCGGCCGCCGGGGCGGTGCCGCTGCCCGCGCCCGACCGGGAGGCGGCGGAACGCATCGGCCTGGCCGTACGGCGCTGGCGCCGCGTACTGGAGGAACTCGCCGAAGAAGAGGTCGCCCGGCTCGACAAGCAGCCCGCGCCCGACCCCGACGGGGTCGCGGCCCTCCTCGTCGCGGCCCTCCTCGGCGGCAAGCGGGCCCGCCCGGCGGGCGAGAAGCTCGCCGAGCGGATCGGCGTCCAGGCCGCCGTACGACTGCGCGACCGGGGCGGCGAACTCGTCGCCGAACACCTGGAACAGGTGCTGCGCGCCGAACGGGACCGCCGGCTGGCCCCGCTGGAGGCGCTCGAAGTGACGCCGGAACCGCAGGCCGAGCTGATCGCCGCGCTGTCCCTACTGCAGAAGGAGAGGTGACGCGGTGACCGCCTTGACCGACCGCGACCGCACCGATGACCGCTGGGACGACGGGTTCATCGCACGTTCGCGCCGCGCGGGCGCGGGCCTGCGGGCCGGCGTCGGATTCGGAATCGGAGCCGGCATCGACGCCGCAGACGGCGAGGACGGCGGCGACGAGTCGGAGGACGGGAGCGACGACGCGCTCGTCCGCGCCGTCTCCGGCGCCGGGAGCGACGGGGGCAAGGCCCCCTCGCCGCCGCTCAGCCCCGAAGGACAGGCACTGCGCACCCGCCTCGAAGCACTGCGCCAGCTGGTCGGGCTCTCACGGACCCGCCTCGACGGCAAGACCCTCGCCGAGGCCGGCCGGGTGCTCGACGAGGCGGCCGCGCGCCGCGGGCTGTCACCGCAGCACACGGTCGTCGCGATCGCCGGAGCCACCGGAAGCGGCAAGTCCACCCTCTTCAATTCACTCGCCGGGGTGCAGATTTCCGAGACGGGGCTGCGCAGGCCAACGACCGCCGCCCCCATCGCGTGCAGCTGGTCCGACGGCGCTGCCGGGCTGCTCGACCGCCTGGAGATCCCGGGCCGGCTGCGTCGCAGGCCGCGCGAGACCTCCGAGGCCGAGGCGCTGCGCGGCATGGTCCTGGTGGACCTGCCGGACCTGGACTCCGCGGTCGGCGCCCACCGCGAGCACGTGGACCGCGTGCTCGCCCTGGTCGACGCGGTGGTGTGGGTGGTCGACCCGGAGAAGTACGCCGACGCCGTGCTGCACGAGCGGTACCTGCGGCCGCTGGCCGGGCACGCCGAGGTGACGTTCGTGGTGCTCAACCAGGTGGACCGGCTGCCCGGGGAGTCGGCCGACCTCGTCCTGGACGACCTGCGGCGCCTGCTCGACGACGACGGCATCGCCCTCGGCGAGCACGACGAGCCCGGCGCCACCGTCCTCGGCCTGTCGGCGCTCACCGGCGAGGGAGTCGGGGAACTGCGCGACCTCCTCGCCCAGTTCACCCAGGAGAAGGGCGCCGCGACCCGCCGCATCTCCGCCGATGTCGACCGGGCCGCCGGACGCCTGCGCCCGCTGTACGTGACCGAGGGCCATCCGTCGCCCGAGATCGGGGAGGCGGCGCGCGCCGAGTTCGAGGACCGGCTCGCCGAGGCGGTCGGGGCGTACGCGGCCGGGCTGGCCGCCGAGCGCGCCTGGCGGCGCAATGCCGGGAAGGCGTGCGGCACGCCGTGGCTGCGGCTGTGGCGCTGGTACGAGAGCCGGCGCGCCCCGCGCACGCTGGCCGGGCTGGCGGCCCTGGCGGTGATCGGAGGCGGCCGGGGCGCGGCGAGCGCGGAGGCGCCGGCCGAGGAAGAGGTGACGGCGCGCCAGCGCGTGGAGCAGGCCGTACGGACGGTCGCCGACGCGGCGGCCGACGGACTGCCCGACGCCTGGGCGCAAGCCGTCCGGGAGGCCGCGGTGCGCGGCGCCGATCAGCTGCCGGAGGCGCTGGACGAGATCGCGGTGACGCTCGGTTCGGCGGTCACGGTGCCGAGCGCCAGACCGCCGCGGCCGACGTGGTGGCCGGTGGCGGTGCTGGCGCAGGCGGCGATGACGCTGCTGCAGATCTACGGCGGGCTCTGGCTGGTCGGGCAGATCGTCGGGGTCCTGGAGCCGCGCCTGATGCCGCCGGTGCTGCTGATGGTGGCGGGCATCGTCGGCGGTCCCCTGGTGGAGTGGGCCTGCTCGATCGCGGCCCGGGGCCCGGCGCGGAGGTACGGGCAGGACGCGGAGCGGCGGCTGCGGCAGGCCGCGGCCGGCTGCGGGCGGGCCCGGGTCCTGGAGCCGGTGGCGGCGGAGCTGCTGCGCTACCGGGAGGTGCGCGAGCAGTACGCGACGGTCGCCGCAGGGGGGACGAAGTTGTCCACAACCCGCGAGTAATCCACAGGCGGGAGCAGGAATTCGGGGGCCGCGCCAGCATGGTCGTACCTCGTGCGGATGGTCCGTGCGGGGCGGATCGGGCGGGGCGTCCGCGTGATCCGTACGGGTACGGATGCGGGGGAGGGCTGCCGGGATGAACGACACCCTGGTGACGCTGGTCGGCCATGTGGCACGCAGATCGACTACAAGGAGATGGTGACCGGGCCGTCGGCGCGGTTCCGGTTCGCGGTGACCCCGCGCTACTTCGACCGGCGCAAGGAGACGTGGGCGGACGGGCCCACCAGCTTCTACACCGTGTGGGCGCGGCGGGCGCTCGCGCTGAACCTGGCGGGTTCCGTCGCGGTGGGGGAGCCTCTGGTGGTGCACGGGAGGCTGCGGGTGCGCGACGATCCGCCCGACGGGGAGGGCAACCGCTGGTTCTCGGCGGACATCGACGCCATCGCCATCGGGCACGACCTGAACCGGGGGACCGCGGCCTTCCGGCGGGTCGTCAAGGCCGACCCGCCACTGATGGCCACTCAGAAGGTGGCGGTGGTCTGAGTGTTCGAGACGGTTAGGATTCCCCGGTACTCACGGGCACCTGGGTCATTGGCCCGAAGGGGAAGACTGTGTCGATTGCCGTTCCCGCATCCTCCGCTCCTGATTCCGTTCCTTCTCCGGCGTCCGCGCCGTCCGCGCCGTCCGCTGCTGTCGTTTCCGAGAGACCTGTGGCTGTGGCTGCACCGGTGGCCGGGGCGGTTGCGTCCGTACGGGCCGCTGCGCGGCGGCCGTTGGCCGCGGCTCTGCTGGCCGCGGCCCTGGCCGCCGCCCCGGGCGCGCAGGCGGCCGCCGACTCCGCAACGCCCGCGCCCCGCACACCGGAGGGCGCGAGCGCCGTCCTGGACGGGCTGAAGACCTACGGGCAGGCGGTCCTGCGCGCCAAGGACGGATCGGTCCGGCAGATTCCGGCCGGGCTGTACGAGATGCGGGTCGACGGCGGCGGGATGCTCCAGACCTACGGGGTCGGCGTGACGGGCAACGCCCAGCCGCAGGCCCGGTACACGGAGAGCGGCTGGAACGGCAGCCTGCTCGCCGGTAACGGGGAGGCCGGCAGGATCCGCTGGGTCCTGGAGCACTCCTATCCGCAGCTGAACGATCTCGCCGGGCTGGCGAAGGCAGCCGGTGCGGGGGCCCTGACCGCGGAGAGCGCGGCGGCCGGGACACAGGTCGCGATCTGGCGGCTTGCCGACGGGGCGCAGGTGGAGGCCGCCGACCCGGCGGCCGAGAAGCTGGCCGACTACCTCCAGCGGTCGGCCGGCGAGCTGCCGGAGCCCCCGGCCTCGCTGGGGCTGGACCCCGGGCGCGTGTCGGGGCCGGTGGGCAGCCGTCTCGGCCCGGTCACGGTGCGGACGGGGGCGCAGAGCGTGACGGTCACCCCGGACGCGGCGGCCGCGGCGATGGGGGTGCGGGTGGTGGACGCCGAAGGGCGGCCGGTCACCACCGCGGCGAACGGGAGCAAGCTGTACTTCGAGGTGCCCGCCGGCACCCCGGACGGCTCGGCCTCGGTCACCGTCCAGGGCTCCACGAAGGTGCCGGTCGGCCGTGTCTTCACCAGCGAGGTGCCGAGCCAGGCGCAGATCGTGGCGGGATCGAGCCAGTCCGCCCTGGCGGCGACGGCGAGCGCCCTCTGGCCGCAGCCGGTGGTCGTCCAGGAGGCCGGCACCGCGGGCGACGGACCGGCCGTGACGCAGGCCGCGGCGGCGGCCGCAGCCGCGGCGTCCTCGGAGTCCAGCCCGGACGACGAACGGCTGGCGACCAGCGGCAGCTCGGCGGCCACCCCGGTCATCGCCTCGCTGGCGGTGGGCCTGGTGGTCCTCGGCGGCCTGGTCGTCCTGCTCCTGCGCAAGCGCCCCCTGGACGAAGAGGACCACGCGTAGGCCGTGGCGGTGTCCTCGTTCCCTCGGGAACGGGGCCCATGGGCGGCGGCACGTCGCCCAGGGGGACGCTCCCGCTCCGGCGGCGGCTCCGGCGGCGGGCCGGGGCCCGGCCGGGGATCCGGCATGGGCCGTACGAGGGTCGCTTCGGACGCCGGCAGGTTTCAGGGCGGGCCTGCGGGTAAGCGGGGGGAATGGGCGATCAAGAATTGACCTGGAGGGGCGCCGCCGCACGGTGGGACCGGATGCTGTTCGACGGGGTGGCCCGGCGGCACTGGCCGGCCGGCAACCGGGTGCTGCCGAGGCTCGGGCGGGCCGCCAACCACGGCGTGCTGTGGGGCGGGGCCGCCGCGGCGATCGCGGTCCTCGGTTCGACCCGGGCCAGGAAGGCGGCCCTGAGCGGAGCCGCCTCGCTGGCGCTGGCCTCGGCGACCGTGAACACCATCGGCAAGTGGTCCGTACGCCGGCCCCGGCCGCTGCTGGAAGGGGTGCCCGAGGTGCGGCGGCTCGTGACGCAGCCGACGACCACCTCGTTCCCTTCCGGGCACGCGGCGTCCGCGTTCGCGTTCACCACCGGGCTGGCGCTCGGGGCGCCGGGCTGGGGCGCGGCGCTGGCCCCGGTGGCGGTGTCGGTGGCGTTCTCCCGCGTGTACACGGGGGTCCACTACCCGTCCGACGTGGCCGCGGGCGCGGCGCTGGGCGTGGCCGCGGGTCTCGTCGTACGCCGTGTCGTGCGCGGGGTGGAGGAGGCGCGGCTCTCTCCCGGTGACGAGCGGAAGGCCATCGGGGCGCCCGCGCTGCCGGACGGGGCCGGGCTCACGGTGGTGGTGAACACCGGGTCCGGGACGGCCTCCGTGGCGGGTCTCGACGTACTGCGCGCCCGGCTGCCCAAGGCCGAGGTGATCGAGTGCGAGGGTCCGGAGCTGGCCGGGGAGCTGGCGGCGGCGGCCGCCCGGTCCACCGTGCTCGGGGTGTGCGGCGGCGACGGCACGGTCAACGCGGCCGCCACCGCCGCGCTGCGGGCCGGGGTGCCGCTGGCGGTGTTCCCCGGCGGCACGCTCAACCACTTCGCGCTGGACCTCGGCCTCGGCGGAGCCGAGGACACCTGCCGCGCCGTCGCCGCCGGCAGCGCGGTCCGGGTCAGCGCGGGCCGCTTCACACCCGGCCCGGACCCCGAGGACGGCCGCTCCGGGTACTTCCTGAACACCTTCAGCATCGGCGCCTACCCCGAGCTGCTGCGGCGCCGGCTGCGCTGGGCGCCGCGGATCGGCGGCGGCCCCGCCGCGCTGCTGGCCGCGTGGAAGGTGCTGCGCGCGGAGCGCCCCGTACGGCTCCGGCTGGCGGGGCGGCCCCGCAGCGTCTGGCTGCTCTTCGCGGGCAACGGCACCTACCACGGCACGGGTGCCACGCCCCGCCGCCGCGACAGCCTCGGCGAGGGCCTGCTCGACGTCCGCCTCGTCCACGGCGGCGGCCGGCCCGGCCCGCGCCTGTTCGCGGCCGCGCTGACGGGTCCGCTCAGCCGTTCCCCCGTCCACACGGCCACCCGCCTGCGCAGTCTGCGGATCGGCGACATCCCGCCGGGCACCCCGCTGGCGTACGACGGCGAGTGCACCCCCGCCCCGCCCTCCCTGGTCCTCGACACCCTCCCGGACGCCCTGACGGTCTACCGCCCCGCGTGACGCCCCGCCCAGGCTCGGGCGGCGTGACGACGACGTACGTGATCGAGGGCGGCCGGATCGGGACGCTGGACGACTTCTGGGCGCTGGTGGGTGAGGCCGTCAACGGCCCCGGGGGCTATTTCGGGCGGAACCTCGACAGCTTCGCCGACTGCCTCCGGGGCGGCTTCGGCACCCCGGACGAGGGCGGCTTCGTGATCGAGTGGCGCGACCACGAGCTCTCCCGCCGGGCCCTCGGCCACCCGGAGACCGCCCGCCGCCTGGAGGGCGTACTGGAGCGCTGTCACCCGAAAACCGCGTCCGGGTGGCCGAGGAGCTCGCGCGGGCCCGCGACGGCCGGGGCCCGACCCTGTTCGACGTCCTCACGGAGATCATCGACGCCCAGGCCCCGGGCGCCCTCCGCCTCCGCTGAGCCGTCACACGCCCCTGCCGAGCCGTCACACGCCCCCGCCGAGCCCCCGCGGCGACCTACCCATTCGCCCGTAGGGGTGGACGACTGGCAAGATGGGGTGTATCTGCCCACCATCGATCTGCCGGACGGTTTCTCTTGGCTGAGTACATCTACACCATGCGCAAGACGCGCAAGGCGCACGGTGACAAGGTGATCCTTGACGATGTCTTCCTGAACTTCCTGCCCGGGGCGAAGATCGGTGTGGTCGGCCCGAACGGTGCCGGTAAGTCCACCGTTCTGAAGATCATGGCGGGCATCGAGCAGCCGTCCAACGGCGACGCCTTCCTCTCGCCCGGCTACTCCGTCGGCATCCTCATGCAGGAGCCGAAGCTCGACGAGTCCAAGACGGTCCTGGAGAACGTCGAGGACGGCGTCGGCCCGATCAAGTCGAAGCTCAACCGGTTCAACGCGATCGCCGAGGAAATGGCGACGAACTACACCGACGAGCTCATGGAGGAGATGGGCAAGCTCCAGGACGACCTGGACCACGCCAACGCGTGGGACCTCGACGCCCAGCTGGAGCAGGCCATGGACGCGCTGGGCTGCCCGCCCGGCGACTGGCCCGTCACCAACCTCTCCGGTGGTGAGAAGCGCCGCGTGGCCCTCTGCAAGCTGCTGCTGGAGGCCCCCGACCTGCTCCTCCTCGACGAGCCCACCAACCACCTCGACGCCGAGTCCGTGAACTGGCTGGAGCAGCACCTGGCCCAGTACAAGGGCGCCGTCGTGGCCGTCACCCACGACCGCTACTTCCTCGACAACGTCGCCGAGTGGATCCTGGAGCTCGACCGCGGCCGCGCCCACCCCTACGAGGGCAACTACTCCACCTACCTGGAGAAGAAGGCCGAGCGCCTCAAGGTCGAGGGCAAGAAGGACGAGAAGCGCGCCAAGCGCCTCAAGGAAGAGCTGGAGTGGGTCCGCTCCAACGCCAAGGGCCGCCAGGCGAAGTCCAAGGCCCGTCTCGCTCGCTACGAGGAGATGGCGGCCGAGGCCGACAAGATGCGCAAGCTCGACTTCGAGGAGATCCAGATCCCGCCGGGCCCGCGTCTGGGCTCGATCGTGGTCGAGGTCAACAACCTCTCCAAGGCGTTCGGTGACAAGGTCCTGATCGACGACCTGTCCTTCACCCTGCCCCGCAACGGCATCGTCGGCATCATCGGCCCCAACGGCGCCGGCAAGACCACGCTGTTCAAGATGATCCAGGGCCTGGAGACGCCGGACTCCGGCGAGATCAAGGTCGGCGAGACCGTCAAGATCTCGTACGTCGACCAGGGCCGCGCCAACATCGACCCCAAGAAGTCCCTCTGGGCGGTCGTGTCGGACGAGCTGGACTACATCAACGTCGGCAACGTCGAGATGCCGTCCCGCGCGTACGTCAGCGCCTTCGGCTTCAAGGGCCCGGACCAGCAGAAGGCCGCCGGCGTGCTCTCCGGCGGTGAGCGCAACCGCCTCAACCTCGCGCTCACCCTCAAGCAGGGCGGCAACCTGCTGCTCCTCGACGAGCCCACCAACGACCTCGACGTCGAGACCCTGGGCTCCCTGGAGAACGCGCTCCTCGAATTCCCCGGTGCGGCCGTGGTCGTCTCCCACGACCGCTGGTTCCTGGACCGGGTCGCCACGCACATCCTGGCGTACGAGGGCGACTCGAAGTGGTTCTGGTTCGAGGGCAACTTCGAGTCCTACGAGAAGAACAAGATCGAGCGGCTCGGCCCGGACGCCACCCGTCCGCACCGCGCCACGTACAAGAAGCTCACCCGAGGCTGAGCAACATGGCCAGACATCACTACCGGTGCCCGCTGCGCTGGTCGGACATGGATTCCTTCGGCCACGTCAACAACGTGGTCTTTCTCCGCTACCTGGAGGAGGCGAGGATCGACTTCATGTTCCGGCTGGCGCCGGGGGAGGGCAGTGAGTCCTTCACGGGCGGGTCCGTCGTGGCCCGCCACGAGATCGACTACAAGCTGCCGCTCGTGCACCGTCACGAGCCCGTCCTGATCGAGTCCTGGGTGACGCGGATAGGCGCCGCGTCGCTGACCATCGGCTACGAGGTCAAGGACGAGGCGACGCAGGACGCACCGGAGAAGGTCTACGTGCGGGCCTCGACCGTGGTCGTGCCGTACAACCTCGCCGAGGGGCGGCCCCGCCGCATCTCGGCCGAGGAGAGGCACTTCCTGGAGAAGTACCTCGACGAGCCCGCGGGCTCGCGCGCGGAAGGCCGCATCGCCGCATGACCGAACGGCTGTGCCTCGCCGACTCCGGGGAGGCGGCGGACCTCGCCGCCTTCCTGGGCCGGCTCGTGCACTACGACCGCGCCGCCGCTGTCCGTCTTCAGGCAGCCGGCGGCGCGGTCGCCGTCTTCGGCCGGCCGGCGTCGTTCGAGGTGCTGGCCATCCGCACGGTGCGCCTGGCCGTGCCCGTCCCCCGCCCGCTGGACGTCACCGTCTCGGCCGGCGAGCTGCTGGAATCCGTGGACGAGGCCGCCGCGAGCGCCACCGTTCCCGCGCCGGTCACCGGCCCGCCGTGGACCGGGGTACTCCCGCCGCGCGGCGGCTGGCGGCAGCTGCCCGGGCTGCCGGGCCCCGAGGCGATACGGGCCGCCGTGAGCGCGTCCGTCGCCGAGTTCCGGGCCCGCGACGAAGCCCTTCCCCCGCAGCACCGCACCCGGTCCGAGCGGGACCGCATCGGCCGCGAGATCTGGTCCCGGACGCTGGGCGACACCGAGCTCCCGCTGCGCGCCGTGCACGCCGCGCAGTCCCTGGGCTTCCTGCGGCCGATCCGCTCGGCCGTGGCGAGCGGATCCGGCGCCCCCGGCGCCGCCCCCGATCCGGTGGCCCTGCTCGCCGCCGGCAGCTGGCTTCGGCTGCGCACTCCGTACGGGTCGATCGCGATGCGCCGCCCCGGCGGCACCGGGGGCCTGGGCGCCCTCCAGGTCAGGCCGCTCTAGTCCGGCCCGGCCCGGCGGCCCCGCCGCCCGCCCCTCCGCTTGCGGTTCCCGTACGGGTCATCCCGCGGTGTTGATCATCGAGGCGGCGGCGTACGTCAGGTACCGCCACAGCTGCGCTTCGAGCTCCGGGGCCAGGCCCAGCTCGTCCACCGCCACGCGCATGTGCCCGAGCCAGGCGTCGTGCGCCGCCGCGTCCACCTGGAACGGGGCGTGCCGCATCCGCAGGCGGGGGTGGCCGCGGTTCTCGCTGTACGTGTTCGGGCCGCCCCAGTACTGCATCAGGAACAGGGCGAACCGCTCCTCGGCCGGGCCGAGGTCCTCCTCCGGGTACATCGGGCGCAGCAGCGGGTCCTGGGCGACCCCCTCGTAGAAGCGCCGCACCAGACGGCGGAAGGTCTCCTCGCCGCCCACCTGCTCGTAGAACGTCTGCTCCTGCACCGTGCCCCGCGGAATCTCATTCACCTGACCATCGTCTCAGACGCCCGGACGGAGGACGGAGGTCTTAGGACCACCGTCCCGCGACCACGTTCGCCGACCACCGTTCGCCTCCCGGGCCCGGTCGCAGGAGAGTGGAGCCATGGGTGCACACGCCGCTCGCCCCGCACGTCCCGCACACGGGTCCGGCACCGCGCAGGCCGCCGGGCCGCGGGACCTGCGGGACGCCGCCCACGCCGCGCAGGTACGGGAGCTGACCGCCGCCGGGGTCCTGGAGGACCCCGCCTGGCGGGCCGCCTTCGCGGCGGTGCCCCGGCACGTCTTCGTCCCGTACTTCTTCACGGGCCGCGGAGCCGGCCACGAGCGGCTGTGGGGCGAGGATCCCGACCCTGCCCACCGCGCCCGCTGGCTGCGCGGGGTCTACGCCGACGCCCCGCTCCCCACCCGGCTGCGCGACGGCGAACTGGTCTCCTCCAGCAGCCAGCCGTCCCTGATGGCGAAGATGCTGCAGGCGCTGGAGGTCCGGGACGGGGACGACGTACTGGAGATCGGCACGGGCACCGGCTACACCGCCGCGCTGCTCAGCCACCGGCTCGGCGAGGAGCACGTCACCACGATCGACCTCGACGAGGAGATCACCGAGTCGGCGCGGGCGCACCTGGCCCGGATCGGGTACCGGCCCACCGTGGTCACCGGCGACGGGGCGCGCGGCTGCCCCTCCCGCGCCCCCTTCGACCGGATCCTGGTGACCTGCACCCTGCCGCTGGTCCCGCACGCCTGGCTCGGCCAGTGCCGCCCCGGGGCGCGGATCCTGGCCCCGCTGTCGACGGGGCTGATCGCGCTGACGGTCCGCGACGCGGACTTCGCCGAGGGCCGCTTCCTGCACACCTCGGCGTACTTCGTCCCGCTGCGCGGGGCCACGGCCTCGCCGACCGCGCCCGGGGAGGCCTCGTACGGGCTCCCGTACGAGCTGGTGGAGAACGAGCGGTTCCAGTTCATGCTCGTCCTGACGGCCGGCGCGCTGCACCCGCGCGAGGCGCTGGACCTGTGGCGCGGTGAGGGCCGGCCGGGCCGCGAGCGCTTCGGGGTCACGGTCAGCGCCGAGGGGCAGTGGTCCTGGCTCGACGACCCCCAGGGCCCGTACGTATGGCCGCTGGGGGAGTGAGGCGTAAGACCCCGGCCCCGTTACCCGCGGCGGATCGTGATCGTGGTCCAGGCGCCCACGTGGACCCGGTCGCCGTCGGCGAGGGGCACCGGGACGTAGGGCTGGATCGGTTCCTCGCCGCCGTTGATGGTGGTGCCGTTGGTGGAGTTCTGGTCCACGACCGCCCAGCTGAGGTCGGGCTGCTGGACCAGCACGGCGTGCTGGTGGGAGACGCCCGGGTCCTCCGGGGGCACCGACAGGTCGATGTCGGGGGACTCGCCCGTGGAGGCGCGGCGGCGGCCGATGGTGATCTGGCCGCCGGAGAGCGGGAGGTGCTGCTCCGGGGCGTACGCGGGCAGGTTGAGCCCGGCCGCCTCGGGGCCGCTGCGCTGCATCATCGCCATGAAGTACGAGCGGTCGGGGCCGATCGTCGCGCTCCACGCGCCGGTGCTCTGGGGCGGGAACGGCTGCTGGTGCTGCTGGGGGGCCTGCTGCTGCTGAGCCTGCTGCTGAGCCTGCTGCGGCTGGTGCTGCTGGTACTCGTGCTGCGGCTGCTGCTGGTACTCGGACTGCTGGTACTCCCGGGGCGGCGGCGGGGGCTGCTGCCGGTACTGCTGCTGAGCCTGGCCCTGTGCCTGGTGCTGCTCGTGCGCCGGAGGCGGCAGCAGCCAGTCGTCCTCGCGCTGGAGCGGCTCGGCCGGCCGGTTGACCCGGGACGGCCGGGAGCCCTGGTATTCGAAGGGGTCCTGGGAGAACGGCGCCGAGGCGGGCATCTGCGGCGGTGCGGGCGGCGGAGGAGGAGGAGGCGGCGGGGTGGCCCCGGAGCCGTTCCCGTTCCCGCCCGCGGCCCCCGCGTCCGTGCCCTGCGGCGCGAGCGGCGTGTACGAGGTCGCCGAGCGCGTCAGGAAGTTGTACCGGCACTCCTCGCAGAACGGGGCCATGGCCTCGCGCGGGGTCCGGCACTGCGGGCAGAGCTCCGCCTGGGCGGTCGGCTCACCGGCGGTGGGAGGGTAGCCGTAGCCGTAGGAGGGCGCCGCGGGCGCGCCGGAGGCGGCAGCCATGCGGTGGCCGCAGACCTCGCACCAGTCGTCGGAGGCGGACTGGTGCCCGTTCGGGCAGGTCGGCATGGCGGCTCTTCCCCCTTCAGCCTGCGTCATCGCGTCAGGTCTTCTCAGGTCTCTCAGGTGGTCTCAGGACTTCTTCACACGGACGGTCTGGATCGAACGCGTTTCGAGGGTCATCTCGTCGGCATCCGCGACCTTCGCCTTCAGCCGCACAGTACCCGCCGCCGCATCGACGACATCCACCACCTTCGCGAGCAGTTTGGCCGTGTCCGCGTTTCCGGAGGCACTGGCCAGCTGCACAGCACGGCCGAGCTTGGCCGTGGCGCCGCCGACATCGCCCAGTTTGCGCGCTTCCAGGCCCTGTTGGATAGCCTGCGCGAGTTCCGCCTGTCCCGTGTAGTGGGCGACCTGCGGATTGATGGCGGTGGAAGCGGCCAGATCGTCCGTCCACACGGCCCGTACGAGTCCCTGTGCGAGCGTGGCCGGCGGCTCGCCCGGCGCGGCGGGCAGCAGGAGCGTGGCCCGGGCGGCCAGCATCTCCTGCCCGACGGAGGCGGCTGGGACCCGGACGCACACGTGGTACTCGCGGGATTCGTCGCCCCAGGACCCGGTCGGGTAGTCGCCGGCGCGCGGGCCCGCCTCGCTGCGGCGGTCGGTCAGGTCCTGGACGGTGGGCGCGACCTGCTTGACGTACTGGATCTCCACGCCGACCGGGGTCCACAGGCGCAGTGCGACGTCCGCGACCTCCTTGCCCATGACGTTCTCCATCATGAGCGTGAAGTCCTCGCTCAGGTGCGCCGGATCGGCCACGATGTCGGCCGAGCCGAGCAGGGCGCTCGCGATGCCGGTGACCTCCTTGACCTCCCAGTCGGTCCCCACCCCGCGGGCGTCGCAGGTGAAGCGGCCGACGCAGGCCTCCAGGGTGGCGCGCAGGACGGCCGGGTCCTCGTGCTCGTTGCGGCCGTCGGTGAGCAGGATGCCGTGCCGGATGGTCGCGGCGGACCCGCGCAGCAGGCCGTCGGCGAGCCGCAGCCAGGTGCCGATGGCGGTGCCGCCGCCGGAACTCAGGGACCGCAGGGACTCCTTGGCCTGGGCGCGGGTGGCCGCGTCGGCCACGGCGAGGCGCCCCTGGCCGGGGTAGACCTCCTTGGCCACGTGCGTGCCCGCGATGACGGCGAACGAGGTGCCGTCGCGCAGGGTGTCGATCGCGGCGGCGGTGGCCTCGCGGGCGCCGCGCATCTTGTCCGGCGGGTACTCCATGGAGCCCGAGCAGTCCACCATGATCACGACGGCGGCCGAGCCCCGGTCGGCCGCCGCGCGGGTGGCGGTGGCGCCGCCCGTGGACGTGACGGTGACGATGGCGTGGACGTCCCGCCCGCCCTCGGGGAGGAACTCGTTCTGGTACACCTCCACGCTGAAGCGCGGGGCGCTCGGCTTGGCGAAGTTCGCCATCGACTGGACTCCTAGGAGAGGACGGGCGTGCGGGGCGGGCGGATCAGGGCTGAGGGCGTGCTTCCCTCTCCGCCCGTGCTTCCGTTTCCGGTTCCGCTTGCGGGACGGCGGAGGCCGCCGCGACCGGGGCCGCGGGGCCGGCCGGTGCGGCGAACGGGACCACGGCCACGGTGACGTTGTCGTGGCCGCCCCCGTCGAGGGCGTGCCCCACCAGGACCTGCGCGCTGTGCAGCGGGCGCGAGGCGGCGTCCGCGGGCAGCACCTGGGCCATCTCCTGCGCGGACTCGGCGTAGTTCCACAGGCCGTCGGTGCAGACGACCACCACGCCCGGGTGGTCCGGCTTGAAGCTGGCGGTGTGCGGTTCCAGGTCGTACGCGTCGGCCCCGAGCCAGCCGGTGATGGCGTGGGCCCGGACGTCGGCGTAGGCCTCGGCCTCGCCCATCAGCCCGGCGGCGACCATCTGGGCCGCCCAGGAGTCGTCCTCGGTGAGGCGGCGGGCCAGCGCGCCCCGGTCGTCCGGGACCCAGTACGCGCGGCTGTCGCCGACCCAGCCGATGGTCAGCACCTCGCCGCTGACGACGGCGCCGACCAGGGTGCAGGCGGGGGCGTTCTGCGCGCCCGGCACCTCCGGGGCCAGGGCGTTCACGGCGGCGGCCGCGGCCAGGATGGCGTCGTGCATGGCCTCCTGGGGGTGGGCGCCGCGCGGGAGCGCTTCGAGCAGGGCCTCGTTGGCGGCGGCGGCCGCCGCGGCCGACGCCTCGTCGGGGCGGCTGGCGGAGGAGACGCCGTCGCAGACGATGGCCACCGTGGCGGCCGATCCGTCGGGCAGCGCGGTGGCCGCCACCGCGAACGAGTCCTCGTTGCGGTGGTGGCGCAGCCCCCGGTCGCTGACGGCGGCGACGCTGCCGAGCTCCTCCTCCAGGTGGTCCCGCTCGCGGGGCTGGGCGTGCCCGCAGTGCTCGCAGTACCCGTCGGTGTCGACCCGCCCGGCCCGGCAGGCCACGCAGGTCTTCCCGCCGTCGCCGCCCGCGGGACCGCTGCCCTGCGCGCCCGCGGCGTACGGGTCCTCGTGGCCGGGACCGGCGCCGCCGTACGGGGCTTCGGCCGCGCCCCAGGGGGTGCCCTCGGGCGGGGTCGGGGTGGTGCCGGGCCGGTCGTGGCGGATCTCGCCGCCGCCGTACGCCGGCTCGGGCGCGCTGCCGTACGCCGGGGAGGGGGTCCCGTACGAGGACCCCTGCGGCGGTACGGGGGCCGCCTCGGCGGCGGGCGCGGGGGCCGGCGGCGGTGGCGGGGCGGGGGCCGGGTCCGGGATCAGGCCGGGCCGTTCCCCGGGCCCGGCGGTGGCCGGCTCCGCCGCTGCGGACGCCTGTGCGGACCAGCCGCCGGTGTCACCGACCAGCGTGGGCGCCGCTCCGGCGGCGACACTGCCCCACCCGGGCGCGGGCTCCGCGAGGACGTAGCCCCCGGTCGGGCCGGACGGCGGGGCCGGGAGCGTCGGGATCGGGAGCGTCGGATCGTCCCGGGACACGGGAGGGGAGGCGGCGGACACGGGCGAGCCGCAGACACCGCAGAAACGGTCACCCTCCTCAAGGGGCTCCGCGCAGCTGGGGCAGCCAGACGGCCGATGCATCGACATCACTCACACCCACGTCCGGGGACGGAAACGGTTTGCCCGCTCCACCAGTTCGATCCTGTCCTCGCCCCGCTGCGCCAGCCGCGCGAGCACGCGGTACGAGCGCTCCAGCCCGAAGCGCAGGCCCCGCTCGTCCAGTTGACAGCCGAGCAGCGAGGTCCGGCCGGGGTCGGAACCCCGGCTACCCGACAGTACCCAGTCCAGGGCCGAGCCCAGAACCTCGGTCGACAGCCGTTCGCGGCGGACCGCGTCCAGCCCGACCCGCTCCAGGGCCTCCACCTGCGCGGCAGCCGCCGCAAGATCCGGAAGCAGGGACTCCTCGGGAGACCGGTCGCGCAGGCGTGCCCGTACCGCCGCCACCCGTGCGGCGGTGTAGTGGATCGAGGCCTCGGGCACGGACTCCAGCGTGCGCACCGCTCCGGCCCGGTCGCCCGCGGCGAGCTGGACGCGGGCCAGCCCGAAGGCGGCGCTCACGAACCCCGGGTCGGTGATCCAGACCAGCCGGTAGTACTCGGCGGCGTTGTCCAACTGCCCCAGGATCTCCGCGCACAGGCCCAGCGCCAGCTTCGGCGCGGGCTCGCCCGGGAAGGCGTCGTAGATCGCGTCGAAGGACAGGGCCGCTATCGCATCGTCCCCGGTGGCCAGCGAGGCGATCCCGCGGGCCCACACCACCCGCCAGTCGTCCGGATGCCGGCCTTCCAGATCGGCCAGGGCGGCTCCGGCCGCGGCCAGTTCGCCGAGCTCCAGGCGGGCCCGCAGCTCGCGCAGCCGCAGCTCGGCCGAGTCGGTGGGCGCCGAGTGCAGGGCGCCCATCAGGTCGCCCGGTGCGGTGGCCAGCAGTCCGGCCAGGAAGCCCGCGTTGGGGTCGCCCGGATCCACCAGCGGCACCGGCAGGGCCAGCGCCATGTCCCGGGCGTCCGGCGCGGCCAGTCCGGCGGCCAGTTCCGCGGGGCGTACGCCGCCCGGGGCGGGCATCGGCGCCGGCGGCCGTACCGCGGCAGCCCCCGCAGGCGCCTGCCGGGGAGCGGGCACCGGGGCCTGCCACGAGGCCCCGCCGGCCCGGTGCGTCGCCGTGGTCCCGAGCGGCGCCGGGAGGGCCCCCGCCCCGGAGCCGGCGGGCGGAGCCCCGGCAGCCTGACCCGGAGCCCCGGCAGCCTGACCCGGAGCCAGGACCTGACCCGGACCCGGGACCTGACCCGGACCCGGGACCTGACCCGGACCCGGGACCGGAGCCTGACCCGGAGCCGCCGGGACCGCCGCCGACCCGGGCCGACGTCCGAGCCCGAGCCCACGCCCGAGCCGGCGCCCGCCCGCCGCGGGTGCGGTGACCGCCCGCGCGCCCAGCCGGGACACCTCGGCCCCGGCCACGTCGGCGAACAGCCGGGTGTCCGGAACCCGCAGCTCCGGCCCGAAGAGCGTGGACAGCTGCGGCCGCGGCCGGCCCGTCTGGAGCGCGACCACCTCCCGCAGCACGCCCGTCAGCTGGTCCGCCATCTCCTGCGCGGACGAGAACCGCCGCCCCGGATCCGGATCCGTAGCCCGGACCAGCAGCCGGTAGAACGACTCGTACCGCCCGAACACCTCGATGTGCTCCGGATCCGGCAGCGAATCCACGAACACGTTCGTGTAGCCCTGGAAGTCGAAGGTCAGGACGGCCAGCGTCCGCGCCACCGTGTACAGGTCGGAGGCGACCGAGGGGCCGAGCTCGGCCACCTCCGGCGCCTGGTAGCCCACCGTGCCGTAGATGGCCGACTCCTCGTCGTCCATCCGGCGCACTGCGCCCATGTCGATCAGTTTCAGCTGGTCCTGCTGCTGGATCGCGTTGTCGACCTTGAAGTCGCAGTACAGGAGGTTCCTGCTGTGCAGGTGGCCGAGCGCCTCCAGCGCCTCGATCCCGTACGCGCAGGCCTGCTCCACCGGCAGCGGATCGCGCCGGCCGTCGGGCCTGCGCCGCTCGTTCGCTATCTCCTTCAGCGATTTGCCGCCGACGTACTCCATGACGATGTACCCGTCCAGCGACCCCGTCCGCTGGTCCAGGTGCTCCACGAAGTTGTAGATCCGCACGATGTTGGAGTGCTCGATCTCCGCGAGGAACCGCCGCTCCGAGATCGCCGCGGCCATCGCGTCCTGGTCCCCGGTGTCCAGCAGGCCCTTGAGCACCACCCACCGGTCAGAGACGGCCCGGTCCACCGCCAGGTACACCCAGCCCAGGCCGCCGTGGGCCAGGCAGCCCGCCACCTCGTACTGGCCGTGCACGACCTCGCCCGCGCGCAGCTTGGGCACGAAGGAGTACGGGTGCCCGCACTTGGTGCAGAACCCCTCGGTCCGCCCCGGCCGGTCCCCGCGCGAGCGGCCCACCGGAGCCCCGCAGTCCGAACGCGAGCAGAACCGCTTGCGCTCGGGCACCTCCGGGTTCTCCAGCACCGCCGCCGAGGGATCCGGACGCGGTACCTCCGGGACGTTGACCAGCCCGGCGCCCAGCCGGCTGCGCCCCGAGGGCCCGGCCGCCGAACCCGAACTGCGCACCGACACCGAGCGGCTGGACGCGGCGCCCGGCAGGGAGCGCGAGAGCCGGCCCGACACCGAGCGGCGCGAGGAGGAGGAGCGCGAGGACCGCGAGGAGCGCGCCGAGGCCGACGTCGACCCCGAACGGCCGGACCGGCCCGAGCCGGGCGAGCCCTGCGACCCGTGGGATCCCCGCGAGTCGGGGTACCGGGCCGCGCTCGTCATCCCCGTCGGCGGCGACACCAGCTCCTCCGCGCCCGCCGCGACGGAGCCGATCGGCGCCAGACCGCAGGTGTCGCAGTACAGCTCGCCGCCGCCCATGTCCTCGTACGACCCCGGGCAGCCGGGGCGGACGCACGCGGTTCCGACCGGACTCATGCGTCCTCCTCCGTCCCCGGCCCCTCGGGCCGGTACTGCGGCTGCGGCGGTGCCAGGGACTCGGCCGTCGCCTGCTGGTAGCGCAGCACGGCCTGCTCGGCGGCCCGCAGGTCGCAGGGCGCGCTCCACAGCATCCGCCGGGCCGTGTCGTACCGCTCGATCAGGAGCGGATCCTCCGCCATGCCGTGCCGGGCCACCTTCGCCTTGTACGCGTCGAGCCGCCCGCGCAGCTCCGCCCGTACGGCCAGGGGCGCCGTCACCGCCGTCAACGATTCGCGGGCCCGGCGCAGTTCCTCCTCGGCCCGCTCCTCCAGCGAGTCCAGCAGCGGCGAGAGCCGGTGCCACTGGGCCCGGCGGCGGTACTCGGCCGCCGCGGCCAGCTCCTCCTGGAGCGCCGTCGGCGGCCCGCTCACCACGGGCACCTCCGAAGCCGCGATCTTCGCCAGCACCTCGCCGCGCGCGGTCCGCGCCTCCGCCAGGGTCCGGTCGGCCCGCGAGAGCACGTCCCGCAGGCCGATCAGCCGCTGCTCTGCGTCCTGCCGTACGGCCAGGACCGCCTCGATCTCCCGCCGTACGTCCTCCAGCGCCACCGCGGCCCGGTCGTACCGGGTGGTGTCCGGACGACCGCCGCCGGGCGCGGAACTGCCCGCCACCGGCTGCCAGAACGCCAGCGGGTCGGCGATCACCTGCTCCCGCAGTCCGGTCAGCTCGGCGGTGATCTCCTCCAGGTCGTCGCCCGAGGGGTGCTCGCCCGGGCGGACCCCCACCGAGTGGGCCAGCGAGCGCGTACGGTGCAGCTCGGCGGCCAGCAGGTCGATGCGGGCGGGCAGCGCCGACCACACCGAGTCGGCGGCCACCACCACGTCCAGCGAGCTCGCGTACAGCTCGTTCATCCGCGACACCAGCTCCGCGAGCGAGAGCCGCTCCGCCAGCGCCACGCCCTCCGCGCCGGCCCCGGCGATCAGCACCCCGGGCCCGCGCAGCCGCTCGGTCAGCTCGATCAGCTCCTCGCGCCCGGGCCAGCGGCGCCGCTCGCGGATCTCCCGGGCGGCGCCCAGCGCCCCGCTGTAGGCCTCGAAGTACGTCCACAGCCGGGTGATGGCGGCATCGGCCGCCGCCCAGCGCTCCTTGGTGACGCCGGTCAGCCCGGCCCCTTCCAGCAGCCGGCGCCCGGCGTGGTCCTGGAGGGCGAGCAGCGAGGTCTCGACGGCCTCGTGTTCCGCGCCGAGCCGTGCCAGCGCGCGGTCGACGTCGTCCCGGTCCATCACTGCCGACTGCGCCTCCACCCGTCCCGCCTCCGCTTCCCCGACATCGGGATCCGACTCTGCCACCTGTCTCAGCCGTCCCGGTACTTCGGCGCGGGCGGTCCGGCCACACCGGGCAGAACGGGCTTGAGGTGCGTCACGTACGCCTGCATCCAGGGGCTGTTGTCACCGCCGGCGCGGTAGTTCTCCAGCACCTTGTTGACCCGGCGGACCAGGTCGGAGGCGTCCTTGTTCATGGCCACCCCGTAGAACTCCCGGGTGAACGGGGAGCCGACGAGGCGCACCGACGGGTCCTGCGCGGCCTGGCCGGCCGCGAGCGCGTTGTCCGTGATGATGCCGTCCACCTCGCCCAGCTGGAGCCGGACCAGGCAGTCGAGCTGGTTGGGCACGCTGACGGACACCGAGCCGTACGGCTGGGCCCTGAGCGCCGCCTCGGCCGTGGAGCCGGCCGCGGTGCAGATGCGGCGGCCCTTCAGGGAGGCGTCGTACCCGGTGATGGGCGAACCCTTGGGGGCCAGGACCTGCTGGCCGGCCTCGAAGTACGCCGTCGAGAACGCGACGTCCTCCAGCCGCTTGCAGTTGATGGTCATGGTCCGTACCACGACGTCGACACGGCCGTCCTGGAGCGCGGGCACGCGCTGGCTGGTGGGGATCGCCCGGTAGATGACCGCGTTCTCGTCGCCCAGGATGTCCTTCGCGATGGCCTTGACCAGGGCGATGTCGAACCCGTCGAGGCGGCCGTCGACCGGGTTGCGGTAGCCCCACTTGAAGCTGTTCTGGTCCACGCCCGCGACGAGCTTGCCCGCCTTGCGGATCCGCTCGATGGCCGGCCCGTCCACGCCGTTCGGGCGCAGGCTGGCCTCGGGGTCCTGACAGGTGTCGGTGAGCGACCAGGGGCCCGGGGCGGCCGCCATGGAGGCGGGCTCGCGGACCACGGCCGGGTGGCCGCCCTCCGGGGCCGCCTGGGCCAGCGGCAGCAGGACGGCCGCGGCCGTCACCGCGCAGGCGGCGGCCATCGCGCTCACCCCGCCCCAGCCGCGCAGCCGCGCCGCCAGGCGCCGCACCCCGGAAGCGCGCGGCACCGGGCCGGGAGTCCCGGCCGTACCGTGTACCCCGGCCGCACCCCGTGCCCCGCCGTCGTGGCCCTCGTCGTGGGACTCCACGCGTATCCGCATCGCTGTCACCTGTACTCCGAAAGCCGGCGCCCGATGCCGAGCAGTGCCGCCGCGGCGCCGACGACCGCCAGGGCCGCCGAACCCGTCACCAAACCGCCCAGTGCGCCGAGCCCGCCCCGGGCCGCCCGGGTGAACTCCTTCTGCTCATGGGCCACTGCCTGCTCCAAGGACGCGTCGACCGTGTCGAAGGAGGCCCCGCTGCTGTCCTTGTGGTCCTTGTCCCCGATGACCTGGGGCAGCGCGGCCTGGTAGTCGCCGCGCAGATCGGTCTCCCGGGCCGCCGCGTGCCGCTGCTTCCACTGCTTGACGCCGTCCGCGGCCCGGGCCACCGGATCCCGCCCGCTGCTGTCGTCGGCGAGCTTCTGCGCCTTCGCCAGGCCCGCGTCCAGCTCCTTCATCTCGGCCGTGAAGTCCACGTCGTACTTGTCGGACTTGTTGTCCGCGGCCAGTACGGCGCCCCGCGCGATCAGGGTCAGGTTCTCGCTGGCGCGCGCCTGGAGCGAGGCGATCCGCGCGTCGTTGAGCACCTTCAGGGACTCCTGCCCGTCCGATCTGGCCACGGCCAGCTCCGACCGGGCGACCGTGTGCCCCACGGCCAGCCACATGAGCAGCACCAGCGAGGCGGCCGTCGCCGCCGCGAGGCCGTGGTTGAAGACCCGGTTCGTACGCCGGTAGTTGCGGCGCTGCGCCCAGGCCAGCGCGGCGAGCGCGAGCAGGCCCGTGCCGATCGAGGCCAGCGGGAGCGAGCGGGCGTCGTCGTAGTCCGTGTAGAGCCGGCCGGTCTCCGCCTCGTACAGCCGCTGCGCGGCGGGCAGCAGCTGGGTGCTCATCTGCTCGTTGGCGTAGCGCAGGTAGGCACCGCCCAGCGGCAGGCCCTGCTTGTTCGTGGCCCGGGCCTGCTCGATCAGGCCCGTGTAGCGCGGAAGCTGCTCGCCCAGCAGCGCGATCTGCTTGCGCGAGTCCTCGTCCGCCCCGGTGTTGGCCGCCGCGTTCACCAGCAGCTTCGAGGCGTTGGAGACGTCCTTCTCGTACCGCTCGCGGACCTCGCGCGGCTCGTCGGCGCCGGCCAGGAACCCGCTGGAAGAGGCCGTGTCGGCATCGGCGAGCGAGCGGTAGATGCTCGCCGCGTCCGCGCTCAGCGGCTGGCTGCGGCCCACCACGTCGTCCGCGGCGCCGACCCGGGCGGAGATCTCCCACACGGTCACCAGGCCGAACAGCAGCACCAGGGCGGCCAGGGCCGCCCCGATGATCCGCAGCCGGCCGGGCTCGGTCGTGGCGGCCGCGCGCAGCCGCTCCACGCCCTCGGCCCAGGCCGTACCCGGCCGCTCGGATCCGGGCGGCGGGCCTGGCGGGGGACCCGGCGGCGGCACGGCGACAGCGCCCCCCGGCGCGGGCGCGCGTGATGTGATGGCCACCGTGACCTCCCCCTCGGTCCTGACTGCTCCGCAGCAGTATGGCCGTAGTGGCGGTCAACCACAGCACCCGGTGCTGGATCTTGGCGATCCGCCACCGTCGTGCGCCGACCCCACCCCTTCACCGTGAATACGTCTCCACGGCCGCCACGGTTCCAGACGCGGGCCCCTCCGGGGCGGGTTCACCCGAAATGGGCACGGAGTTTTCCGTGTGCCTCGGGCAGCGCCCCGAGCGCGTCCAGCCCCAGCAGCCCCGCGCCCAGGACGGGCGGGGCCGAGACCACCGACACCCGCGCGTGCGGGGCCCGCCGGGCCAGCTCCGCCGCGATCCGCCCGTCCAACTGCTCGTGGCCGGCCGTGAGCACACCGCCGCCGAGCAGCACCGGGGTCTCCACCTCCAGGAGCTCCAGCCGGGCCAGCGCCACCGAGGCCAGCGCCACCACCTCGTCCGCCTGCCGCTCCACGATCGCCGAGGCCACCGCATCTCCGGCCGCGGCCACCGAGAACAGCACGGGCACCAGCTCGTGGGTCCGGCCGTGCGCCAGGGTCCCCAGGTGGAGCGCCTCGATCAGCTCGGCCATCGAACCCAGCCCGAAGTGCCCCGGCAGCGCCGCCGCCAGCTCCGTCGGGCCGCCGCGGCCGTCCTCCGCCCTGGCCGCCCACCACAGGGCCTCCGCGGCCAGGCCGCCCCCGCCGCCCCAGTCCCCGGAGATCTGCCCGAGGGCCGGGAAGCGGGCGGTGCGCCCGTCGGGCCGCATCCCCACGCAGTTGATGCCGGCCCCGCACACCACCGCGACCCCGCGCGGCCGCTCGCCCGCGGCCAGCCCGGCGCGCAGGATGGCGAAGGTGTCGTTGAAGACCCGGGTCGCCGCGCCCCAGCCGCGCGCGCCGATCGCGTCCGCGAGCTGCCGCTCCTCCACCGGGAGATCGGCATTGGCCAGGCACGCCGACACCTGCTCGGCGTACGGGGCCCCGGGTGCGGCCGGCGCCAGCCCGGCCGCCTCCGCGGCCTCCGCCACCGCCCGCCCCAGGACGTCCACCGCCTCCTCGACCCCGGTGCGCGGCGGCTGGAAGCCGCCGGCGCGCCCGGTGCCGAGGACCGTGCCGTCCGCGGCGATCAGGGCCGCGTCCGTCTTGCTGTTGCCCGCGTCGATGGCCAGGACGGCGGGCCGTACGGGCTGGGCGGGAGGGGCGGGAGGGGCAGGAGGGGCGGGAGGGGCGGGAGGGTTCACGCCCATGCCAGGTGCTCCTTGTTGTGCGCGAGGAGACGGTCGGTCAGGCCTTCGGCGAGGTCGAACTGGCCCACCAGCGGGTGGGCCAGCAGCGCCTTGAAGACCCGCTCGCGGCCGCCCCGTACGGCCGCGTCCAGCGCCAGGTCCTCGTACGCCGTGACGTGCGCGACCAGCCCCGCGTACAGCGGGTCCAGGCGGGCCGCGGCCAGCGGCACCGGGCCGGACCGGTCCACCCGGGCCTGCACCTCGATCACGGCGTCGTCCGGGAGGAACGGCAGCGTCCCGTTGTTGAGCGTGTTGACCACCTGTACGGAGGCCGGGCCCGGCCCGCCGTCGCCCAGCAGGGCCGCCGCCAGGTCCACGGCCGCCTCCGAGTAGAAGGCGCCGCCCCGCTTGGCCAGCAGCTCCGGCTTCTCGTCCAGCGCCGGATCGGCGTACAGGGCGAGCAGTTCCTTCTCCATCGCGGCCACCTCGGCGGCCCGCGAGGGCTTGCCGCCCAGCTCGCGCACCACGGCGTCGTGCGCGTAGAAGTACCTCAGGTAGTACGAGGGGACGACGCCGAGGCGGTCCAGCACCGCGCGCGGCAGCCGCAGGTCCTCGGCTACGGCCGCGCCGTGCTCGGCGAGCAGGCCGGGCAGCAGGTCCTCGCCGTCGGGGCCGCCCTTGCGCACCCCCAGCTCCCAGGTCAGGTGGTTGAGGCCCACGTGGTCCAGGTGGATGTCGGACGGGGCCAGGTCCAGCAGCGCCGCGAACTTCCGCTGGAAGCCGATGGCCACGTTGCACAGCCCGACCGCCTTGTGCCCGGCCCGCAGCAGGGCGCGGGTGACGATCCCGACGGGGTTGGTGAAGTCGATGATCCAGGCGTCCGGGTTGGCCCGCCGCACCCGCTCGGCGATGTCCAGCACCACCGGGACCGTCCGCAGCGCCTTGGCGAGACCGCCGGCGCCCGTGGTCTCCTGCCCGACGCAGCCGCACTCCAGCGGCCAGGTCTCGTCCTGGAGCCGGGCCGCCTGCCCGCCGATGCGCAGCTGGAGCAGGACCGCGTCGGCGCCCTCGACGCCCGCGTCGAGATCGGCGGTCGTGGTGACGCGTCCCGGGTGCCCCTGCTTGGCGAAGATCCGCCGCGCCAGCGCGCCGATCAGCTCCAGCCGTTCGGTGGCGGGGTCGATCAGCACGAGCTCGGCGATCGGCAGGGTGTCGCGCAGCCGCGCGAAGCCGTCGATCAACTCGGGCGTGTAGGTGGATCCGCCGCCCACCACTGCGAGTTTCATGGTCACTAGCCTTTCACTCCCGTCAGGGTGACGCCCTCGACGAACGCCTTCTGGGCGAAGAAGAAGAGGACGATCACCGGCGCCATGACCAGCACGGTCGCGGCCATGGTGAGGTTCCAGTTGGTGTGGTGCGCCCCCTTGAAGGACTCCAGTCCGTAACTGAGGGTCCAGGCGGCCGGGTTGTCCGAGGCGTAGATCTGCGGGCCGAAGTAGTCGTTCCAGGCGGAGAAGAACTGGAACAGCGCGACGGCGGCGATGCCCGGCTTGGCCATCGGAAGGACGACGCGCAGCAGCGTGCGGAGCTCACCGCAGCCGTCGACCCTGGCCGCGTCCAGGTACTCGTCCGGGATGGTCAGCAGGAACTGGCGGAGCAGGAAGATCGAGAACGCGTCACCGAACGCCATCGGGACGATCAGCGGCCACAACGTGCCGGACAGGTCCAGCTGCTTGGCCCAGAACAGGTACATCGGGATGACCACCACCTGCGGCGGCAGCATCATCATGGCGATCACCAGCAGCAGGGACAGCCGCCGCCCGCGGAAGCGGAACTTGGCCAGCGCGTACGCCACGGGCACCGAGGAGACCACGGTCAGCAGTGTGCCCAGCCCCGCGTACAGCAGGGTGTTGCGCCACCAGGTCAGGAATCCCGGGGTGTTCCACACCTTGGCGTAGTTGCCCCACTCCCAGGTGTCGGGCACCAGGTCGCGGGTCAGCGCCTGCTGGTCGCTCATCAGGGAGGTCAGGAAGAGGAAGACGAACGGGAGGACGAAGAACAGGGCGGCGGCCACCCCGAGGGCGTGCACCCCGATCCAGTGCAGGAGCGCCCTGCGGCCGGCGACGCCGCCGCGCCGCGGCCCGGCCGTCCCGGCCGCCGCCCCGGAGGTCCTCGGGGCGGCGGGAGCCGTCGTGTCGGTCAGCTGGGCCATCTCAGTCACCTGTTCCGATCAGCCCGCCACGGCGGCGCATCAGGAGTGCGGTGAAGGCCATGGAGAGGGCGAAGAGGACCAGCGCGACGACACACGCGGTGCCGTAGTCGAAGCGCTGGAAGCCGACGTTGTAGACGACCTGGGGCAGGGTCAGCGTGGACTTGTCGGGGTACCCCGGTTCGAACTGCTGGCCCGAGCCGCCGATGACACCCGCGGCGACCTTCCCCGCCACCAGGGGCTGCGTGTAGTACTGCATGGCCTGGATGACCCCGGTGACCACCGCGAACAGGATGATCGGCGAGATGTTCGGCAGGGTGATGTGCCGGAACCGCGCCCAGGCACCGGCCCCGTCCAGCTCCGCGGCCTCGTACTGCTCCTTCGGTACGTCGAGCAGCGCGGCCATGAAGATGACCATGAGGTCGCCGACCCCCCACACCGCGAGGACGGTGAGCGCGGGCTTGGACCAGTCGGCGTCGGTGAACCAGCCGGGGGCGGGCAGGCCGGCGGCCTCCAGCAGGGTGTTGACCGGGCCGGTGCCGGGGTTGAGCAGGAAGACGAAGGCCAGGGTCGCGGCCACCGGCGGGGCCAGGTAAGGCAGGTAGAACAGGGTCCGGAAGACCCCCGCACCCGTCTTGATCCTGGTGATGAGCAGGCCGACGCCGAGGCCGAAGACGACCCGGCAGGCGACCATCACCACGACCAGCCACAGGGTGTTGCGCATGGCCGGCCAGAACAGCGGATAGTCCGTGAACACGTACGACCAGTTGTCCAGGCCGTTGAAGACGGGCGGGCGGAAGCCGTCGTACTTCGTGAAGGAGAAGTACACGGTGGACAGGAGCGGGTACGCGAAGAAGACGGCGAACCCGATCAGCCAGGGCGACATGAAGGCCGCGGTCCGCAGGGCGGCCCGGCGGCGCTTCGCCCGCAGCGGGGGCGCGGGGGCGACGGCGGCGGCACTGGTGCCGGTGCCGGTGACGGTGACGGTGCTGGTCATCGGCGCTACTTCGCCTTCGCGATGTCCGTGTCGATCTGCTGGCCGGTCTTGGCGAGGCCGGCCGCGATGTCGGCGACGTCGCCCTTCTCGACCGCGTACGCGAGGTCCTGGAAGGTCAGCTGGTAGGTGCCGCCGTCGGCCTGGGCCGGGGTGGTGTTCGACTTCGGGTGCCGGGCGATGTCGAGGAAGGTCTTGAACTCCGGGGTGACCTGGAGGTCCGGGGAGTCCAGCGCCGCCAGCGTGGAGGGCACGTTGTGGATGGCGTTGGCGAAGGCCACGACCGCTTCGGTGTCGGTGGTCATGTACTTCACCAGCTCCCAGGAGGCGTTCTGCTTCTTGCTGCCCGAGGCGATGCCCATGATCGTGCCGGAGAGGTAGCCCTTGCCGTAGTCGCCGGCTTGGTCGTCCGGGACCGGCAGCGGCGCGGTGCCGATCTCGAAGGTGACCCCGGCCTCCTTGGCCATCGAGGCCCGCCACTCGCCGTCGATCTGCATCGCGACCTGTCCCTTGTGGAAGGGGTGCTCGGCGCTCCACTCGTCGCCGAAGGTGCTGCGGAACTTCTCCAGCTTCTCGTAGCCCCCCAGCTTGGCCACCAGGTCCTTCTGCGCCGTCAGCATGCCGGCGAAGGCCGGGTCCTTGGCCAGGTTGGACTTGCCGTCGGCGCCGAAGTACGTGGGGCTCCACTGCGCGGCCAGGCGCACCGGGGTGGTCTCGTAGCCGTGGTAGGTCGGCATGATGCCGAGCTGCTCGTAGGAGTCCCCGTCGGGCTTGGTGAGCTTCTGCGCGACCTCGACGAACTGACTCCAGGTCTTGGGCGGCTCGGTGATGCCCGCGGCTTTGAAGGCGTCCTTGTTGTAGACGAGCCCGTACGCGTCGTTCAGCAGCGGCAGCGTGCACTGGTTGCCGTTGAACTGGGTGTAGTCGAGGAGGGTCTTGGGGAAGACCTTCGCCTTGTCTATGCCGGCTTTCTTGAGGAAGGGGTTGAGGTCGGCGAAGGCGCCGGAGTTGCAGAACTTGCCGACGCTGTCGGTGGTGAAGGAGGAGACCACGTCGGGGGCCTTGTCCCCGCCCGCCCGGAGCGCCTGGTTGATCTTGTCGTCGGTCATGTTGCCCGTGACCTTGACCTTGATGTTCGGGTGCGCCTTCTCGAAGCGGGCGATGTTCTCCTCGATCGCCTTGGCCTCGCTCGGCGCGGACCAGCCGTGCCAGAAGTTGAGCGTGACCTCCTTGTCCGGATCGTCGGCGGCTGCGCTTCCGCTCTGGCCCGTGCACGCGGTGGCGAGGACGGACAGCGCGGCGACGGCGGTGGCCAGGGCGGTCAGGCGGCGGGTTCTGGGCATGGCGGGGCTCGCTCTCTGCGGGAGGAACTTCCGGGACGGGTGCCAGGGGTGCGAGGAGGGGCGTGAGGGGAGGGGCGGCGGGGGAGCCCGGGGCCGGTGGTGCCGGTCCCCCGGGGTGCGGTGGTCAGCGGCGCGAGGTGTCGAACACCTCGTCGCGGGTGGTGGCGAGGGCGCTCTCCAGCGCGCCCCGCAGTACGGGCCGCTCGCGTACGGTGCCGGACACCAGGCGGGGCCGCGCGGGGGCGAGCTCGGCGAGCTCGGCCTCGACGAGCCCGCGCAGCACGTCCCCGCCCGCCCCCGTCACCGCGCCGGCCAGGACCACGATCTCCGGGTCCAGTACGGCGACCAGCGAGGCGATGCCGGTGGCCAGGGCGGTGGCGTAGCGCTGGAGGAACAGCAGGTTCGCCCCCTCGGGGTGCTCGGCGGCGCGGGTCAGGAGTGCGACGGCCGTGGCCACCGGCGGGGCCGCCGGCCCGGCTCCGGGGCCGGGCGGCGCCGCGATGCCCAGCGCGGCCGCCATCGCGGGCACCGCCTGTACCCCGGCCAGCTCCTGGTATCCGCCGGAGTTGACCTGGGCGACGTGCCGGACCAGGGGGTGGCCCGGTACGGGCAGGAACCCGACCTCCCCCGCGCCGCCGGTCCAGCCGCGGTGCAGCCGGCCGCCGAGCACCAGGGCGGCGCCGAGCCCCTCCTCGTTCCACAGCAGGACGAAGTCCCCGTGGCCGCGGGCCGCGCCGAGCCGCTGCTCGGCGACCGCGGCCAGGTTCACGTCGTTCTCGTACTCGACCGGCATCGGCAGGGCCGCCGCGAGTTCCTCCAGGAGGGTGGGGGAGTGCCAGCCGGGCAGGTGGTCGGCGTAGCGCAGCGCCCCGGTGCTGGGGTCGAAGGAGCCCGGGGTGGCGATGACGACCCGGTGGACGTCGGAGCGTTCGAGCCCGGCGTCCCGGACGGCCGCGCCGAGGGCCCGGGTGACCCGGTCGACGGCGCCGGTGCCCTCGGCGTACGGGAGCGCGTGGCTGCCGATCACCTCGCCGGTGAGATCGGCGACGGCCGCGACGATGCCGCCGGGGGTGACGTCCAGTCCGGCGACGTGGGCGGCGCGCGGGTTGACCCCGTACAGCTGGGCGTTGGGTCCGGGGCGGCCGCCGGCGGTGCCGGAGGCCACGACGAGTCCGGCGGTTTCGAGGCGGGCGAGCAGCTGGGAGGCGGTGGGCTTGGAGAGTCCGGTGAGCCGGCCGATGCGGGTGCGCGACAGGGGACCGTGCTCCAGCAGCAGGTCCAGCGCGGCGCGGTCGTTCATGACGCGCAGCAGGCTGGGGGTGCCCGGGGTGGTGCCGGTCATGGGTGCTCTCCGCTCACGGGGCCGAGGCTGCGGCCGTCAGCAACTGTTAGGTAAGTTTCCTATCGGTGTTTGAGCTGTGTCAATGCCGCTGCCCCCGCAGAAATGAACCTGCGGGGGCAGCGGCGTGGTGCGGGAGGGGGGAAAGGGGCTACTTGGTGATCCGGGGGGTGCCGGAGGGCGGCGGGATCGGGGCGGTGGCCAGGGACTGCGGGGAGGCCGGGTTGGCGAGCGCCGACGGCGCGGCCACGGCGGCCGAGGGGTCGGCGGCCTCCTCCTCGTCCTCGGCGGCCGGCAGCCCGCCGATGATCCGGATGCCGGCCTCGTCGAAGGCCTCCTTGATCCGCCAGCGCAGCTCGCGCTCCACGGAGAACTGCTGGCCCGGCATCGTCTTCGCCGAGACCTTCACCGTCATCGAGGCCAGCAGCACCTCGTCCAGGCCCAGCACCTCCACCGGACCCCACAGGCGCTCGTCCCACGGGGACTCCTTGGCCAGGCCCTCCGCGACCTGCTTGACCACCTCGCGGATGTGGGTCAGGCTCTCCGACGGCTTGACCTGGACGTCCACGCCCGCCGTCGCCCAGCCCTGGCTGAGGTTGCCGATCCGCTTGATCTCGCCGTTGCGGACGTACCAGATCTCGCCGTTGTCCCCGCGCAGCTTGGTGACGCGCAGGCCGACCTCGACGACCTCGCCGGAGGCCACCCCCGCGTCGATCTTGTCGCCGACGCCGTACTGGTCCTCAAGGATCATGAACACGCCGGACAGGAAGTCCGTCACCAGGTTCCGCGCGCCGAAACCGATCGCCACACCGGCCACACCCGCGCTCGCGAGCAGCGGGCCGAGGTTGATGCCCAGCGCGCCGAGCACCATCAGTCCGGCCGTGCCGAGGATCAGGAACGAGGCCACCGAGCGCAGGACCGAGCCGATCGCCTCCGAGCGCTGCCGCCGGCGCTCCGCGTTGACGAGCAGCCCGCCGAGCGCCATGCCCTCGACGGCCTCGGCGCCCCTGTTCATGCGCATTATGAGCTTGGTCAGCGACTTGCGGACCAGCGAGCGGAGCGCGGCCGCGATCACCAGGATCAGCAGGATCTTCAGGCCGAGGTACAGCCATCCGGCCCAGTTCTCCTCGATGAAACTGGCGGCGTTCGTGACGCTCTCGTGGGCCTCCTTGACGGAAGCGGCCGGGTCCGGGGTGTCGGCTGCGAGGGGCAGCAGGGCGGCATGCCAGGGCACGACGGGAACCTCCAGGTATAGCGGTCTGCCCGCGGAAAGGGGTGTGCGGGCAGGCCTTCCACACTAACGGGGCATTCGGGTGACCCCGTTGCCGTGTTCGAGGGAGAGACCGGACTCACCTGGGGATGAAGCGGGTGTGGTTGAAAACACCTCGGACCCGTTACGGGCGCGTGGTGGCGCTTCGACCAGCCGTAAGGGGAGACTGGAGAGCAGATCGTCCCGGCGCGAGCCACGCGCCGCCGACGTACAAGGAGGCAGTCCGTGCCGCACGTCCTGGTCCTCAATGCGTCGTACGAGCCGCTCGGCGTCGTACCGCTCCGCCGCGCGCTCGTCCTCGTCCTGGAGAACAAAGCCGTCTCCCTGGAGGAATCCGGCGCCTTTCTGCACAGCGCGACAAAAGTCGTCCCCGCGCCCAGCGTGGTCCGGCTCAAGCGCTTCGTGCGGGTCCCCTACCGGGGGCCCGTTCCACTCACCCGCCGCGCGCTGTTCGCCCGCGACGGCGGTCGCTGCATGTACTGCGGAGGGGTCGCCACCAGCGTCGACCACGTGATCCCGCGCAGCCGGGGAGGACAGCACGTGTGGGACAACGTGGTCGCCGCATGCCGGCGGTGCAACCACGTCAAGGCGGACCGGCACCTGCTGGAGCTGGGCTGGCGCCTGCGCCACCAGCCGGCTCCGCCGTCGGGTCTGGCCTGGCGGATCATCGGCACGGGCCACCGGGACCCGCGCTGGATGCCGTACCTGGAACCGTACGGTGCGGAGGCGGCCCTGGACCGCATCGGCGCGGCGTCATAGGCCCGGCCGCCGGTCCGGCCCCGGTGCCGGGGTCCGGGCCCGGCGCCCGTACCCCGGAAGCGTGATCGCGCGCCGCCGAGCCCCCGTCGGGTCGGCGGCGCCGCTCGACGCTGCCCGGTGCCGTCCCCCGCTCGGCGCTGCCCGGTGCCGTCCCCCGCTCCACGCTCCCCACCCCTGCCCCCGCCCGTTCCCCGGGGCCGGTCCCGGGCCCCGCCGCCGAACGGCTCGGCGCCCGTGCCCCGCGCCGCGTCCGTGTCCGCGGCTGGGGGGTTCTGACCTGGATACGCCAGGAATGCGGCGCTCCCCACGGGGTATGGCTGCGATGTTCCCCGGCGGTGTTCCATGGTTCCTGACCCACTCTCACGCCCCGTACGGACAAAGGAGCAACCGCCCGTGAACACCGCACCCGGCACCCGACGCACCCCCCTCCTCGCCCACCTGCCCGCGCAGGCCGGGGCCGCCGAGGGGCCCCTCACCAGCGAGCCCCCGCTCGCCGGTGCCGCCCACGCGCCGCTGACCAGTGAGCCCCCGCTCACCGGCGAGGCGCCGCTGACGAGCGAACCGACCAAGCCCGCCTAGACACAGGGACACAGGTACTCACCATGGACGACCTCGCCCGGCTCGCGGCCCTGCACGGCGTCGCCACCACCTACCAGCCCGCCGAGGACGTCACCGTCCGGGTCCCGGAGGCCACCGTCGCCGCCGTGCTGCGCGAGCTGGGCGTGGACTGCGACACCCCGGACGCCGTCCGGGAGCACCTGGCCGAGGCCGAGCGCGAGGCCGCGCAGCGGCTGCTGCCCGCCGTGCTGGTGTGGTGGGCCGGGTCGCAGCCGCCCGCGGAGCTGGCCGCGCTCCCTCCCGGTACGCGGATCCGCCTGGAGGGTGACGAGGCCGGGGGCTGGGAGCCCGGCGGGCAGGGGGCGCCGCCGCTGGGCGTGCACCGGTTGAGTGCCCGGACCCCCGACGGGCGTACCGGAGACGCCACGCTGATCGTGGCTCCCGAGCGGGCGCCCGGCGCGGGCGAGCGGGTGCACGGGGTGCTCGTCCAGCTGTACTCCCTGCTCTCCGAGCGGTCCTGGGGCATGGGGGACCTCGGCGACCTCGCCGCGCTCGCGCGCTGGGCCGGGCGGGCCCACGGGGTCGGCTTCGTCCAGGTCAACCCGCTGCACGCCGCGGTGCCCGGGGCGCCGACCGACCCCTCCCCGTACCGGCCCTCCTCGCGCCGCTTCCCCGACCCCGTCCACCTGCGCGTCGAGGACGTCCCCGAGTACGCCGACTGCCCGGAGCGCGGGGCCTTGGCCGAACTCGCCGAGCAGGGCGCCGAGCTGCGCCGCGAGGTGCTGGAGAAGGGGGCGCTGATCGACCGGGACGCGGTGTGGGAGGTGAAGCGCCGGGCCCTGGAGCTGCTCTACGCCGTCCCGCGCGGCCGCGCACGCGAGAGCGCGTACCGGGCGTTCTGCGCGGAGCAGGGCGAGGCCCTGGAGCGGCACGCCGCCTGGTGTGCGACGGACGGCCGGAGCGCCGACTTCCACCGCTGGCTGGTCTGGCTGACGGACACCCAGCTCGCCGCCGCGCAGCGGGCCGCACGCGACGCCGGGATGCCGGTCGGCATCGTGCACGACCTCGCCGTCGGGGTGCACCCGCAGGGCTCGGACACCCTCGGCCCGCCCCTCTACGCCAAGGGCGTCTGCGTCGGCGCCCCGCCCGACGCCTTCAACGCGCGCGGCCAGGACTGGGGGCTGCCGCCGTGGCGGCCCGACCGGCTCGCGGCCACCGGGTACGCCCCGTTCCGGGCCCTGCTGCACGGGGTGTTCCGCTACGCCGGCGCCCTGCGCATCGACCACGTCATGGGCCTGTTCCGGCTCTGGTGGATCCCGGAGGGGGCCCCGCCCGCCGAGGGCACGTACGTCACGTACGACGGCGAGGCGATGCTCGCCGTCCTGGTCCTGGAGGCCCACCGGGCCGGGGCCCTGGTCATCGGCGAGGACCTCGGGACGGTGGAGCCGCGCGTGCGCGAGGCGCTGGCCCGGCGCGGGGTGCTCGGCACCTCGGTCCTCTGGTTCGAGCGCGACTGGGCGGGCGACGGCCGGCCGCTCGCTCCCGGGGCCTGGCGCGCCGACTGCCTGGCCACCGCCACCACCCACGACCTGCCGCCCACCGCCGCCAAGCTGGCCGGCGCCCACGTGGAACTGCGCGACCGGCTCGGCCTGCTGACCCGCCCGCTGGAGCAGGAGCGCGCCGAGGACGCCGCCGACACCGCCCAGTGGCTGGACGTGCTGGAGGGGCTCGGCCTGGACACCAAGGGCGAGGAGGCCGCCGTACGCGCCCTGTACGCGTTCCTGCTGCGCACCCCCGCCCGGATGGTCGGCGTATGGCTGCCGGACGCGGTCGGCGACCGGCGGCCGCAGAACCTTCCGGGGACCTGGGACCAGTACCCCAATTGGCGGCTGCCGCTCGCGGACTCGGCGGGACGGCCGCTGACCCTGGAGGCGCTGGCCGCCTCGCCCCGGGCGAACGCCCTGCTGGGCGCGGTGCGGGAGGGGGCGGGTGCCCGTACGGCACCCCCGGGCGCGCGCTGCGTTTAGGTGTTCGCTACGTTTGCACCGTGGACAAGAAGAACGCTCTGCGCGCCGGCGCCGTCACGGCCGGATCGACGCTGATGATGCTGCTGATGACGTCTCCCGCCCTCGCGGTGGCCCGCGACGACGGCGACGACCCGGGTCCGGGCCTGAGCATCGCCCAGACCCTCGGCCTGTACGTGGCCACGCCGATCGTGCTGTTCCTGATCATCGCGGGCCTGGTGATGGTCCTCGACAAGTCGGACAAGCCGCAGTCCGCCAGCTGAACAGCCTGAAGAACGGCTGACCCCGGTCGGGTCGGCCGCCCTCAGACCTCCGGAGCGCCGGGGGTCCGCAGCCCGATGCCTTCCCGGCCCGGGTGCGGACCTCCGGCGCTCCGTCGTGCGTCCGGGGGGAGTCAGACCCCCTGGGCCTCGGCCATCAGCTTGCGCAGCAGGCCGCCCAGGACGGCGACCTCCTCCTCGCCGAGCCCCTTGAGCGCGGCGCGCTGCACCTCCAGCCCGGCGGCGACGGCCTCGTCGATGAGCGCGAGCCCGCGGTCGGTGATCGTCACCTGGAGCCCGCGCCGGTCGTGTGGATCGGGCGAGCGGAAGAGCAGTCCGGCCTTCTCCAGCTTGTCCAGGCGCCCGGTCATACCGCCCGTCGTGAGCATGAGCGTGGCCGACAGCTGGCGCGGCGAGAGCGTGTACGGGGCGCCGGAGCGGCGCAGCGTCGCCACGACGTCGAACTCGCCGCGCGAGATCCCGTACGGGGCGTAGGCCCGCTCCACCGCGTCCCCCACGGTCCGGGCGATCCGGTAGATGCGGCCGAAGACGGCCATGGGGCCGGTCTCCAGGTCCGGTCGCACTGCGTGCCACTGGTCGATGATCGCGTCGACGGCGTCCTTGTTGGCCTCGGTCATGCACGCAGTATCGAGCGTTCCTCCAGTCGTTCGCAAGAAAGTTGCTTGACGGAAAGTAGCTTAGGGGTAAGCTACTTTCCATCGACCTACTTGGGGGGAAGCGATGGACAAGACCAGGGGAACAAGGGTGGCGGGGGAGCGGTCGCTGCTCGTCGGCGCCGGCGTCAGCGCGGTCGGGACCGGGATGTACGTCCCCTTCTCGCTCGTCTTCTTCCACCACGTCACCGGCCTCTCCTTCGCCCTCGTCGGCCTCGTGATGACCGTCACCGGCCTGGCGGGGCTGGCGTTCCTCCCGCTGGCCGGCTCGGCCGTCGACCGGTTCGGCGCGAAGCGGATCGTCCTCGCCCTCTACGGGGTCCGCGCGCTCGGCTTCGCCCTCTACCCCTTCGCCGGGTCGCTGCCCGCCTTCGCCGCCGTCGCCCTCGTCACCGCCCTGGCCGACCGGTCCTTCCCCGTCGTCCAGCAGTCCCTGATCGGCGAGGTCGCCCGCGGAGCCGACCGGGACCGGCTCCAGGCCTCGCTGCGCGCGCTGCAGAACGCGGGGATGGGTGCCGGGGCCCTGATCGTCTCCGGCGTCCTCGCCCTGTGGGGGGCCGCCGCCTTCACGTACACCGTCTGGGGCAACGCGCTGGCCTTCGCGGTCGCCGGAACGCTCGTCCGCAGGGTCCGCCCCGTGCACGAGGCTCCGGCCGCCCGCGCCGGCCGGCCCGCCGCCGGCTACCGGATGGTCCTCGGCGACCGGCCCTTCCTCGCCCTGACCGCCGCCAACTTCCTGACCGCGCTGGGCTACGCCGCCCTGTCCGTGCTCTTCCCGCTCTACATCGCCACCTGGCTGCACGGGCCCGACTCCCTCACCGGAGCCGCCTTCACCCTCAACACCGCTCTGTGCGCCGGGATCGGCGTCCTCGTCGCGGGCCGGGTCCGCCGCTCCGGAGCCCGCCGCACCCGCTCCGCCGCGCTCGGAGCCCTGCTCTTCGCCGCCGCCTTCGTCGGCCAGATCGTGCTCGGCACCCTGCGCCCCGGGCAGAGCGCCACCCTGGTCGCCCTGATGGCCATCGTCGTCGTCTACACCCTCGGCGAGCTGGTGCACAGCCCCTCCAGCGGAGCCCTGTCGGTCTCCGCCGCCCCGGAGGCCGTACGCGGCCGCTACCTGGCCACCTACCAGGTGTCCCACTCCCTGGCCACCGCCCTGGCGCCCTCGCTCTTCACCGCCCTGCTCGCCGTCGACGGCCGGCTGCCCTGGGCCGTCCTCGCCCTCGCCGCCGCTGGGGCCGCCCTGGCGCTGGTCCGGCTGGAGCGCCGGCTGCCCGCCGAGGCCGTGTACCCGCAGCCGTCGGTCGTGGCGGCCGCCTCGGCGCCGCGGCCCACGGCGCCGCAGCCGCAGCCGCAGCCGGCTCCGGCTCCGGCCCCGGCCCCGGCGGTCTGAGCCGTCCGGCCCCGCGGTCCGTCCGGCCCGCCCCCTCGCCTTCCGTCCCGCGTTCCTCATCCGTCCGAGGAGTCACCCGCCATGAAGCGCTTCACCACCGTCGCCCTGACCGCCCTCGCCCCGATCTCCTGGGGCTCGACCTACGCCGTCGCCACCGAACTGCTCCCGCCCGACCGGCCCCTGTTCACCGGGGTCATGCGGGCCCTGCCCGCCGGACTGCTGCTCACGGCCCTGGCCCGCAGACTCCCGACCGGCGCGTGGTGGTGGAAGGCCGCCGTGCTCGGCACCCTCAACATCGGAGCCTTCTTCCCGCTCCTCTTCCTCTCCGCGTACCGGCTCCCCGGCGGGGTGGCGGCCGTCCTCGGCTCCGCCGGGCCGCTGTTCGTCGTCGGACTCGCCGCCCTGGTCCTGGGGGAGCGGGCGCGGCTGCGGACCGTACTCGCCGCCGTCGCGGGGGCGTTCGGCGTGAGCATGGTGGTCCTGACCGCGGCCGCCCGGCTGGACCTCGTCGGCATCGTCGCCGGTGTGGTCTCCTCCGCCTCCATGGCCGCGGGCACGGTGATGACCAAGCGCTGGGGGCGTCCGGAGGGGGTCGGCCCGCTGGCCCTGACCGGCTGGCAGCTCACCGCGGGCGGGCTGGTCATCATCCCCGTCGCGGCGCTGGTCGAGGGGGCGCCGCCCGCGCTCGACGGCAAGGCCTTCCTCGGCTACGGCTACATGATGCTGATCAACACCGGTATCGCGTACTGGCTCTGGTTCCGCGGGATCGGCCGCCTCACCGCCACCTCGGTCACCCTGCTCGGCCCGCTCTCCCCGCTCACCGCCGCCGTCATCGGCTGGGCCGCCCTCGGGCAGTCCCTGTCGCCCGTCCAGGTGCTGGGCATGGCGATCGCCTTCGGGGCCACGGTCGCGGGCCAGCTGTTCGCCGCCGGGACCCCGACGCAACCGTTCAGTTCTGCTGAAGAAAATGATCGAAACATTTCGATGGACCTGACCGATGGGCCGGTGCGACGGTAGAGCCACTTCAGGCGAGAGCCGATCACACCAGCACCCGAGGGGGAGATACACCGTGGCCGTCATGGACAGGGTCCGTACCGTCGCGCAACACCGCTCCGGCAGCCGGGCGGCCAAGGGGTCCGCCGGCCTCGGCCTCCTGCTCGCCCTGGTCGCCACGGTCGTCTGGTCCGGCAGCTTCGTCGCCACGCGGGGGATGGCCGACAGCGTCCCGCCCGTCCAGGCCGTGTTCTGGCGCTGGATCATCGCCACCCTCGCCGTCGCCCCCTTCGCGGCCCGCCAGGCCTGGCGGCAGCGGGCGCTGATCCGCCGCCACCTCGGGTTCGTCGCCCTCGCCTCGCTGTTCGGCGTGGCCCTCTACAACACGCTCGTGCACCAGGCCGGACTGACCACCTCCGCCTCCAACATGGGCATGATCATGGCTGCCTCGCCGGTCGTCATGGCGCTGTACGCCCGCCTCGGCGGCGAACGGCTCGGCGCCCGGCGGACCTTCGGACTGCTGCTCGCCGCGTTCGGGGTGCTGCTGCTCGTCGGGGACGGCTCGCTCGGCTTCGACTTCGGCGCCGGCGACCTGTGGATGCTCGCCGCCGCCCTGTCGTTCGCCTCGTACAGCGCGCTGCTCAAGCGCAAGCCCGCCGAACTGGGCGGACCGGCCTTCCTGATCACCACCTTCGTGCTCGGCGCGCTGATGCTGGCCCCCGCGTACGCCGTCTCCGTCACCGTCCAGGGCGGTTTCGAGCTCACCGCGGGCACCGGCGGGATGCTGCTCTACGTCGGCGTCATGTCCTCCGCGGTCGCCTTCTTCGCCTGGAACAAGGCGATCTCGCTGATCGGCGCCGCCCGGGCCGGAGTCGTCTACTACCTCCAGCCGGTGTGCGTCGCCGGCCTCGGCCTCCTCCTGCTCGGCGAGCGGACGGGCCCGGCGGAGCTGCTCTGCATGGCGCTGATCCTCGGCGGCGTGAGCCTGGGGGCCCGCCGGTAGGTTCGGTCCATGACCGAGTGGGACATCAAGAAGCTGCGGATCCTGCGGACCCTCGCCGACCGGGGGACCGTGACCGCAACGGCCGAGGCGCTGCACATGACGCCCTCGGCCGTTTCGCAGCAGCTGACCAATCTCGCCCGGCAGCTGGGGGTGCCGCTGCTGGAGGCGCAGGGGCGCCGGGTCCGGCTCACGGACGCCGCGCACCTCGTACTGCGGCACGCGGAGGCGGTGTTCGCGCAGCTGGAGCGGGCGGACGCCGAACTGGCCGGGTACCTGGCCGGCGAGGCGGGAGAGGTCCGGATCGGGGCCTTCTCCACGGCCGTGCCGGTGCTCGTGGTCCCGGCGGTGGCGGCGCTGCGGCGCAGCCACCCGGGGGTGGAGGTGCGCGTACGGGAGACCGAGGCGGCGCAGTCGTACGAGCTGCTGGCGGCCGGGGCCGTCGACCTGGCCCTCTCGCTGGCGGCGCACGCCCCGACCGCCCGCGACCCCCGGTTCACCCGCATCACGCTGCTGGAGGACCCCCTCGACGTGGCCCTCCCGCCGGACCACCCCCTCGCCGCGGCCCCGGCCCTGCGGCTGGCGGACCTGTCCGGGGACCCGTGGATCTACGGGGGCAGCGGCCCCTGGCAGGAGATCGCCCGCAACGCCTGCGAGGCGGCCGGCTTCGTCCCGGAACAGGCGCACTCGGCCTCCGGCTGGACCGCGATCCTGGCCATGGTCGAGGCCGGGATGGGGGTGGCCCTGGTCCCCCGCATGGTGTCGAGCCGCGCCTCGGGGGTGGCGGTACGGGTCCTGGCCCACGACCGCCCCACCCGCCACGTCCTGGCGGCCACCCGCAGCGGCGGCGAGTCAGCCCCGGCGGTCTCCCAGGTCCTGACCGCCCTGCGCACGGTGGCCGCGCAGCGCACCCCGTGACCGCGACCGCCCGCCGGACCCCGTGACCGAACGCCGGTGCCCCGGCCCCCGCGTCGAGCGGGGCCGGGGCACCGGGCGGTCAGGCTGCCGGGCGGGTCAGGAAGCCGACGCCGCGTCCGCGGACTGGGCCTTCAGCGCCCGCTCCACGCCCGAGCGGGACTCCGAGATCAGACGGCGCAGGGCCGCGTTCGGCTCCGCCGAGGCCAGCCAGGCGTCCGTCGCCTCCAGGGTCTCCCGGGAGACCTGGAGCGAGGGGTACAGGCCCACCGCGATCTGCTGGGCGATCTCGTGGCTGCGGTTGTCCCAGATGTCCTTGACCACCGCGAAGAACTTCTCGGTGTACGGGGCCAGCAGCTCGCGCTGGTCGGTCTGGACGAAACCGCCGATCACCGCTTCCTGCACGGCGTTCGGCAGGTCCGCGGACTCCACCACCGAGGCCCACGCCTGCGCCTTGGCCTCGGCCGTCGGACGCGCGGCCCGCGCCGTGGCCGCGTGCCGCTCGCCCGCCGCCGTCCGGTCGCGCTCCAGCTCCGCGTCGATGGCCGCGTCGCCCAGGACACCCGTCGCGACGAGGCGCTCCAGGAACGCCCAGCGCAGCTCGGTGTCCACGACCAGGCCCTCGACCTCCGCCGCCCCGTCGAGCAGCGCCGCCAGGAAGGTCAGCTGCCCCTCGGTGCGGGCCGTCGCCGCGAACGCGCGGGCCCACGCCAGCTGGTGGTCGCTGCCCGGCTCGGCGCCGCGCAGGTGCTTCAGCGCGGCCTCGGTCCAGGTCGCCAGGCCCTGCTCCCGCCACGCCGGGTCGGCGTACAGGTCCACGGCCAGCTTCACCTGGCGGTGCAGCGACTGGACGACGCCGATGTCCGACTCCTTGCCGATGCCCGAGAGGACCAGCGCGAGGTAGTCGCGCGTCGCCAGCTCGCCGTCGCGGGTCATGTCCCAGGCCGAGGCCCAGCACAGCGCCCGGGGCAGGGACTCGGTGAAGTCGCCCAGGTGCGCGGTGACGTTCTCCAGCGAGACCTCGTCCAGGCGGACCTTGGCGTACGACAGGTCGTCGTCGTTGAGCAGCACGACGGCCGGCCGGGCGCGGCCGACCAGCTCCGGAACCTCGGTCAGCTCGCCGTCGATGTCCAGCTCGATCCGGTCCGTACGGACCAGCTTGCCGGCGGCGTCCAGGTCGTACAGGCCGATCGCGATGCGGTGCGGGCGCAGCGTCGGCTCGCCCTTCGCGCCGGCGGGCAGCGCCGGGGCTTCCTGGCTGACGCTGAACGCGGTGATCGTGCCGTCCGCGGCCGTCTCGATCCGGGGGCGCAGCACGTTGATGCCGGCCGTCTCCAGCCACGCCTTCGACCAGGCGGTCAGGTCGCGGCCCGAGGTCTCCTCCAGAGCGCCCAGCAGGTCCGACAGGCGCGTGTTCCCGAACGCGTGCGCCTTGAAGTACGCCTGCACGCCCTTGAAGAAGGCGTCCGTGCCCACGTAGGCGACGAGCTGCTTGAGCACCGAGGCGCCCTTGGCGTACGTGATGCCGTCGAAGTTGACCAGGACGTCGTCCAGGTCACGGATGTCGGCCATGATCGGGTGCGTGGACGGCAGCTGGTCCTGCCGGTACGCCCAGGTCTTCATCGAGTTGGCGAAGGTGGTCCACGCCTGCGGCCACTTCGTGCCCTCGGCGGAGGCCTGGCAGGCGACCGAGGTGTACGTCGCGAACGACTCGTTCAGCCACAGGTCGTTCCACCACTCCATGGTGACCAGGTCGCCGAACCACATGTGCGCGAGCTCGTGGAGGATGGTCTCGGCGCGGCCCTCGTACGCCGCGTCCGTCACCTTCGAGCGGAAGACGTACTGGTCGCGGATGGTGACCGCGCCGGCGTTCTCCATCGCGCCCGCGTTGAACTCGGGGACGAAGAGCTGGTCGTACTTGGCGAACGGGTAGTCGTACGCGAACTTCTCCTGGAACCAGTCGAAGCCCTGGCGGGTCACGTCGAAGATCGCGTCCGCGTCCAGGAACTCGGCCAGGGACGGGCGGCAGTAGATGCCGAGCGGCACCGACTGACCGTTCGCGCCCTCGTACGAGCTGTGCACCGAGTGGTACGGGCCCGCGATCAGGGCCGTGATGTACGTGGAGATGCGCGGGGTCGGCGCGAAGCGCCAGACGTTGTCCTTGACGTCCGCGGCATCCGGCGTCGGGGAGTTCGAGATGACCGTCCAGCCCTCGGGGGCGGTCACGGTGAACTGGAACGTCGCCTTCAGGTCGGGCTGCTCGAAGCTGGCGAACACGCGGCGCGCGTCGGGCACCTCGAACTGGGTGTAGAGGTAGGCCTGCTGGTCGACCGGGTCGACGAAGCGGTGCAGACCCTCGCCCGTGTTGGTGTAGGCGCAGTCCGCGACGACGCGGAGCTCGTTGGCGCCGGCCGCGAGGTGGGTCAGCGCGATGCGCGCGTCCCGGAAGACCTCGGCCACGTCCAGGGACTTGCCGTTCAGGACGACCTCGTGGACGGCCGGGGCGACCAGGTCGATGAAGGTCTCGGCGCCGGCCTCGGCGGACTGGAACCGCACGGTGGTCACGGACGGGTACGTGCCGCCCTCCTGCGCACCGCTGAGATCGAGTTCGACCTCGTACGAGTCGACGGTGAGCAGCTTCGCCCGCTGCTGAGCCTCTTCACGGGTGAGATTCGTGCCAGGCACGCGGTCATCTCCTTTGATGGTGACGTTGCCCGGCCATCCTTCCATGCGGGCCCGCCGGGCGCCCCGGAGTAATCCACGGGCGAAACGCGACGTCCGTTTTCCGCCAGCTTCACCGGATCCGGACGCGCACTCTGGACGCCATGACCACACGTTCCGCGCCCCGACCGGCGCTCCACGCCGCACGTTCCGTCGCCCCCCAGACCCTCGCCGGCCTGCGCGTCCGTGACGACGCGGGCCGGCCCTGCCGACCGTACGAGGACCTTGAGGGCGGCGCCCCGCTCCGCTGCTGCCTGCGCCGCAGCCGCCCCGGGGAGCGGATCGCCCTCGTCTCGTACGCGCCGCTGCGCCGCTGGGCGGCCGAGCGGGGCGTCGACCCGGGCGCGTACGACGAGCAGGGCCCGGTGTTCCTCCACGCCGCCGACTGCGGCGGCCCGGCCGGGGCCCCCGGCCACCCCTTCGCCCACCCCGGGGCGCTGCGCACGGTCCGCCGCTACGACGCCGGGGGGCACATCCTGGGCGGCCGCGCCCTGTCCCTCGGCGAGGACCCGGACGCGGTGCTGGAGCAGGCGCTGGCGGAGGCCTTCTGCGACCCGGAGGTCGCCCTCGTGCACGTCCGCGCGACCGAGTTCGGCTGCTTCCTCTTCGAGGTCCGCAGGCCCTGACGGCCGGCGGGAAGACAAAAGGGGCGGCGCCCGCGCGGCGCCGCCCCCGGTCGTGCGCCGATCAGCCGCGGAGCTCCTCGGCGACCAGCTCGGCGATCTGGACCGCGTTCAGGGCCGCGCCCTTGCGCAGGTTGTCGTTCGAGAGGAACAGCGCGAGGCCGTTCTCCGCCGTCTCGTCGACGCGGATGCGGCCCACGTACGAGGCGTCCTTGCCGGCCGCCTGGAGCGGGGTCGGGATCTCCGAGAGCTCGACGCCCGGGGCGTCCTTCAGCAGCTCGTAGGCGCGCTCCACGCTCAGCGGGTTCGCGAAGCGGGCGTTGACCTGGAGGGAGTGGCCGGAGAAGACCGGCACGCGCACGCAGGTGCCGGAGACCTTGAGCTCCGGGATCTCCAGGATCTTGCGGGACTCGTTGCGGAGCTTCTGCTCCTCGTCGGTCTCGAAGGAGCCGTCGTCGACGAGGTTGCCCGCGAGCGGGACCACGTTGTAGGCGATCGGGCGCTTGTAGACGGACGGCTCGGGGAAGTCCACCGCGCCGCCGTCGAAGGTCAGCTGGTCGGCGGCCTCGGAGACGGCGCAGGCCTGGCCCTTGAGCTCGGCCACACCGGCCAGGCCCGAGCCGGAGACGGCCTGGTAGGTGGTGGCGACCATCGCCGTGAGGCCGGCCTCCTCGTGCAGCGGCCGCAGCACGGGCATCGCGGCCATGGTGGTGCAGTTCGGGTTCGCGATGATGCCCTTGGGGCGGTTCTTGATCGCGTGCGGGTTGACCTCGGAGACGACCAGCGGCACCTCGGGGTCCCGGCGCCAGGCCGAGGAGTTGTCGATCACGACGGCGCCCTGGGAGGCGACCTTCTCGGCGAGGGCCTTGGAGGTCGCGCCGCCCGCGGAGAAGAGGACGATGTCCAGGCCGGCGTAGTCGGCCGTGGAGGCGTCCTCGATGGTGATCTCCTGGCCCTCCCATGCGAGGGTCGAGCCCGCGGAACGGGCCGAGGCGAACAGCCGCAGCTCGTCCACCGGGAACTTCCGCTCGGCGAGGATGGCGCGCATGACTCCGCCGACCTGTCCGGTGGCTCCGACGATTCCGACCCTCACGGTGACTCCTTATTGGTGCGTACGACGCGGGCGAGTGAAGCCATCATGCGTTCGACCCCACGAGGCTTGTCCAATCCATTGTCCGAGGAACGGACGGTGTCCCGAATGTGAACCCCCGTGACACGTTCGTGGCGGCTGTGTTGCACCTCCGCCGAGGGCCCGTTCTGCCTGGTCGCAGCCGGTTACGGTCCGGTCTGTCGCGTCCGCTCGCCGGACGGGCATTCCGCATATCGAACTCGGGGAGAACCATCGTGCGCGCCATCCGCCACCGCAGCCGGTCCATACCGGCCCTCGCCGCCCTCGCGGCGGCCGCCGTCGCCGCACCCGTCCTGCTGACCGCCACCCCGGCGTCCGCCCACCCGCGCGAGGGCCGGCTGGCCAAGGAACTGGTCGAGGAGGTCACCGCCCGCGGGGCCTACCGCCACCTGGCGAAGTTCCAGCAGATCGCCGACGCCAACGGCGGCAACCGCGCGGCGGGCACCCCGGGCCACGCGGCATCGGCCGCCTACGTCCACGACACCCTGAAGAAGGCCGGGTACGAGGTCTCCTACCAGGACTTCGACCTCTACGAGGCGCACACGAAGACGGAGAGGACCACCGTCCTGGCCGGCCTCGACGGAGCGCCGCGCGAGCTGCCCACCGCCGCCTTCACCTTCACCCGGTCCACGCCGGCGGGCGGCCTGGTCGCCCCGCTCGCCCTCGCCCGGGTCGACGAGAGCCCCGGCTGCACGGCCGACGACTACGCGAGCGGCACCTTCACCGGGAAGATCGCCCTGGTCAAGCGCGGCTCCTGCACCTTCGTGGAGAAGCAGAGGGCCGCCGCCGCGGCGGGCGCGCTCGGCGTGATCGTCTACAACCACAGCGGTACCACGCCGGTGCGCGGCGGGTTCTCCTCCCCGGACGAGGGGATCATCCCGAGCGCGGGCGTCAGCCTGGCCGACGGCGAGGCACTGGCCGCGGCCGCCGCGAAGGGCGAGGTCAAGGTGCGCCTGGACCTGGACCAGGAGCACGTGAAGAAGACCACCCGCAACGTGATCGCCGAGACCCGGGGCGGCCGCGCCGACCGCGTGGTCACCGTCGGCTCCCACCTGGACTCGGTCCCCGCGGGCCCCGGCATCAACGACAACGGCTCCGGCTCGGCCGGTCTGCTGGAGGTGGCCCTCAAGCTGGCCGACGAGGGCGCCAACAAGAAGGGCAAGGGCCCGGCGAACAAGGTCCGCTTCGCCTGGTGGTCGGCAGAGGAGCTCGGCCTGCTGGGCTCCGAGCACTACGTGGCACAGCTGTCCGAGCAGCAGAGGAAGGACATCGCGCTCTACCTGAACTTCGACATGATCGCTTCGCCGAACCCGGTGCAGTTCGTCTACGACGGCGACGACTCGGACAAGACCGGCGAGGGCGCCGGGCCGGCCGGCTCGGCGCAGATCGAGGCGCTCATCAACGGCTTCCTCGACAAGAAGCACAAGCCGCACGAGGGCAGTGACTTCGACGGCCGCTCCGACTACGGCCCGTTCATCGCGAACGGCATCCCGGCCGGCGGTACGTTCACCGGCGCCGAGGGCATCAAGACCGCCGAGCAGGCCGAGCGGTACGGCGGCACGGCCGGCGCCCCGTACGACCCGAACTACCACGGGGCGGGCGACACCCTGAAGAACGTGGACCTGAAGGCCTTCGACACCAACCTGGACGTCATCGCCCACGCGGTCGGCACGTACGCCCAGGACCTGAGCTCGCTGGGCAAGTAGCCGGCGGGCGCTGCCGAGGGGGGAACGGCGAAGGGGCGGGCGCCCGATGCGGGCGCCCGCCCCTCCGTCATGCGATCAGCCGGTCATCCGCTACGGGGTGACCTTCTCGATCTGGACGCTGCCGGTGCCGGCGGCGGTGCCGCGGGCGTTGAGCAGCTTGACCTCGCCGAAGAACTGACGGCCCTCGGGGGCCGGAGCGGCGGCGAGGACGTTCGCCGTGACGGTCGCCGAGGCGCCGTTGGCGAGGTTCACCGCGGCGCCCTCGTCGACCTGGACGGAGCCCAGGGCGGACGAGAAGTACACGTCGCGGTAGTTGAACGTGGTGGTGCCGGCCGGAACGGCGTAGCCGTCCACCTGGATGGTGTAGGTACCGGCGGCCGGGTTGAGCAGGGTCACGGCCTCCTCGGAGTCGCCGTCGGCGGAGGAGCCGACCTTCACGCCGTCCTTGAGGACGGTGAGGTCGAGGTCGGCACCGGTGTCGGAGACACCGCCGATGGCCACGTCCAGGCGGGAGACGCCCTCACCGATGGTGACGGTGCTGGTCTGGGTCTCGCCGTTCGCGATGGTCGGCTTGGCGACCTTCGCGGAGCCGAGCGGGCCGCCCTGGAGCTTGCCGCCGGAGATGGCGGCGGCCTCGTTCTTGATGGTCCACTGGACCGGGGCCGGGGTGCCCTGCTTCACCTCGGGCAGGACCTTGACCGCCGGGTCGAAGGCCGCGCCGAGCACGGAGACGTCCAGCTTGAACGGGTTGTCGAGCAGCGGCGACGTACGGCGCGACTCGACCTCGATCTCCCAGACGCCCGGCTGCGGGTTCGCGTACGAACGCAGGTCGGGGCGGCACTGGTTGGCCGGGTTGTCGTAGTTCGGGTAGCACTGCGTCGTCGCGCTGTCCTCGACGCCCACGCCGTACGGGTGGATCGAGATGAAGCGCGTCTGGCTGCCCGGGTTCAGGCCGCCGAGGGCGACCTCAAGGGACTTCGCGCCCTGCGGAACGGTCACGAAGTACGACTTGTGGCTGTTGCGCTGGACCGAGGAGGTGTCGGACATCGTGAACGACGGCTGCGCCAGCGGGGTGGAGGCGACGACCGTGGTCAGGATCTGCTTGTCGATGCCCTCGGTGGTCTCGTCGTCCAGCTGCAGGATGCCGCTGTGGACGCCGGCCGACTTCGGGTTGGCCTCGACCTTGATGGTGACCGGCTTGTTCAGCGGCAGCGTGACGTAGTCGTAGCCGCCGACGACCTTGAACGTGCCGTCGTTGTTGCGCCAGGTCAGGTCGTGGCGGGTGCCGTACTTGACGCCCGTGGTGCGGGTGACGACGACGTCGTAGACCTTCTTCTGGCCGACCTTGAGGCCGCCCTCGCGGTCGTAGAGGCCGGTGCCGAAGCCCGGGGTCTTCAGGAACTGGTCGATCGCGGTGTCGACCGGGGCCTTGACGGTGAACTCGTTGGCCTTGGCGCCGCGCTGGAGGGACTCCCACGCGTCGACGATGTTGATCAGGCCCGAGCCCTGGGCGTGCGCCGGGACGTCGGCGATCTTCTTCGCGGTGCTGGTGAGCGCCACGCGAAGGCTCGCCGGGGTGACCGTCAGGTGCTGCTGCTTGGCGGCCGAGAGCAGCAGGGCGCTGGCGCCCGTCGCCTGCGGCGAGGACATCGAGGTGCCCTGCAGCATCGAGTAACCGGCCGGCAGGTTGTAGCCGGCCTCCTTCACCGGGGAGCCGGGCAGCCAGGTCTGGGTGGTGTTGATGGCCGCGCCGGGGGCGGTGATGGTCGGCGTGAAGCCGCCATCCTCACGCGGACCGCGCGAGGAGAACGGGAACATGTCGTACTTCTTGGTCACGCCGGAGCCGTAGTTCGCGGCCCAGGTCTCCTTGGAGACCGCGGCACCCACGGAGATGACCTTGTCCGCGAGACCGGGGTCGCCGATGGTGTTGACGCCGGGACCCTCGTTGCCCGCCGAGATGACGAGCTGGACACCGTAGGTGTCGATGAGGTTCTTGTAGAGCTCGGCGCGGGCGTTGTTGCCGTCGTTCAGCGCCGGCAGACCGCCGATGGACATGTTGACGATGTCCACGCCGCGGTTGACGACGAGGTCGATCATGCCCTCGGTCAGCGCGACGTTGGTGCAGCCGCCCGACCAGGAGCAGGCGCGCGAGGAGACGATCTTCGCGCCGGGCGCCTCGCCGTTCATCTTGCCGCCGAAGAGGCTGTTGGCGGCGGTGATGCCGGCGACGTGCGTGCCGTGCTCGGACTCGATGATGCCGATGTTGACGAAGTCGGCCTTCTTGCCGACCCAGTCCCCGCCCAGCGGGTCCATCGGGACGTCCTTGCGGATCTGGATCACGAACGGGATGCGCTCGGCGACGTCGGTCGCCGGGTTGTCCGTGCCGAAGTAGCCGATCTGGTAGCCGTCCTTGTACGGCTTCATCGGCTCGTTGTTCGTGAAGTCGCCGTCCTGGTCGGTGTCGACGCGGACGGTGCCGGCGGCGGCGTCGTAGAGCATGCCGAACCGGTCGGTGGTGTCACCGTCGCGGTTGACGTCGCCCTTCGCGTCACCGGTGGCGGTGATCGACTCGCTGAACCGGCTCCACTGGTACGAGCCCTCCGGGGCCTTCCAGCTCTGACCGCCGGCGCTGAAGGTGCCGCCCGTGGCCGTGACCGGGGTGATCTGGGCGCGCCAGGTGGCGTCGTTGTCCGTGATCGGGTCGGTCGCGGTGACCCAGTCGACGATCTTGCGCTCGCCGGTGGTGGTCTTCTGGAGCGCCGGGTGGCCGAGGTCGACGCCCGAGTCCAGGATGCCGATGGTCACGCCGCGGCCGTCGGCCTGCGGGTTCTTGGCGACGAAGTCCACCGCGCCCGTCTCGAAGGACGGGTTGTACGGGTTCTTCGCGGGGGTGTTCTTGTCCGGCCCCGGGTAGGTCTCGGAGGCGGTCTTCCTCGCCGCCCCCGCGTCCTTGCCCGCGTCGGGACGCGGGTCCGAGAGCTGGATCTCGTGCTTGAGGTCCAGGGCGTGCACCGAGGACAGCTTCGCGGCCGCCTTCAGGGCGGCCTCGGCCTTGGCGGTCGGCAGCGTGGCGCGCACGTAGCCGAGCTTGTCGTTCGTCTGGCCGACCGAGGCGCCCTGGACCGCACCGAGCTGGTCGGCGACCTGCTTGGTCTGGCCGGGAGCGGTGGCCACCATGACGGTGACGGTCGCGTCGCCCTTGGCCTTGGCCGCCTGGAGCAGTTCGGCGTCGGCCGAGCCGATCTTCTCGTCGGCGGACTTGACGGCCGGGGTCGTGCCCGGGGTGCCGGCGGGGCCGGTCGCCGCGAACGCGGGCATCGCGCCCGCGGTCGCCAGTGCGGCGACCAGGCCGGCCGCGGCCGCGACGCGCGCGACGCGTCTGGCCCCGGATATGGAGCTGGGGGATTCGAGGGTCATCAGCATCCCTGGATAAGTGAAAGATACGGTCCGGATTTCGGTGCCGGATGACCGGTCAGCTTTGCGCAATCGACCGCTCTTTGGGGAGGCTTGTCATTGACCGAGACCTGACATGGCGGACTCTCGCCAGATCACGTCATGCGCCATCGAGGCCGTACCGGGGCGTACTCGTACGAATCACAGGGTCTGAAGAGTTGCTTTGTCGACTTCCCGACCTCTTTGCGAGGAGGGTCCGAAGTCCCGTCTCAGGTCGGGTGTGACAACTTCCGGGCCGTCAGCGCACGCGCGTGCGCGCGTAGTGCCGCGAGGCCTTCGCCCGGTTTCCGCACACGGACATGGAGCACCAACGCCGGGTGCCGTTGCGCGAGGTGTCGTGGAAGTGCAGCACGCACGACTCGGAAGCGCAGGTGCGGATCCGCTCGGGTGCCGAACCCAGCAGGTCCAGGTAGTCGCGGGCGGCCGTCCAGGCCGGACCCCAGGTCGGGTCCTCGAACTCGGCGCGTTCGCCCGGGCCTTCGGCGGTCAAGGTCACCCGGACCCGTCCGTGCTCCAGGACGGCGTCGATCAGCGCGCGCGCACTCTCGTCCGCCGGGTCCGCGACCGCACGGGCGAGCGCCTCGCGGGCGGTCAGCAGGTGGACGAGGGTGGCGGCGTCGGCGCGGAAACGGTCGGCCAGGCCGGTGCTGCGCAGCCAGATCGCGAGCCCCTCGACCCGGGTCAGCCCGAAGGCGCCGGCGAAGAGGTCGGTGAGCACACCCTCACGCATCCAGCGCGTGTTCAGCAGGTCCAGGGAGACCGGTTCGCCCGTCAGGGGCCGGGGGTCCGCCGCCTCTGTAGCCATCTCGCAGCTCCTTTGCGCCCGCCTGCTAACCCCTCAAGGTTACGTGACCGGTTGACGCTTCTCGATCTAACCCATAAGGTCGATTTAGAAGGTTAGATCGATCTGCATCGCCGAACCGATGGAAGGGGGCAGCCGTGACGGCTGTCATCAGCAAGCTGCGCACCGGGCACGTGGGCCTGAACGTCACCGACCTCACCCGCTCGCTCGCCTTCTATGAAGGAGCCCTCGGGTTCGAACTGCTCGGCGAGGGCAAGGAGGAGGGCCGCCGCTTCGCCTTCCTCGGGCAGGACGGTGAGCTCGTCCTCACGCTCTGGCAGCAGGCCGGCGCCGCGTACGCCCCGGCCGCGGCCGGACTGCACCACCTGGCGCTCTCCGCGGCCACCATCGGCGAGGTCCGCGCGTACGAGGAGCGGCTGCGCGGGCTGGGCGTGGATTTCGCGTACGAGGGGGTCGTCGCCCATGGAGAGGGCAGGGCCTCCGGCGGGATCTTCTTCCACGACCCCGACGGCACCCGCCTGGAGATCTCGGCGCCGGCCGGCGCCGAAGAGGCACCCGCCCCCACGTCGGGGGCTCCGACCTGCGGGTTCTTCTAGGCGCTCAGGCAGGAGGCGGCATCATGGAGCGGTACCACCAGGGCTCGCTGGCCGTGCAGGAACGCGTCGGCGTGCGCGAGCTGGCCGATCACGTCGGCCGTTCGATCGGCACGGGGATCAAGGACGTCGCCGCGGCCTTCCTCGCCCTGCAGCCGCACCTCGTCGTCGGCGCCGCCGACGGGGCGGGCGCGCTGTGGGCCTCGCTGCTCACCGGCACGCCCGGATTCGTACGGGCCACCGGGCCGCACCGGATGGCGGTCCGCGGCGGACTGCCGGCCGGGGATCCCCTCGACGGGGCGCTGGCCACGCCGGGCACCCGGGTCGGCACCCTCTCCCTCGACCCGCGCACCCGGCGCCGGATGCGGCTGAACGGGACCTTGGAGGTGACGGCCGGCGGGTTCGCCGTCGAGGCCGCGCAGGTCTTCGCCAACTGCCCCAAGTACCTCCAGAAGCGGCAGCCGCTGGAGCTGGTCGCGGAAGGGCCCGGTGTCGTGCGGCGCGGGGGCGCGCTCACCCCCGACCAGGAGCGGGCCGTCCGCGCCGCCGACACCTTCTTCATCGCCACCACCGCCGGGGACCGTGCCGACGCCAGCCACCGCGGAGGGATGCCGGGCTTCGTCGAGGTGCTCTCGCCGGTCGAGCTGTCCTGGCCGGACTACCCGGGCAACGCGATGTTCCTGACCCTGGGCAACCTGGCCACCGATCCGCGGGCCGGGCTGCTCTTCCCGGACTGGGAGAGCGGAGCGGTACTCCAGCTCAGCGGCAGCGCCCGGACCGAGTACGGGCCCGATGGCAGCCGGAGCATCCGCTTCCGCGTCGAGTCTGTGGTGGAGGGCCTGCACCCCGGGCGGCTGCGCTGGAGCGCCCCGGAGTACTCGCCGGCCAATCCGGCGCTGCCGCCTCACCGCGGGAGTACGACCAGGTAGGCGGCGGGCTCGCGGTCGGCGGAGGCCGTCAGTGCGGTCCGGACCACCGCGGCCTGCTGCTCGGGCCAGTCGCGCAGCTTGCGCGGGGTGATGTACACGACGGTCACGCCGAGCCGCTCCAGCGTCTCCCGCTTGCGGACGGCCTCCGAGAACTGCTCGTCCTCGCCCTGCCGGGGTGCGCGGGTGTCGATCTCGACGGCGACGGCCTGGTCGGGCCAGTATGCGTCGACCCCGCCGAGGTGCGGGCCGCCGGGCAGCCGCAGGTCCACGTTCCACACCGGCTCGGGGAGCTCGTAGCCCCGTACGAGCTGGTACAGCCGGTCCTCGGCGATGGCCCGGCCCTCCGCGAGCAGGGACTCGACGGCGTCCACGACGTGGGGCCGGTTCAGCAGCCGGGCCACCGTCAGCTCCCGTACCACGGCGGCGGGTTCGCAGTGCCCGCTGCGCACCGCCTCGCTGAGCAGGCGGCGTACGGTGCCCGCGTCGGAGAGCCGGCCGACCGCGTCGGCCAGCGCCCGGGCCACCGGGGCCACGGGCAGCCCGGTCACCTGCTGCGGACGCGGCGGGGTGTGCGTCCGTACGATCCGGACGGCGTCGACCGAGCGGAGCCGGCGGGTGTGGGGCACCAGCACGTCGATCTGCGTCAGGGCGAGCAGCGCGGGGGCGGAGGCGAACCGGTACAGCGCGAGGGCCGCGAGCCCGGTGATCATGGCCTCGCCGCCGCGGCGGCCGGCGTACAGCAGGGCGGCGTGCAGGCGCTCCTCGCTGGTCGCGGCGCCGGGGTGGAGGAGGAAGATTCCGGGCAGGATCTCCTGCCAGGGCCGCTCGGCGGCCTCGGAGGCGCTGACGCCGTGCTCGCGGAGCTGGGTGAGGCTCATCACGCGGGGGCTGCTGCCGGTGAGGTGGGCGAGGGGGAGGGGCGCGTTGTGGTTCATGCGGCGGAGATTCCCGCCCGCACCGGCCCCGCTAACCCCTGTTACACGCCCGTCGACAAATCCGGACAAGACCGCACTAAAGTACGGCCGTTCGAATGCCGATAGCGTCGTTCGCATCCGCCGGCGGGGCCGGACCGCCCACAGGGGGTCCGGCCCCGCCGGCAGGTGGCTACACGGCCGCGGCGGCCGCGTCGCAGGCCTGCGCGCGCAGCGCCCGGGCCAGGTCGTCACGGGCCTCCAGCACCAGACGGCGCAGCGCCGGAGCGGCGTCGGCGTGCGCGGAGAGCCAGGCGTCGGTGGCGGCCAGCGTCGACTCCGAGTCCTCCAGCGAGGGATACATCCCCTTCACCACGTGCATGGCGATCTGGATCGACCGGTCCGCCCAGATCCGCTCGATCACCTCGAAGTAGCGTCCCGCGTACGGCGCCAGCAGGGCCCGCTGCGAAGGCTGCTGCATCCCCGCGATCGTCGCCTCCACCAGTGCGTTCGACAGCGCGTCCGACTCGACGACCGCCGCCCATGCCTGGTCCTTGACCGCTGCGGAGGGCCGCGCCGCCAGGCAGCGCACCTGGTGACGCTTGCCCGACGCCGTGTCGTCGCGCGCCAGTTCGGCCGCCAGCACGGCCTCGTCCACCGCTCCGTGCGCGGCCAGCGGCAGCAGGAAGTCCCACCGCAGCTCCTGGTCCACCTCCAGCCCGTCGATCCGCGCCGAACCGTCCAGCAGGCCCAGCAGCAGCTGGAAGTCGCCCTCCGTCGCCGCGCCCGCCGCGAAGAAGCGGGCCCAGGTCAGCTGGTGCTCCGAGCCCGGCTCGGACATCCGCAGCTCCTGCAGCGCGACCGCCGACAGGGCCCGGCCGCCCTGCTCGCGCCAGTCGGCCGCGGCGTAGTGCGTGACCGCGGCCAGTGCCTGCGAGTGCAGCATCTGGAGCACGCCGACGTCGCTCTCGCGGCCGGCGTGGGCCAGCACCATCGAGATGAAGTCGCGCGCCGGCATCAGCCCGTCGCGCGTCAGGTTCCACAGCGCCGACCAGCACAGCGCCCGCGCCAGCGGGTCCACCACGCTCCCGAGCCGCTCGCGCAGCGTCGCCAGCGAGCCCTCGTCGAAGCGCATCTTGCAGTACGTGAGGTCGTCGTCGTTGACCAGCACCAGATCGGGCCGCTCCTGCCCGGCCAGCTCGGCCACGACCGTCGAGGCCCCGGCCACGTCCGCCTCGGCCCGCGCGTAGCGGACCAGCGCGGCGTCCTCCAGCCGGTACAGGCCGACCGCGACCCGGTGCGGGCGCCCCGCCGACGGAGTCGGCTGACCGGGCAGGGCCTCGCTCTCCTGGACCACGGTCAGCTCGGTCACCCGGCCGCCCGCGTCGTACGTCACCACCGGCGTCAGCACGTTCACGCCGGCCGTCTGCAGCCAGGCCCGCGACCACTCGGCCATGTCCCGCCCGGAGACCTCGCCGAGCACCGACAGCAGGTCGTCGAGCGTGGTGTTCCCGTACGCGTTGGCCTTGAAGTAGCGCCGTGCGCCCTCCAGGAAGGCGTCCCGCCCCACGTACGCGACGAGCTGCTTGAGCACCGCGGCGCCCTTGGCGTACGTGATGCCGTCGAAGTTGAGCTTCGCGTCCTCCAGGTCACGGATGTCGGCCGTGATCGGGTGGGTGGAGGGGAGCTGGTCGGCCCGGTACGCCCACGCCTTGCGGTTGTTGGCGAACGTCACCCACGCCTGGTCGAAGCGGGTCGCCTCCACCTGCGAGAAGGAGCCCATGAAGTCCGCGAAGGACTCCTTCAGCCACAGGTCGTCCCACCACTTCATGGTGACGAGGTCGCCGAACCACATGTGGGCCATCTCGTGCAGGATCGTGTTGCAGCGCCGCTCGTACGCCGCCCGCGTCACCTTGCCGCGGAAGATGTACTCCTCGCGGAAGGTCACCATCCCCGGGTTCTCCATCGCGCCCAGGTTGTACTCGGGCACGAAGGCCTGGTCGTACTTCCCGAACGGGTACGGGTAGTCGAAGTGCTCATGGAAGAAGTCGAAGCCCTGCTTGGTGACCAGGAAGACGTCGTCCGCGTCGAAGTGCTTGGCCAGCCCCTTGCGGCACATCGCGCCCAGCGGGATCGTCAGGTCCCCGCGGGTGTAGGTGTCCGTCACGTAGTGGTACGGGCCCGCCACCACGCAGGTGATGTACGTGGAGATCGGCGCGGTCTCGGCGAAGCGCCAGGTCTGGCCCTCCCGTCGCCCACCACCACCCTTCTGAGGAAGCGCTTCGCGCTCAGCCTTGCTGCGGGACTCCTCGGCCCCGTTGCTCCAGACGTGCCAGCCCTCCGGCGCGGTCACCTCGAAGCGGTACGGGGCCTTCAGGTCGGGCTGCTCGAAGTTCGCGTACACGCGGCGGGCGTCGGCCGGCTCGTACTGCGTGTAGAGGTAGACCTCGCCGTCCTCCGGGTCGACGAAGCGGTGCATGCCCTCGCCCGTCCGGCTGTACGCGCAGTTCGCGTCCACCACCAGGACGTTCTCGGAGGCCAGACCGGCCAGGGCGATCCGCGCCCCGTCGAAGACGGCGGCCGGGTCCAGCTCCTGCCCGTTGAGGGTGACGGAGTTCACCGACGGGGCGACGAGGTCCGCGAAGGTGGCCGAACCGGGGGCGGCGGCCCGGAAGCGGATCGTGGTCACCGAGCGGAAGGTCCGGGGGCCCTCTGCCGGTTCGGCCTCGTCCACGGCGGACCTCAGGTCGAGGACCACCTCGTACCCGTCGACGGACAGCAGCTCGGCCCGCTCGCGGGCCTCGTCACGGGACAGATTCTCTCCGGGCACGTGCACTCCTTCGTGCGTGATCGCGATACCTGACGGAATCCTCGCACGGGGGAATGCGCCGGGGCCCGGCCTGGTTGGCGAGGGGGAACACGACCAGTGATGCACACAGCGATTCGAGGAGAGACATGGCCGACACCCAGGTGCGCGAGAAGACCCCGGTCGACTTCTGGTTCGACCCGCTCTGCCCCTGGGCCTGGATGACGTCCCGCTGGATGCTGGAGGTCGAGAAGGTCCGCGACGTCGAGGTGCGCTGGCACGTGATGAGCCTCGCCGTCCTGAACGAGAACAAGCTCGACGAGCTGCCCGAGCGCTACCGCGAGCTGCTCGGCCCCAAGGGCTGGGCGCCGGTCCGCGTGGTCGTCGCGGCCCAGCAGAAGCACGGTGAGGAGATCACCGGCAAGCTCTACACCGCGCTCGGCACCCGGATCCACAACGAGGACAAGGGCGCGACCCGCGAGGTCATCGCCGAGGCGCTGGAAGAGGTCGGCCTGCCGGCCGAGCTGCTCGCCTACGCCGACTCCGACGAGTACGACCAGGTGCTGCGCGACTCCCACAACGACGGCATCGAGCGCGTCGGCCAGGAGGTCGGCACCCCGGTGATCTCCGTCCCCGGCGCCGAGGGCGACGAGGTGGCCTTCTTCGGCCCGGTCGTCACCCCGACCCCGCGCGGCGAGTCCGCCGCCCGGCTGTGGGACGGCACCCTGCTGGTCGCCTCCACCCCCGGCTTCTACGAGATCAAGCGGACCCGCACCAAGGGCCCGTCCTTCGAGTAGGCCCGCCGGTAGGCCGATGCGCCGACGCACACAGAAGACCCCCGCAAGTCACGTCCTTGCGGGGGTCTTCCGTTGGACACGCCCGCACGCGAAGGTTGAGAAGACGATCACGAGTCGGACGGGCTCGGTGGGGCCGTGATCAGCCCTTGGCGGGGATCAGCAGCGGGGTGTTCGCCTTGGCGTCGGTGTAGCGCCTGGCCACGTCCTGCCAGTTGACGACGTTCCACATGGCCTCGATGAAGTCCACCTTCTGGTTCTTGTACTGAAGGTAGAAGGCGTGCTCCCAGGCGTCGAAGACCAGGATCGGGGTGCTGGCCACGCCCACGTTGCCCTGGTGGTCGTAGACCTGCTCGACGACCAGGCGGCCGCTGACGGGCTCGTACGCGAGCACGCCCCAGCCGGAGCCCTGCGTCGCGGAGGACGCGAAGGTCAGCTGCTTCTTGAACTTCGCGAACGAGCCGAAGGACTCGGTGATCGCGTCGGCCAGGTCGCCGAGCCCGTCGGCCGCGGTGGGCTCGCCGCCGCCCTCGCCGGTCTTCGGGCTGGCCATGTTGTGCCAGTAGATGCTGTGCAGGATGTGACCGGAGAGGTGGAAGGCCAGGTTCTTCTCCAGGCCGTTCAGCGCACCCCAGTTCTCCTTGTCCCGGGCCTCCGCCAGCTGCTCCAGCGTGTTGTTCGCGCCGGTGACGTAAGCCGCGTGGTGCTTGTCGTGGTGCAGCTCGATGATCTGCGGGTTGATCACCGGCTCCAGCGCCGCGTAGTCGTACGGAAGCTCAGGAAGCGTGTAGATGGCCATACGTGTTATCCGGTCCCCTCAGCGTGCCAACTGCTTATTGCAATCAATGCGCAACTGCACGCTAGCAGTATCTATTCCGGTGATCACGTAAGGGTCACCTCTGTAAAACGCCGGTGGGCCCCGTGCGCACGCACGGGGCCCACCTGGGTTCGGGGGCGTGTCAGCGGGTGGCCGCCGCCCGCCGCTGCATCACGTACCCGGTCACCGCGAGGGCGACGGTCAGGCCTGCGGTGAACGCCACCTGGACCCGGGTGTCCTGGTCGAGCACCATCAGGACCAGCACCCCGGCCACACCGGCCAGCGCCACCCAGGTCAGGTACGGGAAGCCCCACATCTTCACGACCAGCTTGTCCGGGGCCTCCCGCTCCAGCCGGCGCCGCAGCACGAACTGCGAGACGGCGATGAAGCCCCAGACGACGAGGATGACCCCGCCGACCATGTTCAGCAGCCAGGCGAACAGGGTGTCCGGGTACCAGTAGGACAGCAGCACGGTGACGAAGCCGAACCCGCAGGAGGCGAGCACCGCGCGGCGCGGCACCCGGCCGCTGACCTTGCCCAGCGCCTTCGGGCCCTGGCCGCGCGAGACGAGCGAGTAGGCCATGCGCGAGGAGCCGTAGATGTTGGCGTTCATCGCCGACAGCAGGGCGATCAGGATGACCACGTTCATGATCTCGCCGGCGGCCGGGATCCCGAGGTGGTTCAGGGCGGCCGCGTACGGGCCCTGCTCGGTCACCGCCGGATCGTTCCACGGCAGCAGCGTGACGATGACCAGCATGGAGCCGACGTACACGATCGCGATCCGCCACATGGTGGTCTTCACGGCTCGGGCCACGCCCCTGACCGGGTCCTGCGACTCGGCCGCCGCGATGGTCACCGTCTCCAGGCCGCCGTACGCGACGACCGAGGCGAGCAGTCCGACCAGCAGGCCGTCCATGCCGTTGGGCAGGAACCCGCCGTCGTGCAGCAGGTTGGCGGCGCCGGGGGAGGAGGTGCCCGGCAGCAGGCCCAGGACGGCCAGTACGCCCAGGCCCAGGAAGAGCGCGATCGCACCGATCTTGAGGGCGGCGAACCAGAACTCGAACTCGCCGAAGTTGGAGACGGCGGCCAGGTTGGTGCCGCAGAACAGCGCCATGAAGGCCAGCACCCACATCCAGGACGGGGTGCCCGGGAACCAGCCGGTCATGATGTGCGCCGCGCCGATCGCCTCGATCGCCACGCCCACGCACAGCAGGGTCCAGAACATCCAGCCGGCGGTGAACCCGGCCCAGGGGCCGATCGCGCGGTCCGCGTGGACGGAGAAGGAGCCGGAGGCGGGGTTGGCGGCGGACATCTCGCCGAGCATCCGCATCACGAACATCACGAGCAGACCGGATGCGGCGTACGCGATCACGATCGAGGGACCCGCGGCGGCGACGCCGGCGCCGGAGCCGACGAAGAGGCCGGCGCCGATGACCCCGCCGAGGGCGATCATCGAAAGGTGGCGCTGCTTGAGGCCGTTGCCGAGGGGGGATCCGCCGTCGGCCGAGGAGGGTGCCTCCTGGGTGCGGGGTGCGGTGGATGTCTGGCTCATGAAGGTGTGGCCTGTCCGGTGTGCGGGTGGACGGGAGGAAGTGCCCCAGTCTCGCCCTTGTCCGATCATCGGACGTCAGGCGTCCGCTATTCGGACAACGGGATGACCTTCGGTGATCACCCCCGTACGCTCGCGACACGACACCAAGACGCGGCAGGGGGCCGAATGGACCACGTCATAAGGGAATTGGCGGCGACGGGCCGGGGCGTACTGGTCACCGGGGCCTCCCGCGGCATCGGGCGGGCCGTCGCCACCGCCTTCGCCCGTCAGGGCGACCGGGTCGCCGTGCACTGCACCGCCCGCCGGGCGGACGCCGAGCGGACCCTCGCAGAGCTGCCCGGGGAGGGCCACGTCCTGCTCACCGGCGACCTCGCCGACCCCGCGCAGGTGGCGGACCTGGCCGCTGCGGCCGAGGAGGCGCTGGGCGGTGTGGACGTGCTGGTCAACAACGCCGCCGTCATGGTCGCGCACCCGCTGCCCACCACCTCGTACGCCGATTGGCAGGCGGCCTGGCAGCAGACCGCCGCGGTCAACCTGTTCGGCGCCGCCAACCTCGTGCACTGCGTCGCCCGCCGCATGATCGACGGCGGCCGCGCGGGCCGCGTCGTCAACATCGGCTCGCGCGGAGCCTTCCGCGGTGAGCCCGACCACCCGGCGTACGGCGCCACCAAGGCGGCCCTGCACGCCCTCGGCCAGTCCCTCGCCGTCTCCCTGGCCCCGCACGGCATCGCGGTCGCGGCCGTCGCACCCGGCTTCGTGGCCACCGAACGGGTCGCCGGCCGGCTCGAAGGGGAGGAGGGGATGCGCATCCGCGCCCAGAGCCCCTTCGGCCGGGTCGGCACCCCCGAGGAGGTCGCCGCCGCGGTCCTCCACCTCGCCTCGCCGGCGGCGGCCTGGAGCTCGGGCACCGTCCTCGACGTCAACGGCGCCTCCTACCTGCGGACCTGACGGCCCCGAACGCCGGGCGGGCCCCCGCCGCCTTCCGGCGCGGGGGCCCGCTCCTTCGCCACCGCCGCGGGATCAGGCGCGCCGGGCCCTGATCTCGCGTACCCACGCCACCACGAGGACGGCCGCGGCCGCACCCGAGGACCACAGCAACTGCGGCCGCGCCGAGTCGTCGAACAGCATCAGCACCAGCACCGCCGCCATGCCGAGCAGCGCCGCCCACGTCAGGTACGGGAAGCACCACATCCGCAGGGTGAGGCGCTCCGGCATGTCCCGCTCCAGCATCCGCCGCAGCTTCAGCTCCGAGACGGCGATCAGCGCCCACACGAACAGCAGCACCGCGCCGACCGCGTTGAGCATGTAGAGGAAGACCGTGTCCGGCCACAGCAGGTTCAGCACCACCGAGACGAAGCCGAAGGCCACCGAGGCGAACACGGCCCGCCGCGGCACCCCGCCGCCGGACACCTTCAGCAGCGCCTTGGGCGCCTCGCCGCGCTCGGCCAGCGAGAACACCATGCGCGAGGAGCCGTACAGGTTGGCGTTGAGCGCCGAGAGCAGCGCCACGAACACCACGATGTTCATGATCTGGCCGGCCGCCGGGATGCCGATGGAGTCCAGGACGGCGACGTACGGGCTCTGCCCCGGCTCCAGCGAGTCCCACGGCAGCAGGGTCACGATGACGATCATCGAGCCGACGTAGAAGAAGAGGATGCGCCACACGGCGCTGCGCACCGCGCGGGCCACGGACTTGGCCGGGTCGTCGGACTCGGCGGCCGCGATGGTGACGACCTCCAGGCCGCCGAAGGCGAAGATGACGGCGAGCATGCCGGCGACCACCCCGCCGAAGCCCTCGGGGAAGAATCCGCCCTGGCCGGTGAGGTTGGCCATGCCGATGGGGTCCGTGTCCGGCAGCAGGCCGAAGATCGCGAGCGTGCCGAGGATCAGGAAGAGGACGATCGCGCCGACCTTCAGGGCCGCGAACCAGAACTCGAACTCGCCGAAGTTCTTCACGGCGGCCAGGTTGCTCACCGTGAAGACCACCATGAAGACCAGCACCCAGACCCACTGGTCGACCGAGGGCAGCCAGCCGTTCGCGATCTTCGCCGCACCGGTGGCCTCCACCGCCAGCACCACGACCAGCAGGAACCAGTAGAGCCAGCCCGCCGAGAACCCGGCCCAGCGCCCCAGCGCCCGCTCCGCGTACACGGAGAAGGAGCCGGAGGCGGGCATCGCCGCCGACATCTCGCCGAGCGCGCGCATCACCAGCATGGCGAGGGCGCCCGCGAGCAGGTACGAGCAGATGATCGCCGGGCCGGCGATGCCGATGCCGGCGCCGGAGCCGACGAAGAGCCCGGCGCCGATCACGCCGCCGAGGCCCAGCATGGTCAGGTGGCGCTGCTTGAGGCTGTGGCTGAGGGGTTCCGCCGGGAACTCGGGCCCGGTGGGAGGCTGGGATCCGGGCCGGCCTGCTGGGGGACTGGTGGGCAAGCGGTCGCGCATGAGTGGATGCTCGTACTCTCGTGCTCGGCAGCGGCGGTGGGGGCTCCGCAGTCGGATTGGCGGGACCCTACAGTCTCGCCGGACGGCGCCCATCCGCGCAAAACGGACGTGTTGTCTGAATCTGGCTCGTGACGCGGATCACTCCCCCCGGGGTGTGATCCGGCCTCTTTGTGCACTCCCCACCAAAGCGGTGAGCAGGGCTTTGTCCCGGCCGGAGGTGGGGCGGCGCCCGGCCGCGCACTAGCGTCGGTGATCGTCCCGTCACCCTCACTCCGCGGAGCCTCCGATGAGCACTGCTTCCGTCTCCTTCCGCCCCGGCGCCGTCCTGGCCGACCTGCTGCCCGCGAGCCGCGTCCGCGACATCGCGCTCGTCGTCGGCGGAGCCGCGCTCACCGGCCTCGCCGCGCAGGTCTCCGTGCCCGTTCCCGGCTCCCCGGTCCCGGTCACCGGTCAGACCTTCGCGGCCCTGCTCGTCGGCACCGCGTTCGGCGCCCGCCGCGGCTTCCTCTCCCTCGCCCTGTACGCGCTCGCCGGTATGGCGGGCGTGCCGTGGTTCGCGGGCGGCACCTCCGGCGCGGGCGGCGCCTCGTTCGGCTACGTGCTCGGCATGCTCCTCGCCGCCACCGTCGTGGGGGCGCTGGCCCGCCGCGGCGCCGACCGCTCGGTCCTCCGTACGGCGGGCACCATGGCGCTGGGCTCGGCCCTGATCTACGCCGTGGGCGTGCCGTACCTGGCGCTGTCCACCGGGATGTCCTTCGGCGCGGCCGTCGCGGCGGGCCTGACCCCGTTCCTGATCGGCGACGCGCTCAAGGCGGCGCTGGCGATGGGCCTGCTGCCCGCCGCCTGGAAGCTGGCCGGCCGCAAGTAGCGGCCCTCGCCCTCCGTACGACGCAGCTCGTACAGGCAGCCCGTACGACGCAGCCCCGGACCACGCGTGGTGGTCCGGGGCTGCGTCGTAGGGCGGCGGATCAGACGCGCTCGGCGGCCTTGCGGCGCACGTCGCGCACCACGCCGATGACCAGCACGACGGCGGCGACCAGCAGCGACAGCGTGACCGTCTCGCGGTTGTCCTTGTCGTAGACCATGTAGCCCAGGACGAAGGTGATCATCGCGGCGGTGGCCCAGGTCAGGTACGGGAAGAGCCACATCTTGACCGTCAGCTTGTCCGGGGCCTCGCGCACCAGGATCTTGCGCATGCGCAGCTGGGTCAGGCAGATGACCAGCCACACGAAGAGCGCGATCGCACCCGAGGAGTTCAGCAGGAAGCTGAAGACCGTGTCCGGGGAGGTGTAGTTGAAGTAGACGGCGGCGAAGCCGAAGACCACCGAGCCCAGGATCGCGGCCGTGGGCACGCCCCTCTTGTTGACCTTGGCGAAGACCTTGGGCGCGTCACCGCGCTCGCCCAGCGAGAACGCCATGCGGGAAGCCGTGTACATGCCCGAGTTCAGGCAGGACAGCACGGCGGTCAGGACGATCACGTTCATGATCTGGCCGGCGTGCGCGATGCCGATGGAGTCCAGGGCGGCGACGTAGGAGCCCTTGTCGACGATCGACTTGTCGTTCCACGGCAGCAGGGTGAGGACGATGAAGATCGAGCCCAGGTAGAAGACGCCGATGCGCCAGATCACCGAGTTGGTGGCCTTGGTGACCGCGCGGCGCGGGTCCTCGGACTCGCCGGCCGCCAGGGTGACGATCTCGCTGCCCATGAAGGAGAAGACGACCATCAGCACACCGGTGAGGATGGAACCCCAGCCGTTGGGCATGAACCCGCCGGCGTCGGTGAGGTGGGCGAAGCCCGCGCCCGGGTTGTCCGAGCCCGGCAGCACGCCGAAGACGGCGAGCATGCCGACGATGACGAAGGCGCCGATGGCGACGACCTTGATGCCGGCGAACCAGAACTCGAACTCGCCGTAGGAGGAGACGGAGCCGAGGTTCGTGAGCGTCAGGACCGCCATCACGATCAGGGCCCAGCCCCACTGCGGGACGGCCGGGATCCAGCCTTCGAGGATCTTCGCACCGGCGGTCGCCTCCACGGCGAGCACGACGACCCAGAAGAACCAGTACAGCCAGCCGATGGAGAAGCCGGCCCAGCGGCCGAGCGCGCGGTCGGCGTACGCGGAGAACGAGCCGGAGTTCGGGCTGGCGGCGGCCATCTCGCCCAGCATCCGCATCACGAAGACGACCATCGCGCCGACGAGGAGGTACGAGATCAGGATGGCGGGTCCGGCCTTGGCGATGCCGCCACCGGAGCCGACGAAGAGACCGGCGCCGATGACGCCGCCAATGGCGATCATGGACAGGTGGCGGTTCTTGAGACCGGCCTTCAGACCGTCGGAGGGCTGCGTGTCGCCGGAGTTACCGGACGGGTCGCCTGCCTTCTGAAGGGTCGTCGTGGAGCTCATGGACGGATCCTTAGGTTCTCGGGTTGCGAGCCCGGGCATTCAAACCTGAGATGAACGCAGGACGGAAGACCTCAGTCCGGATCGTTGCTTTGGGACGAACGTCCAAGTCCTGGGTCCCGCCGTGTCCCATCTGCGTTCTTTGGGTTTACTTGAGCTTTAGAAGTGACTTACGCGACACCCTGCCGCGGTCCGCGGGGGGTGCCCGTGCCACACTCGTCCCATGCGCGTGTACCTCGGATCCGACCATGCCGGCTTTGAGCTCAAGAACCACCTGGTGGACTGGCTCAAGAACAACGGCCACGAGCCCGTCGACTGCGGGCCCCACATCTACGACGCGGTGGACGACTACCCGCCGTTCTGCCTGCGCGCCGCGGAGAAGACCGCAGCGGACGCCGACAGCCTCGGCATCGTCATCGGCGGCTCCGGCAACGGCGAGCAGATCGCCGCGAACAAGGTCAAGGGCGTCCGCGCCATCCTGGCCTGGAGCGTCGAGACCGCGAAGCTGGGCCGTGAGCACAACAACGCCAACGTGATCTCCGTCGGCGGCCGCATGCACACGCAGGACGAGGCCGTCTCCTTCATCGAGGCCTTCCTGGCGACTCCGTACTCCGGCGAGGAGCGCCACACCCGCCGCATCGACATGCTCTCCGCGTACGAGAAGACCGGCGAGCTCCCCCCGATCCCGGCCCACCACCCGCAGGGCTGATCCTCCGCTCCACCGTGCCGCCGTGGCTACCGGGCCCGGCGGCACGGCTGTTTCCCCGTCTCCGTCCCCCGTCCTGCCCGATTTCCCGTCCTCCCCGTCCGGGTTCCGCCGAAGGAGCAGCACAGTGCCTGAGGGGCATACGATCCACCGCCTCGCGGAGGACCACCTCGACCGGTTCGCCGGCCGGGCGGTACGGGTCAGCAGCCCGCAGGGCCGCTTCGCCGAGAGCGCGGCCCTGCTCGACGGCCGGGTGTTCGACGGCGTGGACGCGCACGGCAAGCACCTCTTCCTCGGCTTCCGGGGCGGTGACTGGATCCACGTCCACCTGGGCCTCTTCGGGAAGTACGCGCTGGGGACGGCCCCGGCCGCCGCGCCCACCGACACCGTCCGGCTGCGCATCGCCGACGACGCGCACTACTCCGACCTGCGCGGGCCCACCACGTGCGCGCTGATCACGGACGCCGAGAAGAAGGCGATACACGAGCGGCTCGGCCCCGACCCGCTGCGCCGGTCCGACGATCCGGACCGCGCCTGGAAGCGGATCTCCCGCTCCCGCACCACCGTCGCCGCCCTGCTCATGGACCAGAAGGTGATCGCGGGCGTCGGCAACGTCTACCGCGCCGAGGTCCTCTTCCGGCACGGCGTCGACCCGTACCGGCTGGGCAAGGACCTCACGCGCGGCGAGTGGGACGCGATGTGGGCGGACCTGGCGGCCCTGATGCGCGAGGGCGTACGGAACAACCGGATCGACACGGTCCGCGACGAGCACCTGCCCGAGGCCATGGGCCGCCCGCCGCGTGTCGACGACCACGGCGGCGAGGTGTACGTCTACCGCAGGGCGAACATGCCCTGCCACATCTGCGGGACCGAGGTCCGCACCGCCGACCTGGCGGCGCGGAACCTCTTCTGGTGCCCGTCCTGTCAGACCCGCTGAGGCGGCTGGGGCCGCTGAGGCGGCTGGGGCCGACGGAGCCGGCCGGGGCTCAGAACCCGTGCGGGAGCCAGGGGGCCACATCGGCGGCGAAGGCCCGCGAGGCCTCCACCAGGGCCCCCGGGCGCAGCTCCCGCACCCGGCCGGCCGCCGCCAGCGAGGTCAGCGTGACCCCGCCGAGGTACGCCGCGCCCAGCTCCTGCGTCGACAGCTCCAGGTCCGCCGGGTCCGCGGTCCGGGTGCAGGCGACCGCGCCCTGAGCGTCGCGGACCAGCCGCCACCGCCCCTCGTTCCACGGGCAGAACGCGTCCTCGACCTCCATCACCACGTCCAGCGGAGCCGCGTACGCCCGCGCCTCCAGGGCCGCCGGGAGGTCCACCAGCCGCAGGTGCAGCGAGTCGCGCACGTTCGGGCGCGAGCGCCGGACGTCACTGACCAGGTGGAGCAGCGGATCGTCCGCGGGCCGCCTGCCCGCCCGTACGGTCGCGGTCAGGTCGATCTCGAACAGGTAGCGCCAGAGCGCCGCCGTCGTCGCCGGGTCCAGCGCGTCGAGGTCGGCCACCTCGACCTTGCCTTCCCACCCGTGGTCGTACACGGGCTTGACCCGGTAGCGGGCGTACCCGGCGACCTCGCCGTCCGCCCGCTCCGCCACCACGCACTTGAGCGGCGAGGCGCCCTCGCGCATCGACTCCGGGTCCAGCAGGGACAACCGCTCCCAGCCCGGCTGCCGCGCCGGCATGCCGGGCCGACGGGAGACCAGCTCCGCGTACACCTGCTCGCACTCCGGCAGGGCCTTCTCCGGATCGGCGAGCCGCAGCCGCACCTCGTCCGTCCCCGGCGGCACCGTGAGCCGCACGCGGGTGGTGTCGACGGTCAGGGAAAGGGCGTATGTCGCGATGCCGTAACCGAAACGCCCGTAGATCGCCGACTCCGAGGCCGTCAGCACGGCGATCGGCTCGCCACCCGCCCGGACGTCGTCGAGCTGGCGGCGCATCATCGACGTGAGCACCCCGCGGCGGCGGTGCGTGGGCGCGACGCCCACCATCGTGACCCCGGCCGCCGGCACCAGGGCACCACCCGGCACCGACAGCCGGAAGGAGAAGGCGCCGGCCGAGCCGACGCAGTTCCCGCCGTCCCAGACGCCCAGCGAGCGGCCGGGCTCCGTCAAGGACTTGTAAAGTTCCCGCTCCTGGGGAGACTCCGGCACTCCGCCGAACGCCAGTTCCAGGTGGTCGTACCAGACATCCCACTCATCAGCCTGCAATACGCGCATCTCAAGAGCCATACGCCCATCCTTACCAGGGCATTCCGTCACAGTCGAAGGGTTTTCGACCGGCCGGAGACCCCAGGTCCGGGGGTCCCCCTGCGCGCGCACAGCCAGGATGGATAGGGTCCCGAAGCAATGGCCGGAGCACGCGTGGAGACGCTCATGGCCCGGACGCGCATGCTGTCGCACCGGGCCCGCACCGCCCTGCGCAAATCCGCCGTCGACTACTTCCGCGGCGACGCCTCCGACTGGCTCGCCTTCGCCGGGCTGCTCCTGACCGTTCCCGCGATCGCCTGCGGCACACTCATGCTGCCCGTCTGGTTCTCGCCCTCCGCCCTCGTCCTGCCGATCGTCGCGGGCGGCCTGCTGCTGCGCCCCGCGAGCCTGCTCGCGCTGTACGCGGCCTCCGCGGCCGCGCTCATCGTCGAGGCGCTGGTCCTCGGCCCGTACACCCTGGGCCCGGCCCGGGTCACCCCCGGCACGGTCCTGACCGTCGCCGCCTGCGGGTTCTTCGGGCTGATCATCGCGCAGTTCCGCAGCCGCGTCGGCGTGCCCTGGCGGCGCGGCGGCACCATGCTCTTCGACCTGCGCGAACGCATCCGCGTCCAGAGCAAACTGCCCGCCCTTCCGCGCGGCTGGCACCGCGAGATGGCCCTGCGCCCGGCCGGCGGCCAGTCCTTCTCCGGCGACTTCGTCGTCGCCGCCCGGACGAACGGCGGCCGGACCCTGGAGATCGTCCTCACCGACGTCTCCGGCAAGGGCATGGAGGCCGGCAGCCGCGCCCTGCTGCTGTCCGGCGCGTTCGGCGGCCTGCTCGGCGCCCTGCCCCCGCACGGGTTCCTGCCCGCCGCCAACGGCTACCTGCTCCGCCAGGACTGGGACGAGGGCTTCGCCACCTCCATCCACCTCGTCCTGGACCTGGAGACCGGCGACTACGAGCTCCTGTCCGCCGGCCACCTGCCCGCCCTCCAGCTCTCCGCGGGTACCGGCCGCTGGCAGGAGAAGTCCGGCGAGGGACCGCTGCTCGGCGTGTACGACGGGGCCGAGTTCGAGCCCGCCCGCGGCAACCTCCGCCGCGGCGACGTCCTCATGCTCTTCACCGACGGGCTCGTCGAGACCGCCGACCGCGACATCAGCGAGGGCATCGACCGCCTCACCGGCGAGGCCGATCGCTACGTCGCCGCCGGGTGGGAGGGCGCGGCCTGGCACCTGATCGAAAAGGTCGCCAAGGACGTCAACGACGACCGCGCCCTGCTGCTCATCCGCCGCTCGCCCTGAGCCGGGCCCGACCTTCGTACGGGGGTTTTCCCCACCTCCGATCCGCCTGGCTCCGCCATGTCCGCACCCGCCACCGCCTCCGTAGCGTCGTGACCACGATCACCGACGGGTACGGAAGGCGGCACACCATGGGGCTCCGGCGGAGCGGGCGGCGGCGCGAGAGCGTGCGGACGGCGTACGAGGGCACGGCGCAGGCGGCGTACGAAGGCACCGCGCAGGCGCCGCACGAGGGCGCGGCCGCCGTCGAGCTGCGCGGCGTACGGCGCGAGTACGGGCGGGGGGCCGCCACCGTGCACGCGCTGCGCGGGATCGACCTCAGCCTGCCGCGCGGCAGCTTCACCGCCGTCATGGGACCCTCCGGCTCCGGCAAGTCCACCTTCCTCCAGTGCGCGGCCGGGCTGGACGTGCCCACCGCGGGCTCCGTCCGCCTCGGCGGCACCGAGATCACCGGCATGAACGAGAACGAGCTCACCGAACTGCGCCGCAGCCGCCTCGGCTTCGTCTTCCAGGCCTTCAACCTGCTGCCCTCCCTGACCGTGGAGCAGAACGTGCTGCTCCCGATGCGCCTCGCCGGCGGCCGCCAGGACCGGGCGCGGGCCGAGGACCTGCTCGCCCGGGTCGGCCTCGAAGGCAAGGGCCGGCGGCGGCCCGCGGAGCTCTCCGGCGGCCAGCAGCAGCGCGTCGCCATCGCCCGGGCCCTGGTCACCCGCCCCGACGTGGTCTTCGCCGACGAACCCACCGGCGCGCTCGACACCACCACCGCAGCCGAGGTCCTCGGACTGCTCCGCTCCGCCGTGGACTCCCTCGGGGCCACCATCGTCATGGTCACCCACGACCCGGCCGCCGCCGCCTCGGCCGACCAGGTGCTCTTCCTCGCCGACGGCCTGATCGCCGACCGGCTCCCGCGGAGCTCCGCCGCGACCATCGCCGCCCGCATGACCGCGCTCACCGCCCCGGCCTACGCGGGAGCGGCCGCCTGATGCCTCTCCGCCCCAACGGCCTGGCCCGGGCGGCGGTGCGCTTCCGACCCGCCGCCTTCGCCGGCACCTTCGTCGCCCTGCTCATGACCGTCGCCATCGTCTCCGCCTGCGGGATCCTGCTGGAGAGCGGAGCCCGGGCGGCCCTCCCGCCGACCCGGTACGCCCAGGCGCCGGTGGTCGTCGCCGCCGACCAGCGGATCCACTGGCAGGCGGGCAGCGGCGAGGGCGCCTACGAGGAAGCGGTACGGGTCCCGGAGCGGGCCCGGGTCGACGCCGCCCTGCTGGAGCGGCTGGCCCCGCTGGGCCGGGCCGTCCCCGACGTGGTGTTCCCCGTACGGGGCGAAGGGGGCTCCGGCTCCCTGGAGGCCTCGGGGTGGGGCGCGTCCGCCTTCACGGGGACGCCGCTCGCGGGGGGCCGGGCCCCGGGGGCTCCGGGGGAGGTCGTGCTGGGTGCGGGTGCGGGTGCGGGGGCGGGGGCCGCGGGGGAGCGGATCACGCTCGACACCCCGGTCGGGAAGCGGGAGTTCCGGGTCGTGGGACGGGCCGCAGGCACCGGCGTCTGGTTCTCCGACGCCGAGGCGCGGGCCCTGTCCGGACACCCCGGCGCGCTCGACGCCGTCGTCCTCTTCGACGCCGACCCGGAGCGGGTGCGCGCGGCCGTCGACGGCCGCGCCCAGGTGCTGACCGGCGCCGCCCGCGCCGTGGACCCGCAGCTCGCGGGTGCCAAGGAACTGCTGATGGGCCTCGGCGGCTCCTTCGGCGGCATCGCCACCCTGGTCGCCGTCTTCACCGCCGCCGGGACCGTCGCGCTCTGCGTCGGGCAGCGCTCGCGCGAGTTCGCCCTGCTGCGCGCCGTCGGAGCCACCCCGCGGCAGGTCCGGCGCATCGTCGCCACCGAAGCCCTGCTCGTCGCCCCCGCCGCGGGTGTACTGGGCTGCGTACCCGGCATCGGCCTCGCCGCCTGGTGGTTCGGGCAGCTCCAGGCCAAGGGCGCGATCCCGGACGGGGTCGAGCTCACCGTCTCCTGGATCCCGCTCGTCTCCGCCGCCGGGGCCGGCCTGGTCACCGCGCTGCTCGCCGGCTGGGCCGCCGCGCGCCGCCCCGCCCGGATCCGGCCCGGCCAGGCGTTGGCCGCGGCCGCCGTGGAACGCCTGCGGCCGGGGTGGATCCGTACGCCGCTGGGCATCGCCGCCCTGGCCGGCGGGGCCGCCTGCGCGGGGCTCGCCGCCACCTCCGGCGGGGACGACGCCGCCAACGCCGCGCTCGGCGTGGTCATGCTCTTCATGCTGGCCGTGGCCCTGCTCGGCCCGCTGATCGCCCGCGCCTGCGCCGGGGTACTCGGGCTCCCGCTCCGCGCCGCGGGGGCTTCCGGCTCGCTCGCCGCCGCCAACTCCCGGGCCAACGCCCGCCGGTTCGCCTCCGCGATCACCCCCATCGTGCTGGCCATGGCCTTCTCCTCGGTCCTCGTCTTCCTGCACACCAGCGAGGAGGAGGCGACGCGTCAGCAGCAGGCGGCGGGCCTCCTGGCCGACCACGTGATCACCGACCCGCCGGCCGACGCGCGCGGGGGAGTCGCGATCACCCGCACTTCGGTACTGGCGATGTCCGGCACGGGCTCCGAGCGGCGCTTCCAGTCCGCTTCGGCCCAGGGCGTCGCGGGCGACGTCACCACCGTCCAGGACCTGGGCGTACGCGAGGGCAGCCTCGGCGCGCTGCGCCCCGGCACGGTCGCCGTGGACCGCACCCTCGCCGAGTCCGCCCGCCTCGGCGTCGGCGACCGCGTCGAACTCCGCCTCCCCGACGGGGTCCCGGCGAACCCCGAGATCGTGGCCGTCTACACCCGGGGCCTGGGCCTCGGCCTGGTCACCCTCCCCGCATCCGACCTGACCGGCCACACGACGGCCGGGCGCGCCACCGAACTGCTGGTCCGCGGCCCGGTCCCGGCGGGGCTGGGGCCGGCCGTGTCGCCCTCGGAGTGGACCACCGCCCAGAGCACGGAGCGCGAGGTCGGCGCCTGGGCCAACGCCCTCATGGCGGCCGTCCTCGGCGGCTTCGCGGCCGTCGCCGCCGCCAACACCCTGGTGATGACCGTCCTCGACCGCCGCCACGAACTGCGGATGCTGCGCCTGGTCGGCTCGACCCGCGGGCAGGTGCTGCGGATGCTCCGCTGGGAGGCCCTCCTGGTCGGCGGCGCGGGCGTCACCCTGGGCAGCGCGATCGCCCTGGCCACGCTGTACCCGCTGACCAAGGTCGTGACGGGGGCGCCCCCGCACGTCCCGCCGGTGCTGTACGCCTCGTTCGTGGCGGCGGCCCTCGCCCTGGGCCTGACGGCCACCCTCCTCCCGGCCCGCTGGAGCCTGCGCCGACGGACGGGCACGGCCTGACGGCCTAGTCGAACCGGACGTGCCGGACGCCGACGAGCGCGCGCCGCAGCCGCGCGCGGAGCGGGCCGTCGGTGTCCGGGGCGGCGCGCAGCCCGGTCATGGCCGCGATCCGGCCCGCCACCTGGGACACCGTGAGGTGGTCGGTGACCAGGTGGTCGGCGAACTCCGGTCCGCGCAGGGCCTCCAGACAGCCGTCGAGCCGGGCCACCGCGAAGCCCTCCCGTTTCAGCCCGCGCCCGAGCCCGCGCTCCCCGAGCCGGCGCAGCACGGTCCGGCGCTCGGCCAGCAGCGCGAAGTGCCGTACGTCGTGCCCCGCTCCGCGCAGCCGGCCGACGGTCTCGGCGAAGTAGCGCGGCTCGGTCACGGTCATCGGGACGAGGACGGGTCCCGCGTGCCCCTCGGCGGCCAGCTCCAGCACCTCGAACACGCCCTGCCGCCACGCCGGCAGGTCCTGGAAGTCCCCGCGCAGCGCGGGCGGCGTCATGCGGTGCAGCCCGAACCCGACGTGCTCCGGATCGCACACGACGCTGCCCGGCAGCCGCCGGTGCAGTTCGTACGCGGTCTGCGTCTTCCCGCCCCCGAAGGGCCCGTTGAGCCAGATGATCACCGCGCCGCCGCCTTCCAGGGGCTGATCCCCAGCTTCCCGGTGTTCCCGAGGTCGACGGAATGGCGCAGCTCCAGCTCCAGCCGGGGCGCACCGGCCCGCGGGGTCACCTCCAGCACCCACCCCTCGGCGGCGGGCACGGTCGAATCGGTCACCAGGTTCCGCCACACCATGCCGAAGCCGGCCGCCTGTCCGGGCCGGAGCTCGACCCGCTGCGGATCGCCCTCGGTGCCGGTGGGCGCGGCGGCGATGCCGTCACCCCCGTGCTGGACGGCCACCTCGACGGGGGCCCGCTTGCCGTCCAGCAGCCGGACCTCCGGGTAGCCCTCCAGTACGTAGGGCTCCGTACCGCAGTTGACCAGCTGGATGTCGGCGACGCGCAGCCCCATGGCGGCGTCCCCGGCCCCCTCCGCCAGCCGCACCCCGCCCGCAGGACACGCGGGGGCCTTCGGCGCGGGCGGGGAGGCGGCGACCGTGGGCGCCGGGGGCCGGATCCCACTGGGTCCGGGCGCGGCATCCGGAGCGGGCGGCACATCACACCCCACCGCCGCCCCCGCCACGACCACCCCGACAACAACCCCCGCCACCCACCGCGTCATCCCCCGACCCTACGCCGCCCCGGGCACCCCCGGACCGGCCAATCACCCCCGATTGGCCGGTCCGCCGGGCCCGCCGGGTCCCTACCGTGCCCCCATGGACCGCACGCTCGCCACCGACCTCGCCCGCCTCCCCGACCTGCTGGAGGCCACCCGCCGTACCGCCGCCGGGGCCCTCGCAGCCCTGGACGCCCGTCCCGTCGTACCGTCCGCCGGGCCCCCGCGGGAGCCGGAGCCCCTGCCGGAGCGCGCCGACGGCACGGAAGCCGCCCTCGCCGCCTTCGCGGAGCGCTGGGCACCGCGCCTCTCCGCCTCCGCCGGCCCCCGCTACCTCGGCTTCGTCACCGGCGGCGCCACCCCCGCCGCCCTCGCGGGCGACTGGCTGACCGCCGTACACGACCAGAACTCCAACTCCGCCCTGGACGGCGCCGGACAGGACCTCGAACGCGAGACCGTCGCCTGGCTGCGCGAGCTCTTCGGCCTCTCCGACGCCCATACCGGAACCTTCGTCAGCGGCGCCACCCTGTCCAACACCACGGGCCTCGCCATCGCCCGCGAGTGGCTCGGCGAGCGCCTCGGCGTCTCCCCCTCCGAGGACGGCGCGGCGGCGCTCGGCCCCGTCCGCGTCCTCTCCGGGGCCCCGCACTCCTCCATCGCCAAGGCCCTCTCCGTCCTCGGCCTCGGCCGCCGCTCCCTCGTCCGCGTCCCCACCCTCCCGGGCCGCGAGGCCGTCGACCCCGCCGCCCTCGACCGCGCCCTCGCCGACACCCCCGGCCCGGCGGTGGTCGTCGCCAACGCCGGCACCGTCAACACCGTGGACTTCGACGACCTCCGCGCCGTCGCCGCCCTCCGCGAGCGCCACACCTTCTGGCTCCACACCGACGCCGCCTTCGGCGCCTTCGCCGCCCTCTCACCGGACCACGCCCACCTCGCCGAAGGCCTCGACGCCTCCGACTCCGTCTGCGTCGACCTGCACAAGTGGCTGAACGTCCCCTACGACAGCGCCGTCCAGTTCACCCGCCGCCAAGACCTCCAGGCCCGCGTCTTCCAGAACGCCGCCGCCTACCTCGGCCCCCTCGGCGAACACCCCGACCTGGTCCACCTCACCCCCGAGAACTCGCGCCGGCTGCGCGCCCTCGCCGCCTGGTTCACCCTCCGCGCGTACGGCCGCGAAGGCCACCGCGAGATCGTCGAGCGCGACATCGCCTGCGCCGAGGCCCTCGGCGCCGCGCTCGACCAGGACCCGGCCTTCCGCCTCCTCGCCCCGGTCCGACTGAACGTCGTCTGCTTCACCCTCGCCGAGGACCCCACCCCCGACCGCCTCACGGCCCTGCGCGAGGCCGCGCGGGAGGAGGTCTTCGTCACCCCCACCGTCTACGCGGGAACCCCCGCCCTGCGCGCGGCGTTCTCCAACTGGCGTACCACGCAGGCGGACGTACGCCGGGCCGTGCAGGCCCTCCGTACGGCGGCGAAGGGGATCGCATGACCCAACGGCAGCAGCAGCCGCTGACCCTGATCGAGGTCGAGGCCCTGGCGCGCTCCGCGCACGAGGGCCAGACCGACAAGGCCGGCCGGCCGTACGCGGAGCACCTCGCGGCCGTTGCCGAGGGGGTCCGCGTGCGCGGCGGCAGCCCGGAGCAGCAGGCGGCGGCCTGGCTGCACGACGCTGTCGAGGACGACGCGCTCAGCCGGGAATGGCTGGATTCCGCCGCTCTGCCGCAGCCGGTCAAGGACATGGTGCTGGCGGTGACGAAGCGGGTCGGCGAGCCGGTGGAGGAGTACGCGGCCAGGATCCTCGCCACTCCGGGCGCCCTCCTGGTCAAGGAGGCCGACCTGGCGCACAACGCGGACCCCGCGAGGCTCTCCGTACTGGACGGCCCCACCCGGGAACGGCTGTCCGCGAAGTACGCGTATGTCCGCTCCCTCCTCGGCCTCACCGCGCGATGACCCGGGCCCCGCGTCCGAAATATGCCCGGCGCATGGCCGGTTGGCGGGAAAGCGGCGATGCCGATTCGCCACGGGACGGATAGCCGGGGCCCGTTGGTGGGAGGATGGTCCGTGTGGGGTTGCGCTTGGCCGTGCGCCCCGGGCCGACCAGGGGACGACCGAAGGTGTGATCAGTAGTGGCCATTTCGCTGTCAGTGGTGGTTCTGTTGGCGGTCATCCTGGTGGTGCTGATCCGCGGCAACCACATCAAGGCCGGCCCCGCGATCGTCGCGGTCCTCTTCGGCTTCTTCCTGGCGTCCAGCTCCATCGCCCCGGACGTCAACCGCTTCCTCAACTCCCTCGCGGACACCATCGCGGGAATCAAGCTCTAGACCGCGCCCGCCCCCGGGGGTACCGGCCGGCCGCCGGTACCCCGTCGAGGCCGTCCGTGAGATGCCGCGCGACACACCGGCCGATAAAATGAGAGACGCCATCAGCACGGCAGAACGGGCAACGATCAACAGCCCCCGTGCCCACGCCGGCGCTGCCGCACCACAGGGCGTCCAAGGCAGGTCGAATGATGAACCGGACACGCCGTCTTGCAGTACTCGCGCTGATCATGGCTCCCGCTCTCGCGGCGGCCCCCGCGGCCCTCGCGGCCCCCGCGGCCGCCAAGTGCAACGTCGAGGTGGACTCGGCCGGCAAGTACCACGTATGGGGCGAGGGCTTCCCCGCCGGTACGACGGTGACCTACTCCGGCTCCAGCTCGGGCTCGGTCCCCGTCAACAAGTCGGGCCGGTTCGACCTCGGCGGCCTGAGCGGAGCCAAGTACGTCGTCAAGACGGCCGACGGCAAGACCACGGTCACCTGCGCCTCGGTCCACCACTGACCTGACGGCGCTCTCCGCAGGGGGCACGACGGGCTGATCGGAGCCCCGGGAACGACCAAGGGCCAGGTCGAGGAGACATCCTCTGACCTGGCCCTTCGTGCTTCAGAGCGGGCGACGGGAATCGAACCCGCGTAGCTAGTTTGGAAGACTAGGGCTCTACCATTGAGCTACGCCCGCAACGCGTGCGCCGCAGGTCCGGGGACCGCGGCACGGACAGCATCCTAGCGGGTCGGGCCGGGGGAGCGCACACCCCATTGCGCGGGCGCGGTGCGCCGTCCGGAAACGTTCGTAAAAACCCCGCGCATCAGAGGGTCTCCGGCCATGTACCCTACGTGTCGCACCGACGGGGTGTGGCGCAGCTTGGTAGCGCGTCCGCTTTGGGAGCGGAAGGTCGTCGGTTCGAATCCGGCCACCCCGACCACCACCACCGCATCACAAGATCGCGTTGTGGGCTGATTGCCGCTTGCGGTTACTATGCAAGCTGCGTGCCCGTGTGTCTGATGGACCGGGCCGAATCCGCCGAACCGCTGAATCGCAGCGTGGACGCAGACCCCAAGCAGTCAGCCACAAGGAGACCGAACCGTGAAGAGCGCCGTGGAGACCCTGAACCCGACTCGGGTTCGGCTCACTGTTGAGGTGCCCTTCGAGGAGCTCAAGGACAGCCTCGACGCGGCGTACAAGAAGATCAACCAGCAGGTCACGGTGAAGGGCTTCCGCAAGGGCAAGATCCCCGCCCGGGTCATCGACCAGCGCTTCGGTCGCGGTGCGGTGCTGGAGGAGGCCGTCAACGACGCCCTCCCGAAGTTCTACACCGAGGCGGTCAACGAGGCCGACCTGAACCCGCTGGGCCAGCCCGAGGTCGACATCACGGAGCTGAAGGACGGCGAGCTGCTGGCCTTCACCGCCGAGGTCGACGTCCGCCCCGAGATCGAGATCCCGGACTACTCCGGCATCGAGGTCGAGGTCGACGCGGTCGAGGTTTCCGACGAGGACGTCGAGAAGTCGGTCGAGCAGCTGCGCGGCCGCTTCGCGTCCACGAACGACGTCGAGCGCGCCGCCGCCGAGGGTGACGTCGTCACCATCGACCTGGAGGCCAAGGTCGACGGCGAGGTGCTGCCCGACGGCGTCGCCTCCGACGTCTCGTACACCATCGGCTCGGGCGAGCTCCTCGACGGCATCGACGAGGCCGTCAAGGGCCTGGAGGCCGGTGGCGAGGCCACCTTCACCTCCCAGCTGAAGGGCGGCTCCGCCGAGGGCAAGGACGCCGAGGTCACCGTCAAGGTCACCAAGGTCTCCGCCAAGGAGCTTCCGGAGCTGGACGACGAGTTCGCGCAGATGGCGAGCGAGTTCGACACGCTTGAGGACCTCAAGGCGGACAGCCGCAAGCGCCTTGAGAACATGAAGCAGTACGACCAGGCCACGCAGGCCCAGGAGCGCGTCCTGGAGAAGCTGCTGGAGCTCGTCGAGGTGCCGATCCCCGAGAAGCTGCTCGAGGACGAGGTCAACACCCGCAAGCACAACCTGGAGCACCACCAGCTCGGCCAGATGGGCCTGACCATCGAGAAGTACCTGGAGTTCCAGGGCAAGACGGTCGAGGAGTTCGACGCCGAGACCAAGGACCAGGCGATCAAGGGCATCAAGACCCAGTTCGTCCTGGACGCGCTGGTCAACAAGGAGAAGCTGGGCGTCGACCAGGAGGAGCTCACCGAGCACCTCATGCGCCGTGCGGCCTCCTCCGGCATGTCCCCCGACCAGTTCGCCCAGGCCGTCGTCGAGGGTGGCCAGGTGCCGATGCTCGTCGGCGAGGTCGCCCGCGGCAAGGCGCTCGCGGTCGTCGTCGAGGCCGCCAAGGTCGTCGACACCAACGGCGAGGTCGTGGACCTGTCCGACGAGGACGAGGAGACGGTCGCCGAGGCCGTCGAGGCGGCCGTCGACGGTGACGCCGAGGGCGACGCCGAAGAGGCCAAGTAACACCCTGGGCGGCGCCCTGAGCGCCGCCCGCCCAGCAGCATCCGGAAGGCCCGTACACAGCCGTGTGCGGGCCTTCCCGCATGTGCTGCCGGCCCCCGCGGACCTTGCGCTCCGAGCGAACAGTTCGGGAAGCGGGATGGCGTTGTCCGACCTGCGCGTTAGGGTCCATGAATACGAGGGCACGGGAGTAACCGGACGCAGGCGGCCACGCCGCCCCCAACGGTCCGCGCCCCAGAACGAGACGCTGAGACGGCATGTGGCCGTCGGAGACGAGCAGGTGGATACGTGACGAATCTGAAGCCTTACGCCGCGGGTGAGCCGTCCATCGGTGGCGGCCTCGGCGACCATGTCTACAACCGGCTGCTCGGCGAGCGCATCATCTTCCTCGGCCAGCAGGTCGACGACGACATCGCGAACAAGATCACCGCGCAGCTCCTCCTCCTGGCCGCGGAGCCGGAGAAGGACATCTACCTGTACATCAACAGCCCGGGCGGCTCGGTGACGGCGGGTATGGCGGTGTACGACACGATGCAGTACATCCCGAACGACGTCGTCACCATCGGCATGGGCATGGCGGCCTCGATGGGCCAGTTCCTGCTCACCGGCGGTACCGCGGGCAAGCGCTTCTCGCTGCCGAACACCGACATCCTGATGCACCAGGGTTCGGCCGGCATCGGCGGCACCGCCTCGGACATCAAGATCCAGGCCCAGTACCTGCTGCGCACGAAGCAGCGCATGGCCGAGATCACCGCGCACCACTCCGGCCAGACCGTGGAGGCGATCATCCGCGACGGCGACCGCGACCGCTGGTTCACGGCGGAGGAGGCCAAGGAGTACGGCCTGATCGACGAGATCATCTCCGCCGCGTCGCTGGTCCCGGGCGGCGGCGGCACCGGGGCCTGACCCCGGCCCCGGCGCGCGGGCCCTCGTACGAGGACCCGTACGCCCGCCCGCACCCGGCAAGCCCCAGCCCGCAGAACGCCACCAGGATGGTGAACACCCAGATGCACATGAACAACCTCTCTCCCGCGAGCGGCCTCTACACCGGCGCGCCGGTGGACAACCGCTACGTCGTCCCGCGCTTCGTCGAGCGCACCTCGCAGGGCGTGCGCGAGTACGACCCGTACGCGAAGCTCTTCGAGGAGCGCGTGATCTTCCTCGGCGTGCAGATCGACGACGCCTCCGCCAACGACGTCATGGCGCAGCTGCTGTGCCTGGAGTCGATGGACCCCGACCGCGACATCTCGATCTACATCAACAGCCCGGGCGGCTCCTTCACGGCGCTGACGGCGATCTACGACACGATGCAGTTCGTGAAGCCGGACATCCAGACGGTCTGCATGGGCCAGGCGGCCTCCGCCGCCGCCGTCCTGCTGGCCGCCGGCACGCCGGGCAAGCGCATGGCGCTGCCGAACGCCCGCGTGCTGATCCACCAGCCGTCCGGCGGCACCGGTCGCGAGCAGCTCTCCGACCTGGAGATCGCGGCCAACGAGATCCTGCGCATGCGCGACCAGCTGGAGACCATGCTGGCCAAGCACTCGACCACGCCGATCGAGAAGATCCGCGAGGACATCGAGCGCGACAAGATCCTGACGGCCGAGGACGCGCTCGCGTACGGCCTGATCGACCAGATCGTCTCGACCCGCAAGAACTCCCACTGATCCTTGCCGCCAGTTGGCGTGGGCACGTCGTCACATTCGGCGATGTGAACCACGTCAAGGGGGCCCCGAACGGGGCCCCCGGCAAGGTACCGTCGGATATGAGGCACCAGGAGCGCTGAACCAGGCGTCTCCCAGGCGAAGGGGAAGCACCTCGTGGCACGCATCGGTGACGGCGGCGACCTGCTCAAGTGCTCGTTCTGCGGAAAGAGCCAGAAGCAGGTGAAGAAGCTCATCGCAGGACCCGGTGTGTACATCTGCGACGAGTGCATCGACCTCTGCAACGAGATCATCGAGGAGGAGCTCGCGGAGACCTCCGAGGTCCGGTGGGAGGAACTCCCCAAGCCTCGTGAGATCTACGAGTTCCTGGAGAGCTACGTCGTCGGCCAGGAGCCGGCGAAGAAGGCCCTCTCGGTGGCGGTCTACAACCACTACAAGCGCGTCCAGGCCGGCGAGAACGGCGGTGCGCAGGGCCGGGACGACGCGATCGAGCTCGCGAAGTCCAACATCCTGCTGCTGGGCCCCACGGGCTCCGGCAAGACGCTGCTGGCCCAGACGCTCGCCCGCATGCTCAACGTCCCGTTCGCCATCGCCGACGCGACGGCGCTGACGGAGGCCGGGTACGTGGGCGAGGACGTCGAGAACATCCTGCTCAAGCTGATCCAGGCGGCCGACTACGACGTCAAGAAGGCCGAGACCGGGATCATCTACATCGACGAGATCGACAAGGTCGCCCGCAAGAGCGAGAACCCGTCGATCACGCGCGATGTGAGCGGCGAGGGCGTGCAGCAGGCCCTGTTGAAGATCCTGGAGGGGACGACGGCCTCGGTCCCGCCCCAGGGCGGCCGCAAGCACCCGCACCAGGAGTTCATCCAGATCGACACGACGAACGTGCTGTTCATCGTGGGCGGTGCCTTCGCGGGCCTGGAGAAGATCATCGAGTCGCGGGCCGGCGCCAAGGGGATCGGCTTCGGGGCGACGATCCGCTCGAAGCGCGAGATCGAGGCGAGCGACCAGTTCCAGGAGGTCATGCCGGAGGACCTGGTGAAGTTCGGGATGATCCCCGAGTTCATCGGCCGTCTGCCCGTCATCACCTCGGTGCACAACCTGGACCGCGAGGCGCTGCTGCAGATCCTGGTGGAGCCGCGGAACGCGCTGGTGAAGCAGTACCAGCGCCTCTTCGAACTCGACGGCGTCGAGCTGGACTTCGAGCGCGAGGCGCTGGAAGCCATCGCGGACCAGGCGATCCTGCGCCAGACGGGCGCGCGAGGGCTGCGCGCCATCATGGAAGAGGTCCTGATGTCGGTGATGTACGAGGTCCCGTCCCGCAAGGACGTGGCCCGTGTGGTCATCACCTCGGACGTCGTCCGCTCGAACGTGAACCCGACGCTGGTCCCCCGCATCGTCCCGAAGGACCAGGGCCCGCAGGAGAAGTCGGCGTAGCCGACACGACGCACGCGTAGGGGCGCCCGGCCATCGGCCGGGCGCCCCTACGCGTGTGGCCCGCGGTTACTTCTTGACGCGGGCGGTGTTGTAGAGCTTCGCCGCCAGTTCGGCGGTCTGCTCCAGGGTGTAGCCCTGCTTGCCCGCCAGGATGGAGGCGGCGTCGGAGGCGCTGACCATGGTCAGGGTGCTGTAGTCACCCCAGATGCAGATCGGAAGGGTCAGCTCCTTCGGACCCTTCGACGCCGTGGTGCTCGTCGAGGTGATCTTCATTTCCTGGCACTTCATCACTGCGCCGCTGAACCCGGAGGGGGACATCGACTTCGGGCTGCCGATCATGTCGACCGTCGCGGACTTGTCCTTGCCGGCGTTGAGCTTGGCGGTGGCGAAGTAGGCGTCCACCGACTTCTCGGGATCCGCGAGCTCGCCGTACAGGCCCTGGAAGCTCAGGCCCTTGGTCGTCAGCGCGTTGGACGGGTCGCCCGAGGTGTAGTCCATGGCGACCCTGGTGGGGTTCTTGATGCCGATGGCCTCCAGCTCCTGGCGGTCCTTGTCGCTGAGGGGCTTCTCCTTGTAGTTCGGGTTCTTCTTGAAGTCGTCCACCGACGCCGGGGCGACCAGCTTGTAGCCCTTGGTGTTCGCGGCGATCGGGCCCGTGGCGCCGCCGCCCTTCGTGAAGTACCAGCCCGCGCCGGCGACGGCCGCTATCGCGACGACCACCGCGATCACCACGCCCGCCTTGGACTTCTTCGGCGGCTGGGGCTGCATGCCGTACGGGGGCTGCTGGGGGTAGCCGTAGCCCGGCTGGGGCTGCTGCTGGGGGTAGCCCTGCGGGGGGATGCCCGGCGGCGGGGGCTGCTGCGGGTAGCCGTAGCCGGGCTGCGGCGCGGGCTGCCCGTACGGTCCCGGCTGCGGGCCGCCGTACGGTCCCGGCTGCTGCGGCGGCTGGCCTCCGTACGGCCCCGGCTGGTTGTAGCTCATGCCCGCATCCCCCTTCAGGAATCCTTATGCGTTTCAGACATCCTGTCGGAAGCAGATCCCCCGCAGGCCGCCGGGCCCCCGGATTACCGGTTTCATAGCTGGACTGTTACGGCTCTAAACTGTGCCTCGTGACCGAGAACACGCAGACACCCAGCAGCCCCCACTCCGAACTGCCGACCGCGTACGCTCCGGCCGAGGTAGAGGGGAAGCTCTACGAGCGCTGGGTAGAGCGTGGGTACTTCACGGCCGACGCCGCGAGCGAGAAGCCCGCGTACACCATCGTGATCCCGCCGCCGAACGTCACCGGCTCCCTGCACCTGGGGCACGCCTTCCAGCACACGCTCATGGACGCCCTGACCCGGCGCAAGCGCATGCAGGGCTACGAGTCGCTGTGGCTGCCCGGCATGGACCACGCCGGCATCGCCACCCAGAACAAGGTCGAGCAGCAGCTCGCCGAGGAGGGCAAGTCCCGCCACGACCTGGGCCGCGAGGAGTTCGTCGAGCGCGTCTGGCAGTGGAAGGAAGAGTACGGCGGCAAGATCCTCGGCCAGATGCGCCGCCTCGGCGACGGCGTCGACTGGTCGCGCGAGCGCTTCACCATGGACGAGGGCCTCTCCAAGGCCGTCCAGACGATCTTCAAGAAGCTCTACGACGACGAGCTGATCTACCGCGCCGAGCGCATCATCAACTGGTGCCCCCGCTGCCTCACGGCCATCTCCGACATCGAGGTGGAGTACCAGGAGGACGCGGGCGAGCTCGTCTCGATCAAGTACGGCGAGGGCGAGGACACGCTCGTCGTCGCGACCACCCGCGCCGAGACGATGCTCGGTGACACGGCCATCGCCGTCCACCCGGACGACGAGCGCTACAAGCACCTCGTCGGCAAGCTCATCAAGCTGCCGCTCACCGACCGCTCCATCCCGGTCGTCGCCGACACGCACGTCGACCCGGAGTTCGGCACCGGCTGCGTCAAGGTGACCCCGGCGCACGACCCGAACGACTTCGCCATCGGGCAGCGCCACGGCCTGCCCAACATGACGATCATGGACGAGCACGGCAACATCACCGTCCACGGCCCCTTCCTCGGCCTGGACCGCTTCGAGGCCCGTTCCGCGGTCGTCGGAGCCCTGCGCGAGCAGGGCCGGATCGTCGCCGAGAAGCGCCCGTACCTGCACTCCGTCGGGCACTGCTCCCGCTGCTCCACCACCGTCGAGCCGCGCCTGTCGCTGCAGTGGTGGGTCAAGGTCGAGACCCTCGCCAAGGCCGCCGGCGACGCGGTCCGCGACGACCGGGTCACGATCCATCCGAAGGAGATGGAGAAGCGCTACTTCGACTGGGTCGACAACCTCAACGACTGGTGCATCTCGCGCCAGCTGTGGTGGGGCCACCGCATTCCGGTCTGGTACGGCCCGGACGGCGAGATCGTCTGCGTCGGCCCGGACGACGAGGCGCCCACGGGCGAGGGCTGGCACCAGGACACCGACGTCCTCGACACCTGGTTCTCCTCCGGCCTGTGGCCGTTCTCCACGCTCGGCTGGCCGGAGAAGACCCCGGACCTGGCGAAGTTCTACTCCACCGACGTCCTGGTCACCGGCCACGACATCATCTTCTTCTGGGTCGCCCGGATGATGATGTTCGGCCTGTACGCCATGGACGGCGAGGTCCCGTTCAAGACGATCGCGCTGACCGGCCTGGTCCGCGACGAGCGCGGCAAGAAGATGTCGAAGTCCTTCGGCAACGTGGTCGACCCGCTGGACTGGATGGACAAGTACGGCTCCGACGCCGTCCGCTTCACCCTGGCCAAGGGCGCCAACCCGGGCACCGACGTGCCGATCGGCGAGGACTGGGTCCAGGCCTCCAGCAAGTTCGCCAACAAGATCTGGAACGCCACGCGCTTCGCGCTGATGAACGGCGCCACGATCGAGGGCGACCTGCCCCCCGTGGAGCAGCTCTCGGCGACCGACCGCTGGATCCTGTCCCGCCTGAACAAGACGGTCGCTCAGGTCGACGCGTACTACGAGGACTTCCAGTTCTCGAAGCTCAGCGAGGCGCTCTACCACTTCGCGTGGGACGAGGTCTTCGACTGGTACGTCGAGCTGTCGAAGACGACGTTCTTCGCGGGCGGCGAGCAGGCCAAGGTCTCCGGCCGGGTCCTGGGCGAGGTCATCGACGTCATGCTGCGGCTGCTGCACCCGGTGGTCCCGTTCGTCACCGAAACGCTGTGGACCACGCTGACCGGGCGCGAGTCGCTGGTCGTCGCCGAGTGGCCCAAGGACAGCGGCTTCCGCGACGAGGCCGCCGAGGCGGAGATCGAGAAGGTCCAGGCCGTCGTCACCGAGGTCCGCCGCTTCCGCAAGGAGCAGGGCCTCCAGGACGGCCAGAAGGTTCCGGCCCGCGTGGACCTGACCGGTACGGCGCTCGCCGCGCACGAGGCGGCCATGCGCCAGCTGCTGCGCCTCCAGCCGGAGGGCGAGGGCTTCACCGCCACCGCCACCCTGCCGGTCGCCGGTGCCACGGTCGCGCTCGACCTGTCGGGCACGATCGACGTGGCCGCCGAGCGGGGGCGCCTCTCCAAGGACCTCGCGGCCGCGGAGAAGGAGAAGCAGCAGGCCGAGGCGAAGCTGGGGAACGAGGCCTTCCTGGCCAAGGCCCCCGACAACGTCGTGGACAAGATCAAGGGCCGGCTGTCCAAGGCCGAGGCGGACATCGCCCGGATCCAGGCCCAGCTGGACGCGCTGCCCGCCGCGTGACGCGAACCACGCACCACGTGACGTGTAACAAACGGTGAACCATCGGCCCCCGGGCACATTGCCCGGGGGCCGACGCGTAGGGTGAATCCGGCCCCAGAGGTTCCGCGCAACCCACAGGGGGCCGAAGCCTGCCGGCTGTCGACCGAGGGGGGTCTCGGAGTGTGGGGTCGTGACGTGCGCGCCCGCGGGTTAAACCGCGAGCTGAAACGCCGCAACCTCCTCCTCGGCGCGGCCGCCACCGTGGCGACGGGCGGCGCCCTCGCCGGAGTCGCCGCGTTCAACACCTCGCGCGCGCCGGCCGCCGCCCTCCAGAAGGACCTGCTGTCGCGGGACCCCAAGGCCTCCAAGACGGCCCAGGCCGTGTACCGGCTCCTGGTCGCCCTGGAGACGGACGCCCGGGCGGGCCGCCGCCGGGGCACCCTCATGGGCCAGCACGCCGAGGTCCACAACGAGCGGTACAACCCCGAGTACGGCGACCACACCGGTCCCAAACCGCCCGGCTACTACTACCGCAAACCCCGGGACATCACCGGCAAGCTGCCGGCCTTCCTCGAACTCGACCTGGGCCCCGGCTACCAGCAGCAGGGCTGGGGCGTGGGGGAGGCCCGGGACTACTCGCGCGCCGCCTGGCCCGCCCGCCGCGAGTCCTGGACCTACACGAACGACGTGGTGGACCTCGCCCTCGGAGTCTGGCACGGACTGCCCCGCGAGGCCGACGGCTCGTACAACCCGACCGGCACCGAACAGCTGTGGAACGGCACCACGACCGTGCTGCCGGAGAACGGGGGAGCACCCGCGGGCCTGGTCGGGATGTCGTTCCACCAGCCGTGGCCGGGCAGCCCCGTCAAGAGCTACGAGCAGACGCTGCGCCGCAACGCGCCCTCCGCGAAGGATCCCGGCTGGATCGACCGGATGCTCACCCCCGGCACCCCCGAGCACGCGGCGCTCCTGCTCGACCTGTCCTTCCTCGCGGACCACCTCGGTTACCTGGCCGCGTACGACGTCCCCGTACTGCTGCGCCCGTACCACGAGATGAACTCGCTCGGCGGGGAGCAGAGCTTCTGGTGGGCCGGGCTGAGGCCCCAGCAGTACACGGCCCTGTGGAAGTTGCTCCACGACTACCTGGTGGGCTCCCGCGGACTGCACAACCTGATCTTCGTGTGGGCCCCCACCGCCTGGGACGGCGTCCACGGCGGCGAGCCCTGGGACTTCTACCCGGGCGGCGAGTACGTGGACGTGGTCGGGGTCGACGACTACAGCGGAACGCCGGACCGGCCCTTCGACCCCGGCGGCTGGACCACCACCTGGCACCGCGGGCTCGCGGACTACGGCAAGCCGCGGATCCTCGCGGAGTCCTTCCACGTGCCGCTGGGCGCGGCGCAGCGCACGACGCTCGACCAGGCCCCGTGGGTGCTGTGGACCGTGTGGGGCGACGGACTCACGGCGAAGAACTCGGACGCCGATGTCCGACAGACGTACGACGACCCCAAGACGATCACCGGCGGCCGTGAATCCGGCCCCGTGGGCGTGCAGTGGTCCGCCCTGCACGACGGAACATTCGAATAGGAGTGAAGTTGAGCGCGTCAACGCCACGCCCCCACCGTGTGGCCGCCTTCGTGGCCATGGGCTGGGCAGGCATCCTGCTCCTCTGGGCCGTGTACAACTGCTTCTGGCAGGTCGGCGTCGCCGACTTCCTCCAGGGCATCGTGTACTACGGCACCGGTGACGGCTCCGGAACCGCAGAGACGTTCAACCTCAACTGGGGTGTCGTCTATGTGGCGGGCGGCCTGCTGGTCCTGCGGGGGAACACCCTCGGGCGGGGCATCATCATCGGCGGCGCCGCCATCGAGGGCTACAACCGGGTGCGCAGCCTGTCGGGCGCGCTCTTCGACGACAAGCAGACCGAGTACTTCACCACGACCGCCCAGGGCGGCCTCAAGCTGGCGACCTTCGCCGCCGGAGTCCTGGTCACCTGCACCCTCATCGCCTTGTTGCTGCGGGACTTCGCGGTGTACCAGGCGTGGCAGCCGCCGGCGAACCCGTGGACCCAGCAGGCCAACGAGGCCCGGCAGGCCCAGCAGGCGCAGCAGGCGCAGCAGCTCCCGCAGCAGCAATCGCCGCAGCCGGCCCACGGGTTCGGAGCTCCGCCGGCCTACCAGGCGCAGCCCGGGCCGCAGTTGCCGCAGACGGGCTACGGCCAGCCCCAGCCCCAGCCCTACGCGCCCCAGCAGCCGCCGCAGCAGCCCCAGCCCGGCTACGGTCCCGGACCGTACGGCGGTCAGCCCGCCTGGCCGCAGCAGCCCCAGCAGCCGCAGCATCAGCCCCAGCAGCCCCGGCAGTCGCCGCCTCAGCAACAGCAGTAGTAGGAACCCCGAAGGACCTCTTCCATGACCCCCGCCTCCGTACAAGAGGTCGCGCCCGCCACCCGGCGCGATGCGAAACTGGTGCAGCGCCATTCCGAGTGGAAGCCCGGCGTGCTGCCCTTCCTGCTGCCCTTCCTGCTCCTCGCCGGATTCGGCCTGTGGGCGTACAAGCCGAATCCGACCCCGCTGGGCTGGACCCTGTCGGTGGTCTGGTCGCTGCCCGGCGTCGGCGTGATGGTCGGTCTCCAGGGCGCACTGCTGATCCGCCGCCGGCTGCGGAAGTCGCACGAGATGGTTCCGCCGACGCCGGTGGAGGAGGACTTCCTCATCGTGCTCGTGCCGACGATCGGCCGCCACGACACCTACCCGGCGCTGGAACGCTCGGTCCTGAGCTACGTGGAGCACCTGCCCCCGTACTTCCCGCTCATGCGGGTCGACGTCCTCACCGAGGAGGGCTGCGAGGCGACCGAGCAGATCGACGACCTGGCCGCGATGCACCCGCTGATCCGCGTGGTCACGGTGCCCAAGTCGTACGAGACGGCGAACGGGACCCGGTTCAAGGCCCGCGCCAACCACTACGCGCACGAGCTGCGGATCGACGAGGGCGAGGCCCTCGACGACATCTGGGTCCTGCACATGGACGACGACACCGGGGTCGGCCCCGACACCGCCGCGTCCATGGCGCAGTTCGTCAACCGCCAGCGGCGGGCCGGGGACGACGGCAAGCACATGGCGCAGGGCATCCTCGCGTACCCGCGCGAGAACGCCGTGAACCGCTTCACCTGGCTGGCCGACGCGGTCCGCCCCGCCGACGACATAGCCCGGTTCCGCGCCCTCACCGGCCTCGGGACCCCGGTCGCCGGTGTGCACGGGGAGCTGCTGCTGCTCCGCGCCTCGATCGAGGCCACGATCGGCTGGGACTTCGGCCCGAAGGCCATCGTCGAGGACGCGCAGCTGGCGCTGACGTTCTGCCGTACGTACCCCGGCCGCAGCGACTGGTTCAACGGCCGCTGCTACGGCGCTTCCCCGGCCACCACCAGGGACTTCATCAAGCAGCGCGAGCGCTGGGCCTGGGGGCTCGTCGCGCTGTGCTTCAACCGCACGGTGCCGTTCCGCTACCGCTGGTTCCTGCTGCTCTGCGTGGCGACCTGGGTGTTCGGCCCGCTCCAGCACGTCGCGACGGTGCTCTTCGTGGCCTGGCTCATCGGCGACTTCAACACCTCGCCGGTGGCCCAGACCGTCGTGATCATGTGGGCGCTCAATTTCGCGTACGTCATCTGGACGTACTGGGAGGGGCTGCGGCTCAACGCGCTGGTCTCGGCGAACGGCCGGCGGCGCTGGTGGGAGCCGATCGTCGTGCTGGGCCTGATCCCCGTCTTCTCCGTGATGGAAGGGCTCGGCGGCCTGCGCGGGCTGATCAAGTTCATCAAGCGCGAAGAGAACAAGTTCGTCGTCATCGCCAAGCCCGCGTGAGAAACCGAGAGTCCCTCGTGAACGACGAGATGAACGACGTGACGCACCACGACGTGACGCACCACGAGGACGAGAGCAGGAGCAAGAAGGGGAAGGCGGCCCGCCGTTCCAAGGTCCCCCTGCTCGCGATCCTGCCCGTCACCGTGACCTCCCTGGTCATAGGCCTGCCGTTCGTGGTCGGAGACCATCCGCTGCGCTGGCGGCCGGGCTCCCTGGAGCCGGCCCTGGTCCTGCGCGACTCCGCTTCCGACCCCGCCCGCACCACGGCCCACGGTTCCCCCACCGACCCCGCGGCCGGCGGGGCAGAGCCAGAGAAGACCGAGCAGGCCCCGCCCGCCGGGCCCGCGCCGAAGGTGGACAAGCCCTGGAAGGCCGGCATGCCCGAGTGGGGCGTCCAGATCTTCTGGGAGGACAAGAAGGACCGCGACGACGCGTACATCGAGAACCAGGCGCGCCGGCAGGCCGCCTATCTCGTCGGGCTGAAGGCGAACGCCGTCTCCGTCTCCTTCCCCTTCTACACGGAGGGCCGCACCTCGACGAAGCTGGCGGCCGGCCGCGGCACCCCGACGCCCGAGCACCTCGACACGGTGCTGCGCGTCTTCCACGAGGCAGGACTGCGCACCACCGTCCGCCCGACGCTGGACGAGGCGGTGCTCGTCCCCCCGGAGGGCTGGCGCGGCAACATCAAGCCGACCGACAAGGACGCCTGGTTCGATGCGTACGGGGCCCTGCTCGGCCCGTACCTGGACGTGGCCCAGCGCCGACAGGCGGCGACGTTCGTGATCGGCACCGAACTGAACTCGATGGAGGGCCACCCGGGCTGGAAAGGCCTCATCGCCGCCGCCGAGAAGCGGTTCAAGGGCGAGGTGTCCTACGACGCCAACTGGGACAACTACGTGGGCGGCCACATCGACGTGCCCGTCGAGCGGCTCGGCGTCGACGCTTACTTCCCCGTCAAGGTCCCCGACGACGCGCCGGTCGACCAGCTCGTGGACGGCTGGAACGCCTGGCTGGACAAGAAGAGCAAGGGGCCGCTGCCGCGGATCGTGCTCGCCGAGGCGGGGATCAGCGCCATGGACGGGGCGTACTACGCGCCCGGCGACTTCTACGCGCGGCGCAAGCTGAACCCCACGGTGCAGGCGAACTGGTACAAGGCGGTCTGCCAGGTCGTCCGGGAGCGGAAGATGACGGGCGTCTACTGGTGGTCGGTCACCTTCGACGCCGACCCCAAGGCGGCCCCCAAGGAACACGATTCCCGGCTCAACTTCGCGGGGCGCCCGGACTCGGAGCGGGAGATCAGAGCCTGCTTCGGATCGGACTACGCGGGCCCGGGCGCCGATTCCACACCCTGACCGACTGTGTCCCGAGTTGTCCGGAGTGTCGCACATCACGTTTTCGGCCGGGTTGGCTGATCCGATACCCCTCGCCGAGCACGGATGATGGAGGGCATGTACGTCCCGCCCGTCGCCTCGGCGCTCCACCGGGCCGCGGCCGCCGGCCGCCGGCTCGCCGCGAGCTGGGCCGGATCCCCCCGGGCGCTTGACGTGCTCACCGCACTCAGCTGCCTGGGCCTGATGGCGCTGGACCTGCCCGGTCTGGCCGCCGCGGACAACTCGCTCAGCGGCCCGACGGCCGCCGCCGTGCTCGCCGCCGGGTGCTCCTCCCTGGTGGTGCGCCGCCGGGCGCCCTGGATCTCGTACGTCACCGCCCTGCTCTTCATCGGCTGGCTGCACGAGCTGACGCTGATCCAGTTCGCCCTGTACTCGGTCGGCCGCTACCGGGGGCGGCGGCCCGCCGTCCTGGCCACCGCCGGGTACATCGCCTTCGCGCTGACCGTCTTCAGCGTCCCGGGCTGGCCCGAACCGCACGCCCAGACGCTCAGCGCGTTCCTGAGCCTCGTCGTGCCGATCGGGGTGCTGGCTTCGGCGGTCGGCATCGCCGCCTACCGGCACGACCTCGTGGGCGAGCTGGCCGCGCGGCGCGCCGAGTCGGCGGTGTTCCAGGCCGTCGAGCAGGAGCGCACCTCGGTCGCCCGCGACGTCCACGATTTCGTCGGCCGCGAGCTGACGCTGCTGACCGTCCGCTCCGAGGTGCTCTCGACGCGGGCCCGCGAGACGGCGTACGCGAAGGACTTCGAGGAGCTCGCCGACACCGCGCGCCGGGCCCACCTGGTGCTCAACGAGATCATCGTGCAGCGCGGGGAGCGGGCCTCGACCCCGGGCGTCGACGGGCTGCCGGCCCTCGCGGAGGAGAGCGGCCGGGCCGGTTCACCCGTACGGCTGGCCCTGGATCCCGAGGTGCACGCCCTGTCGCCGCTGCGCCAGGCGGCGGTCTACCGGGTGGTGCAGGAATGCCTGACCAACGCGGCCAAGCACGCCTGCGGGGAGACCATCGACGTGTCGATCGAGGCGGACGGCCCGCACCTGCGGATCGCGGTCCGCAACGGCCTGCCCGTCCGGACGCCCGCGCGCGCCCCCGTCTCGGCGGGCTCGGGCACGGCGAGCATGTCCGAGCGCGTGCGCAGCCTGGGCGGAACCCTGACGGCGACGCGTACGCAGGACTCGTACACGGTGGTGGCCGTCCTCCCGCGCGGGTAGCCCGCCGCCCGGCCGGGGCTCGGGCAGCCGCAGCTCAGGCCTTCGCCGGGACCAGCAGGCTGCTCAGCTCGTCCAGGTCCTCCACGCACCGGCCCGAACCCAGCGCCACGCAGTCCAGCGGCGCGTCGGCGACGAAGACGGGGATCCCCGTGGCCGAGGCCATCCGCAGGTCCAGCCCCGGCAGCAGCGCCCCGCCGCCGGTCAGCACGATCCCGTGCTCCATCACGTCTCCCGACAGCTCCGGCGGGCACTCCTCCAGGGTGGTGCGCACGGCGGCGATGACCGCCTCGACCGGCTCGTCGAGGGCGGCCCGTACGTCCGCCGCGCCCAGCGAGAGCGTCTTCGGCATGCCGCCGACCCGCTCCCGGCCGCGGACCGTGAAGGTCCGCGTCTCCAGCTCCGGCCGGTCCGGCACCGGCCAGGCCGAGCCGATGGCGACCTTGACGTCCTCCGCTGTGCGCTCCCCGATGAGCAGGCCGTGCTCCTTGCGCACGTGGTCCATGATCGCGCCGTCCAGCCGGTCCCCGCCGACCCGCAGGGACTGCGAGGTGACGATCCCGCCGAGTGAGATGACGGCGACCTCGGTGGTGCCGCCGCCGATGTCGACCACCATCGAGCCGCGCGGCTCGGCCACCGGCAGTCCCGCCCCGATCGCCGCGGCCATCGGCTCCTCGATCAGGTGGACGGTCTTGGCCCCGGCCCGCTTCGAGGCCTGGACGATGGCCCGCCGCTCGACGGGGGTGACCCCCGACGGCACGCAGATCACCATCCGGGTGCGCGGCCGCCGCCCGGGAACGGCCTTGCGGACGAAGTGCCGGATCATCTCCTCGGCGGCCTCGTAGTCGCAGATCACCCCGTCCTTCAGGGGGCGGATCGCGGTGATGGAGCCGGGGGTGCGGCCGATGGTCTCCTTGGCCTCGGTCCCCACGGCCAGGGCCGTGGTCGTGCCCGCCTTGACCGCGACCACGGACGGCTCATTGAGGACGATGCCGTGCCCCCGGGCGTAGACCAGGGTGTTCGCGGTCCCCAGATCGATCCCTATGTCGCGGCTGGAAGCGGACGTGTCGGTGCTGGCCTGCGGCATTTGTTCCCCTATCTCCTGCTCGCAAGGCTTGCATAACGATCAGGTCGCAGCGGCCGCCGAAGGTCCCGAAACGGCCGGGTCGAAAGTCCCCGGGCCCCCCGTCCGTAGACTGGCCCCGTGAGTGAGCAGCAGCCCGAGAGCAACGGACCCGACGACCGCGACGAGACCTCCGATCTCTTCGAACGGATCGTGGCCGAAGAGTCCGACCGCGACCCCGACCTGGCGGTGATCGAGGCCGGCAGCCGCACCCTGCGCGCCCAGGCCGGACCGCCCCAGGGCGACCCGGTACCGTCGCAGCCCCTCGACCCGGAGGTGGCGCGGGCGCTCCAGGAGGTGGAGCAGGAGCTCTCCACCCGCTGGGGCGAGACCAAGCTGGAGCCGTCCGTCACGCGGATCGCCGCGCTGATGGACGTGCTGGGCGAACCGCAGCGCGCGTACCCCTCCATCCACGTCACCGGCACCAACGGCAAGACCAGCACCGCGCGCATGATCGAGGCCCTGCTGAACGCCTTCGAACTGCGCACCGGTCGCTACACCAGCCCGCACGTGCAGTCGGTCACCGAACGGATCAGCCTCGACGGGGCGCCGATCACCGCCGAGCGCTTCGTCGAGACGTACCACGACATCAAGCCGTACGTGGAGATGGTCGACGCCGCCGAGGAGTACCGGCTGTCCTTCTTCGAGGTGCTCACCGGCATGGCGTACGCGGCCTTCGCGGACGCGCCGGTGGACGCGGCCGTCGTCGAGGTCGGCATGGGCGGTACCTGGGACGCGACCAACGTGATCGACGGCGCGGTCGCCGTCATCACCCCGATCAGCCTGGACCACACGGACCGGCTCGGCTCCACGCCCGGGGAGATCGCTCAGGAGAAGGGCGGCGTCATCAAGCAGGACGCCACCGTGATCCTGGCGCAGCAGCCGGTGGACGCGGCGCAGGTGCTGCTGAAGAAGGCCGTCGAGGTGGACGCGACCGTGGCCCGCGAGGGCATGGAGTTCGGCGTCGTCTCGCGCGAGGTGGCCGTCGGCGGGCAGATGCTGACGCTGCGCGGCGTGGGCGGCGAGTACGACGGGATCTTCCTGCCGCTGTACGGGGCCCACATGGCCCACAACGCGGCGGTGGCGCTGGCGGCGGTCGAGGCCTTCTTCGGCGTCGGGGCGCAGCAGTCGCGGGAGCTGGACCTGGAGACCGTACGCCGGGCCTTCGCCTCGGTGACCTCGCCGGGCCGGATGGAGGTCGTACGGCGCAGCCCGACGGTGGTCCTGGACGCGGCGCACAACCCGGCCGGCGCACAGGTCACGGCGGAGGCGGTGACCGAGGCCTTCGGCTTCAGCCGGCTGATCGGGGTCATGGCGGCGAGCGAGGGCAAGGACGTCAAGGGGGTCCTGGAGGCCTTCGAGCCGATCTTCGCGGAGATCGTCGTCACGGAGAACTCCAGCCACCGGGCGATGTCCGCCGACGAGCTGGCGGCGGTCGCGGTCGAGGTCTTCGGGCCGGACCGGGTGCAGGTGGAGCCGCGGCTGGACGACGCCCTGGAGGCGGCGATCACCCTGGCGGAGGAAGAGGCCGAGTACGGAGGGGCCGGGGTCCTGGTGACCGGTTCCGTGATCACGGTGGGCGAGGCCCGCCTGCTGCTGAAGAGGGGCTGAGGGATGCGCACGCTGTGTGCTTCGACGCTGATCGGCGAGTTCTTCGTGATCGGCTTCGCGGGGCTGGTGGCCATGAAGAACCCGGATCTGACCCAGGCCACGGTGTGGACGGTCTGCGGGGTCGCCATGCTGCTGTCGGTGCTGCTGTGCGGGATGCTCTCGCGTCCGGGCGCGGTCCAGATCGGCTGGGCGCTGCAGATCGGTCTGGTCCTGAGCGGGTTCGTCGTCCCGATGATGTTCATCCTGGGCGCCGTCTTCGCGGGTCTGTGGTGGTGCTCGGTGCACTACGGCACCAAGATCGACGCGATCAAGGCCCGCTGGGCGGCGGCGCAGGGCGAGGCACAGGCCTGAGGAGGCCCGCAGCCCCCGGCCGCGAGGGCCCGGGGCTCCGGGGCCCAGAGTCCGGGTTCCGCGGTCCGGGGCCCGCGCGAGGGCCCCGCTGACTCCCTGTAGCCTCGTCGGACCGCACCCGTATGCCGCAAGGAGCCGCAACATGACCCAGCGCACGCTCGTCATCCTCAAGCCCGACGCCGTCCGTCGAGGCCTGATCGGCGAGATCATCGGCCGCATCGAGCGGAAGGCCGGCTGGACCGTCCCCGCGATGGAGCTGCGCACGCTGGACCAGGAGACCCTGGAGACCCACTACGGCGAGCACAAGGGCAAGCCCTTCTACGAGCCCCTCATGGGCTTCATGGCGAGCGGCCCGGTCGTGGTCCTCGTGGTGGAAGGGGAACGCGCGATCGAGGGTGTCCGCCAGCTGGCCGGACCCACTGACCCGATCGCCGCGGCGCCCGGCTCCATCCGGGGGGACTTCGGCACCATCACCCGGGAGAACCTGATCCACGCCTCGGACTCCGAGGAGTCCGCGGAGCGCGAGCTGAAGCTGTTCTTCCCCTCGCTCTGATGAGTCCTTCCTGACGTAACATCAGCCGAATAGCGCTCATGACCTGGGGCGACCGAAGTAATTTCGGTCGCCCTTCGGTATTGCCGGGCGAGAGCGGGAACGCATGTGCAGGACACGTCGTCACCACTAGGGGGCGGGTTTCCGTTCCGGCGGGATTGCCGGAGTCCCGTCGCGCGGTGTTCATACTTGCGGCACTACGATGGGGCCTCCACCCACACACCCACCTCGCCGACCTGACAGCAGCCGCTATCAACTGGAAGGCCAGACGCTCCTCATGGGGAACAAGGGGAACAACATGTCGTTCATCGGCCGTGACATGGCGATCGACCTCGGGACCGCCAACACGCTGGTGTACGTGAGGGGCCGGGGGATCGTCCTGAACGAGCCGTCCGTGGTCGCCATCAACACGAACACCGGTGGCATCCTGGCGGTCGGCTCCGAGGCGAAGAAGATGATCGGCCGGACGCCCGGCAACATCGTCGCCGTACGGCCCCTCAAGGACGGCGTCATCGCCGACTTCGAGATCACCGAGCGTATGCTCCGGTACTTCATCCTCAAGATCCACAAGCGCCGCTACCTGGCCCGTCCGCGCGTCGTGGTCTGCGTCCCCTCCGGCATCACCGGAGTGGAGCGCCGCGCCGTCATCGAGGCGTCCACGCAGGCCGGCGCCCGCCAGGTGCACATCATCGAAGAGCCCATGGCCGCCGCCATCGGCTCGGGCCTGCCCGTCCACGAGGCCACCGGCAACATGGTCGTGGACATCGGCGGCGGCACCACCGAGGTCGCCGTCATCTCCCTCGGCGGAATCGTCACGGCGCAGTCCATCCGGGTCGCCGGCGACGAGCTCGACAACGCGATCATCCAGCACATCAAGAAGGAGTACTCGCTCCTCCTCGGTGAGCGCACCGCAGAGCAGATCAAGATCACCATCGGGTCGGCCTACGACCTCGACAAGGACGAGCACACCGAGATCCGCGGCCGGGACCTGGTCTCCGGCCTCCCGAAGACGGTCGTGATCTCCGCCGCCGAGGTCCGCAAGGCCATCGAGGAGCCGGTCAACGCCATCGTCGACGCGGTCAAGACGACCCTCGACAAGTGCCCGCCCGAGCTCTCCGGCGACATCATGGACCGCGGCATCGTGCTGACCGGCGGCGGCGCCCTGCTCCGCGGCCTCGACGAGCGGCTGCGCCGCGAGACGGGCATGCCGATCCACATCGCCGAGGACCCGCTCGACTCCGTCGCCCTCGGCTCCGGCAAGTGCGTGGAGGAGTTCGAGGCACTCCAGCAGGTCCTGGACGCCCAGCCCCGGCGCTGACACAGACCCCCGTCCGGGGGCCATGCGGAACACAAGGATCCGCCGTACGGGTGCTGCCGCGCCCGTGCGGCGGATCGTTGATATACAGACCAATAAGTTTCCGACGAGGAAGGCACGGCCGCCGCACGTGAGGGACACACGAGAAAGCCGGCTGCTCCTGGTGCTTCTGATCGCCATCGCGTTCGCGTTGATCACGGTGGACATCAGGGCAGGCGAGGAGTCTCCGGTCGACGGCGCCCGGCAGGCCGCCGCAGCGGCCTTCGGCCCGGTCGAGGAGGGGGTCGCGACCGCGGTCGACCCCGTCGCCAACGCCATAGGGGCCGTACGGGACTCGGGCGAGCGCCACAACCGCATCGCCACGCTGGAGCGCGAGAACGCCGCCCTGAAGGCCAAGCTGGGCAGCGACGACCAGACCCGCAGCCGCATCCACGAGCTCGACGAGATGCTCAAGCGGGCCGGCGCCGGACAGTACGGCATCAAGGGCGCCGAGGTCATCGCCATAGGAGCGGCCCAGGGCTTCTCCTGGACCGTCACCATCGACGCCGGCAGCAAGGACGGCATCGAGCGCGACATGACCGTACTGAACGGAGAAGGACTCGTCGGCCGGGTCTCCACCGTGGGCCCCGACACCGCCACCGTCGTCCTCGCCAACGACCCCGACTTCACCGTGGGCACCCGGCTGGAGAAGACCGGCGAGCTCGGCTTCGCCACCGGACAGGGCGACCGCGCCCTGTCCGTCCAGATGCTCAACGGCAAGGCCAAGGTCAGCCCCGGCGACCGGCTCGTCACCTTCGGCTCGCGCGGCAACAAGCCGTTCGTGCCCGGCGTCCCGATCGGCGAGGTGGTCAAGGTCGACCCCTCGCGCGGCGACCTGACCCGCACCGTCTGGGTGCGTCCGTTCGTCGGTTTCTCGCGCCTGGACATCGTCGGGGTCGTCGTGATGCCCCCGCGCGAGGACCCGCGCGACGCCGTACTGCCGCCCAAGCCCGAGGTGAAGCCCACCCCGACGGTCACCGTCACGGTCACGCCGTCGCCGTCCGCCAGTGTGCCCGCCAAGCCGGCCGACGAGTAGGAGCCCACCGTCATGCGCTTCAACCGGATCCTGCTTTCGGCCACGCTCGTCGTGGTCGCCCTCGTCGTCCAGGTCTCGGTCCTGGGCCGGCTGCAACTGCCCGGCGCCGTACCCGACCTCGTCCTGCTCACCGTCGTCGCGCTCGCCCTCGTGTACGGGCACCTCAGCGGCGCGCTCATCGGCTTCGCCGCCGGACTCCTGGCCGACCTGGCCCCGCCCGCCGACCACGCCGCCGGGCGGTACGCGCTCGTGCTCTGCGTCATCGGGTACGCCGCGGGCCTCGCCCGCCCCGACTCCGGGCGGTTCCGCTCCGCCTGGGGCCCGATGCTGACCGTCGTCGCCGCAGCGATCGGCTCCACCCTGCTCTACGCCGGGGTGGGCGCCCTCGTCGGAGACACCGCGGCCCGCCACGTCGGGCTCACCGGGCTGCTGTTCACCGCGACCCTCTACGACCTGCTGCTCGCCCCCTTCACCGTGCCGTTCATCATGGCGCTGGCCCGCCGCGCCGAGAACGACCCGATGGCCGTCGAGGCGGGCGGCGGCCAGAGCGCGGCCACCGACGTGTCCTCCGGCTGGCTCGCCGGCGGCACCGGTCTGCGCATCGGCAGCCAGCGCGGCGGCCTGCGGCGCGGGCTCGCACGCGGCCGCGCCAACAAGGCCGGCCGGATAAAGGGCGTCAAGGCGATCAAGAGCGTCAAGAAGCTGTGAGGGAGGAGCTCCCGTGACCAACGCCCCCGAGACCGGCCGCACCTCCCGCGTGCGGATCAGACTCGTGATCATGCAGGTGCTCGTCCTCTCCTTCCTCTGCACCCTGGGCGGGCGCCTGTGGTACCTCCAGGTCCGCAACGGCGCCGAGTACTACCACGAGGCCAAGAGCAACCACGTCCAGCAGGTGGTCCAGCCGGCCGTGCGCGGCTCGATCCTGGACGCCCGCGGCATCCCCCTCGCCGACAACGAGACCCGCCTGGTCGTCTCCGCCAGCCGTACCGCGCTGATGAAGATGAAGGACAAGGGCAAGGGCGTCCTGACCCGGCTCGCGGGCGTCCTGGACATGAAGCCGCAGGACGTCATGAACAAGGTCCGCATCTGCGACTCCCAGACCCCCAAACCCTGCTGGAACGGCTCCCCCTACCAGCCGATCCCGGTCACCACCGAGGCCACCACCCAGCAGGCCCTGCAGATCCGCGAACGCCCCGAGGAGTACCCCGGCATCACCGCCGAGCCCACCGCCGTCCGCCGCTACCCCGCGCCCGGCGGAGCCAACACCGGCCAGGTGCTCGGCTACCTCTCCCCGGTCACCGACGACGAGATCCAGAAGGCCAAGAACACCAACTCGCCGCTGCTGCGCTCCGACCAGGTCGGCCGCTTCGGCCTGGAGCGCACCTACGACAGGACCCTCCGCGGCAAGTCCGGGGTCACCCGCTACGAGGTCGACAACCTCGGCCGCGTCATGGGCCAGGCCAAGAACGACCCGACGGTCGCCGGCGCCCACCTCGTGACCAGCATCGACGCCCGCGTCCAGGGCGTCGCCGAGTTCGAGCTGAACGCGGCGATGGTCGAGGCCCGCAAACAGATCGACCGCAACACCGGCGTCCCCTACAAGGCCGACGCCGGCGCCGTGGTCGTCCTGGAGTCCAAGACGGGCCGGGTCGTGGCCATGGCCTCCATGCCCACGTACGACCCGAACGTGTGGGTCGGCGGGATCTCCGCCAAGGACTACGCCAAACTCACCGCCAAGGAGTCCAACGTCCCGCTGATGAACCGGGCGATCCAGGGCCAGGCCGCCCCGGGCTCCATCTTCAAGGTCATCCCGACCGCGGCCGCGGTCAACGCCGGCTACGACTTCGACGGGGACTACCCCTGCCCGAGCTCCTACTCCATCGGTGGCCAGGTCTTCAAGAACTTCGAGTCCCAGGGCCACGGCAACATCACCCTCGGCCGGGCCCTCGAAGTCTCCTGCGACACCGTGTTCTACGCCCTCGGCCACCAGCAGTGGATCAAGGACGGCGGACTCCACCCGAAGAAGCCCCCGGCCGAGATCTTCTACAAGACCGCCCACCAGTTCGGCCTCGGCGCCGAGACCCACGTGGACCTGCCGGGCGAGGAGAAGGGCCGGGTCCCCGACCGGGCGTGGAAGCAGAAGTTCTGGCAGGCCAACAAGGACATGTGGTGCAAGACCGGGAAGAAGGGCGGCACCTACGTCGAGCTGCTCTCGTACGAGAACTGCCTCGAAGGCAACCTCATGCGCGCCGGTGACGCCATCAACTACTCCATCGGACAGGGCGACACCCTGGTCACCCCGATCCAGATGGCCACCATCTACGCGGCCATCTCCAACGGCGGCACCATGTGGAACCCGACCATCGGCAAGGCCGTCATCAGCGCCGACGGCAAGCAGGTCGAGCCGATCCCGCCGCAGTCCCACGGCAAGCTGCCCATGACCGAGGCCACCCGGGTCAAGATCAACGCCGCCCTGGAGGGCGTCGCCACCCGCGGCACCGCCGCCTGGCGCTTCGGCGGCTGGCCGCAGAAGCAGATCCCCATGCACGCCAAGACCGGTACCGCCGAGGTCTACGGCAAGCAGACCACCTCGTGGTTCGCCACGTACACCGAGGACTTCACGATCGTGATGACGATCTCCCAGGGCGGTACCGGTTCGGGTGCGTCCGGACCCGCCGTCCGCAACATCTACAACGCCATCTACGGTCTGAGCATGTCCGGCAAGCAGGACACCGAGAAGGCCTTCCTGCTCAAGCCGGAGGCGAAGCTCCCCACCATCGGGCCCGACGGAACCATCGACGCCCCCGACATCAAGCCGTACGTGCCCCCGTCCCCCGAGGACCTGGCGCCCCCCGCGCTCGCCGGTCCCCCCGCACCGCCCGCCGCGCGGCAGGACTGAGACCCCGATGCAGACCGCCAACAAGTTCTCCGTATCCCGGTACGCGCCCGAGCGCGGCGCGATGGCCAAACTGACCTCGCGCGACTCGGTGCTGCGCCGGCTCGACTGGCCGATACTCCTTTCGGCGCTCGCCCTGTCCTTCATCGGCGCCCTGCTGGTGTGGTCGGCCACCCGCAACCGCACCCAGCTCAACCAGGGCGACCCCTACTACTTCCTGATCCGGCACGCCCTGAACACCGGCATCGGCCTCGTGCTGATGATCGGCACCGTCTGGCTCGGCCACCGCACGCTGCGCGGCGCCGTACCGATCCTGTACGGGCTCTCCCTGGTGCTGATCCTCGCCGTGCTCACCCCGCTCGGCGCCACCATCAACGGCGCCCACGCGTGGATCGTGATCGGCGGCGGCTTCTCGCTCCAGCCCTCCGAGTTCGTGAAGATCACGATCATCCTGGTCATGGCGATGCTGCTGGCCACCCGGGTGGACGCGGGCGACCTCACCCACCCGGACCACCGCACCGTGGTCAAGGCGCTGTGCCTGGCCGCCGCGCCGATGGGCATCGTCATGCTGATGCCCGACCTCGGCTCCGTCATGGTCATGGTCGTCATCGTGCTCGGCGTCCTGCTCGCCTCCGGCGCCTCCAACCGCTGGGTGGTGGGGCTGATGGGATCCGGCGCGGCCGGGGCCGTCCTGATCTGGCAGCTGGGCGTGCTCGACGAGTACCAGATCAACCGCTTCGCGGCCTTCGCCAACCCCGACCTCGACCCCGCCGGCGTCGGCTACAACACCAACCAGGCGCGCATCGCGATCGGCTCGGGCGGGCTGACCGGCTCCGGGCTCTTCAAGGGCTCGCAGACCACCGGGCAGTTCGTGCCCGAGCAGCAGACCGACTTCGTCTTCACGGTGGCGGGGGAGGAACTCGGCTTCCTCGGCGCCGGGCTGATCCTGGTCCTGCTCGGCATCATCCTCTGGCGGGCCTGCATGATCGCCCGCGAGACCACCGAGCTGTACGGGACGATCGTGTGCGCCGGGATCATCGCCTGGTTCGCCTTCCAGTCGTTCGAGAACATCGGGATGACCCTCGGGATCATGCCGGTGGCCGGGCTCCCCCTACCGTTCGTCTCCTACGGAGGCTCGTCCATGTTCGCGGTGTGGGTGGCGGTCGGACTGCTGCAGTCGATCAGGGTGCAACGGCCGATGTCGGCCTAGCGGGGCCGATCTTCGGCCGCTTCGCCGTAGATTTCCCGTTCACCCTGCCGTGGTGATCCGTTCAGGACTAAGTTCGATGCATGGCGGACACGAAACGCGAGATCGAGCGCAAATTCGAGTTCACGACGAGCAAGGCCGCGCGCCGCGGAGTCCCGGACCTGACCGGCACGGACGCGATCGCGTCCGTCGCCGACCGGGGGACCGTCGACCTCGACGCGGTCTACTACGACACCCCCGACCAGCGGCTCGCCGCCGACGGCCTCACCCTGCGGCGGCGCACCGGCGGCGCGGACGCCGGCTGGCACCTCAAACTGCCCGTCTCCCCGGGCGTGCGCGACGAGGTCGGCGCCCCCCTCGGCGACACCGTCCCGCGCGCCCTCGCGGCCCTCGTCCGCTCCCGGGTCCGCGACGCCGCCCTGGAACCCCAGGTCCGGCTGGTCTCCTCGCGCCGCGTGAGCCACCTCCTCGACGCCGAGGGCATCCTCCTCGCGGAGCTCTCCACCGACGCCGTCCGCGCCGAACGGGACGAGGCCGCCGCCTCCTGGACCGAGGTCGAGGTCGAGCTCGCCGACGGGGCCGACCCGGCGCTCCTCGACGCCGTGGAGAAGCGGTTCCGCAAGGCCGGACTCAAGGTCTCCGACGCCCCCTCGAAGCTGGCCCGGGCCCTCGCCGAGACGGGGACCGAGCCGCCGGCCCGGCCCGGTCCGGCCGGCGCCGAGGGCACCGCGGGCGCGCTGGTCCTCTCGTACCTGCGCGAACAGCGCGACGTGCTCGTCGCCCAGGACCCGGCCGTCCGCCGCAACCTGCCCGACTCCGTCCACCAGATGCGGGTCGCCTGCCGCCGGATGCGCAGCGCCTTCAAGACGTACCGCAAGGTCCTGGACCGCGACGTCACCGATCCGCTCGGCGAGGAGCTGCGCTGGCTGGCCGCCGAGCTCGGCCTCGACCGGGACCAGGAAGTCCTCTACGACCGCATCCAGACCCACCTCACCGAGCTCCCCCGCACCCTCGTGGTGGGCCCCGTGCGCGGCCGCCTGCGGACGTGGAACAACTCCCGCCGCTCGGGGACCCGGCGCCGCGCCCTCGCCGCCCTCGACGCCAAGCGGTACACGGCCCTGCTCGACGCCCTCGACGCGCTGCTGGCCGAGCCGCCCCTGCTCCCCGGCGCGGCTGAGCCGGCCGCCCGGCGCCTGCCCAAGGCCGTCCTCAAGGACTACGAACGGCTCGCCACCCGGGTCGCCGCCGCCCTGGACCTGCACCCGGGCGAGGAGCGCGACCTGGCCCTCCACGAGGCCCGCAAGGCCGCCAAACGCGCCCGCTACGCGGCGGAGGCGGCCGTCCCCGAGCTCGGCAAACCGGCGAAACAGCTGGCCAAGGCCATGAAGTCGGTCCAGAGCCTGCTCGGCGAGCACCAGGACAGCGTCGTCGCCCGCGAGGCCCTGCGCGGCCTCGGAGCCCAAGCGTCCGGAGCCGGAGAGTCCGCTTTCACCTGGGGCGTGCTCTACGCCCGCGAGGAGGCGCTGGCCGCACAGGGCGAGCGGGAGCTTCCGGACGTATGGGGGCAGGCCTGTGACCCCGCGCTCCGGGCGGAGCTGGGCGCCTAGGCGGCGATCATGGCGGCAGGAGGCGGCTGCGCCTCGGGTTACGCTTGAGAGTCGCCCCCTGCCCGCTTCACGAAAGTCGCGTGATGTCCGAGTCGGTCTTCCCACAGCTCGAAGCTCTGCTCCCGCATGTGCAGAAGCCCATCCAGTACGTCGGCGGTGAGCTCAACTCCACCGTCAAGCCGTGGGATTCGTGTGACGTCCGCTGGGCGCTCATGTACCCGGACGCGTACGAGGTCGGGCTGCCCAACCAGGGCGTCATGATCCTGTACGAGGTGCTGAACGAGCGCGAGGGCGTGCTCGCGGAGCGCACGTACAGCGTCTGGCCGGACCTCGAAGAACTGATGCGCGAGCACAAGGTGCCGCAGTTCACCGTGGACAGCCACCGCCCCGTGGGCGCCTTCGACGTGTTCGGCCTGTCCTTCTCCACGGAGCTGGGCTACACGAACATGCTGACGGCCCTGGACCTGGCGGGCATCCCGCTGGAGGCCAGGAACCGTACGGTCGACCACCCCATCGTCCTCGCGGGCGGCCACGCGGCCTTCAACCCCGAGCCGATCGCGGAGTTCATCGACTGCGCCGTCATCGGCGACGGCGAGCAGGCCGTCCTCGACATGACCGAGATCATCCGCACGTGGAAGGCCGAGGGCCGTCCGGGCGGGCGCGAAGAGGTCCTCTTCCGTCTGGCCAGGACCGGTCAGGTCTACGTGCCGGGCTTCTACGACGTCGACTACCTGCCCGACGGCCGCATCGCGCGCGTCGCGCCGAACAAGTCGGGCGTCCCGTACCGCGTGTCCAAGCACACGGTCATGGACCTCGACGAGTGGCCCTACCCGAAGCAGCCGCTGGTCCCGCTCGCCGAGACCGTCCACGAGCGGATGTCCGTCGAGATCTTCCGCGGCTGCACCCGCGGCTGCCGTTTCTGCCAGGCCGGCATGATCACGCGCCCCGTGCGGGAGCGAAGCATCACCGGCATCGGCGAGATGGTGGAGAAGGGCCTCAAGGCGACGGGCTTCGAGGAGGTCGGCCTCCTCTCGCTGTCCTCCGCGGACCACACCGAGATCGCCGAGATCGCCAAGGGCCTCGCGGACCGCTACACGGACGACAAGGTGGGCCTGTCCCTGCCCTCGACCCGCGTGGACGCGTTCAACGTGGACCTGGCGAACGAGCTGACCCGCAACGGACGCCGCTCCGGCCTGACCTTCGCCCCCGAGGGCGGCTCCGAGCGCATGCGCAAGGTCATCAACAAGATGGTCTCGGAAGAGGACCTGATCCGCACCGTCGCCACCGCGTACGGCAACGGCTGGCGCCAGGTGAAGCTGTACTTCATGTGCGGCCTGCCGACCGAGACCGACGAGGACGTGCTCCAGATCGGCGACATGGCGGTCAACGTCATCGCCAAGGGCCGCGAGGTCTCCGGCCAGAACGACATCCGCTGCACGGTGTCGATCGGCGGGTTCGTGCCCAAGCCGCACACCCCCTTCCAGTGGGCGCCGCAGCTGTCGGCCGAGGAGACGGACGCCCGCCTGGGCAAGCTCCGCGACAAGATCCGCGCCGACAAGAAGTACGGCCGCTCCATCGGCTTCCGCTACCACGACGGCAAGCCGGGCATCGTCGAGGGCCTGCTCTCGCGCGGTGACCGCCGCATCGGCGACGTCATCCGCGCCGTGTATGAGTCGGGCGGCCGCTTCGACGGCTGGCGCGAGCACTTCTCGTACGACCGCTGGATGGAGGCCGCGGAGAAGACCCTGCCCGCCTACGGCGTGGACGTGGCCTGGTACACGACCCGCGAGCGCACCTACGAGGAGGTCCTGCCCTGGGACCACCTGGACTCCGGTCTCGACAAGGACTGGCTCTGGGAGGACTGGCAGGACGCCCTCGACGAGACCGAGGTCGACGACTGCCGCTGGACCCCGTGCTTCGACTGCGGCGTCTGCCCGCAGATGGACACGGCCATACAAATCGGCCCCACCGGCAAGAAGCTGCTCCCGCTCACGGTCAAGAAGTAGCCGTGACCAGCGGCGACGCCATCCAGCGGATGGCTGAGGCGCTTGCCGAAGTACCTGAGGCGGACCGCGCCGAAGCCCTTCGAGGGCTCGGCGTGAAGGAGTGCGAGCCGGCTCCCCGCCGTGAGCGGCGCACGCCGCTTCCTGCCCCTCGGCGAGATTCGGGCATCGTCTCGGCGGTCGAGTGGGTGTAGACGTAGAGAGGCGTTCGGACGATCCGGTCCGGGCGCCTCTCGGCGTTCCTGGGGTCCTGTTTATGCGACAACGCGCATAGTCGCGTTTCCGCACAGACGACGTGTCCACCCGCTCGTACGGTCGTGGCGACCGGCCCGCAGAGGGCTCGCAAGAGGGGGTTCAGCATGGCGCGCGAAGAACTCAGGAGATCAAGCGGTCGGAGCGCGTCCGGCGCGGCTACCTGCGCCCCGAGGGAGACGGGTCGCACGGCATGGCGGTGGTCTGCCACCACTGCCCGAAGTGCCCGGCCTGATGGTCACGCGGAAGGACATCGGGCACCTTGTCCAGGACAGACACGGCCGCACCGGAGCGCTGACGGACGTGATCCCGGACTACGAGGACCCGGCGAAGATGGCCGCAGGAAGCAGCGCATGGCGTTCGCGCGCCCCTAGGGTGGCGGCGCGGAGTGGCTGGCCCTCCCGAACCGCTCAGCCGCTTATAGCCCTGAGGCTAGCTGATGGCCACCGGTCGCACCCCCTTCCTGGGGGGCATGGCAGCAGTACCGTCCTGCGCTTCGGGATGTCCTCGACGTCCCCGCGAGCCCTTCGGGATCGCGGCCCCTTCACTGAGTGGCCAGCTCTACCGCCGCTGAGCGGTGGGAGCTACGGTCTCCCGCTCAAGGAAGGAGCGGGAGAGTCTTCCTACCCGGAGGCCGCGGTCGTCAAGCCGAACACCCCCGGAGCCTGGCCGGCCAAGCTACCCAGAGGTGTATGTCTCTGCTCGGTCGTCAGAGCCTTGCGGCGAAGTCATCGCCCTTGATGACCAGGCGTTCGCGGACGTCGCGCGGGATCTTGAGCCGCAGGTGTACGGACGGGGCGCGCACCCCCTTCACCTTCGTGCGGGTCACCTCGCACGTGACGCCCACGCGGCGCAGGTCCTCGGCCATGGCCTCCATGCCGCCCGCTTCCCACATCGCACGGAAGGTCTTGCCGTTGTGCACGAGGACCCAACGGTCTTGTGTGGTCTCGGGATCGATGGCGTCCAGCTCTTCCGTGAGTCTGTCGAGCGTCTTCTCCGCCCGCTCGCGAGTGAACCGCGTCTTCGAGAAGCGGCCTTCTGGTTCGAGCTCCGCCATGTAGTAGGAGATGGCGTCTTCGAGCCGCTTCACCTCGGCGCGTGCCTCGGCTCCCTTCGCGTACTCCCGGACCTGGACGGGGAAGTCACCGAGGACGCGGAGCACGTCGCCCACGAGGACGTCGTACACGTCCTGGGGGTTGGGCGCGCCGAGGCCGCCGCCCTTGCACTTGCCGCAGCGCAGGTAGGTGTAGCTCCGGCCGTTGCTCATGTTCTTCTGCACGGTCATGTTGGTCGAGCAGTCGACGCAGATCAGTACACCGAGGAACCGCGTCGCACCGTGCGCCTGCCGGGTGGGCTGGTTCTTGCCCCGGCGGTCGAGTGCCGCTTGCAGCGTCTCGAACTCCTCCTCGGTGAAGATCGGAGGGCCGACCCGTATCGGCTTGCCGTCGTTGCCGAGGACGAGCCTGCTCCGTCGCTTCCCGCCCTGCTTGTCCTCCTCGACCCGGTAGCCCATGAGCGCGGGGTTACGAAGACGTCGGAGAAGAGTCGACGTGGTGAGTCCTGCAGACATGAGGCCGGAGCGGACCAGACAGAGGGCCATGCGTCGGGCAGAGACGCCCCGGAGTGCCATGCGTCGGGCCCAGTGCAGTGCTTTGTGCGCGCTCGGCTCGATGGCGAGTGCCGGCTTGCCGTCCACCTTCGTCGTGACGTAGCCGTACGTCGGTTTGCCCACGAGCCATGAGTCCTGCGTGCGCGCGTAGTCCCACAGTGAGGTGACGCGGGTGGACGTGTTCGCCGCCTCGATCTCGGCGATGCCGCCGATGAGCGTGACCATGATCCGGCCCACGGTCGTACTGAGGTCGATCGCGTCGTTCTTCGACACGAGGTTCTTCCCGTACCGCTCGCACCACTCGATCATCGTGGACAGGTCCGTCATGCGACGGATGAAGCGGTCGAGCTTCCAGAAGAGCAGAGCATCGAACTCCGGGGCCTGGTTGTTGAGCCACTCGCCGAGCTCCTTCCGCTTCCACGGCGGAACCTTCGTCGCCGACACGTTGAGATCGGAGGCGACGCCGACAACGCGGTACCCCTTCTCCCTGGCCAGGAGACGTAGGTCGAGTTCCTGTCGTACCGGTGAGGTGGTGTCCTCCGTAAGTACGGACAGGCGGACGGAGAGAAGTGCGCGCGGAGCGTCCTCGGGGAGCAGAGCCTCCGCCCGCTTCAGGTCCTCCAGGAGGGCCAGGTCCGAGGCTGTCCACTCGCTCTCGATGTCGTACGTCTTCATGGTTACGAAGAGTACGGAGTAGATGTGATGTTGTCGCGGTGTTTCCCGTATGGAAACACACATCCGACTCCTTGATCATGGGGAATCGTCCCAACTGGTTGAGTCCGGCGCGTGTTCGGGAAGGCTCACCAAGCCCGTCGGCCTGGTGGGCTGGTTCTGGGGCGCCTGGAGGCGGCATGAGGGAGTTGCTGTACCTGTCCAGTGCAAAGCTCGCGGAGTTCCTGCCCGAGAGGGGTGGCGGGTTCTCCGGTCGGTCAGTGGAGGCAGAGGTATCGGCGCTCGGCGCCGGCATGCGCCTGGCGGTGGGTGAATCCCCATCCGTTGAAGAGTCACTGGGGGAGCGCTTACAGCAGGCGCTTGATCACGTCAGTGCCAAGTGCGAGGCGCACACGAGCCTCCCGGACTCCTGTGAGTCGCTCACCGCCTATGACTGGCTTGAGTTCACAGGGTTCTTCCGGTACGGGCCCAGGGTGCGGGACTGGGGACTCATCGATAGAGGTGTGTACACGTTCATGTCGCTTGAAGACCCGTCGTGTGCACTCAGGCGCGGTGACGACAGCTGTGCTGGTGTTCAGGTCATCCTGTGTGGTTCTCGGCAGCACGTCCTGACCGAGACTGAGGCTCCACCGACGCGAATGGGGTCTGGGTCTGACTGGCTACATGATCTAGCCGCTGCCTTGGTCGAGAGGGAAGGGCAGGGAGATGCGTCGTTTCCGGATGACCTTGATTCCACGAGCCGGCGCGACAAGGAGTTCGCTGCCCGTTCTGCATACGACATGCTTCTGACCGAGTACGAAGGGCCCGCGTACCTTCACGGCCACGCCCGAGTGTTGTGCAACTTCCCTCCTGGGGCGTGGCAGCACAGGTTGATCGTGGCGACCCCCTTGTATGCGGAGGCTGTGCCGCGTCCTCGGCGCGGAGCCATCGAGATGGCTGGGCAGTCAGCTCCTGTTGGCGTGTGGAAGCGAATGCGGCGGGTCGTGCGTCGAGAGACGCGACGGTGAAAAGTCGTGTAGCCCTGCATGAATCTGTTCCAGATGGACACCCACATCCAGATCGGCCCCACGGGCAAGAAGCTCCTTCCCCTCACGGTCGTGAAGTAGAAGTAACCCTTGAGTCACGAGAGGCCCCCACCCGCAACGGGTGGGGGCCTCGCCCGTGTCCTACGGGTATGGAACTCGACAAGCGGCCTCCCGGTGACGGCGGCGAAGGATGCCTGGTGGGAATCGTCCGGGTGCCCGTCAAGATCGTGGCGTTGATCGTCGTACTGCCCGTACGGGTGGTCTGGGACCTCCTCGTCGCTTGCGGGCGGGCCGCTCGGCGGCACGTGCTGGGACCCTTCTGCGCGTACGTCCTCCAGCCGGTGCTGCGCGGCATCGGCCGGGTGCTGACCGTGCTGCTCAAGCTGGTGTTCGTCTGGCCCTGGATCGGTCTGTGGCGCTACCTGCTCCAGCCCCTGTACGCGTACCTGCTCGCTCCCGTCGGCCGGGGGCTGTACGCCTACCTCCTGCGTCCGCTCGGCGAGGCGCTGGCCTGGGTCGGGCGCGGGGGCGTGCGGTACCTGCTCGCGCCGCTGGCCAAGGGCGTGGCCTGGCTGCTTCGGGCGCTCGCCATGACCCTGTTCGTCTGGCCCTGGGTGGGGCTGTGGCGGTACGTGCTCGCGCCCGTGGGGCGGGGACTGGCCTGGGCGGGCGCGGTGTCGTACCGGTACGTGCTCACCCCGGTCGGGCAGGCGCTGGCGTGGGCGGGCGCCGTCTTCCACCGCTACCTGCTGCGGCCCCTGGGGCTCGGGGTGTACCGGTACCTGCTCGCGCCGCTCGGGCAGGCGCTCGTCTGGGCCTGGCACGTCGCCGGGCGGATCGTCCGCGCGGTGTGGCGCGGAGTCCGACTGGTCGGGTGGGTGCTCATCGGCCTGCCCGCGGCGCAGGTGTACCGGTACGTACTGACACCGGTCGGACATGTCGTACGGGATGTGTGGCGCGCCGTCCGCAACACCGTCCGCGAGGTCCGGGCCGAGGTGCGAAAGGCCCTGTTCGGCAGCCCCGCCCGGGAACCGGCGAGGTCACGGGCGCGTACTCTGGGTAGTACGACAGCCGTGGGCGAGACGCCCTCCGCTCCCGAGATCTCCTGGCGCAAGCGAGGGTGAGCCGGAGAGCGCCGGCTCACCAGACCTCAGGGCGACGCGCGAGCCGCGGAGCCCCGCACAAGGAGAAGAACCACTGGGCAAGCGACAGCCCGAAGGCCCGCCCCCCGCACCGGTGGTGCAGCGCATCCGACTGCGCTACACCAAGCGCGGCCGCCTCCGGTTCACCAGCCACCGAGACTTCCAGCGCGCGTTCGAGCGGGCGCTGCGCCGCGCCGAGGTGCCCATGGCGTACTCGGCCGGCTTCACCCCGCACCCCCGCGTGTCGTACGCGAACGCCGCGCCCACCGGCACCGGCAGCGAGGCCGAGTACCTGGAGATCGCCCTCGCCGAGCCCCGCGACCCCGAGAAGCTGCGCGAGCTGCTCGACGAGTCGATGCCGGTCGGGCTCGACATCACCGAGGCGGTCGAGGCCCGTACCTCCGGGCTCGCCGACCGTCTGACCGCCTCCGTGTGGGAGCTGAGGCTGGAGGGCGTGGAGGGCGCCGACGCCCAGCGCGCGGTCGAGGCCTTCCTCGCCGCCGAGGCGGTGGAGGTGCAGCGCCGCACCAAGAACGGCATGCGCACCTTCGACACCCGGGGGGCCGTCGTGAGCCTTGAGACGGTTCCCGCCCCGGCTGATAGGACGCCGGACAATGCCTGTGCGATACTGCGGCTGGTTGTTCGGCATCTGACACCTGCCGTTCGACCCGACGACGTCCTGTCCGGTCTCCAAGCTGTGGCCGACCTGGCGCCGCCGGTCCCCGCAGCGGTGACCAGGCTGGCGCAGGGGCTCTTCGACGAGGAGTCCGGCACGGTGACCGACCCGCTCGCGCCCGACCGCGAGGCTGTCACGGCCGCCCCACCCACGGCCGCCGTAGCAGCCGACGCGAAGGCGCCGGAAGGTCCCGCCGCGTAGGGATCGTCGTCGTCGCGCAGCCCTGGCACTCGGGAGCCACCTGGGTCGGGCCGCGCACAGACCTGAAGACTTCCGCCAGGCCGTACGACAAGACGTACGGAACCGGCGGCCATGGACTACAGCTCCCGTGTGGCGACCGCGCCCCGGAGGCCGGGTCCGCGCTGATCGCGCGGAACCCGTGCCGGACCGGAAGTCAGCCGCGGCGCCCGGGAGCGTGACGGGAGAACCGCCCGCATGCTCAACAACGAAACCAACAACACCACCGGTGGCGCCGACAGCGGCAGCCCGAGCGACAACCTGCCCCCGCGCAGGCGTCGCCGCGCCGCGTCGCGGCCCGCGGGACCGCCCGGTGCGACCGCCGTCACCCCGGCCGCCGACGTGACCGAGGCCGCTCCGGCCGCACCCGCCCCCGCCGCCGAGGAGGCCGCTCCGGCCGCCGCCCCGGCCCGTACCCGCCGCCGCGCGACCCGCGCCGTGGCCGCCCCCGAGGCTCCGGCTGCCGCCGAGGTCGCCGTGGAGGCCGCTCCGGCCGCCCCGGTCGTCGAGGAGCCCGCTGCTCCCGCGCCGCGTGCCCGTCGCCGTGCCACCCGCGCCGTCACCGCTCCTGAGGCCCCGGCCCCCGCGGTCGAGGCCGTCGTCGAGGCCGCTCCGGCCGCTCCGGTCGTCGAGGAGCCCGCTGCTCCCGCGCCGCGTGCCCGCCGTCTTGCGACCCGCGCCGTCACCGCCCCTGAGGCCCCGGCCGCCGCCGAGGTGGTCGTGGAGGCCGCTCCGGTCGTCGAGACGGCTCCGGCCGTCGAGGAGCCCGCCGCTCCTGCGCCGCGTGCCCGTCGCCGTGCGACCCGCGCCGTCACGGCCCCTGAGGCCCCGGCCGCCGCCGAGGTGGTCGTGGAGGCCGCTCCGGCCGTCGAGACGGCTCCGGCCGCCGAGCCCGCCGCTCCCGCGCCGCGTGCCCGTCGCCGTGCGACCCGCGCCGTCACCGCCCCCGAGGCCCCGGCCGCCGCCGAGGCCGCCGAGCCCGCGGCCGAGGCGCCCGCGGCGAAGGCCACCGTGACCGTCGCCGACGCCGTCGACTCCCCGAAGCGCGGCGGCCGCCGCCGCGCCACCCGCTCCGCCGCGTCCGCCGCCCCGGCCGCTCCCGCCGCCGCTCCGGCGCAGCCCGCCGCGGAGGAGCCCGCCGCTCCGGCGCAGTCTCGCGCCGGCCGTCGCGCCGCGCGCCCCGCCGTCGCCGTGTTCCAGGCGCCGGTGTTCGCCGAGCCGATGTTCCAGACCCCCGAGACCGCCGCCATGGCGGCCGCGGCCGCCGCCGCTGCCGTCGAGGCCGAGGAGGTCGAGGAGGAGGAAGAGCTCGAAGCCGAGGCCGAGGTCGTCCAAGCGCCCCCCGCCCAGCCGGCCGGCCGCCGCCGTCGCCGTGGCCGCGGTGCGGCCGAGTCCGCCCCGGCCGCCGAGTCCGCGCCGGTCTCGCTGGCCGATGTGGAGCGCGTCGAGGACGAGGCCGAGGCCGCCGAGCTCGACGAGGAGAGCGCCGAGTTCGAAGACGGCGACGAGAGCGGCGAGCGTCCGTCCCGCCGCCGCCGTCGCGGTGGCCGTCGCCGCCGCCGCGGTGAGGCCGCCGACCTCGACGAGTCCGCCGAGGAGGAGCCCGAGGCCGCCGACCAGGAAGCGGACGAGGAAGAGGGCTCCGCCGAGGACGACGACGAGGAGAACGGGGCCCTCGGCTCCAGCTCCAGCCGTCGCCGCCGTCGCCGTCGCCGCCGCAGCGGTGACACCGGTACGGACGCCGAGGCGGGCGAGGAGGACGGCGTACGCACCGTCGTCAAGGTCCGCGAGCCCCGCCCGGCCCGCGAGAAGGCCGAGCCGTCCGACGAGGTGCAGTCCATCAAGGGCTCGACCCGTCTGGAGGCGAAGAAGCAGCGCCGCCGCGAGGGCCGCGAGCAGGGCCGCCGCCGGGTCCCGATCATCACCGAGGCCGAGTTCCTGGCCCGCCGCGAGGCCGTCGAGCGCGTCATGGTCGTCCGCCAGGCCGGCGAGCGCACCCAGATCGGCGTCCTGGAAGACAACGTGCTCGTCGAGCACTACGTCAACAAGGAAGAAGCCACCTCGTACGTCGGCAACGTCTACCTGGGCAAGGTCCAGAACGTGCTGCCCTCGATGGAGGCCGCCTTCATCGACATCGGCAAGGGCCGCAACGCCGTGCTGTACGCCGGCGAGGTCAACTTCGAGGCGCTCGGCATGGCCAACGGGCCGCGCCGCATCGAGTCCGCCCTCAAGTCCGGCCAGTCGGTCCTCGTGCAGGTCACCAAGGACCCGATCGGCCACAAGGGCGCCCGCCTGACCAGCCAGGTCTCGCTGCCCGGCCGCTACCTGGTCTACGTGCCCGAGGGTTCGATGACCGGAATCAGCCGCAAGCTGCCCGACACCGAGCGCGCCCGCCTCAAGACCATCCTCAAGAAGATCGTCCCCGAGGACGCGGGCGTCATCGTGCGCACCGCCGCCGAGGGTGCGAGCGAGGACGAGCTGCGCCGCGACGTCGAGCGTCTGCAGGCCCAGTGGGAGGACATCCAGAAGAAGTCGAAGCAGATCTCGACCTCTTCGCCGAGCCTGCTGTACGGCGAGCCGGACATGACCGTCCGCGTCGTGCGCGACATCTTCAACGAGGACTTCTCCAAGGTCATCGTCAGCGGTGACACCGCCTGGGAGACCATCCACGGCTACGTGAACCACGTGGCCCCGGACCTGGCCGACCGGCTGTCGCGCTGGACCTCCGAGGTCGACGTCTTCGCGACGTACCGGATCGACGAGCAGCTCGCCAAGGCGCTCGACCGCAAGGTGTGGCTGCCCTCGGGCGGTTCCCTCGTGATCGACAAGACCGAGGCGATGATCGTCATCGACGTCAACACCGGCAAGTTCACCGGTCAGGGCGGCAACCTCGAAGAGACCGTCACCAGGAACAACCTGGAGGCGGCCGAGGAGATCGTCCGCCAGCTGCGCCTGCGCGACCTCGGCGGCATCGTCGTCATCGACTTCATCGACATGGTCCTGGAGTCCAACCGCGACCTGGTCCTGCGGCGCATGCTGGAGTGCCTGGGCCGCGACCGCACCAAGCACCAGGTCGCCGAGGTGACCTCGCTGGGCCTGGTGCAGATGACCCGCAAGCGGGTGGGCCAGGGTCTGCTGGAGTCCTTCTCCGAGACCTGTGTCCACTGCAACGGGCGCGGTGTGATCGTGCACATGGAGACGCCGACCGCGGTCGGCGGCGGTGGCAACGGCAAGCGCGCCAAGCGGCGCGGCGGCCGAGGCCACGAGCACGACCACGAGATCGAGGGCGTGGAGACCGTCGAGGTCCTCGAAGCCGATACCGAGACCGAGGCCGAGGTGGCCGCCGAGCTCGCGGCGCCGGTGGCGCTGCCCGAGCCGGCGTTCGTCGCGGACGAGGAGCTCTACAGCAGCCCGGCCGAGGCGGAGGCAGCGGCCGGCGGTCTGAGCGGCCGTCGCAACCGCCGCCGTGCCACCCGCAAGGCGACCGCCCCGGCGGGCGCCCCGCGCGGTACGGCCGCCCCGGCGCCGGCCCGCGAGGCCGAGCCGGTCGTCGAGGCCGTCGTGGAGCCGGTGGTCGAGGCCGAGCCGGTGACCGAGGCCGCCGACACGGTGCTGGAGCCGGCCGCCGAGGTCGTCGTGGAGGCCGTGGAGGCCGCCGAGACGGTCGAGGCCGCGCCCAAGGGCCGCACCCGTCGCCGCGCCACCCGCAAGGCCACGGCCCCGGCCCCGGTGGCCGAGGCCCCCGCCGAGCCGGAGCCGGTCGTGGAGGCCGCCCCGGAGCCCGAGGCCGTGGAGGCCGCGGTCGCCGAGGCCCCGGCCGAGGAGGAGGCCCCGGCCGTGGTGGAGGCCGCCCCGGCCCGTCCCCGCCGCCGTGCCACCCGTAAGGCCACCGCACCCGCCGGCTCCCCGGCCGGCGCGGCCGAGGCCGCCGTCCTGGTCGTGGAGACCTCCGCCGCCGAGCCCGAGGCCGCCCCGGCCCAGGTCGAGGCGGAGGAGGCCCCCGAGGCCGAGAAGCCGGCCAAGAAGGCGGTCCGCAAGACGGCCGCCAAGAAGGCCCCGGCGAAGAAGGCCACCGCCGCCAAGAAGGCGACGGCGGCCAAGAAGACCGTGGCCAAGAAGGCGACCGCCAAGAAGACCACGGCGAAGCGGACGACGAAGAAGACCGCGGCGGCCGAGCAGCAGCCGCAGTCCTCCGTCTCGGCCCCGGCCGAAGACTGATCCACCGCACGGCCGTGGGCCCCGCCCGCAGGCGGGGCCCACGGCCTGCGCGGGGCCCGGTTTGACCCTCCGGAACCGGCCCCGTAACCTAGACCGTCGGCATGTCCTAGACGATTACGTCTGGTGCGCGTCGCGCTCCTGAGCACCTTCCTCCGGCCGGGCCCCGCCCGCAGGAGAGGCCGCTCGTCCAATCCGGATCAGTTCGGTCCCCCCGCAAGAGGGGTCTGCCTGAGCGTCTGGCTTCAGGAGCATCCGTCCCGAGTGAGAGAGAGATCCGCGTGTACGCCATCGTGCGCAGCGGTGGTCGCCAGCACAAGGTTGCTGTTGGTGACATCGTTGAGGTTGACAAGATTTCCACTGCCAAGGTTGGCGACACGGTCGAGCTCTCGACCCTGCTCGTTGTCGACGGCGACGCCGTGACCAGCGACCCGTGGGTGCTGGCCGGGATCAAGGTCCAGGCCGAGATCGTGGACCACCACAAGGGCGCCAAGATCGACATCCTGCGCTACAAGAACAAGACCGGCTACCGCCGTCGCCAGGGTCACCGTCAGCAGTACACGGCGATCAAGGTCACCGGTATCCCCACGGCTGCGAAGTAAGAGGGACTGAGACATGGCACACAAGAAGGGCGCATCGTCCACCCGGAACGGGCGCGATTCCAACGCTCAGCGGCTCGGCGTGAAGCGCTTCGGCGGTCAGGTCGTCTCCGCTGGTGAGATCCTCGTCCGCCAGCGCGGCACCCACTTCCACCCGGGTTCGGGTGTGGGCCGCGGCGGCGACGACACGCTGTTCGCGCTGCAGGCCGGTGCCGTCGAGTTCGGCACCCACCGCGGCCGCAAGGTCGTCAACATCGTTCCGGCCGCCTGATCCAGCTCCTGCTGATCAGCGGTACGTAACTTCCCGAGGGCGGATCTCAGCTCTTCCCGGCGCGAGCCGGGAAGAGAGGTCCGCCCTCGGCGCGTTGTCATACAGACCACGTTTTAATGGGCAGCTAGGCCTGCCCGGGACATTCCCGTATGTATCTGGAGGAACAACCATGACCACCTTCGTGGACCGCGTCGAGCTGCATGTCGCCGCGGGTAACGGGGGCCACGGCTGCGCCTCCGTTCACCGGGAGAAGTTCAAGCCGCTCGGCGGCCCCGACGGCGGAAACGGCGGCCGTGGCGGCGACGTCATCCTGGTGGTGGAGCAGGCGGTCACCACCCTGCTGGACTACCACCACAGCCCCCACCGCAAGGCCACCAACGGCAAGCCCGGCGAGGGCGGCAACCGTTCCGGCAAGGACGGCCAGGACCTGGTCCTGCCCGTGCCGGACGGCACCGTCGTCCTCGACAAGGAGGGCAACGTCCTCGCCGACCTCGTCGGCCAGGGCACCACGTACGTGGCCGCCGAGGGCGGCCGCGGCGGCCTCGGCAACGCCGCGCTGTCCTCCGCCCGCCGCAAGGCCCCCGGCTTCGCGCTCCTCGGCGTCCCCGGTACCACCGGCGACATCGTCCTGGAGCTCAAGACCGTCGCCGACGTGGCCCTCGTCGGCTTCCCGTCCGCCGGCAAGTCCTCCCTCATCTCGGTGCTCTCCGCTGCCAAGCCGAAGATCGCGGACTACCCCTTCACCACCCTCGTCCCGAACCTGGGCGTCGTCACCGCCGGCTCGACCGTCTACACGATCGCCGACGTCCCCGGCCTGATCCCGGGCGCCAGCCAGGGCAAGGGCCTCGGTCTGGAGTTCCTGCGCCACGTCGAGCGCTGCTCGGTCCTCGTGCACGTCCTGGACACCGCCACGCTGGAGTCCGACCGCGACCCGGTGGCCGACCTCGACGTGATCGAGGAGGAGCTCAAGATCTACGGCGGCGGGCTGGAGAAGCGCCCGCGCCTCGTCGTCCTGAACAAGGTCGACATCCCCGACGGCCAGGAGCTCGCCGACATGGTCCGCCCGGACCTGGAGGCCCGCGGCTACAAGGTCTTCGAGGTCTCCGCGGTCGCCCGTACGGGCCTCAAGGAGCTCTCGTACTTCCTCGCCGAGGTCGTCGCCAAGGCGCGCGCCCGCAAGCCCAAGCAGGAGGCGACCCGCATCGTCATCCGCCCGAAGGCCGTGGACGACGCCGGCTTCACCGTCACCTACGACGAGGTCGAGGACGTCTACACGGTGCGCGGCGAGAAGCCGGAGCGCTGGGTGCGCCAGACCGACTTCAACAACGACGAGGCCGTGGGCTACCTGGCCGACCGGCTCGCCCGCCTCGGTGTCGAGGACGCGCTGAAGAAGGCCGGTGCCCGCGCCGGCGACGGCGTCGCCATCGGCTCCGACGAGAACGCGGTCGTCTTCGACTGGGAGCCGACCGTGATGGCCGGCGCCGAGATGCTGGGCCGCCGCGGCGAGGACCACCGTCTGGACGCCCCGCGTCCGGCCACCACCCGCCGCAAGGAGAAGGAAGCCCAGCGCGGGGACTCGGCGCAGAAGGAGTACGACGAGTTCCGGCCCTTCTGATCTGCCGCTTCGCCGTTCTTCCCTCCCGGACGGCGGTGTTGAAGGGATGTTTACCCCGGTCGCCTAGGATCCACCGGGTGAGCAGCACCAACACTCCCAGCGTTTCCGTCGTGGTGATCGCGTACAACGACGCCGTGCTCGTGGGCGAGGCCGTATCCTCGGCTCTCGCCCAGGGCCCGGTCGTCGCCGAGGTGATCGCCGTGAACGACGCCTCGGCCGACGGCACCGCGCAGGTGCTGGACGAGCTGGCAGCCGTCCACCCCCGCGTGAAGGTCGTGCACCGCACGGAGAACAGCGGGGGCTGCGGCACCCCGCGCAACGACGGCATCGCGGCCGCGACCTCCCCGTACGTGCTCTTCCTCGACAGCGACGACGTGCTGCCCCCGGGGGCGGCCGACGCCCTCGTGCGGGCCGCCGAGGAACACCGCGCGCCGGTGACGGTGGGCGCGTGCGTACGCCGTGAGCTGCCGCTCCACCACGACGTGCCCTGGATGCCCGGGCTGTACACCGCGGGCGACGTCATCGAGCGGCCGGACGACCGGCCCGAGCTCGTCCGGGACACCCTCTGCGTCAACAAGCTGTACGAGCGGGCCTTCCTGGACAAGCATGCGATCCGCTTCCCCGACGGCCGGTTCACCTACGAGGACTTCGTCTTCACCGCGCGCGTCCTGGCCGCCGCCCCGCGCATCGCCGTCATCGGCGACCTCGTCTACGTCTGGCACGTGCGCCGCGACGCCGCCCAGGTGTCGATCTCCCTGGACCGCAAGGACGTCGGCAACTGGCGCTCCCGGACGGAGGCCCACCGCGAGGCCCGCCGGATCCTCACCGAGTCCTCCCCGGAGCTCGGCCTCGCCTGCCAGGTGAAGTTCCTGGAGTACGACCTGCGCATGTACCTGCGCGAGCTCGGCAAGGACCCCGCGTACCAGGCCGCCTGGTGGACCCTGACCCGCGACTACCTCACCGGCTTCGACGAGGCCGCGGTGGAGGCCGCGGGGGCGCACGCCCGCTGGATCGTCCGGCTGCTGCGGGCCACCGCGACCCCGCCCGCCGACGTGGAGCGGCTCACCCGCTTCGCCGCCGAGCCGCCCCGGCTGCTGCCCCCGTACGCCACCGGCCCGGACGGGCAGCCCGTGTGGAGCCGGGAGCTCCCGGTGGTCCTCGACGGGCTGGCCGGGCTGCCGGTGGCCGAACTGCCCGTCAGCGTCGACGCCGAACCGGTCGGCGCGGGCCGGCTCCGGATCCGGGTGCGCGAGCTGTACGGGCGCCTCGCCGAAGCCGGACCGCGCACCGCCCGGCTGAGCTTCGTACCCCGCTCGGGCGGGCAGCCGGTCCAGGACCGGCCGGTTGAGCTGCGCGCGGCCGCGGACGGCGACGGCTGGACCGCCGAACTGCCGTTCCGGCTCACCGGCGTGGCCGCCGCGGGGCGCCGCCAGGGCCGCCGCGGCATGCAGGCGTGGGGCATCCAGGTCGGCGTGGAGTTCGCCGACGGGAGCTCCCTGGTCACCTCCCCGCGCCCCCTCGAAGGGCTCCTCCACCGCCGCGCGCTGCCGAGCAGCAGGTACGGTGTTCTGCTGGCGCAGCCGTTCCGTACGGGCGGGGGATCGATGGCCCTGCGGCTCGCGCCGGGTGCCGCGGGCGCGCTGAGCCTCGTACGCAACCGTCTCCACCGGGCCCGGGCAGGCCGCGGATCGGAGTGAAGACAGCCGGCGGCCGCCAGGCCGCCCGAGATTTCGGACAGGACCCCGGACCCGTTCCGGGGACCCCAGGGAGATACGCATGACTTTTCTGATCACCGGTGGCGCCGGCTACATCGGCTCGCACGTCGTCCGCGCGATGCTCGCCGCGGGGGAGGAGGTCGTCGTCTACGACGACCTGTCCACGGGCAACGAGGACCGCGTCCCTCAGGGCGTCCCGCTGGTGATCGGCTCGGTCCTGGACCGGCTGTCCCTGGACGAGACCATCCGTGAGCACCGGATCACCGGCGTGGTCCACCTCGCGGGCAAGAAGCAGGTCGGCGAGTCCGTCGAGAAGCCGCTGTACTACTACCACGAGAACGTGGAGGGCCTTCAGGTCCTGCTGGGCGCGGTGGCCGCCGCCGGCGTCCGCAACTTCCTCTTCTCCTCCTCCGCCTCCGTGTACGGCATGCCCGACGTGGAGCTCGTCACCGAGGAGACCCCCTGCGCGCCGCTCAGCCCGTACGGCGAGACGAAGCTGGCCGGCGAGTGGCTGGTGCGCGCCGCGGGCAAGGCGCACGGCATCTCCACCGCCTGCCTGCGCTACTTCAACGTGGCGGGAGCGGCCGCCCCCGAGCTCGCGGACACCGGCGTCTTCAACCTCGTCCCGATGGTCTTCGAGCGCTTCGACAAGGGTGAGGGCGCCCGGATCTTCGGCGACGACTACCCGACCCCGGACGGCACCTGCATCCGCGACTACATCCACGTCGAGGACCTCGCCGAGGCCCACGTGGTGGCGGCCCGCAAGCTCGTCGAATGGGGCGCGACCGGGGACTACAAGGACCTCACCGTCAACATCGGCCGCGGCGAGGGCGTCTCCGTACGGGAGATGGCCCAGCTGCTGAACGAGGGCACCGGGCACACCTACGAGCCCGTCGTCGTCCCGCGCCGCCCCGGCGACCCGGCGAAGGTCGTGGCCTCGGCTGACAAGATCGCGGCGGAGCTGGGCTGGAAGGCCAAGCACGACGTCCGCGAGATGATCACCTCGGCCTGGGCGGGCTGGGAGGCCAACCGCAAGGGCGCCGTGCCGCACGTCGCGCGCTGATCCGCCGCACGTACCCCGTACGAAGCCGCCCGCCCCGGACAGTTCCGGGGCGGGCGGCTTTCGTACGGCGGGCGGCTTCGCCGGCGGACCGCCCTCAGCGCTCCAGGAACGTGAAGAGCTCTTCCCAGCGGTCGGTGATCTCGGCGCTGGAGTACCGCCGCACGTTGCGGAAGGCGTTGTCGCCGAGCCGCTCGCGCAGCTCACGGTCCGACATCAGCACGCGCAGGTGGCCCGCCAGCTCCATCGTGTTGCCCAGCCGGGCCAGCAGCCCGTCCTCGCCGTGCTCCACGATCTCCCGGACGCCCGGCGCGCAGTCGAAAGCGGCCACCGGCACGCCCGCGGCCATCGCCTCCAGCAGTGTGATCGGGAAGCCCTCGGCCCGCGAGGCCTGCGCGAACACCGAGGCGCCGCGCAGCGCGCCCAGCACGTCGTCGGTGCTGCCCATCCACTCTACGGAGTCGCCCAGCCCGAGCGCCGACGCGTGCGCCCGCAGCGCCGGCTCCTCGACGCCCGCCCCGTAGATCCGCAGGACCCAGTCGGGGTGGTGCGGAGCGGCGTCCGCCCACGCGTCGAGCAGCAGGTCCACGCCCTTCTCGAAGGCGAGACGGCCGATGCTGGCGACGACCTTCCCGGTGCGCGGCGCGGGGGAGTCCGGCATGAACGGCAGCGGGTTCGGCATGCTGCCCACGTTCTCCATGCCGGCCCGGATCCACAGGTCCGCGTCCTCCGGGGTCAGCACCAGCAGCCGGTCGACCTCCCGGTAGTGGCGGCGGACCCGATCGGCGCGGGTGGACTTCTGGCTGGCCTCGAACGACTCGTGGCTCATGCCGATGACGCTGAGCCCCTTGGTGTCGGCGAGCGCCACCCACTCCATCGCCCAGACCTGTGTGACGATCACGACGGCCCCGGGGCCGGCCGAGCGGAAGAGCTCGTTCAGCTTCTCCGCCTTGGCCCGCATCTGCGCCCGCCGGGCCGCCTGGCGGCGCCGCTCGGGGGCGTTCAGCCTGCCCTTGATCCCGCGCAGGCGGCGCGCCTTCGGCGGGTGGGCGTCGTACAGGGTGGTCATCGCGTACGGCAGGTCCTGCGGCAGCTTCTGCCGGATCTCCTCGGCGACCGGGGCGATGCCGACGATGTGCACCCGGTGCCCGCGGTCGGTGAACAGCCGGGCCATCTGGTGCGACCAGGTGGTCACACCGCCGAGCTCGTCGACGCTGTTGGAGACGATGAAGATGTCCCGGCTCACTTGCCGCTCCCGGTGAAGAACTTCTCGACGATCTGGCGGGCGGCGTCCCCGCGGTCGTACTCGCCGAACTCGGTGAGGAAACGCTGCCGGGCCTCGGCGTACTTGGCGTCCGCCTCGTCGAAGGCGGCGAGCGCCTGGAGGAGTTCGTCGGCGGTGGCCACCACCGGGCCGGGCGCCTTCTCCTTCAGGTCGAAGTACGTGCCGCGGATGTCGGTCGCGTACTTCTCGTAGTCGTACGCGAAGAACACCATCGGCCGGTCCAGGACCGAGTAGTCGAACATCACGGACGAGTAGTCGGTGATCAGCCCGTCGGCGAGCGCCAGCAGCGGGGTGATGTCGTGGTGCCGGGAGACGTCGATGACCCGGCCGGCGACCGACGGCGGCAGCGAGACGCTGTTGAGGTAGTGGGTGCGCACGAGCAGCGTGAAGCGGTCACCGAGACGCTCGGCGAACTCCTCCACGTCGAAGGGGAACTCGAAGCCCTCCACCGCGCCGTCCGCGCTCGCCCGGAACGTCGGCGCGTACAGCAGCACCTTCTTCTGCGGGTCGATGCCCAGCTCGGCCGCGAGCGGTCCGCGCACCCGCTCCCCGCTCTGCGCCTCGGCGCGGTGCGCCTCGACCAGGGCGTCGTTGCGCGGGTAGCCGGTGCGCAGCAGCACCTCGTCGCGCAGCCGGAAGCCCTTGGCGAGGGTGCGCGCGTCGTGCTCGGAGCGGATCAGGAAGTGGTCGAAGCGGTTGACGGCCGCCTGGAACCTGTCCTGGCCGGCCTTGCCCTGCGCCTTGGTGCGGGGCTCGTGGAAGCCCATGCGCTTGAGCGCGGAACCGTGCCAGGTCTGGATGTACGTGGTTCCCTCGCGCTTGGCCAGGGCCAGCGGGAAGCCCTGGTTGTCGACCCAGAACTCGGCCTGCGCCAGCGCGCGCAGGTACGGCCAGCTCCAGCGGCGCACCAGGGTGGCTTCCTTGGGGAAGCCGGTGGGCTTGCCGCCCGCGTACGACCAGATCGCCTCGAACGGGACGCCCTGGCGGACCATCTCCTCGTAGATCGCCTTCGGGCTGTCGCTGTACTGCTTGCCCATGTGGCTCTCGAAGACGACCGTGCCCTTCTTGACCGGCAGCTTCGAGAAGACCTCGTGGTAGACCTTCACCTTCTGCTCGCCCGAGCCGAGGTTGCGGCGGGCCCGCAGGGCCTTGCGCAGGCCCCGCTTGACCACGCCGGCGGTCTTGCCGTGCATCGCGCTGCTGATCAGCGCCTGCGTGCGGACGGCCGCGGCGCCCTGGGCGGTCAGGACGTAGGAGAGGTTCCCCTTCTTGGTGACCTCCGGCTCGAAGCGGTCGGAGACCAGCCGGGTCAGGCGCGGGCGCACGCGCAGGCCGGCGGCCGACTCCAGGTCGACCCCGCCCACGGAGACGCGGGTGGTGAGGCGGGTGCCGCCGGCCTTCAGCTTCAGCCGGACGTCCCAGACGGCGTCGATGATGCCGAGCGGGCGGACCGTGCCGGCGATGTCGGCCGTGGCGGTCCACTCGATCGTGTCACCGGCGTGCCGCACCGTTGCCACCGGGAAGCTGAAAGACCGCACGCCGATCTGCCGGCGGGCCCGGAACTCCAGCGTGGCCGACAGCTCGGCTTCCGGGCTGATGCGGCCCAGCGGGTTCACCACGGCGCCGGAGAGGGTGACGGTGCCGCGCCCGTCGTCCTCGTACGAGGTCAGGCGGTTGCCCAGCGCGAGGGAGGAGAGCGGGGTGGTGTGGAAGCCCTGGTCGGTGACGTCCAGTATCCGGCGGGCCTCGGCGCCCTCGACCTCGTCGTCGACGTGCTTGGCGCACCAGTAGATCCGGCCGTCGCGCTCGGCGAGCGGCGAGGTGAGCCGGCCCTTGTTGGTCATGGCGTCGGCGGCCGGGAGCAGGTTGTCCCAGTCCTCCTTGCCGAGCAGGTAGGCGCAGATCGCCTGGAGGTACGTGACGTTCTCGTAGGCGGCCGGGTCGATGCCGGCCAGGTAGCCGTTGGCGAGGCGGGCGAACTCCTGGCGGTACGCGTCGCCCAGCAGGGGCAGGTCGCGCAGGTGCAGCACCAGGTCGTGCTTGAGGAACTTGGCGTCCTTGGCGGACTTGATGTCCGTGTGGCCCTTGGCGGCCAGCAGCTCGTCGACGCGCCGGTGGATCTCCATGCGGTGCACGAAGTTGGCGATCTCGTGGCGCCGGTTGCTGATCGACTTCGCCGCGGCCTTCTCGACCACGTTCCAGTAGTAGACGTGGTTGGGGATCAGCGTGATGCGGCGGGCGGCGACGTAGGCCTGCGCGGAGAAGAGCAGGTCCTCGTAGTGGATGCCGACCGGGAACTCCAGGCCCTGCTCCAGCAGGAACGCGCGCCGGTAGCACTTGTTCGTGGAGAGGGTGTCGTAGACCAGCAGGTCCGGGTCCTCGGTGATCGACTCCAGCGTGCGGGTGCGCGAGTAGATCCAGGGGTACCACTCGGTGGTCTTGCCCCATCGGTTGTCGAGGTGCACGCGCACGCACATGCCGGAGACCAGGTCGGAACCGGTCCGCTCGGCGGCGGCCAGCATGTTGCGGCAGGCGTTGCGTTCCAGCACGTCGTCGCTGTCCAGGAACATGACGTACGTGCCGGTGGCCTGCCGGATGCCGTGGTTGCGCGGGGCACCGCAGCCGCCGCTGTTCTCCGGCAGCCGGAAGGCGCGCACTCTGCCCGGGTGCGCGGCTTCGAGCTCCTGGGCGACCGCGTACGACCGGTCCTTGCTGCAGTCGTCGACGATCACGACTTCGACCCCGTGCAGGGTCTGGTCCAAAACCGACTGGACGGCTGTCGGCAGACGCTCTGCGTCGTTGTAGACGATGACGACCACGGAGACGTCAGGCACGTGCACCTCGATCCCTTTGTTCCATTCCGCTTAACCCGTCAAAGCTACCGTGTGCCGCGCTCGGATCCGGCAGGCCGACCCTCGGCGTGCATACTTCTAAGGAAGAGGTGTGTGGCGGGTCCGGTCGCCGACAATCACCCGTTCGGACCCAGCAGGAAGTGTTCATGACGAAGCTGTCCGTAGTAGTCCCCTGCTACAACGAAGAAGCCGTGATCGACCGCTTCGACCTGGAGATCCGCAGGGTCCTGGACTCCCTGCCCGTCGAGTACGAGGTCTGCTACGTCGACGACGGCAGCCGCGACGGCACCCTCGCCAAACTCCGCAAGATCGCCGCCGAGCACGGGGACCGCACCCGGTACGTCTCCTTCAGCCGCAACTTCGGCAAGGAGGCCGGCATGCTCGCCGGCCTGCGCGAGGCCACCGGCGACGCGGTCGTGATCATGGACGCCGACCTCCAGCACCCGCCGGAGCTCATCGCCACCATGCTCGACTACTACCGGCAGGGCCACGACCAGATCATCGCCCGCCGCACCCGCGAGGGCGACAAGAAGGTCCGCTCCGCGCTCAGCCGCCTGTACTACCGGGGCGTCAACCGCTGGGTCGACGTGGAGCTCACCGACGGCGTCGGCGACTTCCGCCTGCTGTCCCGGCCGGCCGTGGACGCGCTGCTGTCGCTGCCGGAGTACAACCGCTTCTCCAAGGGCCTCTTCTCCTGGATCGGCTTCGACACCGTCCACTTCGACTACCGCAACGCCCAGCGCGAGGCCGGCGAGACGAAGTGGAAGTTCGGCTCGCTGCTGAACTACGCCATGGACGGGCTGATCTCCTTCAACAACCGGCCGCTGCGGATCGGGATCTGGGCGGGCGTGTCGCTGGTGGGGCTGACCGTCCTGTACGCCATGGTCATCGCCATCATGGCCATGACCAACGGGGTCACCGCACCCGGCTACGTCACCCTCGTCGCGATCATCACCGGCATCGGCGGCGTCCAGATGATCATGCTGGGTCTGATCGGCGAGTACATCGGCCGCATCTACTACGAGACCAAGCGCCGCCCGCACTTCCTGGTGAAGGAGGCGCACGGCGCGGACCCCCAGGGCCGCCCCGACGCCGCCGGGGTCCCCACCGGCGCCCGCGAGCGCGGCGGCCTGTCCGCCCCGCCCCTGACGGTCTCCGCCGAGCGCGAGGTGCGCTGACCATGCGCAGCCAGTTCGGCCAGATCCTCCGCTTCGGCCTCGTCGGAGCCGTCAACACCGGCACCTTCTTCGTCATCTACCTGCTGCTGCACCCGTGGATGCCGTACTTCCTCGCCTACACGCTCGCGTTCCTGCTGGCGATGGTCGGCTCGTTCTTCATGAACACGTACTTCACCTACCGGACCAAGCCCACCTGGAAGAAGTTCCTCCTCTTCCCGCTGACCAACATCACGAACTACGTGATCCAGTCCGTCGGGCTCTACGCCCTGGTGACCTGGGCCGGACTCGACACCCGGATCGCCCCGCTCGTCGCCGCGATCGTGGCCATCCCCTTCACCTACCTGCTCTCGCGCAAGATCCTCGTTCCGGGCGCCGCGGCCGCGGCCGAGGACCCCGAGCCGGCCCGCAGCGGCTCCGGGGCCTGAGTCCACCGGCTGAAACCCCTGCGCGGGCGCGGCGCACCACCCCGTAGATTGAGGTGGCAGACGTACCGGCAAGGGGCAAGGGGACAGACGTGTCAGCGGCTAGGCAAGGTGTCGTGGACGCCCGCAGGATCGTGGTCAAGGTCGGCTCCTCCTCCCTGACCACCGCGGCGGGCGGACTCGACGCCGACCGGGTGGACGCCCTGGTCGACGTACTGGCCAAGGCCCGCAGCGGCGGCGAGAAGGAGATCGTCCTCGTCTCCAGCGGGGCCATCGCCGCCGGACTCTCCCCGCTCGGCCTGCGCCGCCGCCCGACCGACCTGGCCCGGCAGCAGGCCGCCGCCAGCGTCGGCCAGGGCCTGCTGGTCGCCCGGTACACCGCCTCCTTCGCCCGGTACGGGATCCGCGTCGGGCAGGTGCTGCTGACCGGCGACGACACCAGCCGCCGGGCCCACTACCGCAACGCGTACCGCACCCTCGACCAGCTCCTGGCCATGGGCGCCCTGCCGGTGGTCAACGAGAACGACACCGTCGCCACGGACGAGATCCGCTTCGGCGACAACGACCGGCTCGCCGCCCTCGTCGCCCACCTGGTCCGCGCCGACCTCCTCGTTCTCCTGTCCGATGTGGACGGCCTCTACGACGGGGACCCCTCGCAGCCCGGCACCACCCGCATCGACGAGGTGCGCGGCCCCGAGGACATCGCGCACGTCTCGATCGGCAGCGCCGGCAAGGCGGGCGTCGGCACCGGCGGCATGGTCACCAAGGTCGAGGCGGCGCGGATCGCGGCCGCGGCCGGCATCCCGGTCGTCCTCACCTCGGCGAGCCAGGCGGCCGACGCCCTCGCGGGCCGGCTCACCGGTACGCACTTCCACGCCACGGGCCGCCGGTCGGCGGACCGGCTGCTCTGGCTCCAGCACGCCTCGACCCCGCAGGGGCACCTCGTCCTGGACGAGGGCGCCGTACGGGCCGTCACCGAGCGCGGCAGCTCCCTGCTGCCCGCCGGGATCGCGGCCGTCGAGGGAGAGTTCGTCGCCGGCGACCCGGTGGAGCTGCGCGGGCCCGACGGCCGCGCCGTGGCCCGCGGGCTGGTGAACTTCGACGCGAAGGAACTCCCGCAGCTGCTCGGCCGCTCCACCCGGGAGCTGGCGAAGGAACTCGGCCCCGAGTACGAGCGCGAGGTCGTACACCGCGACGATCTGGTCCTGCTGGAGGGCTGAGGTTCGGTAAAACCGCCGCGCGGCGGCCCGGGGACTGGTCAACTGTGAGGGGCGGACAGGCATGTCGCAGACAGGAGGCGGGCTGGTGAGACGAGCGCTGACCAGCATCAGCGGCGGCGGGGACGGCGAGCACGGCGACCACGACGACCACGACGACCACGGCGAAGCCTCCCGCCTGTGGCACGTCACCCTCAGCGTCTCCGGCAAGCCGGCGCCGCTGTCGGAGGTCCGGCGCGGCCTGGAGCAGCTGGCGCACGACCACCCCTTCCTGCTGACCAGCCGGTACGCCGAGGACCACGCGGAGATCCGGTACTGGGAGGAGGCCCGCGACCTGCACGACGCCGCGGCCGTCGCCCTGCGCCTGTGGGGGGAGCACCGCTCCTCGGCGCAGCTCCCGCCGTGGGAGATCGTCGGCCTGGAGGTCATCGACCGCGCGACCTACCACCTCCGGGTCGCGGAGGGCTACGGCCCGCCCCCGGCCCACCCGGTCGGCGTGCACCCCTACTAGACGCGGCCCGCGCACCGCTTCGCGGGCTTCGGCCCGCTGCACCGGACTCCGTCCGCCGGGGCCGGGCCCGTCCTCCCCCGACGCGCGCCTCGGCCGCAGGCGGCCTCCCCGGCCCGGGCCGGGCGTCTCGCGGGGTGGAAGGCACCGCCGGAGGCGGCGGACCGGGGACTACCCTGGGCGGCATGACCTCGCTCGACGCCCCCGTCTCGCCCGTGACCGCCACCGCGCAAGCCGCCCGCACCGCCGCCGCGGCCATCGCCCCCCTCCCGCGGTCCGCCAAGGACGCCGCCCTGCTGGCCGTCGCGGACGCGCTGGTGGCCCGTACGGCCGAGATCGTCGAGGCCAACGCCGCGGACATCGCCAAGGCCCGCGAGGCCGGCACCAGCGAGACCGTCATCGACCGCCTCACCCTCACCCCCGAGCGCGTCGCGGCCATCGCCTCCGACGTCCGGGACGTCGCCGCCCTCCCCGACCCCGTCGGCGAGGTCGTCCGCGGCTCGACCCTCCCCAACGGCATCGACCTGCGCCAGATCCGCGTCCCGCTCGGCGTCGTCGGCATCATCTACGAGGCCCGCCCCAACGTCACCGTCGACGCCGCCGCCCTCTGCCTCAAGTCCGGCAACGCGGTCCTGCTGCGCGGCAGCTCCTCCGCGTACGCCTCCAACACGGCCCTCGTCGCGATCCTGCGCGACGCCGTCGAGAGCGCCGGCCTGCCCGCGGACGCGATCCAGCTCGTCCCCGGCGAGTCCCGCGACTCCGTCCGCGAGCTGATGCGCGCCCGAGGCCTCGTCGACGTGCTCATCCCGCGCGGCGGCGCCTCGCTCATCAAGACCGTCGTCGAGGAGTCCATCGTCCCGGTCATCGAGACCGGTACCGGCAACTGCCACGTCTACGTCGACGCCCAGGCCGACCTCGGCATGGCCGTGGACATCCTCGTCAACTCCAAGGCCCAGCGGCCCTCCGTCTGCAACTCCGCCGAAACCCTCCTCGTCCACCGGGACATCGCCGACGCGTTCCTGCCGCGCGCCCTCGACGCCCTCGCCGAGGCCGGCGTGACCGTCCACGGCGACGACCGGGTCCTCGCGGCCGCCGAGCACTCCAAGGTCACCGCGCTGCCCGCCACGGACGAGGACTGGGCCGCGGAGTACCTCTCGTACGACATCGCCGCCGGGGTCGTGGACTCCCTCGACGACGCCGTCGCCCACATCCGCCGCTGGACCTCCGGCCACACCGAGGCCATCGTCACCACCTCGCAGGCCGCCGCTCGCCGCTTCACCCAGCTGGTCGACTCGACCACGGTCGCCGTGAACGCGTCCACCCGGTTCACCGACGGTGGCCAGTTCGGCTTCGGCGCAGAGATCGGGATCTCCACCCAGAAGCTGCACGCCCGGGGCCCGATGGGCCTTCCGGAGCTCACCTCCACCAAGTACATCGTCACGGGCGACGGTCACGTCCGGTAGTCGGACCCCGCACACCGGGTGGCCGGATTTCGGCTTACACCCTGCCCAAAGCACCGCCCCCGGTCTAGGCTGGTGCTGTGCCGGACGACGTGGGGGGCAAGTTCCCGGACGACGGGGAGCCCGACAACGACGACCGCGGAGGCGCGGATCAGGACTTCGCCTCCGTGGTGTTCGACGAGGACTTCGTCCGGAGCGCCGAGATCCATGAACCGAGCGCCGCGGAGCGCCAGCGCGCCGCCGACCGGGCCCGCGCGGAGGCGGAAGCCGCCCGCGCCGTCGCCGGCGGCTGGACCTCCGACGACGACTACGACGGCTACGGCTACGGCCGCCCCGACGGGTACGCCCTCGACGAACCCGGCTGGGACCACGCCTCCGGCTACACGGACGGCCCGTACGGGGCCTACGGCGGCTCCCTGCGGCCCTACCGGGGACGCTCGCCCTGGCTGCGCCCGGTCGCCTGGGTGCTCGCCTTCGTGATGGGCCTCGGCATGGTCGCCCTGGCCTTCAGCGCCGTCTACCGCAGTGCGTCGAGCGACGCGGACCACGCGCCCGCGCCCGCCACCACCCCGCTCACCGAAGTCACCGGCGCCGGAGCGTTTACGTACCCCGTCGCCCGCCAACCCTGAAGGTACGACCCCACTCGCGTTCACCGGAGCTTGGGGGCTTCTCTGAAGCGGGGACAGCGGGGAGAAGCAATGGCCGTACCAGGAGATCCACCCGACGGCACCCCCGAGGGCATCGGCGGGGGTGACGAGGAATTCCGGTCGGACGAGTACCGGTCGGTGGTGTTCGACGAGGACTTCGTCCGGGCTGCCCGGCTCCAGGAGTTCTCCGCCCAGGAGCGCATGGGCGAACACGCGCGCGCCGTGCGCAGCCGGTCCATCTGGTCCGGCGCCGGCTCCTCCGGGCCCCGCACCGGCACGCCCGGCCGCGGCGCCCGCCAGGGCATGGTGCTCGTGCTGCTCATCGCCGTGGCCTTCGCCGCGGCCGTCTACATGGGGCTGAGCAACCCGGCCCCGGCCCCGCCCGTCGGCCGCACCGAGCAGCTGGCCAGCACGATCGTGCCGCTCGCGCCCACCGCGGCCGTGCCCGGCGGACGCCCCGCCGACCTGTACGAGAACAGCCCGGCGTCCGATTACCGCGTCGGGGCGGCCGGGATCAGCCTGCCCGGCGCGCGCCGCACCCACCACTTCACCGAAGGCCAGGTCGTCACCGCGCTGTCCATCGCCAAGGACTACCTGGTGCAGTCCTCGCTGGACCCCGACGTGCTGGCAGGCGCCGCGACCCGGCCCGTGCGGGTCCTGCTCGACCCCGACCAGCTGGACCAGTTCGACCGCAGCATGGCCTCGCCCTCCGGCGACGGGCGGCACGCCGCCACCGGCTGGCTGGTCCGCTTCGACCCGGGCACGGCCGTCGTGGCCGACACGCGGGTCCGGGTCAGCGGGACCCTCGCCATCGACGAGGTCTCGGCGGACGCCCTCGAAGTGATCACCGACCACACCTTCGTGTACGCCGTGCGCCCCGCCACCGGATCCCCGGCGGCCGCCGAGGGCGCCTCGCTCTTCACCGTCCGGCGGGAGCTGAAGCTGCGCTTCGACCGGGAGGACCTCGTGGCCCGACGGGCGGAGCTGGTCACCGCCTACGTGATGGCCGGGCCGCAGGACTGCTCCGACGAGCCGGCCGGGGGCTTCCGCCCCGTCCTGGCCGGGGCCGGGCCGACCACGGTCGGACCGGCCGCGAGCGATCCGTACGCCAGCGGCACTCCGAGGCGCACCGCCGGGCTGTGCGGCGTGCTGGCGCCGCCCACGCCCGCCGGGACGGCTCCCGTCAGCCCTGCTCCGTAGCCCCGCCCTTGGCCCCGCCGTTCGGGGCGGAGCCCCCTCCGGCCGCACCGGTGAACTTGTCGCGCAGCTTGCCGCCGACATCGGCCGCGCCGCCCGCGATGTCGCCGACCAGCTTGAACAGCGGATCCTTGCTGCTGCGCACCGCGTCCGCGTAGTGCGAGGCCGACTCGCGGAAGGAGTCCGACACCGAGGTGTCCTTGTCCTCCTCGCGCCGCGGGTAGTGGCCGTCCATGATCCGCTGGTAGTCCCGGTTCTGGGACCACTTCTTCAGCTCGGCCGCCCGGACGGTCGCGAAGGGGTGCGTCCGCGGCAGCATGTTGAGGATCTTCAGGACGGAGTCGCGCAGATCGCCGCTGGACTCGTACTCCTCGGCCTGGGCCAGGAAGGAGTCCACGTTCATCTCGTGGAGGTGGTTGCCGCCCGCGAGCTTCATCAGGCCCCTCATCGACGCGTTCACGTCCTGCCCGACCAGCAGCCCGGCCCGGTCCGCCGACAACTCCGACTTGCGGAACCACTCCCGCAGCGCGGTCACGATCGTCATGATCGCCACATTGCCCAGCGGGATCCACGCCACCTTCAGCGCCAGGCCCGTCAGGAACAGCAGGACCGTGCGGTACACCGCGTGCCCCGACAGCGCGTGGCCCACCTCGTGGCCCACGACCGCCCGCATCTCCTCCTCGTCGAGCAGCTCGACCAGGCCCGTCGTCACCACGATGATCGGCTCGTCCAGCCCGATGCACATCGCGTTCGGCTTCGGGTCCTGCTGCACGTACATCTGCGGGACCTTCTCCAGGTCCAGGATGTAGCAGGCGTCGCGGAGCATCTCGTACAGGTGCGGGAACTGGGTCTCGCCCACCCGGACCGAATCCGACAGGAAGAGCAGCCGCAGACTGCGCTCGGGGAGCAGCCCGCTCAGGGCCTTGAACACGGTGTCGAACCCGCTCAGCTTGCGCAGCGCCACCAGCGCCGAGCGGTCCGCCGGGTGCTCGTACGCGCGCGAGGAAATACCGGGGAACCTCCTGCGGTCCCTCGCCGGCACCTTCTCGAACCCGGTCTCCTTCATGACGCCCTCCCCCTTGATCGGCCTGAGTGCTCCTGCGTCTATCCTCTCCAACGCCTGAGTCGGCGTGAGCGTGCCCCAGGCCCCCGCATACGATGTGAGCGAAGTCTCCGCCCGCTCCCCGACTCGATAGGTACCTGCCTGATGAGCCTCTCCTCCACCGCCCACAACCTGGTCGTTCTCGCGTCGGAGGGCGCCGAGCAGCACGGCGGCAACCACGACAGCCTGAACCCGTACCTGACCGGCGGCGGCGCGCTGTTCATCCTGCTCCTGATGCTCTGGGTGACCACGCGCCTGAACCGCGACCGCTGATCCCGGCGTCGCGCGCACGCCCGCATGCGGGTCCGCACCGCTCCGCCGGGCCAGTAGGCTCTGCGCTCATGGGAGAGCAGGAGATGCCTACCGGCCCGGTCAAGCGCCGGCTCGGCGTGATGGGCGGGACATTCGACCCGATCCACCACGGACACCTGGTGGCGGCCAGTGAAGTCGCCGCGCTGTTCCACCTCGACGAGGTGGTGTTCGTGCCCACCGGCCAGCCGTGGCAGAAGTCGCAGCGCGCCGTGTCCCCCGCCGAGGACCGCTATCTGATGACGGTCATCGCGACGGCCTCGAACCCGCAGTTCTCGGTGAGCCGCATCGACATCGACCGCGGCGGGCCGACGTACACGATCGACACGCTGCGTGATCTGAGCGCCCTCAACGAGGACGCCGACCTGTTCTTCATCACCGGTGCCGACGCCCTCGCCCAGATCCTGACCTGGCGCAACGCCGACGAGCTCTTCTCGCTCGCGCACTTCATCGGGGTCACCCGGCCGGGCCACGTGCTCACCGACGACGGTCTCCCCGAGGACGGGGTCTCCCTGGTGCAGGTGCCCGCGCTGGCGATCTCGTCCACGGACTGCCGCGCCCGGGTGGCCCAGGGGGATCCTGTCTGGTATCTGGTGCCCGACGGTGTGGTGCGCTACATCGACAAGCGTGAGCTGTACCGGGGAGCCTGAGCTTCCGGAGAGAGGGGCCCCGCGGTGAACGACCGACAGGATCCGTACGACCCGTACGCCCAGGAGCAGCAGCTCATCGGCTACGACCCGTACGGGCGGCCGGTGTACGGCCAGGTGCCCGCGCAGCCCGCCCCCGGGCAGCAGCAGTACGAGCAGGCGTACGAGCAGCCGTACGGCTACGACCCGCAGGGCTACGGCCAGCAGGCCTACTACCCGCAGCAGCCCCAGCAGCCGGCCGCGCCCGAGTACGGGCAGCAGGAGTACCCCGCTCACCAGGAGTACCCGCAGGCCCCCGGCTACGGGTACGAGACGCAGCAGACCCAGCAGTGGATCCCGCAGCAGGCCGCCCCGGAACAGCAGGCCGCCGCTCCCGCTCCCGCCCCGGCCCCCGAGGCCGAGCCCGGGCCGTCGCGCGCCGACCGGGTCCCCGAACCGCGCCGGCCCGGCGGTGACCCGTCCGCCCCGGACTGCCGCACCGAGCAGTTCGCGTTCATCGACCAGCCGGACGAGGAGTCCGAGGACGTCATCGACTGGCTCAAGTTCACCGAGAGCCGGACCGAGCGCCGCGAGGAGGCCCGCCGCCGCGGCCGCAACCGGGTGGTCGCCCTCATCGTCGTCCTCGCCCTCTTCGTCGTCGGCGGCGTCGGCTACCTCTGGTACGCGGGCAAGCTGCCCTTCCTCGACGGCCCCGGTCAGAAGGAGGACGCGGCGGCCGCCTCCGGGCCGCAGAAGCGCGACATGATCGTCGTCCACCTGCACAACACCAAGAAGGGCGGCACCTCCACGGCGCTGCTCGTCGACAACGTCACCACCAAGAAGGGCGCCACCGTCCTCCTGCCGAACACGCTCGGCGTCGCGAAGGACGACGGCACCGCCGCGGCCCTCGGCAAGGCGGTCGAGGAGGGCGGCGTGGGCGTCAAGGACTCCCTCGACTCGGTGCTCGGCACCCACATCGGCGGCACCTGGCGCCTGGACACCCCCTTCCTGGAGAACCTGGTCGAGCTGGTCGGCGGCATCGAGACCGACACCGACGTCGCGGTCCCGGCCGACGACGCCGCCAAGATCCCGGCCGTGGGGCAGGGCCCGAAGCAGCACCTCAGCGGTGCGATGGCCGTCGCGTACGCCACGTACCGCGGCCAGGGCGAGCCCGAGGCCAAGCAGCTCGACCGGCTCGGCAAGGTGCTCTACGGAGTGCTGCGCAAGGTGCCAGGGGACGCGAAGTCGGCGACCGTCACGGTCGAGAGCATGGGCCAGATCCTCGACCCCTCCCTGAACGCACAGGCCCTCGGCACGCTGCTGTCCAAGCTCGGCGAGCACGCCAAGGAGGGCGCGTACCGTACGGACGTCCTCGCGGTGAAGCCGGACGGGACGCTCACCGACGACGCCAACAAGAACGTCGTCAAGGAGGTGCTCGGCGGCAGCTTCAACGCGGCCCAGGCCGGCAGCGCACCCCGCGTCGGCCTCAAGGACGCCACCGGCGACGAGAAGACGCAGGTCACGGCGAAGGCGGCGCTGCTCAACGGCGGCTACACCTTCGTGGACGGCGGCAAGGCCGACAAGACCCAGCCCGCCACGCAGATCACGTACCAGGACGACGCGCAGCGGGCCAAGGCGGTCGAGGTGGCCAAGACCCTGGGCCTGCCGGAGACCGTCGTGAAGAAGGGCGAGAACGCGGTGAACGCGGACATCGTGGTGACCCTGGGCAAGGACTACAAACCGTCCTGACCGGGCACGGGCGGGCGGCCCGGCCCGCGCGCACCGCTGCGCGCGGGCGGGGTCGGCGGTACATGAGACCCTTGTATGGATCTGCCCGCCAACCCGAAAGCATGGCCAGTGACCGCCACGGACCGCTCCATCGAGCTCATCACCGCCGCCGCCCAGGCCGCGGCCGACCGGCTCGCGCACGACATCATCGCGTACGACGTCAGCGACGTGCTGTCGATCACCGACGCCTTCCTGCTCGCCTCGGCGCCCAACGACCGCCAGGTCAAGTCGATCGTCGACGAGATCGAGGAGCGTCTGCTCAAGGAGCTCGGCGCCAAGCCGGTGCGCCGCGAGGGCGACCGCGACGCCCGCTGGATCCTGCTCGACTACATCGACATCGTCGTCCACGTGCAGCACAGCGAGGAGCGGGTCTTCTACGCGCTGGAGCGCCTGTGGAAGGACTGCCCCGAGATCGAGCTGCCCGAGGACGCCAAGCTCACCAAGGGCAAGGCGGAGGAGCACGCCAAGCTGCGCGAGGCGGCGGGCGACGACGAGCTGGACGGTGATCTGTTCTGAGCGCGACCGCCACCCGCAAGACGGGCCGGAAGATCGTTCTCTGGCGCCACGGCCAGACCTCGTGGAACCTGGAGCGCCGCTTCCAGGGCTCCACGGACATCGAGCTGACCGACACGGGTGTGGCGCAGGCGCGCCGCGCCGCCCGGCTGCTCGCCTCTCTGAAGCCGGTCGCCATCGTGGCCTCGGACCTGCGGCGGGCTTCCGCCACGGCCGCCGAGCTGGCCGCCGTCACGGGGCTGCCCGTGGCGCACGACGCCGCGCTGCGCGAGACGTACGCCGGTGAGTGGCAGGGCCTCACGCACGAAGAGATCATCGCGAAGTACGGCGAGCAGTACGCGGCGTGGAAGCGCGGCGAGCCCGTGCGCCGCGGCGGCGGCGAACTGGAGACCGAGGTCGCCGACCGCGCGGCGCCGGTGGTGCTGGAGCACGCAGGCCGGCTGCCGGACGGCGGCACGCTCGTCGTGGTCAGCCACGGCGGCACCATCCGTACGACGATCGGCCGGCTGCTGGGCCTGGACGCGCGCGACTGGGAGAGCCTGGGCGGGCTCTCCAACTGCTGCTGGTCGGTCCTCGGCGAGGGCGCGCGCGGCTGGCGTCTGATGGAGCACAACGCCGGCACGCTGCCGGAACCGGTGCTCGGCGACGACGACTGAGCCCGCCTCAGGGCGGCTCCCGCCCGGCTCCCACCCGGATTTCACTTTCCGTCTGGTCACAGGCTAGAGTTCTTCTTGTTCGCAGCGCGGAACACCGGAAACGGGGGGAGCGCGGCGGAGAGCGGGGCTATAGCTCAGTTGGTAGAGCGCCTGCATGGCATGCAGGAGGTCAGGAGTTCAATTCTCCTTAGCTCCACAATCAGGATCCCGTCCCCAACAGGGGGCGGGATCCTTCCGTTTGTTCCTTCGGTGCCTGCTGACCTGCCCCGTACCCGCGTGGCAGAATCGGGACCGCCGGAGGGGGAGTCGACGGCCCGACGTGGGAGGGAGTCGCTGACGGATGGGTGCACACCGGCGGCGGTGCGACTGGTGCAACAACGGCACGCCGATCGTGCGGGACATGGACCCGGTCAACCCCGACTACCAGTACTGGTGCGAGGAATGCGCGCGGGCGCTGATCATAAAAGGCGACCCGATCGAGACGTACCGTGAGCTGGAGGGGGAGCCGATCTATGGGCGGCTGCTCGACGAGCACTGCACGCTCAAGCGGTTCTACCAGTTCGCGAGAGCCTGACCCGGGCCTGAGCCCGGGCCCGTCGGCGTCCGCGACGGGCAACGCGGTTCACGACGGACAACAGGGATGAATCGGGCAAACCTCTGCGCCCGGAAACCGATTTTTGGACCTGGGGCATGACCGTGTAATGTTCTCGATGTCGCCAGGGGGAACCGGCAAGGGAAACCGAGCAAGGGCCCGGCGGCAGAGGAACAAGGGGCTATAGCTCAGTTGGTAGAGCGCCTGCATGGCATGCAGGAGGTCAGGAGTTCAATTCTCCTTAGCTCCACAGAAGAGAAGCGGGCCACCCGGATCGGGTGGCCCGCTTCTCGTTGTGCGGAACGGTCGAGCGGCCGCCGGACCCGCTGCGGTACCCTGGCGCCATGCGTGCCGTACGCCTTCTGCTTACCGAGCCGCGCTGATCAGTACCGACCCTCCGAGACGGTCGGCATCGGCGCGGCGCCCCCTCCTGTGCGAGGGGTTTTTTCGTTTGGGCAGGCAGAGACGGCAGAGACGATCGATGGAGCTTCTGGAATCATGAGCGAGACGAACACCCCGGCCCCCGAGGCGGCCGAGGCGCACCGTTACACGGCTGCCATGGCCGCCGACATCGAGGCACGCTGGCAGGACGTATGGGACGCGCAGGGCACGTACGAGGCCCCGAACCCGTCCGGTGACCTGGCCGGTGACGCGGAGGTCGTCGCGCGCCCCAAGAAGTTCATCATGGACATGTTCCCGTACCCGTCCGGTGCGGGCCTGCACGTCGGCCACCCGCTGGGGTACATCGCCACCGACGTCTACGCCCGCCACCAGCGGATGAGCGGCCACAACGTCCTGCACACCCTGGGCTTCGACGCCTTCGGCCTGCCGGCCGAGCAGTACGCCGTGCAGACCGGCACGCACCCGCGCGTCTCCACCGAGGCGAACATCGAGAACATGAAGGTCCAGCTGCGCCGGCTGGGCCTGGGCCACGACAAGCGCCGCTCGTTCGCGACCATCGACCCGGACTACTACAAGTGGACCCAGTGGATCTTCCTGCAGATCTACAACTCCTGGTACGACGCGGACGCGGCCAAGGCCCGCCCGATCGCCGAGCTGGTCGCCGCCTTCGAGGACGGCTCCCGTGAGGTCCCCGGGGGCCGCTCCTGGGCCGCGCTGACCGCGGGCGAGCGGGCCGACGTACTGAACGAGTACCGGCTGGCGTACGCCTCGGACGCGCCCGTGAACTGGTGCCCCGGGCTCGGCACCGTCCTGGCCAACGAGGAGGTCACCGCGGACGGCCGCTCCGAGCGCGGCAACTTCCCGGTCTTCAAGGCCAAGCTGAGCCAGTGGAACATGCGGATCACCGCCTACGCGGACCGCCTGCTGGACGACCTGGACGCGCTGGACTGGCCCGAGGCCATCAAGCTGCAGCAGCGCAACTGGATCGGCCGCAGCGAGGGCGCGCGCGTCGACTTCGCGGTCGGCGACGACGCCATCACGGTGTTCACCACCCGTCCCGACACGCTGTTCGGCGCCACCTACATGGTGCTGGCGCCCGAGCACGCGCTGGTCGAGAAGATCGTCCCGGCCGAGTGGCCCGAGGGCACGCACCAGGTGTGGACCGGCGGCGCCGCGACCCCCGGCGAGGCCGTGGACGCGTACCGCAAGCAGGCCGCCGCCAAGTCGGACGTCGAGCGGCAGGCCGAGGCCAAGGACAAGACCGGTGTCTTCACCGGCGCCTACGCGGTCAACCCCGTCAGCGGCGACCGGGTCCCCGTCTTCATCGCCGACTACGTCCTGATGGGCTACGGCACCGGCGCGATCATGGCCGTCCCGGCGCACGACGGCCGCGACTTCGAGTTCGCGCGCGCCTTCGAGCTGCCGATGCGCTGCGTCGTGCAGCCCTCGGACGACCGCGACGCCGACCCGGCGGAGTGGGAGGACGCGTTCTCCTCGTACGACGGCACCATCGTGAACTCGACCGGAGACGGCATCTCCCTGGACGGCCTGGGCGTCGTCGAGGCGAAGGCCGCCATCACCGCCTGGCTGGCCGAGCGGGGCATCGGCGAGGGGACCGTCAACTTCCGCCTGCGCGACTGGCTGTTCAGCCGCCAGCGCTACTGGGGCGAGCCCTTCCCGATCGTCTACGACGAGGAGGGCGTCGCGCACGCGCTGCCCGCCTCGATGCTGCCGCTGGAACTGCCCGAGGTCGAGGACTACTCGCCGCGCACCTTCGAGCCCGACGACGCCGGCTCGAAGCCGGAGACCCCGCTGTCGCGGAACGAAGAGTGGGTCAACGTCGAGCTGGACCTGGGCGACGGGCGCGGGGTGCGCTCCTACCGCCGCGAGACCAACACCATGCCCAACTGGGCCGGTTCCTGCTGGTACGAGCTGCGCTACCTGGACCCGCACAACGCGTCGGCCCTGGTGGACCCGGAGATCGAGCAGTACTGGATGGGTCCGCGCGAGGGCGCGCCGCACGGCGGCGTCGACCTGTACGTGGGCGGCGCCGAGCACGCGGTGCTGCACCTGCTGTACGCGCGCTTCTGGTCGAAGGTGCTGTTCGACCTGGGCCACGTGTCCTCGGCCGAGCCGTTCCACAAGCTGTTCAACCAGGGCATGATCCAGGCGTACGCTTACACCGACGAGCGCGGGGTGTACGTCCCGGCCGCCGAGGTCGAGGAGCGCGACGGCGGCTGGTTCTACGAGGGCAAGCAGGTCAAGCGCGAGCACGGCAAGATGGGCAAGTCCCTGAAGAACGCCGTCACGCCGGACGAGATCTGCGAGGAGTACGGCGCGGACACCCTGCGCCTGTACGAGATGGCGATGGGTCCGCTGGACGTCTCGCGCCCGTGGGACACGCGGGCCGTGGTGGGCCAGTACCGGCTGCTGCAGCGCCTGTGGCGCAACATCGTCGACGAGGAGAGCGGCGCCGTGACGGTCGTCGACTCCGAGCCGGGCGAGGAGACCCTGCGCGCGCTGCACAAGGCGATCGACGGGGCCGGCGCGGACATGGCGGGGCTGCGCTTCAACACCGCCATCGCCAAGATCACCGAGCTGAACAACTTCCTGACCAAGGCCGGCCGCCCGCTGGAGCGCTCGGTCGCGGAGCGGCTGGTGCTGCTGATCGCCCCGCTGGCCCCGCACATCGCGGAGGAGCTGTGGCACCGCCTGGGCCACTCCGACTCGGTGGTCCACCGGGACTTCCCGGTCGCGGACCCGGCGTACGTCGTGGACGAGAGCGTGACCTGCGTCGTGCAGATCAAGGGCAAAGTCAAGGCGCGCCTGGAGGTGCCGCCGACGATCTCCGAGGGTGACCTGGAGCAGCTGGCGCTGGCCGACGGGGCGGTCGTGGCGGCCCTGGGTGGGGCCGAGATCCGCAAGGTGATCGTGCGCGCGCCGAAGCTGGTGAACATCGTCGTGTGACCCTGTTGGTCGGGGCCTGTACGGCCCCGCTGGTCAGGGCCCGGGTGACCCCGCTGGTCAGGGCCTGGTGACCTCGCTGGTCAGGGTCTAGGGGTTGTCCCGTACGGGCAGGTTGGGGGTTCGATTGGAACCCCCGGCCTGCCCGTGGCGTTTACGGTGGAGGGGACGGAAACGGCAGGGGAAGGGAGCCTCTTATGGAGGCGGGCGCGTTGATCATTATCTTTGCCCTGTTGGTGCTGTTCGCCTTCCTGGGGCTGGGAGCCTGGGCCACCGTGAAGGCGGTCGGGGCGGCGAAGCGCGGCGTGGACCGTACGATCACCCAGGCCCGCCGCACCGTGGAGGACACGGCGCTCAGGGCCAAGAGCTTCGGCCAGGTGGGCGTGGCGGGGTCGCTGGCGCAGCTGCGGCTGGACCTGCGCACCTCGATGCGGGCCACGCAGCAGGCGCTGTACCAGGGCGTCCAGGCGGACGCCTCGCTGAAGGAGTCGATCGGGTTGTTCGAGCGGCTCAGCGCGCACGGCTACGAGCTGGACGACGAGCTGAAGCGGCTGGAGCAGGAGCCGGACCGGGCGCGGACCGGCGCGATGCTGCCCGAGCTGAGGGAACGGACCGCCAAGATCACGGAGGCGGCGGACTCGCTGCGGTGGGCCGCCCGCGACCGGGCCCGGCGCTTCGCCGAGGACGACCTGTCGGCGCTGTCGGCGCAGATCGAGGTCGAATCGGGGGCGCTGCGGGACTGGTCCCGCGAATCGGTGGACGACCTGGCGGCGGCGGCCGCGGCCTGGGACGCGCAGCAGCCGCCCGCGGGGCGGGCCACCTCTGCCGGCCCGTCCGGTCCTGCCGCGCGGACCCCGGAGCCCCCGGCGGCCCTGAACCCGACGCCCCCGCGGAGCGGCTACCCGTGGCAGAAGGCGCCGCGGCCGGAGACCACGACCTGAGCCGCGGGCGCCGAGCGGCCCCCACGCGGAACCTTTCCCGGTCCCCGGCCAGGGCCGGGCTGCCGTCGCGCCCCCACTGGCGGTAACCTCCGGCTCATGTCCTGCCATGTCGCGATCGTCACCGATTCCACGGCCTACCTGCCCCAACCGGCCATGTCGCGGCACGGAATCACCTCCGTCCCGCTGACCGTGGTCCTCGGCGACGAGGCGCTCGAAGAGGGCACCGAGATCTCGGCCCGCAGCCTCGCCCTGGCCCTGCAGAAGCGCCGCTCGGTCACGACCTCCAGGCCCAGCCCGGAGGAGTTCGTACGGGCCTACCGGGCGGCCGCGGAGGCCGGCGCGACCGGCATCGTCAGCCTGCACCTGTCCGCCGAGTTCTCCGGCACCTACGACGCCGCCGTCGTCGCGGCGAAGACCGCCCCGGTGCCCGTCCGCGTCGTCGACACCGGCATGGTCGCGATGGCCCTGGGATTCTGCGCCCTCGCCGCGGCCGAGGCGGCCGAAGCCGGCGGCTCCGTGGACGAGGCCGTGGCCGCCGCCGAGAAGCGGGCCGCCGACATGTCCGCGTACTTCTACGTCGACACCCTCGACTACCTGCGCCGCGGCGGCCGCATCGGAGCCGCCCAGGCCCTCCTCGGCTCGGCCCTCGCCGTCAAGCCGCTGCTCACGCTGCAGGGCGGGCGGATCGAGATGCTGGAGAAGGTGCGCACGGCCTCCAAGGCCATCGCCCGCCTGGAGGAGCTGGCCGTGGAGCGGGCGGGGGCGGGCAGCGTCGATGTGGCGGTGCACCACCTCGCGGCGCCCGAGCGAGCGGAGAAGCTGGCGCAGCGGCTGCGCGAGCGCATCCCCGGGCTGGTAGAAATGCACGTCAGCGAGGTCGGCGCGGTGATCGGCGCGCACACCGGTCCGGGGCTGCTGGCGGCGGTCGTCTCGCCCCGCTGATCACCGGAACGGGTGACGGAGTTTTCCACAACGGCCGGGATTTCCACCGGAATTGATAACTCCGGACCGGGGTCGGGATTCGCCCCTACCGTCGTGCCATGACTCTTCGCACACGTACCTCGCCCTCCTCCGGAGCCACCAGCGGTCCCGGCCGGTCCCCTCTCTCCGACGGGCGGCTGCGCCACCGCCGGAGGCGTCCGCGTGCCGGTTCCCCTCACCCCGAGGCCGCGGCGGTGCGGCGCCGGGCCGAAGCCCTGCTGGGCGGCGGCCCGCAGCCCCCGCCGCCGCAGGCGCCGCCGGCGCCACCGGAGTCCCCACCGCCGCAGGCGCGGCCGGATCCGGGGCCCGGGATCCGGTCCGTGGCCGATCCGCCGCCCGGGGAGGCCGCGTCCGGCGCGGCTCGGCTGTCCGGGGGAGCCGCGCTGCGGCTCGCGGTCCGGGAGCGGCTGCCGGTGTGGTTGCAGGCCCGGTGTGCGGTGGAGCCGCGGACGGCGGCCGCCGTGGGGGTGGTGCTGGCCGCCGCCGTGGCCTTCGGGGCGCAGCAGTACTGGACCGCCCGGCCGCAGCCGGTGACCGCCCCGCCGGTGGTCGCCCCGGCCACGGCATCCGCTGCGGCGGCGAGCCCCGGGCCGCCCGGCGCTGCGGGAGGGGGCGGTGGGCGGATCGTGGTGGATGTCAGCGGGAAGGTGCGTGATCCCGGGGTGCGGCGGCTGCCCGCCGGGGCGCGGGTCGAGGACGCGCTGGCCGCCGCAGGGGGAGTGCGGCCCGGTACCGACGTCAGCGGGCTCAACCGGGCCCGGGTGCTGGTCGACGGCGAGCAGGTCGTGGTGGGCGCCCCGGCGTCGCCCGCCCCGGGCGGAGGCGCGGGTGGCGGTGGTGGCGCCGGGCCGTTGAGTCTCGGCACGGCCACCGTGGAGCAACTCGACGGCCTGCCCGGGGTCGGCCCGGTACTGGCGCAGCACATCGTGGAGTTCCGGACCGCCCGGGGCGGCTTCCGCTCGGTGGAGGAACTCCGGCAGGTCGACGGCATCGGGGAGCGGCGCTTCGCCGACCTGCGCAAGCTGGTGCGGCCGTGAAGGGCCCCGAGGGTCCGGGGCCGGTGGACCTGCGCCTGGTGGTGCCGGCGCTGGCAGCCTGGGGGGCCGCCGCCCTCGCCCTCGACGCACCGGCGGTCGTGGCCGCCGCCGGGGCAGGACTCGGGGTCCTCGGCGCGGGGCTGCTGCTCGTGGCCGCCTGTCGGCGTCCGCGATCGCTGTGGCGGGTCGGGCCGGCGCTGGCCGCCGTCCTGCTCTGTGCGGCCGCCGGGGCCGGGGTGGCGGGCCTCCAGCGGGCCGAGGCGCGGGCCGGGCCGGTCCCGGGGCTCGCGGGGGAGCGCGCCCGGGTCCTCGCCGAGCTCACCGTCGGCTCCGACCCGCGGGCCGCCCGCGGAGGGAGCGGGCCGCCGGTGGTGGTCCTGGACGCGGTGCTGACCGGGGTGACCGCGCCCGACGGGACGCGGACCCGGGTCGAGACCCCCGTGCGGGTGCTGGCCGGGCATCCGCAGTGGGCCCGGCTGCAGCCCTCCACCCGGGTCGCGGTCGTCGCCCGGCTGGCCCCGGGCCGGTCCGGGGAGCGGGCCGTGGCACTGCTGCGCCCCGCCGGGGACACCCCGCCGCGGGTGACCGGCGGACCCGACACCGTCCAGCGGATCGCCGGGAGGCTGCGGGCCGGGCTGCGCGAGGCCACCGGGGGGCTCGCCCCGGACGCCCGGGCCCTGCTGCCGGGGCTGGTCGTCGGGGACACCTCGCGGGTGCCGCCCGACCTGGACGAGGCGTTCCGCGCCACCGACCTGCTCCACCTGCTGGCCGTGTCCGGGTCCAACCTGACGGTGGTGCTGTTCCTGCTCATCGGCGCGCCCGCCGCCGCGCAGCGCGCCGAGCGGGGCGGGCTGGCACCCCGCCTCGGACTGTCCCTGCGGGCGACCGCCCTGTGCGGCGCCGCCCTGACCCTGGCCTTCGTGGTGGTGTGCCGGCCGGAGCCGAGCGTGCTGCGGGCCGCGGCCTGCGGGGCGGTCACCCTGCTGGCCATCGCCACCGGGCGGCGCAGGTCCCTGATCCCCGCCCTGGGGGCCGCGGTCCTGCTGCTGGTGCTCCACGATCCGTGGCTCGCCCGCAGTCCCGGGTTCCTGCTCTCGGTCCTGGCCACCGGCTCCCTGCTTACGCTCGGCCCGCGCTGGAGCGAGGCCCTGCGGCGGCGTGGGATGCGGCCCAGGCTCGCCGAGGCGCTGGCCGCCGCGGCGGCCGCCCAGGCGGTCTGCGCACCGGTGGTCGCGGTGCTCTCGGCCCGGGTGAGCCTGGTCGCGGTGCCCTGCAATCTGCTGGCCGAGCTGGCGGCGGGCCCGGCGACCGTGCTCGGTTTCGCGGCGCTCGCGGCGGCCCCGCTGTGCATGCCCGCCGCCGAGCTGCTCGCCCGGTGCGCGGGGGTGCCCGCGGGGTGGATCGCCGGCGTGGCCCGGGCCGGGGCGCGGCTGCCGGGCGCGGAGCTGGCCTGGCCGGGCGGGCTCGCCGGGGGAGCGCTGCTGGCCGTCGCCACCCTGGCCGTCGTGGGGCTCGGCGTGCGCGTCCGGCATCGTCCGTGGGTGTGCTCCGCCCTGGCCGTGCTGCTGCTCCTGGCCGTGCTGCGGCCGCCGCAGCTGACCCGTACGCTCACCCGCTGGCCGCCGCCCGACTGGAGCTACGTGCAGTGCGCGGTGGGCCAGGGCGACGCCGGCGTACTCGCCGTCGGACCGGGTACGGCCGTGGTGGTGGACGCCGGTCCGGAGCCGGGCCCGGTGGACGCCTGCCTGCGCGCCCTGGGGGTGAGCCGGGTCCCGCTGCTCCTGCTGACGCACTTTCACGCCGACCACGTCGGCGGCCTGTCCGGGGTGCTGCGGGGCCGGGCCGTGGGTGTGATTCAGACCACCACGCTGGAAGAGCCCGCCGGGCAGGCCGCGTTCGTCCGGAGGGCCGCTGCGGCGGCGCACGTACCGGTCACGGCGGCCTCCGCGGGTGAGCGGCGCCGGGCCGGGCCGCTGGACTGGCAGGTGCTGTGGCCCTCGCCCGACGGGCCGCGGCCGGAGGGGCCCAACGACGCCAGCGTCGCCCTGCTGGTCCGCGGCGCGGGCCTGACCCTGATGCTGCTCGGCGATCTCGAACCGCCCGCGCAGGAGGCCCTTTTGAGGGCCCATCCCGAGCTGGGCCCCGTCGACGTCCTCAAGGTCGCCCACCACGGTTCCGCCCACCAGGACCCCGGCCTCCAGGACCGGATCCGGCCCCGGCTCGCGCTCGTCCCGGTCGGCGAGGGCAACCGGTACGGACACCCCGCGCCGGGGACGCTCGCGCGGCTGCGGGCCGGGGGCGCGACGGTGCTGCGCACCGATACCGACGGTTCGATCGCGGTGGCCGGGAGCGGCCCGGGGATGCGGGCGTTCCCCTCCCGGCGGCGGCGGCGCCGACACGGGCATACCGGACACCGCCTTTCCGTTTGCCCGCAACCCGACAGCATGATCGAATGCGTCTTCGCCAGAGCGGTACAAGTCCACACAGCACGGGGGTGCATCAACCATGTTCGGTCGCCGAAGGGGGATGGAGACGGCCGGGAGTGCCGGTCAGCACACATCCGCGACACTGACGCTGCCTCATACGGCGCGGCTGCTCAGCTGTCGGGTCCTCGACACCGTCCACCAGCCGGTCAGACAGGCGAAGTTCGAGGTGACCGACCCGATCGGCCGGCGCGTCGTCAGCGGCGAGACCGACCCGTACGGCGGGTTCACCGCGGCCGTACCGGAGGGCGAGTACCGGCTCTCCGTCACCGCCGAGGGCTACGCCCCGTTCCACGGGGCGACGCTGGTGGGGGACCCGGGGCAGCCCGCCACCGGGGAGATCGTCCTCGACGCCGTGGAACCCCCGCTGCTGCCGGCGCCCGGCCACTGGGAGCTCGACCCCGCGCATTCGTCGATCGCCTTCACCGCCCAGCACATCGGCTTCGCCAAGATCCGCGGCCGGTTCAACACCTTCGCCGGCGGGGTGCGGATAGCCGACCGCATGGAGGACTCCTCCATGCACGTGATCATCGACGCGGCGAGCATCGACACCGGCATGCGGATGCGAGACGACCACCTGCGCTCCGCCGACTTCCTGGACGCGGCCCGGCATCCGACGGTCGAGTTCTACAGCGAGCGGTTCATCCACCGCAGCGGCAGCCGCTGGGCCGTCGCGGGCGCCCTGACCCTGCACGGGACGAGCCGCTCGGTGACGTTGGACACCGAGTACCTGGGCCTGGGCACCGGGTTGGAGGGGGAGCCGCGCGCGGCCTGCCGGGCGACCGCCGAACTGCACCGCGAGGACTTCGGAGTGAACTGGCAGTCCGTCCTGGCGCAGGGGATAGCGGCGATCGGTTCGAGCGTGGAAGTGGTGCTGGACGTCCAGATCGTGCACAAGGCCTAGGTCGCAGGGAGTTCCGGAGGCTACGGGGCTTCCAGCCAGCCCTCGTACTCGGCGGCGAGGCCGTCCAACGCCGTGGCGTCGAGCCGTTCCTGCGGGTCCTCGACGACCACCAGCCACTGGGCGTCCTCGGCGTCGTCCTCGCCCGCGAGGGCGTCGCGCAGCAGCTGGGGCTCCTCGGGGAGGCCGAAGCGGTCCACGGCCTCCTGGGCCACCTCCTCGGCGGCGTCGCGGTCGGGCAGGACGAGTACATGTCGCACGTTCACCCGGCCATTCTCAAGGATGCGGTGCGGGAGGCCGCCGTGCGGGGGGCTGTCAGTGCGGCGTGGGATGCTGGACGCGATGGCCACCAGGAAGAACTCCACCGACGATCCGCTCGCCCCGCTCACCCTCGCGGTGGGGCAGGAGGACCTGCTGCTCGACCGCGCCGTTCGGGAGGTGGTGGCGGCCGCCCGGGCCGCCGACGCCGATACGGACGTGCGCGATCTCGCCCCGGAGCAGCTCCAGCCCGGCACGCTCGCCGAGCTGACCAGTCCCTCGCTCTTCTCCGAGCGCAAGGTGCTGGTCGTACGCAACGCGCAGGACCTGTCCGCCGACACGGTCAAAGAGGTCAAGGCGTACCTCGCGGCGCCGTTCGAGGAGATCGCCCTCGTGCTCCTCCACGCGGGCGGGGTCAAGGGCAAGGGGCTGCTGGACGCGGCCCGCAAGGCCGGGGCCCGGGAGATCGCCTGCCCGAAGATGACGAAGGCGGCGGACCGGCTGGCGTTCGTGCGGGGCGAGTTCCGCACGCTGGGCCGCTCGGCGACCCCCGAGGCCTGCCAGACGCTGGTCGACGCGATCGGCAGCGATCTGCGGGAGCTGGCGAGCGCCGCCGCGCAGCTGTGCGCGGACGTCGAGGGCACGATCGACGAATCCGTGGTCGGGCGGTACTACACGGGCCGGGCCGAGGCCTCCAGCTTCACGGTCGCCGACCGGGCGGTCGAGGGGCGGGCCGCGGAAGCCCTCGAAGCGCTGCGCTGGTCGCTGTCCACGGGGGTGGCGCCGGTGCTGATCACCAGTGCGCTGGCGCAGGCGGTGCGGGCCATCGGCAAGCTGGCCTCCGCCCCGCGCGGTGCCCGCCCCGGTGACCTCGCCCGGGACCTCGGCATGCCGCCCTGGAAGATCGACCGGGTCCGCCAGCAGATGCGGGGCTGGTCGGCGGACGGCGTCGCGGACGCCCTGCGCGCCGTGGCCGCGGCCGACGCCGGGGTCAAGGGCGGCGGCGACGATCCGGAGTACGCGCTGGAAAAGGCGGTCGTGGCCGTGGCCCGGGCCGCCCGCCCCCAGCGCCGCTGACGACCGGTCGGCGGCAGGCCGGCGGCGCACCGCCGCCGGCCTGCCGCCGGCCGGCGCCGGGCAAGGCGAAGGCCCCGGGGGCCGCCCTGGGGAAGGGGGGCTCTCGGGGCCTTCGTTACTTCTTGTTGCGCCGCACCCGCGTGGCGAACGCTTCGTGTGCGGCGCGGGGGGCCGGTCAGGAGCGGGAGAGAGGGCCCGCTGGATCCGTTCCGGCGATCACATCAGAGCTCAGCCCTGGAGGGAGGCAACCTTGGTGGCCAGCGCCGACTTCTTGTTGGCGGCGGCGTTCTTGTGGATGACACCCTTCGAGACAGCCTTGTCGAGCGCACGCGAGGCGGCGCGAGAAGCCACGGTGGCCTTCTCGACGTCACCCGCGGCCACGGCCTCGCGGGCCTTGCGGATCGCGGTCTTGAGCGAAGACTTGACGGCCTTGTTGCGCAGGCGCGCCTTCTCGTTCGTCTTGTTCCGCTTGATCTGGGACTTGATGTTCGCCACGAAAGAGCCTTTTCAGGTTCAGAGTTTGATCTTCGGATTGTGCCTCGACAGCTGAGAGGGCATACGAGACACAGCTGCTCAGGCTACCAGGCACGCTCCCACCGGCCCAAACCGAGCGCATCCCCCCGTCCATGGGACCATGGGAGTCTGCGTACAGATCCGACGAGAGCCGGAAACGCTTCCGACTGCGACCCGAGAATCAGGACACTGCGTGCCCGCGATCCCCAGCCACGTGCCCGAGCCGAGCCGTACCGACCCGGCGCTGATCCGCAATTTCTGCATCATCGCGCACATCGACCACGGCAAGTCGACGCTCGCCGACCGGATGCTCCAGCTCACCGGTGTCGTCGACCAGCGGCAGATGCGCGCCCAGTACCTCGACCGCATGGACATCGAGCGTGAGCGCGGCATCACGATCAAGTCCCAGGCGGTCCGTCTGCCCTGGGCGCCCACCACCGGCGAGGACGTCGGCAAGACGCACATCCTCAACATGATCGACACCCCCGGGCACGTCGACTTCACGTACGAGGTCTCGCGCTCCCTCGCCGCCTGCGAGGGCACGATCCTCCTGGTGGACGCCGCGCAGGGCATCGAGGCCCAGACCCTCGCCAACCTGTACCTGGCGATGGAGAACGACCTCGCGATCGTCCCCGTCCTGAACAAGATCGACCTGCCGGCCGCCCAGCCGGAGAAGTTCGCCGAGGAGCTCGCGAACCTGGTCGGCTGCCAGCCCGAGGACGTCCTGCGGGTCTCCGCGAAGACCGGTCTCGGCGTCGACGCCCTGCTCGACAAGGTCGTCGCCACCGTCCCGGCCCCGGTCGGCGTCAAGGACGCCCCCGCCCGCGCGATGATCTTCGACTCGGTCTACGACTCGTACCGCGGCGTCGTCACGTACGTCCGTGTGGTCGACGGCCAGCTCAACAAGCGCGAGCGCATCCGGATGATGTCCACCGGCGCCACGCACGAGCTGCTGGAGATCGGCGTCTCCTCCCCGGAGATGACCCCGGCCGACGGCATCGGCGTCGGCGAGGTGGGCTACATCATCACCGGCGTGAAGGACGTCCGTCAGTCCAAGGTCGGTGACACGATCACCAGCCTGCACAACGGCGCGACCGAGGCCCTCGGCGGCTACAAGGACCCGAAGCCGATGGTCTTCTCGGGCCTCTACCCGCTCGACGGCTCCGAGTACCCCGACCTGCGCGAGGCCCTGGACAAGCTCCAGCTCAACGACGCCGCGCTCGTCTACGAGCCGGAGACCTCGGCGGCGCTCGGCTTCGGCTTCCGCGTCGGCTTCCTCGGCCTGCTCCACCTGGACGTGGTCCGCGAGCGCCTGGAGCGCGAGTTCGGCCTCGACCTGATCGCCACCGCGCCGAACGTGGTCTACCGCGTCGTCCTGGAGGACGGCAAGGAAGTCCAGGTCACCAACCCGAGCGAGTTCCCCGAGGGCAAGATCTCGGACGTGTTCGAGCCGGTCGTCCGGGCCACCGTGCTCGCGCCCACCGAGTTCATCGGCGCGATCATGGAGCTCTGCCAGACCCGCCGCGGCACGCTGCTCGGCATGGACTACCTCTCCGAGGACCGCGTCGAGATCCGCTACACGCTGCCCCTCGCGGAGATCGTCTTCGACTTCTTCGACCAGCTGAAGTCCAAGACGCGCGGTTACGCGTCCCTCGACTACGAGCCCACGGGCGAGCAGTCCGGCAGCCTGGTCAAGGTCGACATCCTGCTGCACGGGGACAAGGTCGACGCCTTCTCCGCCGTCACGCACAAGGACGCCGCGTACGCGTACGGCGTGCGCCTCGTCGCCAAGCTGCGTGAGCTCATCCCGCGGCAGGCCTTCGAGGTGCCGATCCAGGCGGCCGTCGGCTCGCGCGTCATCGCCCGCGAGACCATCCGCGCCATCCGCAAGGACGTCCTCGCCAAGTGCTACGGCGGTGACATCTCCCGTAAGCGGAAGCTGCTGGAGAAGCAGAAGGAAGGCAAGAAGCGCATGAAGATGGTCGGCTCGGTGGAGGTGCCCCAGGAGGCCTTCATCGCCGTCCTCTCCAGCGACGAGTCCGCCGGCAAGAAGAAGTAGTCCGCGGCCCGCTCTCCCGGGCGACGCCGTACGGAACAGGCCCCCACGCCGACGCGCGGGGGCCTGTTTCGTTATGAATCGGCCGCCCGCCGACTCTTACGCCCCGGCCGGAGGCCACCTAGTCTGATCACTGCTCGATGGTTACTCGCCAGTTACAAGCCCCTGAATGACAGGCCCTGCCGCGTGGTCCGGAGGACGTCCGTGAGCGACACACAGACCTTGATCGAGAACCGCCCGCCCACCGTGGCGGCCCTCTTCCTGGAGCGTGTCGCCGCCACGCCGAACGCCGAGGCCTACCGGTTCCCGGTGCCCGCGGCCGGCGGCAGCGGCCCCGACGACTGGAAGTCGCTGAGCTGGGGCCAGGCCGCCGAGCGGGTCTTCGGCATCGCCGCCGGCCTGCTGGAGCTGGGCCTGCAGCCCGAGGACCGGGTCGCGCTCGCCTCCAACACCCGCGTCGAGTGGATCCTCTCGGACCTCGGCGTCATGTGCGCCGGCGGCGCCGTCACCACGATCTACCCGAGCACCAACGCCGAGGAGTCGGCGTTCATCCTCTCCGACTCCGCCAGCCGCGTGCTGATCGCCGAGGACGCCTCCCAGCTCGCCAAGGCCCGCGAACGCCGCGCCGACCTGCCCGAGCTCGCCCACGTGGTGGTCGTGGAGGCCGCCGACGCCGTACCCGCCCCCGGCGATCCGGAAGGCTGGGTGCTCTCCCTCGCCGACCTGGAGGCGCGCGGCACGGCGTACCTCGCCAAGAACCCGGGGGCGGTCAAGGAGCGGATCGGCGCCATCACCGCCGACCAGCTCGCCACGCTCATCTACACCTCGGGCACCACCGGCCGCCCCAAGGGCGTACGCCTGCCGCACGACAACTGGTCGTACATGGCCAAGGCCACCGTCGCCACGGGCATGATCTCCAGCACCGACGTCCAGTACCTGTGGCTGCCCCTCGCGCACGTCTTCGGCAAGGTCCTGACCTCCGGCCAGATCGAGGTCGGCCACGTGACCGCCGTCGACGGCCGCATCGACAAGATCATCGAGAACCTGCCGGTCGTCCAGCCCACCTACATGGCGGCCGTCCCCCGCATCTTCGAGAAGGTCTACAACGGGGTCGCCGCCAAGGCCCGGGCCGGCGGCGGCGCCAAGTACAAGATCTTCCAGTGGTCGGTCGGCGTGGCCCGCGAGTACGCCAAGACCAGCCAGGACAACTTCCGGCGGACCGGCAGCCCCGCGGTCCCCTTCGGCCTCGCCACCAAGCACAAGATCGCCGACGCGCTCGTCTACTCCAAGCTCCGCGAGGCCTTCGGCGGCCGGCTGCGCGCCGCCGTCTCCGGCGCCTCCGCCCTGGCCCCCGAGATCGGCTACTTCTTCGCCGGCGCCGGCATCAACATCCTGGAGGGCTACGGCCTCACCGAGTCCAGCGCGGCCTCCTTCGTCAACCCCGGCGAGGCCTACCGCACCGGCACCGTCGGCAAGCCGCTCCCCGGCACCGAGGTCCGCATCGCCGACGACGGCGAGATCCTGCTGCGCGGCCCCGGCATCATGCAGGGCTACCACCTCCAGCCCGAGAAGACCGCCGAGGTGCTGGAGGAGGACGGCTGGCTCCACACGGGCGACATCGGCGAGCTCTCGCCCGACGGCTACCTGCGCATCACGGACCGCAAGAAGGACCTGATCAAGACCTCGAACGGCAAGTACGTCGCGCCGGCCGAGATCGAGGGCCGCTTCAAGGCGATCTGCCCGTACGTGTCGAGCATCGTCGTGCACGGCGCCGACCGGAACTTCTGCGCCGCCCTGGTCGCACTCGACGAGCCCTCGATCATGGTCTGGGCCGCCGAGAACGGGCTGGAGGGCAAGACGTACGCCCAGGTCCTGGCCGCGGCGGAGACGAACCGGCTGGTCGAGACGTACATCCAGACGCTGAACGAGGGCCTCCAGCGCTGGCAGACGATCAAGAAGTTCCGGATCCTGCCCCGCGACCTCGACGTGGAGCACGGCGACCTCACGCCCAGCCTCAAGCTGAAGCGGCCGGCCGTCGAGCGTGAGTTCAAGCACCTGATCGACGAGATGTACGAGGGCTCGCGCGAGGCGTAGAGCGGCGGCGGCCGGCAGCGGACGGTACGAGGGGCCCGCGGGCGGCGGCGCGCGGCCGGGCCCCCGGCCGGGGTGCGGGACAATGGGGGCATGCCTTCCGCACTGCCCGACGGTGAACCCATGCCCGAAGACGGCTCGCTGCCGTCGCACGCCCTGGCGGGCGGCGGGGACCGGCCGCTCGGGTTCTACCTGCACGTCCCGTACTGCGCCACGCGGTGCGGGTACTGCGACTTCAACACGTACACCGCGACCGAGCTGCGCGGCACCGGCGGCGTGCTCGCCTCCCGTGAGAACTACGCCGACACCCTGATCGACGAGGTCCGCCTCGCCCGCAAGGTGCTCGGAGACGACCCGCGCGCCGTACGGACCGTGTTCGTGGGCGGCGGTACGCCGACGCTGCTGCCCGCCGCGGACCTCGTACGGATGCTCGCGGCGATCCGGGACGAGTTCGGGCTGGCCGAGGACGCCGAGGTCACCACGGAGGCCAATCCGGAGTCGGTGGACCCGCAGTACCTGGCGGAGCTGCGGGCCGGGGGCTTCAACCGGGTCTCCTTCGGCATGCAGAGCGCCAGGCAGCACGTCCTGAAGGTCCTCGACCGCACGCACACCCCCGGCCGGCCGGAGGCCTGCGTCGCGGAGGCGCGGGCGGCGGGCTTCGAGCACGTCAACCTGGACCTGATCTACGGCACGCCCGGCGAGACCGACGAGGACTGGCGGGCCTCCCTGGCCGCCGCGCTCGGCGCCGGTCCGGACCACATCAGCGCGTACGCGCTGATCGTGGAGGAGGGCACGCAGCTGGCCCGGCGGATCCGCCGCGGCGAGGTCCCGATGACCGACGACGACGTGCACGCCGACCGGTACCTGATCGCCGACGAGGTGATGGCCGCGGCCGGGTACTCCTGGTACGAGGTCTCGAACTGGGCCACCTCGCAGGCGGGCCGCTGCCTGCACAACGAGCTGTACTGGCGCGGGGCCGACTGGTGGGGCGCGGGCCCCGGAGCCCACTCGCACGTGGGCGGGGTCCGCTGGTGGAACGTGAAGCACCCCGGCGCCTACGCCGCCGCCCTCGCGGAGGGCCGCTCCCCGGGCGCGGGCCGCGAGCTGCTGTCCGAGGAGGACCGCCGGGTGGAGCGGATCCTGCTGGAGCTGCGCCTGGTGGACGGCGTCCCGCTGTCCCTGCTGGCCCCGGCCGGCCTCGCGGCCTCCCGCCGCGCCCTCGCCGACGGCCTCCTGGAGGCGGCTCCGTACGAGGCGGGCCGCGCCGTCCTGACCCTGCGCGGCCGGCTGCTGGCCGACGCGGTGGTCCGGGACCTGGTGGACTGAGTCACTCGCCGGAGTGAATCCCCGCCGAACCGGCCAGCGCCTGCCTACTCTTTTCCTAGGCTGCCGTCGACAGTACGCGGCGGATGTGGAGGACCACGGAGATGACCGCTGTGGACGAGCGTGGGATGGCCAAGTTCTTCGAGGGGTTCCAGCCTCCCGACGGAGTCAAGGTCGAGCTCCTCCGGGGGGAAATCGTGATGATGGCCGGTCCCGATCTGGTGCACAACCTGATCGTGGAGGACGTGCAGGACCAGATCCCGCGCAAGCGGTGGGCACGGCTTCAGACCCAGGACGTCGACATCGTCGACGAGGCGAGCGAGCCCGTGCCCGACTTGGTGGTTCTGGATCGCGAGGCGCAGCCTGAGTCGGGCCGACTCCTTCCGTCGCAGCTGATCACGCTGGTGGTGGAGGTCGTTTCCAAGACCAGCGTCGACAGGGATTATGTGGTCAAGCGTTCGATCTATGCCGCGGGTCGGGTGTCTGCTTACCTGATCATCGATCCCATCGTTGCCCAATGCGTCCTGCTGACCATCCCTGCCGGTACGGGAGACGACGCAGACTACCGTTCCCAGCGGATCTCGAAATTCGGCGAGCCGCTGCCGCTGGAGCTGCTCGGCATCGAACTGAACACGAGCGACTTCGGCACCTTCAAGGGCGTCAGGCCTCACCGCCACCCGTGACGAAGTCGATCAACTCCTCCACGCGGCCCAGCAGGACCGGCTCCAGGTCCTTGTAGGACCTCACGCGGGACAGGATGTGCTGCCAGGCGGCCCCCGTGTTCTCCGGCCAGCCCAGCGCCCTGCAGACGCCCGTCTTCCAGTCCTGGCCCGGCGGGACCACCGGCCACGCGGAGATGCCCAGCGCGGACGGCTTCACCGCCTGCCAGACGTCCACGTACGGGTGGCCGACGACCAGGACGTCCGACGAGGTCACCGACGCCGCGATACGGGACTCCTTCGAGCCCGGGACCAGGTGGTCCACCAGGACGCCCAGGCGGGCGTCCGGGCCCGGGGCGAAGTCGGCGACGACGGCCGCCAGGTCGTCGATGCCCTCCAGGTACTCCACCACCACGCCCTCGATCCGCAGGTCGTCGCCCCAGACCCGCTCCACGAGCTCCGCGTCGTGCCGGCCCTCCACGTAGATCCGCCCGGCCCGCGCCACGCGGGCGCGCGCCCCCGGGACCGCCACCGAGCCCGACGCCGTGCGCAAGGGCGCCGCGGGCGCCCGTGAGGGGCGGGTCAGGGTCACCACGGCGCCCTCCAGCAGGAACCCCCGCGGCTCCAGCGGGAACACCCGCCGCTTGCCGAAGCGGTCCTCCAGGGTCACCGTGCCCGCCTCGCAGGCCACCACCGCGCCGCAGAAGTCCGTGCCCGCCACCTCGACCACCAGGTCGGGGTCCGCCGGCACCTCCGGCACCGGCTTGGGGCGCTTCCACTGCGGGGTCAGATCGGGGGAGTACTCGCGCATCCGGCCGAGCGTAGGAGAGCGTGCGCCCTCACACGGCCGACACGCCGAACCGCCGTGCCAGTGTGTCGCGTTGCTCACGCACGAACGCCGCCGGGACCACCGCTCCGTGACCCGGCACGTACAGCGCGTCGTCCCCGCCCAGCGACAGCAACCGGTCCAGCGCCGCCGGCCACTGCGCCGGCACCGCGTCACTGCCCGCCTGCGGCTCCCCCGACTCCTCGACGAGGTCCCCGCAGAACACCGCCTCGCGCTCGCCCGGCACGAACACCGCCAGGTCGTACCGGGTGTGCCCGGGCCCTACGTTGGCCAGCAGCACCTGTACCCCGCCCAGCTCCAGCGTCCATTCGCCCGACACGGAGTGCTTCGGGACCACCAGCAGGTCCACCGCCTCGGCCGCCTCGGCCTCCGCCAGCCCCTGCGTGACCGCACTGACGCGCAGTTCCTCCCGGCCCGTCGACAGCTCCGCGTCCAGCCCGACCGCCCCGTACACCTCGGCGCCCGCGAACGCGGCCCCGCCCAGTACGTGATCGAAATGGCCGTGCGTGAATGCGATATGCGTCACGCGCCGGCCCGTCAGCCGCTCCGCCTCCGCCCGCAGCTGCGCGCCTTCCCGCAGGCACGAACCCGGATCGATCAGGAGCACCGATTCGTCCCCCACCACCAGTCCCACGGTGCAGTCCCACACCGGGAGTCGTCGCCGTCCGGTCCGTCCGGTCAGCCGCTCCCAGCCCGCCTCTTCCCAACGCACGTCCATACCGCGACGCTACCCTGGCGGGCCGCCCTTGCCAGGGGCTGACTACCCGGCCGTACACTGGCCGGGGGATCTCTGGCACTCGAACGCCCGGAGTGCCAACGAAGCAGATGAAACCGACCACGACGAGCGACGACGACCAGCTGGAGGTGTGCGCGATGCTCAGCGAACGCAGACTCGAGGTGCTGCGCGCCATCGTCCAGGACTACGTCGGGACGGAGGAGCCGGTCGGCTCCAAGGCGCTCACCGAGCGGCACCGGCTCGGCGTCTCGCCCGCCACCGTGCGCAACGACATGGCCGTGCTGGAGGAGGAGGGCTACATCGCCCAGCCCCACACCAGCGCCGGCCGGATCCCCACCGACAAGGGCTACCGGCTCTTCGTCGACAGGCTGGCGGGGGTCAAACCCCTGTCGACGCCCGAGCGCCGGGCCATCCAGAACTTCCTCGACGGCGCCGTCGACCTCGACGACGTCGTCGGCCGCACCGTGCGGCTGCTCGCGCAGCTCACCCGGCAGGTCGCCGTCGTCCAGTACCCGAGCCTGACCCGGTCCACGGTCCGGCACGTCGAGCTGCTGTCGCTGGCCCCGGCCCGGCTGATGCTCGTACTGATCACCGACACCGGCCGGGTCGAGCAGCGGCTCGTCGACTGCCAGGCGCCGTTCGGCGAGGCCTCGCTCGCCGATCTGCGGGCGCGGCTCAACAGCCGGGTCGTCGGCCGACGGTTCACCGACGTGCCGCAGCTCGTACAGGACCTGCCGGAGTCCTTCGAACCGGAGGACCGCGGCACGGTGTCGACGGTGCTCTCCACGCTGCTGGAGACGCTGGTCGAAGAGGCCGAGGAGCGGCTGATGATCGGCGGGACCGCCAATCTCACGCGCTTCGGACACGATTTTCCCCTGACGATCAGGCCGGTGCTCGAAGCGCTGGAGGAGCAGGTCGTGCTCCTCAAGCTGCTGGGCGAGGCCAACGAGTCGGGGATGGCCGTACGGATCGGGCATGAGAATGCCTACGAGGGACTGAACTCCACGTCCGTCGTCTCGGTCGGCTACGGTTCGGGCGGCGAGACAGTCGCCAAACTCGGCGTGGTCGGACCGACCCGCATGGACTACCCCGGAACGATGGGAGCGGTACGCGCAGTGGCACGTTACGTCGGACAGATCCTGGCGGAGTCGTAAGTGGCCACGGACTACTACGCCGTTCTCGGCGTGCGCCGCGACGCATCGCAGGACGAGATCAAGAAGGCCTTCCGCCGCCTGGCGCGTGAACTCCACCCGGACGTGAATCCGGACCCGAAGACGCAGGAGCGCTTCAAGGAGATCAACGCGGCCTACGAGGTGCTCTCGGACCCGCAGAAGAAGCAGGTCTACGACCTCGGCGGCGACCCGCTGTCCTCCTCGGGCGGCGGCGGGGGCGCGGGCGGCTTCGGTGCGGGCGGCTTCGGCAATTTCTCGGACATCATGGACGCCTTCTTCGGCCAGGCCTCGCAGCGCGGACCGCGCTCGCGGACCCGCCGCGGCCAGGACGCCATGATCCGCCTCGACCTGGAGCTGGACGAGGCCGCCTTCGGCACGACCAAGGACATCCAGGTCGACACGGCCGTCGTCTGCACCACCTGCTCCGGAGAGGGCGCCGCTCCCGGCACCTCGGCGCAGACGTGTGACATGTGCCGTGGTCGCGGTGAGGTGTCGCAGGTCACCCGGTCCTTCCTGGGCCAGGTCATGACCTCGCGCCCCTGCCCCCAGTGCCAGGGCTTCGGCACCGTGGTCCCGACCCCGTGCCCCGAGTGCGCGGGCGACGGCCGGGTCCGCTCCCGCCGCAGCCTGACGGTCAAGATCCCGGCCGGTGTCGAGAACGGCACCCGGATCCAGCTCGCGGGCGAGGGCGAGGTCGGCCCCGGCGGCGGCCCCGCCGGCGACCTGTACGTGGAGATCCACGAGCTGTCGCACCCCACCTTCCAGCGGCGCGGGGACGACCTGCACTGCACGGTGACCATCCCCATGACGGCCGCGGCCCTGGGCACCAAATGCCCGCTGGAGACCCTGGACGGCATGGAGGAGATCGACATCCGCCCGGGCACCGGGTCCGGCCAGTCGATCCCGCTGCACGGGCGCGGCGTCACGCACCTGCGCGGCGGCGGCCGCGGCGACCTGATCGTCCACGTCGAGGTCACCACCCCGAGCAAGCTGGACGCCCAGCAGGAGGAGCTGCTGCGCCAGCTCGCCAAGCTGCGCGGCGAGGAGCGGCCCATGGGCCAGTTCGCGCCGGGCCAGCAGGGCCTGTTCAGTCGCCTGAAGGACGCCTTCAACGGCCGCTGACCGGCCCGTCGGCAGACGTACGAGCCCGGTCCGGGGACGCCCCGGACCGGGCTCGCCGCATGGATCCGGACGCCGCCGGAGAAGCGGACTATGCCAGGCGAATGCCGTGATTTAGCCCGGTGAGCGGGACATGGCACGATGCAGTCCATGTCCTCCGCACCGTACGGTCTCTCCCCCTACCCGATCGTGCAGGCTCCCATGGCGGGCGGCGCCTCCTGTCCGCCGCTGGCCGCCGCCGTGTGCGAGGCGGGCGGCCTGGGCTACCTGGCCGGCGGCTACAAGACCGCCGACGGCATGTACCAGGAGGTCAAACAGCTGCGCGCGCTCACCCGGCGCCCCTTCGGCGTGAACCTCTTCATGCCGCAGACCGGGTACGTGGACCCCGCCGCGGTGGAGGCGTACCGCGGGCAGCTCGCCGGTGAGGCGAGCTGGTACGACGTCTCCCTGGCCGAAGAGGACATCATCGGCACCAGCGACGACGGTTACGACGCCAAGCTCGCGATCCTGCTCGAAGACCCGGTCCCCGTCGTCTCGTTCACCTACGGGGTGCCCGCGCCCGCGGTCCTGGCCGCCCTGCGCAAGGCCGGCACGTACTCGGTCGTCACCGTCACCTCGGTCGACGAGGCCCGCGCCGTCCAGGCCGCGGGCGCCGACGCCGTCTGCGTCCAGGGCGTGGAGGCCGGCGGTCACCAGGGCACCCACCGCGACGACCCGCAGGCCGACGGCACGGCGGGCGTGGGCCTGCTCGCGCTCGTGGCCCAGGTACGGGAGGCCGTGGCGCTGCCGATCATCGCGGCGGGCGGGCTGATGCGGGGCTCGCAGGTCGCGGCGCTGCTGGCGGCGGGCGCGGACGCGGCGCAGTTCGGCACCGCGTTCCTGGCCTGCCCCGAATCGGGCGCGCACCCGCTGCACAAGCAGGCCCTGACCGACCCCCTGTTCCCCCACACGGAGCTCACCCGGGCGTTCTCGGGGCGGCCGGCCCGGGGCCTGGTGAACCGGTTCATGCGGGAGCACGGGCCGTACGCCCCGGCCGCGTACCCCCAGCTCCACCACATGACCAGCGGACTGCGCAAGGCGGCCGCCGCGGCCGGGGACCCGCAGGGCATGGCCCTGTGGGCGGGCCAGGGGCACCGGCTGGCCCGGGCCCTGCCCGCGGGGGAGCTGGTGGAGGTGCTGGTGGCCGAACTGGCCGAGGCGCAGAGCGGATGGAAGTCGATGGACAACAGGAGTACGTCATGACCGCCCCCGTGTTCGTGGTCGAAGAGGTCCCCGCAGGGCCGGAGTTCGTGCTCGACGGCCCGGAGGGCCGGCACGCGGTCTCCGTGAAGCGGCTGAACCCCGGCGAGGACGTGGTCCTCACCGACGGGCGCGGCCACTGGGCCGAGGGGGTCGTCAAGGCCGCCGAGGGCAAGGACCGGCTGGTGGTCATGGACCTGAACTCGATCGAGGAGGAACCGGAACCGGCCGTCCGGATCACCGTCGTACAGGCCCTCCCCAAGGGCGACCGAGGCGAGCTCGCCGTCGAGACCATGACCGAGACCGGCGTCGACGCCATCGTCCCCTGGCAGGCCTCGCGCTGCATCACCCAGTGGCGCGGCGACCGCGGCGCCAAGTCCCTGGCCAAGTGGCGGGCCACGGCCCGGGAGGCGGGCAAGCAGTCCCGCCGGGTGCGCTTCCCGGAGGTCGCGGAGGCCATGTCCACCAAGCAGGTCGCGGCGCTGCTGGCCGGGGCCGACCTGGCGATGGTCCTCCACGAGGACCGGGACACCCCCTCGGGCGCCCTGGCCACGGCCGAACTCCCGGCCGCCGGCTCCGTCGTCCTGGTCGTCGGACCCGAGGGCGGGGTCTCGCCGGAGGAGCTCGCCGTCTTCGCGGAGGCCGGGGCCCACCCGTACCGCCTGGGCTCCTCGGTCCTGCGCACCTCCACCGCCGGAACCGCGGCGACGGCGGTCCTGCTCGCGCGCACCGGCCGCTGGTCCTGAGCCGCCCGTCCCGCCGAAACCCGCATGAGGGCGCCGACGGCGCCGGATACGATGCCGGGGCTGATCATCGTCGGCTCCGGCGGCCCGTCCGCCGCAGCCGCAGTCTCGGAAGGCGGAGCAATGGCCGGGGAACCGCAGGCGGACTGCCTGTTCTGCAAGATCGTCGCGGGTAACATCCCCGCGACCGTGGTCCGGGAGACCGAGACGACGTTCGCCTTCCGGGACATCAACCCGCAGGCGCCCACGCACGTCCTCGTGATCCCCAAGGTGCACTACCCCGACGCCGCCTCGCTCGCCGCCGCCGACCCGGCCGCCGCCGCCGACGTGCTGCGCGAGGCCGGGCAGATCGCGGCCGACGAGAAGCTGGACGACCACGGCTACCGCATCGTGTTCAACACCGGCGCCGGAGCCGGCCAGACCGTCTTCCACGCGCACGCGCACGTCCTGGGCGGCCGCGGCCTCCAGTGGCCCCCCGGGTAGCACCGTGTCCGTACGCGAGTTCGTGGTGCTGGGCACCGCCAGCCAGGTGCCCACCCGCCACCGCAACCACAACGGCTACCTCCTGCGCTGGGACGGCGAGGGCATCCTGTTCGACCCGGGCGAGGGCACCCAGCGCCAGATGCTGCGCGCCGGGGTGGCCGCGCACGACATCGACCGGATCTGCGTCACCCACTTCCACGGTGACCACAGCCTCGGCCTCGCCGGGGTGATCCAGCGCATCAACCTGGACCGGGTCCCGCACCCCGTCACGGCGCACTACCCGGCCTCGGGGCAGAAGTTCTTCGACCGGCTCCGGTACGCCACCGCCTACCGGGAGACCGTGGCGCTGCGCGAGGAGCCCGTGGCGGCGGACGGGACGCTGGCCGAGGGGGCCTCGTACGTCCTGGAGGCCCGGCGGCTCTCGCACCCGGTGGAATCCTTCGGCTACCGCCTGACCGAACCGGACGGACGCCGCATGGTGCCCGAACTCCTCGCGCGGCACGGGATCAAGGGGCCCGACGTGGGCCGGATCCAGCGCGAGGGGCGGCTGGGCGGGGTCACGCTCGACGACGTCAGCGAGCCCCGGCCGGGCCAGAGCTTCGCCTTCGTCATGGACACCCGGCTGTGCCCCGGCGTCGACGCGCTCGCGGCGGGCGCCGACATGCTGGTGATCGAGTCCACGTTCCTCGACGAGGACGAGGCCCTGGCGACCGACCACGGCCACCTCACCGCCGGCCAGGCGGCCCGGGTCGCACGCGACGCGGGCGTACGCCACCTCGTGCTGACGCACTTCTCGCAGCGCTACGGCGACCCGCAGGAGTTCGAACGCCAGGCCCGCGCGGCCGGTTTCGAGGGCGAGCTGACGATCGCCGCGGACCTCGTACGGGTTCCCCTGCCCAAGCGGGGCTGAGGGCGGAGCGGGCAGCCGGTCCGGGGACCCGCTAGAGCCGGTCCTTCGCGGCGGCGCGGCGGGTGCGGGCGGCCGTGGGGGTCAGGAGCAGGATCCGGCGCGGAGTGCGCCGTACGCGGACGGGCGCGTCGGCCACCGGGCCGGGGCCGGGGGCCGGCGCCGGGACCTCGCCCCGCAGGACCGGTCCGCCGACCGCGGCGGTGGCGGTGGCCGCAGGGCCCCTGCCGGCGTGCACCGCGACGGCGGTCAGCGGTCCGGCCACCGCCAGCAGCAGCCCGCCCAGCACCAGTCCCATGCCCGGGAGCCCGAAGGCCTCGGCGAGCAGGCTGCCCGCCACCGGGCCGCAGGCCGTGCCCAGCGAGGAGGCGGCCCCGGCGAACACCGCCCAGCGGCCGCGCGGGTCCAGGGCCGCCGCGAGGCCGATCACGTACGAGAGGACGACCGGGTAGACCGCGTTCCACAGGACCTCCCCGGCCGCGAAACCGGCGAGCCCGTCCGCGGAGGCGGTCAGCACCACGCAGCCCGCGATGGCCGCCGTGCCCGCGCCGATCGGGACCGCCCGCCCCAGCCGCGTGCCGAACGCGGAGGCGCCCGTGACCCCGAGCAGGCCCGCGCCCAGCGCCACGGCGAAGACGACGCCCAGCGTGGCCTCGGACAGCCCCGCCTGCTCGGCGCCGATCCGCCCGCTGACGCCCCACAGGGCCTCCTGGGTCAGGGACCAGAGCAGCAGGCACCCCGCCAGCACCGCCCCGGCGCGCGGGTACGGCGGCCGGCCGGAGCTCCGTACGGCGGCCGGACCGGGACGGGTCGGCCCGCCCAGGCGGCCGGTGGCCGGCCAGGCCAGCGCCGCGACCAGGGCGATGGCCGCGAACGGCAGCCCGTGGCCGCCGCCGAGGTGGGGCAGGGTCAGGTACAGGGCCCCCGCGGTCGCCGAGACCGACAGCAGCCCGAGCGAGGACATCCGGTGCGGATCACGGTGCCCGGCGATCCCGGCGGCTGCCACGGCGGTCGCGCTGCCGGAGCCGAAGCCGCCGACCACCACGCCCGCGACCACGAGCGGGAGCAGGGTGGTGGAGGCCGCCGTCCCGTAGCCCAGGACGGCGAGCAGCAGGCCGAGCCGGGCCAGCGGCCGCGGCCCGCGGCGGGGGATGCAGGAGGCCAGGGTGAACCCGGCGGTGGCGGAGCCGAGGAGCAGGGCCGTGCCGACGAGCCCGGCCTGGGCGGGGCTCAGCGGGAGGTGGGCGTCGAGGCGTCCGACGACGGTGGGGAGCAGGTAGGGGGCGACGTACCCGGCCGTGAAGAGGGCCACCAGGGGCCAGGCGGCGGGCGGCGCGGGGGTGGTGTCGGACACGGCTCTTCCCGATGATGCGCAGGTGGGGCGGGATTTCCGCGAGGCCGCGGTCCCCTTGTCTATCAAGCCGCCGGCGACCCCGAGAAGAGCACCACGAGAGTGATGTGCGCCACACTGTGTTTTGGCCCTGCCCACGGTGGGCAGGGCTGGCAGCTTTCCACCGCATGCCCGCTTGCGGAAACGAGCCTTCGCACCAGAGCCGGGAGTACACCGTGACCAGTCGGGACAGCCGCACCAGCCGCACCGCAGACCTGGACCCGCTCGACAGCGCGGCCGCGGACCTGGATCCGCTCGGCCCGCTGCGGGACCCCCTGGAGCCGGGGTTCGACGTCTACCTGACCGGCACGGTCTTCCTCGACATCATCTTCACCGGCCTCGACTCGGCTCCGGTGCGCGGTACCGAGTCCTGGGCGCGCGGCATGGGCTCCAGTCCCGGCGGAGTGGCCAACATGGCCACCGCCCTGGCCCGGCTCGGCCTGCGCACCTCGCTGGCGGCCGCGTTCGGCGACGACCACTACGGCGAGTACTGCTGGGACGCGCTGGAGCAGGGCGAGGGCATCGACCTGTCGATGTCGCGGACCATCCCCGGCTGGCACAGCCCGGTCACGGTCTCGATGGCGTACGAGGGCGAGCGCACGATGGTCTCGCACGGCCACGAGGCCCCGCCCCCGGCGGGCCCCGGCCCGTTCCCGCAGTGCCCGCCGCGCACCCGGGCGGCCGTGGCCTCGCTGGCGCGGGGGCGGACGGAGCCGTGGGTCGCGGAGGCGGCGCGCCGCGGGGCGCGGATCTTCGCGGACGTGGGATGGGACGAAAGCGGCCGCTGGGACCTGGCGGCACTGCCGGACCTGGAGCACTGCGAGGCCTTCCTGCCGAACGCGGGGGAGGCGATGCGGTACACGCGGACGGACTGTCCCAGAGCCGCGGCCCGGGCGCTGGCCGAGAAGGTGCCGGTCGCGGTGGTGACGATGGGCGCGGAGGGCTCGTACGCGGTGGACGGGCGGACCGGCGAGACGGCGGAGGTCCCCGGGATCGCGGTGGAGGAGCTGGACCCGACGGGGGCGGGGGACGTCTACGTGGCCGGGTTCGTCACCGGCACCCTGGCGGGGTGGCCGCTGGGGGACCGGCTGGCCTTCGCGGGGCTGACGGCGGCCCTGTCGGTCCAGGAGTTCGGTGGCTCCCTGTCGGCCCCGGGCTGGCCGGAGGTGGCCCACTGGTGGCGCACGGTCCCCGAGACCCTGCGGCCGCGCTACGGGTTCCTCGACGCGCTGGTCCCGCCGGGCGGGGAGCCGGCCTCCCGGCGCCGGGCGGTCCCGACCATCGGCTTCCGCCATCCCGTCTAGGGCGTGCCCGCCAGGGCCCCGCGGGCGGGGTGAAAAACCCCCTCGGGGATGGGGCGGCCAAGTCGTACCCTTGGTACTCCGGAGGTCGTCGATCGGCGCGGCCCCTCAGCGGGAGGTATGTGCAGGCCACAGTGCCGGCCCATGACTCAGACACCCACAGCCCAGAACCCGGCGCCGGGGCAGGCGCGAGCCCACTTCACCGTTCCGGCCAGGCACCCGATGGTCGCGGTGCTCGGCTCTGGTGACGCCCTGTTGCGCGTGATCGAGAAGGCCTTCCCGAAGGCCGACATCCATGTTCGGGGCAATCAGGTCAGCGCGGTCGGAGACGCGGCGGAAGTCGCTCTGGTCCAGCGCCTGTTCGACGAGATGATGCTGGTGCTCCGCACCGGGCAGCCGATGACGGAGGACGCAGTGGAACGCTCGATCGCCATGCTCAAGGCGAGCGGCAACGGCAACGGGCCGGACGAGACCCCGGCGGAGGTGCTCACCCAGAACATCCTCTCCAGCCGCGGCCGCACCATCCGCCCCAAGACCCTCAACCAGAAGCGGTACGTCGACGCGATCGACAAGAACACGATCGTGTTCGGCATCGGCCCCGCCGGTACCGGCAAGACCTACCTCGCCATGGCCAAGGCGGTCCAGGCCCTGCAGTCCAAGCAGGTCAGCCGGATCATCCTGACCCGCCCCGCCGTCGAGGCCGGAGAGCGGCTCGGCTTCCTGCCCGGCACCCTCTTCGACAAGATCGACCCGTACCTGCGCCCGCTGTACGACGCGCTGCACGACATGATCGACCCGGACTCGATCCCCCGCCTGATGGCCGCGGGGACCATCGAGGTCGCGCCGCTCGCGTACATGCGCGGCCGTAGTCAGCCGATCTTCACGAACGTTCTGACACCGGATGGCTGGCGACCCATCGGCGATCTTCGAGTGGGTGACCTGGTCGTCGGATCGAATGGCGAGCCGACCCCGGTCCTCGGTGTCTATCCGCAGGGCGAGAAGGACATCTACCGTGTCACGTCCCAGGACGGCTCCTGGACCCTGGCCTGCGGTGAGCACCTCTGGACGGTCAGGACGCGCGACGACAAGCGCCGCGACAAGCCGTGGCGTGTGCTGGAGACCCAGGACATGATCGGCAACCTCCGGGCAGGGCACGCCCGCCGCTATGAGCTGCCGATGCTCACCGCACCTGTCGAGTTCCCCGTACGCGAGATCCCCATGGACCCGTACGCGCTCGGGCTGCTGCTCGGGGACGGATGCCTGACCGGCTCCACCACCCCGTCGTTCTCCACGGAGGACGAGGAACTCGTCCACGCGCTGGAGGCTGCGCTTCCAGGTGTGGCCGTTCGGCACAAGGGCGGTCCCGACTACGTCCTGAACCGGACCAAGTCTCCCGGTGACGTGATCACCCTGGAGAATCCCGTCACCCGGATCCTGCGCGAACTGGACCTGCTCGGCAGCCGTTCACACTCCAAGTTCGTGCCGGACGACTACCTGTTCAACACGGCGGATGTCCGTCTCGCCGTGCTCCAGGGGCTGCTCGACTCCGACGGCGGCCCGGTCGCCCAGAAGGACCGGACCTGTCGGATCCAATACTCCACGGCGTCGGTCGTCCTGAGGGACGACGTGATCGCCCTCGTCCAGTCCCTCGGCGGCGTCGCGTACACCCGGCGTCGCGCGGCCGAGGGACGCGAGCAGGGCAGTGCGCGAGCCGCTCACCGCTACGACGCGCACGTCGTCGACATCCGCCTGCCCGAGGGCATCGAGCCCTTCCGTCTCGCCCGCAAGCGGGACAGCTACCGCGCGGCCGGCGGAGGCGGGCGTCCGATGCGCTTCATCGACTCGATCGAGCCGGCGGGGCGGGAGGAGGCGGTGTGCATCCAGGTGGCCGCCGAGGACTCGCTGTACGTCACGCAGGACTATCTCCTGACGCACAACACCCTCAACGAGGCGTTCGTCGTCCTCGACGAGGCGCAGAACACGACCACCGAGCAGATGAAGATGTTTCTGACCCGCCTCGGCTTCGATTCGAAGATCGTCATCACGGGTGACATCACCCAGGTCGACCTGCCCGGCGGCGCCAAGTCGGGTCTGCGCCAGGTCCAGACGATCCTCGAAGGGGTCCCGGACATCCACTTCTCGCGGCTCACGTCCGAGGATGTCGTCCGGCACAAGCTGGTCGGCCGTATCGTCGATGCGTACGAGAAGTACGACGACAGCCAGGACGCCCAGCAGTCCCGGAACGGCTACCAGCGGAAGTAGAACCCAGCGCACCATGTCGATCGACGTCAACAACGAGTCCGGAACCGAGGTCGACGAGCGGGCGATCCTCGACATCGCCCGCTACGCGCTCACCCGGATGCGGATCCACCCGCTGTCCGAGCTCTCCGTCATCGTCGTCGACGAGGACGCCATGGAGCAGCTCCACATCCAGTGGATGGACCTGCCCGGTCCCACCGACGTCATGTCCTTCCCGATGGACGAGCTCCGTCCGCCGGCGAAGGACGACGAGGAGCCCCCGCAGGGGCTCCTCGGCGACATCGTGCTCTGCCCCGAGGTCGCCAAGAAGCAGGGCGAGGAAGCCCCGACGCAGCACTCCATGGACGAGGAGCTCCAGCTCCTGACCGTCCACGGGGTGCTGCACCTGCTCGGGTACGACCACGAGGAGCCGGACGAGAAGGCCGAGATGTTCGGCCTCCAGGCGGCCATCGTCGACGGCTGGCGCGGTGAGCGCGGCATGACCGGTCCGTCCCCGGCCCCGACCGTCTCGTGACCGCCCCGCAGCTGATCACCGGCGCGGTCCTGCTGGTGGTGGTGGCCTGGTTCGCGGCGTGCGCCGAGTCCGGGATCGCCCGGATCTCCAGCTTCCGCGCCGAGCAGGCCGTACGGGAAGGCCGGCGCGGCAGCGCGAAGCTGGCGCAGGTCGCCGCCGACCCGACCCGTTACCTCAACGTGGCGCTGCTCGTGCGGGTCACCTGCGAGATGGCGGCCGGCGTGCTCGTCACGTACGTCTGCCTCGACGAGTTCGGCGACAACTGGAAGGCCCTGCTCATCGCGATCGCCGTGATGGTGCTGGTGTCCTTCGTGGCCGTCGGGGTCTCCCCGCGCACCATCGGCCGCCAGCACCCCCTCAACACGGCGACGGCGGCCTCGTACGTCCTGGTCCCGCTCGCCCGCGTCATGGGACCGGTCCCGCAGCTGCTGATCCTGATCGGCAACGCGCTCACGCCCGGAAAGGGCTTCCGCAAGGGGCCGTTCGCCTCCGAGGCCGAGCTGCGCGCGATGGTCGACCTGGCGGAGAAGGAGTCGCTGATCGAGGACGAGGAGCGCCGGATGGTGCACCAGGTCTTCGAGCTCGGCGACACGCTGGTGCGCGAGGTGATGGTGCCGCGCACCGACCTGGTCTGCATCGAGCGGTACAAGACGATCCGTCAGGCGACCACGCTGGCGCTGCGGTCGGGCTTCTCGCGCATCCCGGTCACCGGGGAGAACGAGGACGACATCGTCGGCATCGTGTACCTGAAGGACCTGGTCCGCAAGACGCACATCAGCCGGGAGGCGGAGGCCGACCTGGTCACGACCGCGATGCGGCCGGCGGTGTTCGTACCGGACACCAAGAACGCGGGCGACCTGCTGCGCGAGATGCAGCAGGTGCGCAACCACGTGGCCGTGGTCATCGACGAGTACGGCGGCACGGCGGGCATCGTCACCATCGAGGACATCCTGGAAGAGATCGTCGGGGAGATCACCGACGAGTACGACCGCGAGCTCGCGCCCGTGGAGGAGCTGGGCGAGGACCGCTACCGGGTGACCGCGCGGCTCGACATCACCGATCTCGGCGAGCTGTTCAAGGTCGAGGACTACGACGACGAGGACGTGGAGACGGTCGGCGGCCTGCTGGCCAAGGCGCTGGGCCGGGTGCCGATCGCGGGCGCCTCGGCGGTCGTGGAGCTGCCGGACGGGCGGCCGCTGCGGCTGACGGCCGAGTCCCCGGCCGGGCGCCGGAACAAGATCGTGACGGTGCTGGTGGAGCCGCTGGCCCAGGTGGCGGGCGAGGAGGGGGAGGACGTATGACGCCCGCGGAGCTGCGTGCGTTCTGCCTGGGGTTCAACGCGGCGGTGGAGGAGTTCCCCTTCACGCCCGAGACCTCGGTGTTCAAGGTGCTGGGGAAGGTGTTCGCGCTGAGCGCGCTGGACGCCGACCCGCTCAAGGTCAACCTCAAGTGCGAGCCGGAACTGGCGGTGCGGTTGCGCGAGGAGCACGAGGCGATCGTGCCGGGCTGGCACATGAACAAGCGGCACTGGAACACGGTGACGGTCGGCGCCCTGCCGGACGCGCTGGTGCGCGAGCTGGTCGAGGACTCGTACGACCTGGTGGTCGCGGGGCTGCCGAGGGCGGAGCGGCTGCGGCTCGACCGGCCGTGAGGGTCGACCTCCCGGGGGTGGAACACGGACAGGACGAAGGTCACTGGACTGCGTGACCTTTGGATCCCAGGTTCCGTTTATTGATCGCCTAGGTTTGGTCCCGCGTGCCTCAAGATCCAGGGGGATGGGGGACGGGGGACGGAGGGGAGAGCGTCTCGGCGGGGCCGTCGTGCGGCTCCGCCGAGACGCTCCATATGCTTTCGCCCATGACCGACAGCACCGGGATCAACCCCGAGGACAGCAAGATCATCACGCTCGCGCGCAGCGCCCGGGCCCGCAACGGAGTGCCCGAGGGCGCGGCGGTGCGGGACGAGACCGGCCGTACGTACGTCGCCGGGACGGTGGAGCTGGACTCCCTGAAGCTGAGCGCGCTGCAGACGGCGGTCGCGATGGCGGTGGCGAGCGGGGCCGAGTCCCTGGAGGCCGCGGCCGTGGTCAGTTCGGCGCAGGCGGTGGCCGACGCCGACCGCGCGGCGGTCAGCGACCTCGGCGGCCCGGACACGCCCGTCCTGCTGGCCGGCCCGGACGGCATCCTCAAGTCCACGACCCCGGCGGGCGCCTGACCCCGCGCCGGCCCGCGGCCGCCCCGTTCACGCCGTGAGGGCGACGGGGCGGCGGCGGATCACCATCGCCATCAGCGCCGCCATCGCGCACAGCGCGCCCGACGCGTACCAGACCAGGTCGTAGCTGCCGAAGGCGTCGCGGGCCAGGCCGCCCAGGAAGGCCACCAGCGCCGCGCCCACCTGGTGCGAGGCCAGGACCCAGCCGAAGACGATGGCGCTGTCCTGCCCGTAGTGCTCACGGCAGAGCGCGATGGTCGGCGGGACGGTCGCGACCCAGTCCAGCCCGTAGAAGATGATGAAGAAGACCATCGGCGGGTGCACGGAAGGCGCCAGCAGCATCGGCAGGAACAGCAGCGAGACCCCGCGCAGCGCGTAGTACACCGCCAGCAGGCGGCGCGCCTCGAAGCGGTCCGTGAACCAGCCGGAGGCGATGGTGCCGATCACGTCGAACACGCCGATCACCGCGAGCAGCCCCGCGGCCGCCGTCACCGGCATGCCGTGGTCGTGCGCCGCCGGCACGAAATGGGTCTTGACCAGCCCGTTGGTCGAGGCACCGCAGATCGCGAAGGTGCCCGCCAGCAGCCAGAAGGGGCCGGTACGGGCCGCCTTGAACAGGACCGTCACCGTCCGGCGCGCCGCTCCCAGGGCCGGCGCGGGCTTCTCGGCGTAACCGCCCCCGTACGGCGCGAGCCCCACGTCGGCCGGGTGGTCGCGCAGCAGCAGCCAGACGAACGGGACGACCGCGAGCGCCGCCAGCGAGACCGTCACGGCCGCCGGACGCCAGCCGTGGTGCACCACCAGCCAGGACAGCAGCGGCAGGAAGATCAGCTGCCCGGAGGCCCCGGCCGCGGTCAGGATGCCGGTGACGAGCCCGCGCCGGGCGGTGAACCAGCGGTTGGTCACCGTCGCCGCGAAGGCCAGCGCCATGGAGCCGCTGCCCAGGCCCACCAGTACGCCCCAGAACAGCACGAGCTGCCAGGACGCCGTCATCCACACGGTGGCCGCCGTGCCGCCGGATATGACCAGCAGGGCCAGGGCCACCACCTTGCGGATGCCGAAGCGGTCCATCAGCGCGGCGGCGAAGGGGGCGGTGAGCCCGTAGAGCGCGAGGTTCACCGATACGGCGAAGCCGATCGTGCCGCGCGACCAGTCGAACTCCTCGTGCAGCGGATCGATGAGCAGTCCGGGCAGGGAGGCGAAGGCGGCGGCGCCGATGATCGTCACGAAGGCGACGGCGGCCACGAACCAGGCGCGGTGGATGCGCCCCGGGGGGTTCGGGGCGGCGGCCGCGGGAGCGGGGGCTGCGTCGGGAGCTGTCTGCGTCACGCCGACAGCTTCCGGCCAGGAGGCCCCCGTACGACAGTGGCCTGACCGACACCCTTCGATATGATCGGGCCATGGCACCCCACCGCGTCGTCGTCCTCGCGCTCACCGGGCTGCTGCCCTTCGAGCTCGGCATCCCGCACCGGATCTTCGGCCGCGCCAAGGATCCCGCCGGAGCCCCGCTGTACGAGATCCTCACCTGCGCCCTGGCGCCCGGGCCGGTGCGCACGGACGCCGATTTCGCGGTCCACGTCGAGCACGGCCCCGAGCTGCTGGCCACGGCCGACACGGTGGTGGTGCCCGCCTCCTACGAGCTGGGGCCGGTGTACGAGGAGGGCCGCCTGACCGGCGAACTCGCCGCCGCGCTCGCCCGCGTCCGGCCCGGGACGCGGCTGGTGTCCATCTGCACGGGCGGGTACGTGCTGGCCGCAGCCGGGTTCCTGGACGGCCGGCCCGCCACCACCCACTGGGCGCACGCCGAGCACTTCCAGCGGCTCTTCCCGGCCGTACGGGTGGACGCGGACGTGCTCTACACCGACGACGGGGACGTGCTGACCTCGGCCGGGGTGGCCGCCGGCATCGACCTGTGCCTGCACATCGTGCGCCGCGACCACGGCGCGGCCGTCGCCAACGACGTGGCCCGGCGGACCGTCGTACCGCCGCACCGGGACGGCGGGCAGGCCCAGTTCATCGACCGCCCGGTGCCGCAGCCGCAGCTGGCGAGTACGGCGGCGGCCCGCGCGTGGGTGCTGGACCGGCTGCACGAGCCGGTGCGGCTGGCGGACCTGGCCCGGCAGGAGGCCATGTCGGTACGGACGTTCACGCGCCGCTTCCGCGAGGAGTCCGGGGTCAGCCCGGGGGAATGGATCGTCGGGCAGCGGGTGGAGCGGGCCCGGGCGCTGCTGGAGCGGACGGAGCTGCCGATGGAACAGGTGGCGCGGGAGGCGGGGTTCGGGACGGCGCAGTCGCTGCGCAAGCACGTGCAGGCGGCGCTGGGGGTGAGCCCGACGGCGTACCGGCGCACGTTCCGCGCGGCTGGCGGGCAGGGGGAATCCGCCATTTCCTGATGGGCCATCAGTTGGTGCCGGGCCCGCGCCTTGACTTCTCCCGCCGTCCGCTCGTGAATGGCCCCCTGTCGACGCGACCTAGGGGGCGGGCCGTGCGAACACGGGCGGGCAGGAGCAGATGGTCGGCTGCCTTCGGCGTGGCCGCGCTCGCGGCGACGGCCGGGGGAGTGCTGGGCCCGCCCGCGGCCGCCGAATCCCAGACGCCCTCCGGCCAAGTGGAGTTCCCGACGCGGTGCCTGCCGCCGCGGGAGGCCGGCCTGCCGGCCGCCGAGGGGCCGACCACGGCACGGATCACCGTGGACGACCCGGCGCCGAAGGTCGGGGACACGGTCACCGTGACCTACCAGGTGACCCGGACCCCCGCCGTGAACCCGGTTGCCGACGAGCTCCCGGCCGATGTGCTGACCCCGGCCGGGCGGGTCCTCCTCGGCGGCGCGCAGAGCGGTGAGGTCACCGTCGTGGGGGCGCAGCGCAACGATCCCGTCGGGGCGGGGGCGGCCCTGCCGGCCGTCACGATGACCGGCACCTTCACCGTCACCGCACCGGGTGCGATCACCCTGGCCCCGGGCGGCTACACGCTGCACACCAGCCACCTGCTGGACCTGGACACCGGCTGCGCCGTGACCGGGGCGCCGGTGTCCGGACGGATCACCGCGAGCCCCCTGCCCCGGGCGAACCTGCGCTCGCTCGCGCTCGGCGCCGCGTACGGGAAGCCGGGCGCCGGGGTCGAGGTCACCGGCGCCGGCTTCGCCCCGGGCGCGGCCGTGACGGTGGCCGGCCGGGCGGGCGCCGCCGAGACGGCGGACCGGGTGGCGGCGAGGGCGGACGGGCGGGGGGAGGTCCGGGCGCACCTCCCGGTCACCGACCGGGCCACGACGGCGGTGGTGGCGTACGAGGGCCCGGCCTGGTCGGCGCAGGAGGGTTCGGGCCCGGCGGCGTACACGGTGCTCGCCCCGGCGCCCCCGCGGGCGGCCGCCCAGGAGGTGACCGCGCTGGTGGTGGATCCCGGCGCCCTGTCGATGACCCAGACGGGCGCCTCCCTCACGCTGGGCGCGCTCCCGTACGGGTCGGGCGGCGCGGCCCCGGGCCGGATCGGCACGGTCACCGTCAAGGACGCCCGGGGCGGGGTGCGGGGATGGACGCTGACCGGAAAGGTCACGGCCTTCACGGGTGCGGGCGGGGCAGCGGTCCCGGGCGCATCGCTGAGCTGGACGCCGACCTGCACGGCGGCGCCGGGCAGCGCGGGCCGCTGCGCGGCGGGCAGCGCCGGGCCGGTCGGACCGGAGGGGGCGGTGCTGGCCTCCGTACCGGACGGCGCCGCGGCGGGCGGCACCTTCACGATCGACGCGGCCGTCACCCTCACGCTGCCCGCGTACACCCCGCCGGGCGCCTACCGGGCGGTGCTGACCCTGACCCTCTCCTGACCCAGTCCGGCCCTCCGTCCGGCCCTCCTCGTGGCGGACTGGTCGGCGCGGGGACCCGCATCGGGGAGAATGGCCCGTATGAGCGATCGTTCCCCCGAGTCCACCGCCCCGCACCGTGCGGGCTTCGCCTGCTTCGTCGGCCGCCCCAACGCGGGGAAGTCGACCCTGACCAACGCACTCGTGGGCACCAAGGTCGCGATCACCTCCAACCGGCCGCAGACCACCCGCCACACCGTCCGCGGCATCGTGCACCGCCCCGACGCCCAGCTCGTGCTGGTCGACACCCCCGGTCTGCACAAGCCGCGCACGCTCCTCGGCGAGCGGCTGAACGATGTCGTGCGCACCACCTGGGCCGAGGTCGACGTGATCGGCTTCTGCCTGCCCGCCGACCAGAAGCTGGGCCCCGGCGACAAGTTCATCGCGAAGGAGCTCGCGGGGATCAAGAAGACCCCCAAGATCGCCATCGTGACCAAGACCGACCTCGTCGACTCCAAGGCACTGGCCGAGCAGCTCCTCGCGATCCACCAGCTCGGCGCCGAGCTCGGCATCGAGTGGGCCGAGATCGTCCCCGTCTCGGCGGTCGGCGACACCCAGGTCCAGCTGCTGGCCGACCTGATCGCGCCGCTGCTGCCGGAGAGCCCGCCGCTGTACCCGGAGGGCGACCTCACCGACGAGCCCGAGATGGTGATGGTCGCGGAGCTGATCCGCGAGGCCGCGCTGGAGGGCGTACGCGACGAGCTCCCGCACTCCATCGCCGTCGTGGTCGAGGAGATGATCCCCCGGGAGAACCGCCCGGCGGACCGCCCGCTGCTGGACATCCACGCGAACGTCTACATCGAGCGGCCGAGCCAGAAGGGCATCATCATCGGCCCGAAGGGCTCCCGGCTGAAGGAGGTCGGGATGAAGTCGCGCAAGCACATCGAGGCGCTGCTCGGCACCCCGGTCTTCCTGGACCTGCACGTTAAGGTCGCCAAGGACTGGCAGCGCGACCCCAAGCAGCTGCGCAAGCTGGGGTTCTGAGGGACCCGGGGCCCGGTCCGAGCGACAGGGCCCGGCCGCACCTCACGACGACGCACGGCCGCGGCCCCCGAGCGGGGCCGCGGCCGTGCGTCGTCGTGCCGTTCGGCTACCCGGGCCGGCGCATCCGCACCACGTTGTCCGTACGGTGCCCCGGCGTGCCGTCGGGCATCGCCTGGACCCGCTCGGTCTCCTCGGCGCGCAGCACCTCCCAGCCCGCCGTGACCGGCTCCAGCTGCGCGAGGACCTCCTCGGGCGTGGGGAAGTGCGCCTCTTCCCGGTCCTCCTGCCACGGCGCCCATCCCGCGTGGCCGACCACCAGCAGGGTGCCGCCGGGGGCCACGGCCGCGGCGGCCGCGCGCAGGACGGCGTCCCGGGGGAAGTCGCCGTAGTTGTGCAGGAAGCAGGCCGAGACGAGGTCGAACTCCCCCTGCGGGAAGGACTCCGTCAGATCGTGCCGGGCGAAGGAGACCCGGTCCGCGACCCCGGCCTCCGCCGCGTGCCCGGCCGCCCGGCCGAGAGCGACCCCGGAGATGTCGGTCCCGGTGACGGTCCACCCGCGGCGGGCCAGCCAGACGGCGTCCCCGCCCTCGCCGCAGCCGAGGTCCAGGGCCCGTCCCGGGGCGAGGTCGGACACCTCGCTCACCAGCATGGCGTTGGCCTCGCCGCTCCAGATCCGGTCGCTCTCCGCGTAGCGGCCGTCCCAGAACTCCTCTCCCGCCGGGGGCCCGGATGCGGGGTGCTGCTGCGTGTGCGCGTGCGAGTGGGCGTGCTCGGTCATGGGTTCCTCTTCCCGTACGGGTGCCGGTGCGGCCGATGCTCCGCCCGGCCCGCCCGTACGGGCAAACCTTGTTGCCGTTCCGGCAACGCCGCGCTCAGGCGCCCTCCTTCAGCAGCCGGGAGATCAGCGTCCGCTGGGCCTCCGACAGGTTCGGCTCCCGGCAGGACACGGTGCGGCCGTCGACGGTGATCCGGTACGAGAACCCGTCCCGGATCCGGTCCGACCCCGGGGCGGGCGGGACGGGCCGCAGCGCCAGCCGGGCCAGGGCCTGCCACTCCTCCTCGTCGGGCCGGCCCGAGGTGTCCACCTCGGCCCGGCGCTCGATGCCCGCGAAGCCGCCCGTCCGCACCACCAGAATCCGCATGCCCTGCGTTCTACCCCAGGCCGACGGCCGACCACGCCTTCTGGAGGGCCTGGTGCTCCGCCCCGCCGTCCCCGTACCGGGCCACCGCGGCCGCCACCGACAGCCGGGCGAAGTCCTTGAAGTCCGCGTCCGAGGCCAGCTCGCCGCCGGTCAGCGTGTCGTACCAGATCCGCCCGGCCCGCTCCCAGGCCTTGCCGCCGAGCTCCGTCGCCACCAGGTAGAAGGCGTGGTTGGGGATGCCCGAGTTGATGTGCACCCCGCCGTTGTCCTGCGCGGTCTTCACGTAGTCGTCCATCGTCGCCGGCTGCGGGTCCTTGCCGAGCTCGTCGTCGTCGTACGCCGTGCCCGGCGCCTTCATCGAGCGCAGCGCGACCCCGCTGACGTTCGGGCCGAGCAGTCCGGCGCCGATCAGCCAGTCCGCGTCCTGGGCCGTCTGGTCCAGCGAGTACTGCTTGATCAGCGAGCCGAAGACGTCCGACATCGACTCGTTCAGCGCGCCCGACTGCCCGTGGTAGTCGAGGTTCGCCGTGTACTGGGTGACCCCGTGGGTGAGCTCGTGCCCGATGACGTCGATCGACACGGTGAAGTCGAGGAAGACGTCCCCGTCCCCGTCGCCGAACACCATCTGCTGCCCGTCCCAGAAGGCGTTGTTGTAGTCCTGCCCGTAGTGCACGCTCGCGTCCAGGGCCAGCCCGGAGTCGTCGATCGAGTGCCGGCCGAAGCCCTTGAGGAACAGCTCGTACGTGGCGCCGAGCCCCGCGTACGCTCGGTTGACGGTGGCGTCGGCGCCGGCCTCGTCACCCTCCCCGCGCACCTTCTTCCCGGGCAGCCGGGTGCGGTGCTGGGCGTCGTAGATGGTGCGGCGGGGATCGTCGGAGGCGGGCGTCCCCGCGGCGGGGGCGATCCCGCGCAGGGTGGTGACGCTGCGCCGGGTGCGCAGCAGGGCGTCCTGTTCGAGGGTGCGCTGGGCGGCGTCGGCGCGCCGGAGCTGCTCGGACCGGGCGATCTTGTCGAGCAGGTGGGGCGGGACCACCGTGCAGAAGACGGGGTGGCGAGAAACGTGGGAGGCATCCATCCCGGCAATGTGGCAGTGAGTCATGAGGCTGTCACTACCCGCAACCATGATTCATTCGGTTGTCTGAAAGTGGTCACACCGCGTTGACGGATCGACCGGACCTGTATCGATGAAAGCGATATGGCTCACATTAGGTACAAATCGGACAGGGCGGTCCCGCATACTGAAACAGGTCCTCGCGTTACGGCGCGGCTCGGTTAGGCTCGGCCCATCATGCGTTTCGGGCTGCTTCTCCTTAGCTGCCGCGGCGAGGGTCTGTAGTCGTAGGCCGACCCCCTCCCCGCGGAGTTTGGTGTTGCGGTTTTTACGACCGCCGTCGGCCGTTCCAGCGAACTACACGCGGACACGCGAGGAGCCCAACGCCATGAGCCAGCAGCCTTTTGTCGGTCGCCCCACGCCCATCACCAACGCGACCCACACCCAGAAGACCTCCGGGATGCCGATCCACAAGTACGGCCGGTACGAGCAGGTCGACATCGCGGACCGCACCTGGCCCGACGCCCGCGTCACCAAGGCCCCCCGCTGGCTCTCCACCGACCTGCGCGACGGCAACCAGTCGCTGATCGACCCGATGACCCCCGCCCGCAAGCGCGAGATGTTCGACCTGCTGGTGCGCATGGGCTACAAGGAGATCGAGGTCGGCTTCCCCTCCTCCGGCGAGACCGACTTCGCCTTCGTACGCTCCATCATCGAAGAGGGCGCGATCCCGGACGACGTCACCATCTCCGTGCTGACCCAGGCCCGCGAGGACCTGATCGAGCGGACCGTGGAGTCGCTGGTCGGCGCCAAGCGCGCCACCGTGCACCTGTACAACGCCACCGCCCCGACCTTCCGCCGGGTCGTCTTCCGCGGCTCCAAGGAGCAGATCAAGCAGATCGCCGTAGACGGCACCCGCCTGGTCATGGAGTACGCCGAGAAGCTGCTGGGCCCGGAGACCACCTTCGGCTACCAGTACAGCCCGGAGATCTTCACCGACACCGAGCTGGACTTCGCCCTGGAGGTCTGCGAGGCCGTCTGTGACGTCTGGCAGCCGTCCGAGGGCCGCGAGATCATCCTGAACCTGCCCGCCACCGTGGAGCGTTCGACGCCGTCCACGCACGCGGACCGCTTCGAGTGGATGGCCCGCAACCTGACCCGCCGCGAGCACATCTGCATCTCCGTACACCCCCACAACGACCGCGGCACCGCCGTCGCCGCCGCCGAGCTGGCGCTGATGGCCGGCGCCGACCGCATCGAGGGCTGCCTGTTCGGGCAGGGCGAGCGCACCGGCAACGTCGACCTGATCACGCTGGGCATGAACCTGTTCTCGCAGGGCATCGACCCGCAGATCGACTTCTCGCAGATCGACGAGATCCGTCGCACCAGCGAGTACTGCAACCAGATGGAGGTCCACCCGCGCCACCCCTACGCGGGCGACCTGGTCTACACCGCCTTCTCCGGCTCCCACCAGGACGCCATCAAGAAGGGCTTCGACGCCATGGAGGCCGACGCGGCCGCCCAGGGCAAGACGGTCGACGACATCGAGTGGGCGGTCCCGTACCTGCCGATCGACCCGAAGGACGTCGGCCGCTCCTACGAGGCCGTCATCCGGGTCAACTCGCAGTCCGGCAAGGGCGGTATCGCGTACGTCCTGAAGAACGACCACAAGCTGGACCTGCCGCGCCGCATGCAGATCGAGTTCTCGCGGATCATCCAGGCCAAGACCGACGCCGAGGGCGGCGAGGTCACGCCGAAGGCGATCTGGGACGTGTTCGCGGACGAGTACCTGCCCAACCCCGAGAACCCGTGGGGACGCATCCAGCTGCGCTCCGGCTCGACGGCCACCGACAAGGACGGCACGGACACGCTGACCGTCGAGGCGGTCGTGGACGGCGTGGAGACGGTCCTGAACGGCACCGGCAACGGTCCGATCTCGGCCTTCTTCGACGCGCTGGCCGGCATCGGCGTCGACGCCCGCCTGCTGGACTACACCGAGCACACGATGAGCGAGGGCGCCTCCGCCGTCGCCGCCTCGTACATCGAGTGCGCGATCGACGGCCGCGTCCTGTGGGGCATCGGCATCGACGCCAACACCACCCGCGCCTCCCTGAAGGCGGTCATCTCCGCCGTCAACCGCGCGGGCCGCTGATCCCTCGTACGAGAGCCCTGTACGCGCAGAGCCCCGTCCCTCCCTCCGGAGGGGCGGGGCTCCGTCGTTCCCGCGCGCAGCGGGCCAGGTAGCCGCCGTCCACCGGCACGCTCGCGCCCGTGACCGAGGAGACGCAGACCAGCGTCCCGCCGGGCCGCTCCTGCGCGGTCATCGCCTCGATCGCGTACTTGCAGGTCAGAACGCGCCGCGGCCGTCGACCGCCATGACGTGGTCCCAGTCCTCGGGGCTGGTCTCGTTCACGTCCGACAGGGGGAGCGCCCCCGCGTTCGCCACGGCGACGTCGAGCCTGCCGTAGGCCTCCACGGCCGCTTCGACCATCGCCCGGTTGGCCCGCGGATCGGCGACGTCACCCGTCACGACGATGACGCCGATGCCCTCGGCGGCCAGTTCCGTACGCAGTCTCCCGACCCCGGGGCCATCGATGTCGGCCGCGGTGACGCGGGCCCCGGAGCGGGCCAGCAACAGGGCGGTGGCCTTGCCGATGCCGCTCGCGGCACCCGTCACCAGACAGGACTTCTCGTTCACGCGGCAGAGCCCAGGGAAAAGACGGAGACCGGCGGGGGCGTAGTTCGGCCAAGTCCCCTGGGTGGCGCAGGTTGTCTTGTCACACGACTGACGGATCCTCACCGATGTGGCTAACATCACGCCAACCGGCGGTGCTGCCGGCTGGTGATGGAGGTGGGACGTGCTGCCAGTTCGCGGTGGGGACGGCCGGAAGCTGACGGTCTGGGGCATCCGTACCACCTGGAGCACCGTGGGGGACGGGGAGTTCTTCTGCCCCGACTGCGGTGGCGACCGCAACTACCGCCGGCGCACCGGACGCCGCCGGTTCACGGTCCTCGGCGTCCCGCTGCTGCCGCGCGGAGCGGCCGGGCCCGTCATCGAGTGCCAGGGCTGCCGGGAACGCTTCGACACGGAGGTCCTCGACCACCTGACCACCACCCGCTTCTCGGCGATGCTGCGCGACGCGGTGCACACCGTGACGCTGGCCGTCCTGGCGGCCGGCGGGACGGCCTCGCGCGGGGCGCTGGAGGCCGCCGTGTCGGCCGTACGGGCGGCGGGCTTCCAGGACTGCACGGAGGAGCAGCTGGAGTCCCTCGTGGAGGCGCTGGCCACCGACGAGGGCCGGCTCGGGCTGTACGACGTACCCGAGTGCTGCGGCGCCGCGCTGGCGATCGAGCTCCACGAGGCCCTGGAACCGCTGGCCCCGCACCTGGCCGGGCCCGGGCGCGAATCGATCCTGCTCCAGGGCGCCCGGATCGCCCTCGCGGACGGCCCGTACACCCCGGCCGAGCGCGAGGTGCTCGCGACGGTGGGCGCCGCCCTGCGGATCGCCTCCGAGGACGTGTCCCGCCTCCTGTCGGCGGTCCGCGCGCCCTAGGTCCACTCCCGACCCGCACGCGCGCCCCGGGCCTTCCGCCCGGGGCGCGTTTTCGTATGCTCCGGCCTCGGTGGATCCACCCATGTGGGCGTCAACACTTTGTAGAAGTCGACGATATCTGTGAGCCCCTTCACAGGCGTTCAATTCCGGTCACACGACGAGACGCCGCCGGTAACACAGCGGGGCTTCGATTCACGTGATCGCACTGACAACCCTGGCGAACCAACGGGATAGCGACCCACTTCACCAGGGATAACCAGATTCCTCTCGTTCACCTACCTTTTGAAGGGCAAGGCAGAGATGGCACGTGTCGCCGCCCGGCTTTCCGCCAACGGAGAGCAGAGCCAGCACCCGGTCGACGAGGTGCTCCCCCTCCCCAAGCTCGCGCTGTACGGCTTCCAGCACGTACTGGCCTTCTACGCCGGCGCGGTGATCGTTCCGATCATCGTGGGCGGAGCCCTGGGCCTCTCCACCGAGCAGCTGGTCTACCTGATCAACGCCGACCTGTTCACCTGCGGCATCGCCTCGATCATCCAGGCCTGGGGCGTGGGCCGGATCGGCGCGCGCCTGCCGCTGATCCAGGGCGTCACCTTCACCGCGGTCTCCCCGATGATCGCCATCGGGCTCGGGGCCGGCGGCGGCACGGCCGGCCTGCTCGTCATCTACGGCGCGGTCATCACGGCCGGCGTCGCCACCTTCGCCTTCGCCTGGCTGCCCCCCAAGGCCTTCCGCGCGGTCATGAGGCTCTTCCCGCCGGTCGTCACCGGCACGGTGATCACCGTCCTCGGCGTCGTGCTGATCCCCGTGGGCCTGAACGACGCGGCGGGCGGCCTCGGCAGCCCGGACTTCGGCGACCCGAAGAACTTCGCGTACGCCGGTGGCACGATGCTCTTCATCCTCGTCCTGATGAAGCTCGGCAAGCCCTTCCTCTCCAGCATCGCGATCCTGATCGGCCTGGTCGGCGGCACCGTGGTCGCCTTCCTGCTCGGCGACGCCAAGTTCGGCGACGTGGGGAACTCGGACTGGATCGGCATCACCACCCCCTTCCACTACGGGGCGCCGAAGTTCGCCTGGTTCCCGATCCTGCTGATGCTCATCGTCATGCTGATCACCATGGTCGAGACGACCGGTGACACGTACGCCGTCGGCGACATCGTCGGCAAGGAGATCGACAGCGAGACCGTGGCCCGCGCCCTGCGCGCCGACGGCGCCGCGACCGCCCTCGGCGGCGTCCTGAACTCCTTCCCGTACGTGGCCTTCGCCGAGAACGTCGGCCTGGTCCGCATGACCAAGGTCAAGAGCCGCTTCGTCGTGGTCGCCGCGGGCGTGTTCATGATCGTGCTCGGGCTGATACCGAAGGCCGCCGCGATCGTCGCCGCGGTCCCGCACGGAGTGCTCGGCGGCGCGGCGACGGTGATGTTCGCGATGGTGGCGCTGGCCGGTATCCACACCCTCGCCAAGGTTGACCTCAAGGAGGAGAAGAACGCGCTGGTCGTGGGCGTCTCCCTGGCGTTCGCCCTGCTGCCGGCGACGGTCCCGGTGCTCTTCAAGGACCACATGGACGCGGACCTGTCCTCGCTCCTCAACAGCGGTGTGACGCTCGGCGCCACGGCCGCGATCGTACTCAACCTGATCTTCAACGGGCTGGCCGAGGACGATGCGCACGGCACCGTGGCGGCCGCGGTGCCCGCCCAGGCCGCGGCCCCGGACGCGCCGGAACCCGCGACCGCGGCGGCGCCCGCCGAGACCGAGACGGAGACGGTGGCCGAGGCGGAGACGGTGGCCGAGGCCACGGTCGGCGCCGCCGTGAGCACCACCGCCGCCACCGTGGTGAAGGCCGACGCGGGCGAGGCGACCGCGCCCGCCTCCTGATCCTCCCAGGGGGCGACGGCCCTCCGCCCGGACCCGTGTCCGGGTGGAGGGCCGTCGCCGCGCCCGGGCAGGCGACAATGGGCGCATGAGTCTGTTCCGCGACGACGGCATCGTGCTGCGCACCCAGAAGCTGGGTGAGGCGGACCGCATCATCACGCTCCTCACCCGTGGCCACGGGCGGGTGCGGGCCGTGGCCCGCGGAGTACGGCGTACGAAGTCCAAGTTCGGCGCCGGGCTGGAACCTTTCTCCCACGCCGATGTGCAGTTCTTCGCCCGGGGCAGCGAGCTGATCGGCCGCAGCCTCCCGCTCTGCACCCAGACCGAGATCATCGCCCCGTACGGCAACGGCATCGTCACCGACTACGCCCGCTACACCGCCGGAACCGCGATGCTGGAGACCGCCGAGCGGTTCACCGAGAACGAGGGCGAGCCCGCCGTGCAGCAGTACCTGCTGCTGATCGGCGCCCTGCGCACGCTCTCGCGCGGGGAGCACGAGCCGAACCTCATCCTCGACGCGTTCCTGCTGCGCTCCCTCGCCGTCAACGGCTACGCGCCCAGCTTCACGGACTGCGCGAAGTGCGGGATCCACGGCCCCAACCGGCACTTCTCGGTCGCCGCGGGCGGGGTCGTCTGCGGGGACTGCCGGGTCGCCGGCAGCGTCGTACCCTCGTCGGAGGCCATCGCCCTGCTCAGCGCACTGCTGACGGGCGACTGGGGGCATGCGGACGCCTGCGAGGCGCGGTACGTGCGGGAGGGCAGCGGGCTCGTCTCCGCCTATTTGCACTGGCATCTGGAGCGCGGGCTACGCTCCCTGCGATACGTCGAGAAATAGGAGCTGGACACATGGCACGACGCGGGATTCTGGGGCGCTCTCGCCGGGAGTACAAGGTTCCCGAGCCGCACCCGTCCGGTGAGCGCCCGCCGAAGATCCCCGGCGAACTCGTCCCGAACCACGTCGCGGTGGTCATGGACGGCAACGGCCGCTGGGCCAAGGAGCGCGGTCTGCCGCGCACCGAGGGCCACAAGGTCGGCGAGGGCGTCGTGCTCGACGTGCTCAAGGGCTGCCTGGAGATGGGCGTCAAGAACCTCTCCCTGTACGCCTTCTCGACGGAGAACTGGAAGCGCTCGCCCGACGAGGTCCGCTTCCTGATGAACTTCAACCGTGACGTCATCCGGCGCCGCCGCGACGAGATGAACGAGCTGGGCATCCGGATCCGCTGGGTCGGCCGCATGCCGAAGATGTGGAAGTCGGTCGTCCAGGAGCTCCAGGTGGCCCAGGAGCAGACCGTCGACAACGACGCGATGACCCTGTACTTCTGCGTGAACTACGGCGGCCGCGCGGAGATCGCCGACGCGGCGCAGGCGATCGCCCGGGACGTGGCCGCGGGCCGGCTGGACCCGTCGAAGGTCAACGAGAAGACCTTCGCGAAGTACATGTACTACCCGGACATGCCGGACGTGGACCTGTTCCTGCGGCCGAGCGGCGAGCAGCGCACCTCCAACTACCTGCTCTGGCAGAGCGCGTACGCCGAGATGGTCTTCCAGGACGTGCTGTGGCCGGACTTCGACCGCCGCGACCTGTGGGCGGCCTGCCTGGAGTACGCCCAGCGCGACCGCCGCTTCGGCGGCGCCGTCCCGAACCAGCCGGAGCCGGGCCCCACGGCCTGATCCGAGGCGGAAAAGGCCGTCGCGGGGGCCCGGCCGGGGGATAGGGTCCGTTGTCATGGACACGGATGGGGAACAGGTGCCGGTACGGCTCAGCTACCGGATCACCACGGCGGACGTCGCGCAGGCGCTCCGGGCGCGTGACGCCCGGGTGCCCGCGGGGCGCCGCAAGCGGCTGCTGCTGATCGTCTTCGGGGTGCTGCTGCTGGCCTTCGGGGGGCTGGCGGCGATGGGCGACGGGCCCCTCACCCAGCCGCTGGCCGTGCTGGGCGGCGGCGTCCTGCTGCTCGTCCTCACGTTCTTCGGCCCGCAGCTCACGGCGCGGGCCTTCGCGGGGCTGCTGGCGAAGGCCGGTGAGACCACGGCGGTGGTCGACGACGCGGGGCTGTCCGTGAGCACCGCCGACACGCAGTCGCGCATCAACTGGGCCGCGCAGCCGATGTACACGGAGACGGCCGACACCTTCGTCACGCTCGGTGTCGCCAAGCGGGCGGTGGCCATGACGATCCTGCCCAAGCGCGGGGTCGAGGACCCGGCGGAGGTCGACCGCCTCCGGGCACTCCTCGACCGCAACCTGCGGAAGCTCTGAGCGGAAGCCCTAGGTGTGCTGTCCGGATAGGTTGGTGACGCGGCTGGCTGGAGTGTGGCCGCTGATTCCGGTGTGGGGTCGGTGGTAGTTGTACCAGTCCAGCCAGTCGGGAAACGCTGCCTGGCGTTCGGCGTCTGAGGTGTAGGGCCGGATGTAGGCCCATTCGTCGAGCAGGGTGCGGTGGAAGCGTTCGACCTTGCCGTTGGTCTGGGGTCGCCAGGGCCTCGTCCATCGGGGGCTGATGGCCAGGTCGTGGCAGGTGTCGCGCCAGGTGTTCTTGGTATAGGCCCAGGCGTTGTCGGTCAGGACGCGTTCGATGGTGATGCCGTGGGCGGCGAACCAGGCGGTGGCGCGGGCGAGGAAGCCGGCGCAGGTCGCGGCGGTCTCGTCGGGCAGGTCTTCGGTGTAGGCCAGGCGGGAGTGGTCGTCCAGGGCGGTGTGCAGGTAGGCGTAGCCGGTGCCGGTGCGGTTGCGTCGCCCTTCGGCGCGGCCCTGGGTGCGGTGCCCGCCGCCGTCGGGGATGCGGCCGAGCTTCTTGACGTCGATGTGGACCAGTTCGCCGGGCCGGGAGCGTTCGTAGCGGCGGACGGGTTCGCCGGTGGCCCGGTCCAGGATGGTCAGGACGGGCAGACCGTGTCGCATGAGGATGCGGTGGGCGGTGGAGGCGGCGATGCCGCATCGGGCGGCCAGCCGCAGCGGGCCGATGCGGTGCTCTCGCCGTAGCCGCAGGACGTGTGCCTCCACCTGGGCGGGTGTCCGGCGCGGCTGACGGTGCGGACGGCTGGAGCGGTCCTGCATGCCCGCCTCGCCGTGCCGCCGGTAGCGGCTTGCCCAGCGTGCGGCGGTGGTGTGGCTGACCTGGAAGCGTTCCGCGGCCCGGCGCAGCGGCCAGCCGTCGTCCACGACACACCGGGCCAGACGGAGCCTGCCGGTCGGGGTCAGCGGGGCATTACGGTGGGACACGAGGGCCTCCTGCGGTCGGGCGTAGATGTCGCAATCCACACCGAACCCAGAAGGCCCTCACCTGTTCAAGCACCCAGCACGCGTGTCACCAACGTGCCGGGACAGCACACCTAGGCCGTGTCTTTCGGATCAGGGCGGGCCCGGGGCGCCTGGCACCGCACCTCGCGGCGTTCTCGTCGGTCGCCGACACACCACGTCGACTTCCTCCTCGGCCTTGCGATGCACGGCACCAGACGCCCCGGGCTGATCCGCCCTGATCCGAAAGACACGGCCTAGGCGGAAGCGGCGGCCGCGCAGTCGGCGCAGGTGCCGAAGATCTCCACCGTGTGGGCCACGTTCACGTAGCCGTGCTCGGCCGCGATGGACTCCGCCCACTTCTCCACCGCCGGGCCCTCCACCTCGACGGCCTTGCCGCACTTGCGGCAGACCAGGTGATGGTGGTGGTCCCCGGTGGAACAGCGCCGGTAGACCGACTCCCCGTCGCTGGTGCGCAGCACGTCGACCTCGCCGGCGTCGGCGAGCGACTGGAGGGTGCGGTACACGGTGGTCAGGCCCACGGAGTCGCCGCGGTGCTTGAGCATGTCGTGCAGTTCCTGGGCGCTGCGGAACTCGTCCACCTCGTCCAGCGCCGCGGCGACGGCTGCCCGCTGCCGGGTGGATCGTCCTCGTACTGGCGCGGTATTCATCTCGCCAGGCGCAGTCGCCACCGGTTCCTCCTCGTATCGGCCTCGGCCCATTGTGCCAGGCGGCCGCAGCGCCCAGACCGTCCTAGACCCTCACATCATCGCGCGTGCAGACCTCTTCGGCGGCGCGGGCCGCGTTCGCGCGGCGCCGGGCCAGCGGCGTGGACAGTGCGGTCATCACCATGAAGACGCCGATCGCGAGCAGCACGATGGTGCCGCCCGAGGGGGCGTCGATGTAGTACGTCAGGGTCGTTCCGGAGAGCGAGACCAGTACGCCGATCACCATCGCCACCGACAGGGTGGCCGTGAACCCGCGGGTGACGCGCTGCGCGGCCGCGACCGGGATCACCATCATGGCGCTGACCAGCAGCAGGCCGACGATGCGCATGGCCACGGTGACGGTGACGGCGGCGGTGACCGCGATCAGCAGGTTCAGGAAGCGCACCGGCAGGCCGGTGACCCGGGCGAACTCCTCGTCCTGGCAGACGGCGAACAGCTGGCGGCGCAGCCCGAGGGTGACGGCGATGACGAAGGCCGCGAGTATCACGACGGCGGTGACGTCCTCGGCGGAGACGGTGGTGATCGAGCCGAAGAGGTAGCTGGTCAGATTGGCCGTCGAGCCGCCCGGAGCCAGGTTGATGATCATCACGCCGCCGGCCAGGCCGCCGTAGAAGAGCATCGCGAGGGCGATGTCGCCGCTGGTCTTGCCGCGGGAGCGGATCAGCTCCATGCCGACCGCGCCGATGACCGCGACCAGGGTGGCCATCCACACCGGGCTCGCGTTGAAGAGGAAGCCGAGCGCGACACCGGTCATGGCCACGTGCCCGATGCCGTCGCCCATGACGGCCTGGCGGCGCTGCACCAGGTACGTGCCGATGGCCGGGGCGGTGACGCCGACCAGGACGGCCGCGAGCAGGGCCCGCTGCATGAAGGCGTAGTCGAGGAGGTCCATCAGCTCAGCAGTCCCGTCCGGAGCGGCTCGGCGTCGTGCGCCGCGTGGGGGTGTACGTGGTCGTGGCCGGGCAGGGCGTGCTGCCCCACGGCCTCGGGCGGCGGGCCGTCGTGGACGACGCAGCCGTCGCGCAGGACGACGGCGCGGTCGATCAGCGGCTCCAGCGGGCCCAGCTCGTGCAGGACGAGCAGGACGGTCGAGCCGGCGGCGACCTGCTCGCGCAGGGCGTTCGCGAGGACCTCCTGGTTGGCGAGGTCCACGCCGGCCATCGGCTCGTCCATGATCAGCAGTTCGGGCTCCACGGCGAGCGCCCGCGCGATGAGCACGCGCTGGTGCTGGCCGCCGGAGAGGGCGCCCACGGAGGCGTCCGCGTACGGGCTCATGTCGACCAGGGCCAGGGCCCGCTCGACGGCCGCCTTGTCGGCCTTGCGCAGGATGCCGAAGCGGGAGCGGGCGAGCCGGCCGGAGGAGACGACCTCGCGGACGGTGGCCGGGACCCCGCTGGCGGCGGTGGTGCGCTGCGGGACGTACCCGATGCGCGACCAGGCGCGGAAGCGCTTGAAGCCGGTGCCGAACAGCGCCAGCTCGCCGTCGGAGAGCGGGACCTGTCCCACGATCGCGCGCACGGCCGTGGACTTGCCGGAGCCGTTGGCGCCGAGCAGGGCGACGACCTCGCCGCGCCGGACGGTGAGGTCGACCCCGCGCAGCACGGGGCGCGAGCCGAGCGAGGCCGTGGCCCCGCGCAGGGATATGACGGGCTGGTCCGCCGCCTCCGAGGGCTGGGACTCCATGGCACGCGCCTCCGTTACTGCCATTACTTGCTACCGAGCGCCTTCTGCAGGTTCTTCAGGTTGGACCGCATGACCTCGAAGTAGTCAGCGCCCTGGGACTTGTCGGTGATTCCCTCAAGCGGGTCGAGGACGTCGGTCTTCAGGCCCGTGTCGGTGGCGAGCGTCTTGGCGGTCTTGTCGCTGGCCAGCGTCTCGAAGAACACGGTCGAGACATTGTCCTTCTTCGCGACGGCCTGGAGTTCCTTCATCCGGGCCGGGCTGGGCTCGGACTCGGGGTCGACTCCGGAGATGCCCTCCTGGTCGAGGCCGTAGCGCTCGGCGAGGTAGCCGAAGGCGGAGTGGGTGGTGATGAAGGTCTTGGACGCGGTGTTCTTCAGCCCGTCCTTGAACTCCGTGTCGAGCGCGGTCAGCTTGCCGAGCAGCTCGTCGGTGTTCTTGCGGTAGTCCGCCGCGTGGTCCGGGTCGGCCTTCTCCAGGGCCGCGCCGACGCCCTTGGCGACCTCGGCGTACTTCACCGGGTCCAGCCAGACGTGCGGGTCCTCGCCGGCCTCGCCGTGGGCGTGGTCGTGGCCCGCTTCGCCCTCGGTGTGGCCCGCCTCGCCCTCGTGGGCGTGGTCGTGGCCCGAGGAGCCGTGGACCTCCAGCTCGGTCAGCTTCGCCGCGTCGACGACGTGCTTCACGCCGGACTGGGCGACGGCCTTGTCGACGGCGGGCTGCAGGCCCTTGAGGTAGAGGACGACGTCGGCTTCGCCCAGCTGCCCGGTCTGCTTCGGGGTGATCTCCAGGTCGTGCGGCTCGACGCCCGGCTTGGTCAGGGTGTCGACCTTCACGTGGTCCTTGCCGATCTGTTCGGCGAGGAACTGCATCGGGTAGAACGACGACATGACGTCGAGCTTGCCGTCCTTGCCGGCGCCCGCCCCGGCTCCGGAGCAGGCGGTGAGGGCCGTGGCGCCGAGGGCTACAGCTCCGGCGAGGGCGGCGGCGGGTATGAGGCGTCGTACGTTCATGACATCCATTTTCATCAAAGATGGAAACGATTGTCAAAAACCCAGGTGAGGAGCCCGGGGACCGCACCGTGAACGGGGAACCGATTTGAAAGGGGGGGTGCGGGCGCCGGTAACCTGGAGCCTTCGCCGTTCGTCCTCGTAATGAAGAGAGCACCGTGGCCGCCGACAAGATCGAAACCATCGTCAGCCTGAGCAAGCGCCGTGGCTTCGTTTTCCCGTGCAGTGACATCTACGGCGGCTCCAGGGCTGCCTGGGACTACGGTCCGCTGGGTGTCGAACTCAAGGAGAACATCAAGCGCCAGTGGTGGAAGGCCATGGTCACCGGGCGCGAGGACGTCGTCGGCCTCGACTCTTCCGTGATCCTGGCCCCCGAGGTCTGGGTGGCCTCCGGCCACGTCGCGACCTTCTCGGACCCGCTGACCGAGTGCACCTCCTGTCACAAGCGCCACCGCGCCGACCACCTGGAGGAGGCCTACGAGGCCAAGCACGGCCGCCTCCCCGCCAACGGCCTCGCCGACATCAACTGCCCCAACTGCGGTGTGAAGGGCCAGTTCACCGAGCCGAAGCAGTTCTCCGGCATGCTGGAGACCCACCTCGGCCCGACCCAGGACACCGGCTCCAAGGCGTACCTGCGCCCCGAGACCGCTCAGGGCATCTTCACCAACTTCGCCCACGTGCAGACCACCGCGCGCAAGAAGCCCCCGTTCGGCATCGCGCAGATGGGCAAGTCGTTCCGCAACGAGATCACGCCGGGCAACTTCATCTTCCGCACGCGCGAGTTCGAGCAGATGGAGATGGAGTTCTTCGTCAAGCCGGGCGAGGACGAGCAGTGGCAGGAGTACTGGATGCAGGAGCGGTGGAACTGGTACCGCGACCTCGGCATCCGCGAGGAGAACATCCGCTGGTACGAGCACCCGAAGGAGAAGCTGTCCCACTACTCGAAGCGCACCGCCGACATCGAGTACCGCTTCAACTTCGGTGGCAGTGAGTTCTCCGAGCTCGAAGGCGTCGCCAACCGCACGGACTTCGACCTCAAGGCCCACTCCGCCGCCTCCGGCCAGGACCTCGTGTACTTCGACCAGGAGACCAAGGAGAAGTACACCCCGTACGTCATCGAGCCGGCGGCCGGTGTGAACCGCGCGATGCTCGCCTTCATGCTCGACGCGTACGTCGAGGACGAGGCCCCGAACGCCAAGGGCGTCATGGAGAAGCGCACCGTGATGCGCTTCGACCCGCGCCTGGCCCCGATCAAGGTCGCCGTCCTGCCGCTGTCCCGCAACGCGCAGCTGTCGCCGAAGGCCAAGGGCCTCGCCGCCGACCTGCGCAAGTTCTGGAACATCGAGTTCGACGACGCGGGCGCCATCGGCCGCCGCTACCGCCGCCAGGACGAGATCGGTACGCCGTTCTGCGTCACCGTCGACTTCGACACCCTGGACGACAACGCGGTGACCGTGCGCGAGCGCGACACCATGAAGCAGGAGCGCGTCTCCCTGGACCAGATCCAGAGCTACCTCGGCAGCCGCCTGCTCGGCTGCTAGCTCCCTGCCCCGCAGCGGGGTGAAACGGCCGGTGGCCCGGTGCGCGTCACGCGCACCGGGCCACCGTCGTTTCCGCCTCGCTCAGGCCTGCGCCTGCGCCTCGGCCCGGGCGCGGGCCTCGGCTTGGGCGCGGGCCTCGGCCTCGGCCGCCTCGGCGGCGCGCCGCTCGCCGGCCGCCTGCGAGCGCTTCGCATAGCGCGCGGTCCACAGGGCCAGCAGGCCCAGCGTCCCGTAGATCAGGACCGGGCTGACGACCACCATGGTGTCGGTGGGCAGCAGGTACGCCAGGACGACCCGTACCGCGGCCTCCGCGAGGTAGGCCACGCCCCACACCGTGGTCATGACGGTCATCGTGCGGCGGAAGCCGTCGAACTGCCACAGGCCGTTCCACCAGGCGGTGCTCTCGGGAGTGCCGTCGGTGGCGAACTTGCGGCCGAAGTAGAACATCAGCGGCCGCGGCGCGAGCAGGGTGGCGAGGCAGAGCGCCCCGAACAGCCCGGTCACCCCGGAGTCCTTGATCAGCAGCGCGCGCGCCGAGTGCGCGCCGACGAGCGAGACGACCGCCGTGATCACCAGGAACACCAGGGTGACGATGGCGAATTCGTCCAGCTTGCGGCGCCAGGCCAGGCTGATCGCACTGTCGAGCACCGGCCATGCGCCGCTGACCAGCAGGGCGCCGAACTCACTCCAGCCGTGGTCGTGCAGCTGGTTGTACGTGATGATCGGCGCGACCACGTTGAGGCCGATGGTCAGAATCCAGCCGAGAGCGGCGGCGCCGCCCGAACGGGCCGGAGGCTTGGGCTGCGTCGCCTGCGTTGGTTGAGCGGACAAGGTTCCCCCTGGAACGTGCCTGATGAAGCCTGGTACGGGGAACCTATGGAGTGTGACGGGGCACGGACAAGGCTGGCCGGTTCCAAATGATCATCAAGTCGTCCGGAGTGGCTCGTTCCGGACGTTCTTTGCCCGTCAGGCGCGCAGGCCCCTGATCACCAGCGCGGTGACCGCCTCGAACTCCGTGACGATCGTGGGCTTGAGCCACTCCGCCGCGTACTGCGGATCATGGAAACGGCCGGTGGCGTCGAACACCGCCCGGGCGGCGGCCGGTACGTCGGACGCACTGAGCGAACCCTCCTCGACCCCCTCGGCGATGATCCGGCCCAGCTGCTCGATCAGCTGGTTCAGATGCTGGTCCACCACGTCGCTGTTCTCGGCGAGCAGCACCGTGTACGTCGCGAACAGCTCCGGGTCGTCGCCCGCCTTGTGCCGCTTGGCCTCGAACAGCGCCTCCAGCCAGGCCTCCAGCTTCGAGGGAGCGGTGCCCTCGGGGGCCGAGGCGATCTTGTCCAGGCGGACGACGCTCTTGGCGAGCCAGCGGTCCGTGACGGCCTCGCGCAGCGCCGCCTTCGACGGGAAGTGCCGGTACACGCTGCCGTGGCTGACGCCCAGGGCTCGGGCCACGTCCACCACGGTGGCCTTGGTGGGGCCGAAGCGGCGCAGTACCTCCTCGGTGGTTTCGAGGATGCGCTCGGGTGTCAGGGGCTCGGCAGCGGCGGGGGACATGGGTACGACCGTACCGCCCGCTCAGTGCTCACTGTCGAGGTGGGCCATCTGCGCTTCCGGATACCGCTCGCCGGCCGCGGCTCCCGCCGGAACGGCCTCCTCGACGGCCGCCAGGTCCGCGGCCGTCAGCTCCACGGTCATGGCACCCAGTGCCTCGGCCAGTCTGTCCCGCCGGCGGGCGCCCACCAGCGGCACGATGTCCTCCCCGCGCGAGAGCACCCAGGCGATGGCGGTCTGGGCGACGCTGACGCCCTTGTCCTCCGCGACCTTGCGCAGGGCGTCGACCAAGTCGAGATTGCGCTGGAGGTTCTCCCCCTGGAAGCGCGGGCTCATCCCGCGGAAGTCGCCCGGCGCCAGCTTCCGGTCACGGCTGAAGTGCCCGCTGATCAGGCCGCGGCTCAGCACCCCGTACGCCGTGACCCCGATGCCCAGCTCGCGGGCGGTCGGCAGGATCTCCGCCTCGATGCCGCGGGAGATGAGCGAGTACTCGATCTGGAGGTCCGAGATCGGTGCCACCGCGGCGGCCCGGCGCAGGGTGTCCGCGCCGACCTCGGAGAGGCCGATGTGCCGGACGTGCCCGGCCTGGACGGCCTCGGCGATGGCCCCGACGGTCTCCTCGATCGGGACGTCCGGATCGACCCGGGCGATCCGGTAGACGTCGATGTGGTCCCGGCCCAGGCGCTGGAGCGAATAGGCCAGGAAATTCCTGACGGCCTCGGGGCGGCCGTCATAGCCGGTGAACCCGCCCTCGACGGTGCGCAGCGCGCCGAACTTCACGCTGATCAGCGCCCGCTCCGCAGCCGCGGCCGGCGCGGAGCGCAGCGCTTCGCCGATCAGCATCTCGTTGTGCCCCATGCCGTAGAAGTCGCCGGTGTCGAGCAGCGCGCTCGCGCCCTCGGGGACGGCGTCCAGATAGGCGTGGATGGTCGCGACGGACTCGGTGCGGTCGGCCTCTCCGTACAGCGCGGACATGCCCATGCAGCCCAGCCCCAGTGGGAAGACGGAAGGGCCGGTCGAGCCGAGGGCGCGGGTGTTCTGGTTCGTGGTCATGGAACAACCATGGCATGACGGGTGACAGATTTCAATATCTGTCACCCGTCAGGACGGCTACGCCGCCACACGGAGGACCAGTGCCGCCGCCGCGACCAGGGCGAGGACGGCCGCCGGGGCCAGTTCGAAGTCCTTGACGCGCAGGTGGCTGATGACCGCGCCGACGAAGTAGAGCGTCACGCCGATCGCGGCGGCCACGCCCAGCGGAGTCACCCACAGGCCTGCGACCAGGCCTGTCGCGCCCGCCGCCTTCAGGGCGGCCAGCCCCGGCAGCCAGGAGTCCGGGACCTGGACCTTCCGCATGTTCGTCACGATCGCCTCGTTCCGCCGGAGCGTGAAGGTGGCCGATGCGGCCAGGACGAGGGCGAGCAGGCCGGCGACGACGGCGTAGGCAATGAACATGAAGAGCTCCAATGATCGGTGGTGTCGAATCATTGAACAGCATCAACGATCGAAAGCCTGCAACCATTCCTCGATTGTTACGATGTCCGATATGACGGCAGCTCAGGAATCCCCGCACCCCCCGCAGCGCCTGGGCCTGCTCCTGGCCTGGCACGGCTCGATCACCGAGACGCTCATGAAGAAGGCGCTCAGCACGGCCGGACTCAGCCCGCGGCACGCGATGACGCTGATGCACCTGGAGGAAGGCCCCCTCGGCCAGCGGGCGCTCGCCGAGCGGCTGGAGGTGGATCCGAGCGTGCTGGTCGGCATCCTCAACGACCTGGAGGGCGAGGGCCTGGCCGTCCGCCGACGGGACCCGGCCGACCGCCGCCGCCACAACGTGGCCATCACCGACGCCGGATCGACCGCCCTCGCCAAGACCAACGCGGCCCTCGACGAGGTCGAACTCTCGCTCTTCTCGGCGTTCTCGCGAGCCGACCAGGAGGCGCTGCGCGCCCTGCTGGGCCGGATCGACTCGAACCCCGACCACTTCACCTGCGGGGAGTAGGGGCCCCCGGCCGCCCGCCAGCACCGCGAACCCGCCCGCCCGGGCCTCAGCCCCGCGGCGGAGCCGCCGTTCGCGAGGGCGCCGCCGCCGTGCGCTCCAGGGCGCGCGCCGTCCGCTCCGCCGTCCCCATGGCCCATCGGCCGCTGGTCGCGGCGCCCACCACGAGCGCGAGCAGTCCGCAGCCCGTGATGATCCACCAGGCCGGCCGCGTCGCCTCGATGAAACCGGCCCCGCCCGCCGTCCCCGCCGCCAGCACCGCGCCGATCACGGCCACGCCCAGCGTGCCGCCGGTCTGCCTGCTGGTCGAGGCGACCGCGGCCGCCACCCCCGCCTGGGCCCGGGGCATCCCGGAGACCGCCGTGTTGGTGATGGGCGCGTTCACCATGCCGAACCCGAGCCCGAACAGCACGTACGCGGTGAACAGCAGCGGCGTCGAGGTCTCCGCCGAGAACGCGGCGAACAGCACCCCGCTCGCCGCCATCGCCGTCCCCGCGATCAGCAGCGACGGCCGCGGCCCCCGGTTGCCGACCAGCCGGCCCGACAGCGGCGCGCACAGGAAGGTCATCAAGGCCATCGGCAGCATGTAGAGCCCGGCGTCGAGTGCGCTGAGCCCCCGTACGTCCTGCAGGTACAGGGTGTTCAGGAAGAGGAACCCGGACAGCGCGGCGAAGGCGCCGATCGCGATCACCGTCGCGCCGCTGAGGGGGGCGCTCCGGAAGAACCGCGGGTCGATCAAAGGCTCCGCCCGCCGCGGCTCGTAGACCAGCAGGCCCGTGAGCGAGGCCACGGCGAGGGCCGCGCAGCCGAAGATGACCGGGGAGTCCCAGCCCGCGCTCGGCGCCTCGATGATCCCGTACGTCACGGAGCCGAGCAGGGCCATGACCAGGAGCTGGCCCACCGGGTCCGGGCGGCGCGGGTGCGCGGCCCGCGACTCGGGGACGAACCGCAGGGTCAGCGCCAGCGCAAGCAGCCCGACCGGGAGGTTGATCCAGAAGATGGAGCGCCAGCCGACGGATTCCACCAGCAGCCCGCCGATCAGCGGGCCCACGGCCATGGATATGCCCACCACCGCGCCCCAGGCGCCGATGGCGCGGGCCCGCTCGCGCGGATCGGTGAAGGTGTTGGTGATGATCGACATGGCGACCGGGTTGAGCATCGAGCCGCCCACGGCCTGGACCATCCGGAAGGCGATCAGCCATTCCAGGGTCGGCGCCAGCGAGCAGAGCAGTGAGCCCGCCGTGAAGAGCACCAGGCCGGCGGTGAAGACCCTGCGGCGCCCGATCCGGTCCGCGGTGGACCCCGCCAGCATCAGCAGCGAGGCCAGGACCAGCGTGTACGCGTCGATCGTCCACTGCATGCCGGAGACGGAGGCGTGCAGCTCGCGGCGCATCGAGGGCAGGGCGACGTTCAGGACGGTCACGTCGAGGCTGACGATGAGCAGGCTCATGCAGCAGATCGCCAGCACCAGCATCCGCCGTCGGCGGCTCAACTCCGGCATGGTTCCGATAGTACGCCTAACTAAAGAGATGCGTGCTCCGGTCCGGCTGGGCGACAATGGGGGGATGACCACGCTCCCTCCGCCGCTCGCGATCGGCCCGCACACCGTGCAGCCCCCCGTGGTGCTCGCCCCCATGGCCGGCATCACCAACGCCCCGTTCCGCACCCTCTGCCGGGAGTTCAGCGGCGGCAAGGGGTTGTTCGTGAGCGAGATGATCACGACACGCGCCCTGGTCGAGCGCAACGAGAAGACCATGCAGCTGATCCACTTCGACGAGACCGAGAAGCCGCGCTCGATCCAGCTGTACGGAGTCGACCCGGGGACGGTCGGCAAGGCGGTCCGCATGATCGTCGAAGAGGACCGCGCCGACCACATCGACCTCAACTTCGGCTGCCCCGTCCCCAAGGTGACCCGCAAGGGCGGCGGCTCCGCCCTCCCGTACAAGCGGAACCTGCTGCGCGCGATCCTGCGCGAGGCCGTCGCGGGCGCGGGCGACCTGCCGGTCACGATGAAGATGCGCAAGGGCATCAACGACGAGCACCTCACCTACCTGGACGCCGGCCGGATCGCCGTCGAGGAGGGCGTCACCGCCATCGCCCTGCACGGGCGCACCACCGCCCAGCACTACGGCGGCACCGCGGACTGGGAGGCCATCGCGCGGCTCAAGGAGCACGTGCCGGAGATCCCCGTGCTCGGAAACGGCGACATCTGGTGCGCCGAGGACGCGCTGCGGATGGTGCGCGAGACCGGCTGCGACGGCGTGGTCGTGGGGCGCGGCTGCCTGGGCCGCCCGTGGCTGTTCAACGACCTGGTCGCGGCCTTCGAGGGGCGGCCCGAGGACTTCCACAAGCCGACGCTGCGCGAGGTCGCCGCCACCATGCACCGGCACGCCCAGTTGCTGGGGGAGTGGATCGGCGACGAGACGCGCGGGGTGATCGACTTCCGTAAGCACGTGGCCTGGTACCTCAAGGGCTTCTCGGTCGGTTCCGAGATGCGGAAGAAGCTCGCGGTCACCTCGTCGCTGGCCGAGCTGAACGCTCATCTGAGCGAGCTGGACCTGGACCAGCCGTGGCCCGAGAGCGCGGACGGCCCGCGTGGCCGGACGTCCGGAAACAACCGGGTTGTCCTCCCGGATGGCTGGCTGAAGGATCCGTACGACTGTGCGGGCGTGAGTGAGGACGCGGAACTGGACACGTCCGGGGGCTGAGAATCAGCTGACAAAGTATGCCGCCGACGGCGTGACATACGCCACGCATGGGTGGGGTTGCGCTCACATGAGCGCGAAAATCACGGGTAAGACTTTCAAAGGGTGGCACTGGGTGCCACCCTTTGTTCGTTCAAGACTTGAACGCAAATGTATCGATGATCGCTCATCCGAGCGGAAACAGGCCTCAGGAGACCCTTCCCCCTTCGGGAGGTGAACGCTCTTCGGAGGTTCTGGCTACTCGTTGGTTACTTTCGATCTGGTGGCGCACGGGTGGTTACAGCCGCATGACGACCAAGTGGACGTACCCAGAAGCCTTCGATCTGGGTATGTTCCTGGCCGTCAGGGCAGCCACCGAGTCCTCGAGGAGTCGAGACCCGTGTCGGAAAACAAAGATCAGAAGTTCGTCTACGACTTCACCGAGGGAAACCGCGACCTCAAGGACCTTCTCGGCGGCAAGGGGGCCAACCTCGCCGAGATGACCAACCTGGGTCTGCCGGTCCCTCCCGGCTTCACCATCACCACCGAGGCCTGCAAGGTCTACCTCGCCAGCGGGGAGGCACCGGCCGCGCTGCGCGACGAGGTCAGCGCCCACCTGGCTGCGCTTGAGGCGAAGATGGGCAAGAAGCTCGGCCAGTCGGACGACCCGCTGCTGGTCTCCGTGCGTTCCGGCGCCAAGTTCTCCATGCCGGGCATGATGGACACGGTCCTCAACATCGGCCTCTCCGACGAGTCCGTCGCCGGCCTCGCCGCCCAGGCCGGCAACGAGCGCTTCGCGTGGGACTCGTACCGCCGCCTCATCCAGATGTTCGGCAAGACCGTCCTCGGCGTCGACGGCGAGCTCTTCGAAGAGGCCCTCGACGAGGCCAAGGCCGCCAAGAAGGTCGCCGTCGACACCGACCTCGACGCCGCCGACCTCAAGAAGCTGGTCACCCGCTTCAAGAAGATCGTCGCCAAGCAGGCCGGCCGCGAGTTCCCGCAGGAGGCCCGCGAGCAGCTCGACCTCGCCGTCGAGGCGGTCTTCAACTCCTGGAACACCGACCGCGCCAAGCTCTACCGCCGCCAGGAGCGCATCCCGAGCGACCTGGGCACCGCGGTCAACATCTGCTCCATGGTCTTCGGCAACCTCGGCCCCGACTCCGGCACCGGCGTCGCCTTCACCCGCGACCCGGCCAGCGGCCACGCGGGCGTCTACGGCGACTACCTGCAGAACGCCCAGGGCGAGGACGTCGTCGCGGGCATCCGCAACACCGTCCCGCTGGCGGACCTGGAGTCGATCGACAAGGCGTCGTACGACCAGCTCATGACGATCATGACCACGCTGGAGACCCACTACAAGGATCTCTGCGACATCGAGTTCACGATCGAGCGCGGCCAGCTGTGGATGCTGCAGACCCGAGTCGGCAAGCGCACCGCCGGCGCCGCCTTCCGCATCGCCACCCAGCTCGTGGACCAGGGCCTCATCGACGAGGCCGAGGCCCTCCAGCGCGTCAACGGCGCCCAGCTCGCGCAGCTGATGTTCCCGCGCTTCGACGAGGGCGCCAGCACCGAGCTGCTCGGCCGCGGCATCGCCGCCTCCCCGGGCGCGGCCGTCGGCAAGGCCGTCTTCGACTCGTACACGGCCGTCAAGTGGTCGCGCTCCGGCGAGAAGGTCATCCTGATCCGCCGCGAGACCAACCCGGACGACCTGGACGGCATGATCGCCGCCGAGGGCATCCTGACCTCGCGCGGCGGCAAGACCTCGCACGCCGCTGTCGTCGCCCGCGGCATGGGCAAGACCTGCGTCTGCGGTGCCGAGGACCTCGAAGTCGACACCAAGCGCCGCCGCATGACGGTCGGCGGCAAGGTGATCGAGGAGGGCGACGTCGTCTCCATCGACGGCTCCACCGGCAAGGTCTACCTCGGCGAGGTACCCGTCGTACCCTCCCCGGTCGTCGAGTACTTCGAGGGCCGCATGCACGCCGGCGCCGACGACGCCGACGAGCTCGTCCAGGCCGTCCACCGGATCATGGCCTACGCGGACCGCGTCCGCCGGCTGCGGGTGCGCGCCAACGCCGACAACGCCGAGGACGCGCTGCGCGCCCGCCGCTTCGGCGCCCAGGGCATCGGCCTGTGCCGCACCGAGCACATGTTCCTCGGCGAGCGCCGCGAGCTGGTGGAGCACCTGATCCTCGCGGACACCGACAAGGAGCGCGAGGAGGCACTGAGTGCCCTCCTGCCGCTCCAGAAGAAGGACTTCGTCGAGCTGTTCGAGGCGATGGACGGGCTGCCCGTCACCGTCCGCCTCCTCGACCCGCCGCTGCACGAGTTCCTGCCCGACATCACCGAGCTGTCGGTGCGCGTCGCCCTCGCCGAGGCCCGCAAGGACGCCAACGAGAACGACCTGCGCCTGCTCCAGGCCGTGCACAAGCTGCACGAGCAGAACCCGATGCTGGGTCTGCGCGGTGTCCGCCTCGGCCTGGTCATCCCCGGCCTGTTCGCCATGCAGGTCCGGGCGATCGCCGAGGCCGCGGCCGAGCGCAAGAACGCCAAGGGCGACCCGCGCGCCGAGATCATGGTCCCGCTCGTGGGCACCGTCCAGGAGCTGGAGATCGTCCGCGAGGAGGCCGACGCGGTCATCGCCGAGGTCGAGGCCGCCACCGGCACCAGCCTCAAGCTCTCCATCGGCACCATGATCGAGCTGCCCCGCGCCGCCCTCACGGCCGGGCAGATCGCCGAGGCCGCGCAGTTCTTCTCCTTCGGTACGAACGACCTGACCCAGACGGTGTGGGGCTTCTCCCGCGACGACGTCGAGGCCAGCTTCTTCACCGCGTACCTGGAGAAGGGCATCTTCGGGGTCTCGCCGTTCGAGACCATCGACAAGGACGGCGTCGGCGCGCTGGTCCGCAGCGCGGCCCAGGCCGGCCGGGAGACCCGCCCCGACCTCAAGCTCGGCGTCTGCGGCGAGCACGGCGGCGACCCCGAGTCCGTCCACTTCTTCCACGAGGTCGGCCTCGACTACGTCTCCTGCTCGCCGTTCCGGATCCCGGTGGCGCGCCTGGAGGCCGGCCGTGCCGCCGCCGAGTCGAAGGGCAGCGACAGCCGCTGAGCACCTCCTGGCCCTGACAGGGCCCGCTGACTGCGCGTCCGCCCCCGGGTTCCCTGACCCCCGAGGGCGGACGCGCATCTTTTTTGTTGTTCAACAAATCTTTACGCCAGCAGGCGGTGGACGGATCCCCACCCGTCCACCGCCTGCCGGCAATCTGCCAGGCACGTCGGCGCTTCCCGGTGCGACCGACCGCCAGGCCCCGCAAAGCCCCCCACGGCCTTCACGGAGCGTTTCGGTCGCATCGGAGTGTGCCTGGCGGAGTACAGGATTTCGGTTGTCACGCCCCTGCCGAAAGGGGTTTCAACTGTGGCTGAAAGGGCGTGGTGACGTCGTGTGACGGCATGCATACTCATGGGGCGGGGGGATTGCGGTTGCACAGGTGGGGGTTCGGTGCTGCGTATCCATTTCACTGGAGTGGACCTGGCACGCGTACGGATGGCAGGGCGTCCCGATGCGTTGTGGGAAACGATTCTGAGTTTTCACCGCTTAAGAGACCGGCGTGATGCGCGGCTCTTCGGTGAATGGCGTACGGAAACCCGGAGCAGGTTGAATAGTGAAACACGTTTGCTCGGTGCGCTCATACCGAGTCGTGGTTATTTTCCCGATTTCCTGACCCCTGTGGAGGGGCAGTACGGGTGGGACGTGGGACTCGACGCGTTGCGCGGGATCCGCCCCGAACGGATGCGGCGCGAGCTGGCGCTGCTGGGCGCGGGCACGGGCGTCGGGGCCGCGTTCGGCATGCCCTCGGCCGTCAGCGGGGGCGCCGACGCATCCGTCCCGCGGCGGCTGCGGGACTTCATGGAAGGCGGCACCAAACACCTCCCCAGGCTGCTCGGAGAGCTGCGCGGCTACCACCGGGCGGCCGTGGAGCCGTACTGGACGCACATCCAGGCCCAGATCGAGGCCGAGCGGGCCGCACGCGGCCGCGCCCTGCTCGACGGGGGCGCGGACGAGCTGCTGGCCTCGCTGCCGCCGATGCTGCGCTGGAGGGCGCCGGTCCTGGAGTGCGACTACCCGGTGGACCGCGACGTACGGCTGCGGGGGCGCGGGCTGCTGCTCCAGCCGTCGTTCTTCTGCCGGCGCACCGCCGTGACCCTGCACGACCCGGAGCTCCCGCCGGTGCTGGTGTACCCGGCCGCCGCGCAGCTGGCCTCGGCGTCGGCGACGGGTGAATCGATTCGGCCCCTGGAGGAGCAGCGCCAGCGCACGCTCGGCAAGCTCGTCGGGCACACCCGCTCGGTGGTGCTGCGGGCCATCGGCGACGGGGCCACCACCAGCGAGCTGGCCCGCCGGGCCGGGGTCTCGCTGGCCTCCGCGAGCCAGCACGCCTGCGTGATGCGCGAGGCGGGCCTGGTCACCACCCTGCGCCGGGGCAACGCCGTCCTGCACACGGTGACCCCGCTGGGGGCCGCGCTGCTCAAGGGCGGAGCGGTGGCCTCCTAGAGGGGGCCCGCCGGCTCCTGGCCGGACCGCCGCGCGCCCCGGACCCGGGATCACGGTCCGGGGCGCGCCGCCACCGGCCGCCCCGCGAACCGCACGAAGTGACGAACGGCGGGACTTTCCACCCTGGCACGCCCCCCGCGTGCGCCAAGATGGTGAAGCCATGAACCAGTTCGCCGCGGACAACGACATCTCCGGCCGCGCCGACCTCACCGTCGTGCTGCGCCGCTTCTACACCGCCGCCTTCGCCGACCGGCGGATCGGTCCGTTCTTCACCGAGATCGCCGGCACGGACCTGGAGGTCCACCTGCCGCGCATCACGGACTTCTGGGAGCGGGCCCTGTTCCGAACGGCCGGTTACGGACGCGACGCCTTCGGCCCGCACGCCGCCCTGCACGCGGCGCGCGCGATGACCGCCGAGGACTTCGGGCGCTGGGTGCAGCTGTGGAACGCCGCCGTCGACGGCCTGCACCGCGGGCCGAACGCGGAGCGTGCCAAGGCGACGGGCGAGCGGATCGCCCTGGCCCTGCACCAGCGCCTGGCCGGCGCCGACCCGGCGCTCCTGCTGCGCCCCGGCAGCCAGGGCTTCGTCCCGTTGGCCGCCCTGGAGCTCCGTACCACGGCCTGACCTGGTCGGATGGCCCGCCGGGCGGTGCGCGGAAAAATCTCCGCGGGAGCGATGAGTTTTTCCGGAGCCCCAGGTCTACCCCTCGAAAGCGCACACGAGACGCACACGCGACGCACATGCGAGAGAAGCATGTGAGAGAAGAGGGACCGAGATGGCCACCATGATCTTCGTCAACCTGCCGGTCAAGGACATCGAGGCCGCCAAGGCGTTCTGGGTCGAGCTCGGCTACTCCTTCAACCCCCAGTTCAGCGACGACAAGACCGGCTGCCTCGTCATCAGCGACACGATCTTCGCGATGCTCATGACCGAGGCCCGCTTCAGGGACTTCGCCACCAAGGAGGTCGCGGACGCCACCAAGACCACCGAGGTCATGCTGGCCCTGAGCGCGGACAGCCGGGACCAGGTCGACCAGGTGCTCGGCGCCGCCCTCGCCGCGGGCGCCACCGAACCCCGTCCGGCCCAGGACCTCGGCTTCATGTACGGCCGGGCCTTCGAGGACCTGGACGGCCACGTCTGGGAGTACGTCTGGATGGACCCGGCGGCCGTCCAGGGCTGATGCCCCGCTACACCACCGCCGCCGACGTCACGGCGGTCCGCACCGGGTAGGTCCGGACCGCCGCCCCCTCGTCGTCCAGGCAGCGCCCCGACAGGAGGTCGAAGCGCTGCTTGAGCAGCGGCGAGGCCACGAAGGGCCGGCCCCCGGCGCACCCGACCAGCCCCCGCGAGAGCACGGCCGCCCCGGTGAACGGATCCCGGTTGTCGATGGCGTACGTGCGCCCCGACCGGTCGACGAACACCGCCGCCTGGCCCCCGTCGGGCAGCAGGACCGCCACCCCGCGCCCGGGGGTCAGTTCGGACAGCTCGCACACCGTCAGCCAGCCCTCGGGCACGTGCAGTTCCACGGTCATCGGGTACCTCCCACGGCCTCCAGCGGCCGGATGTCGAGAAGGGTCAGGTCGGGCTTGACCTGGTCGCGTTCGGGCACGAACTTCACGGTCGGGTCGGGGGCTCCGGGCGCGTTCACGAAGGACACGAACCGGCGCAGCCGCTCCGGGTCCTGGAGGGTCTCGGCCCATTCGTCCCGGTAGTGGGCCACGTGGTCGGCCATCAGCGCCTCCAGCTCCGCGCACAGGCCGAGCGAGTCGTGCACGATCACGTCCCGCAGGTGGTCCAGGCCGCCCTCCAGCCGCTCCAGCCAGGTGGAGGTGCGCTCCAGGCGGCCCGCCGTGCGGATGTAGAACATCAGGAACCGGTCGATGAGCCGTACCAGTTCGGCGTCCGACAGGTCCTGTGCCAGCAGATCGGCGTGGCGCGGAGTGGCCCCGCCGTTCCCGCCGACGTACAGGTTCCAGCCGTGCGCCGTGGCGATCACCCCGAAGTCCTTGCTCTGTGCCTCCGCGCACTCGCGCGCGCAGCCCGAGACCGCCGACTTGAGCTTGTGCGGGGCGCGCAGGCCCCGGTAGCGCAGCTCCAGGTCGATGGCCATCCGTACGGAGTCCTGGACCCCGTACCGGCACCAGGTCTGCCCCACGCAGGACTTCACCGTGCGCAGCGCCTTCCCGTACGCGTGCCCGGACTCGAATCCGGCCTCCACGAGCCGGGCCCAGATCCGCGGGAGCTGGTCCACGCCGGCTCCGAAGAGGTCGATGCGCTGACCGCCGGTGATCTTCGTGTAGAGCCCGAAGTCGCGGGCCACCTCGCCGATCACGATGAGCTTGTCGGGGGTGATCTCGCCGCCGGGGATGCGCGGGACGACCGAGTAGGAGCCGTTGCGCTGGAGGTTCGCGAGGAAGTGGTCGTTGGTGTCCTGCAGGGCGGCCTGCGCCCCGTCGAGGACGTAGCCGCTCGCGCCGAGGGTGGGGGCGAGCGAGGCGATGATCGAGCCGACGGCCGGCTTGCAGACCTCGCAGCCGTCGCCGCCGCGCGCCGTTTCCCGGCCGTGTCCGTCGAGGAGCTGCTCGTACGAGGTCAGCCGGCGGGTCCGGACGATCTCGTAGAGCTCGGCCCGGGTGAAGGGGAAGCAGCCGCACAGCCCCGTGTCCGCGGCCGCGGGCAGCAGCCGGCCGATCGTCTTGAGGCAGCTGCCGCAGCCGGTGCCCGCCCTGGTGCACCGCTTGACCTCGGGGAGGGTCGCGCAGGCGGTGATCGCCTCCTTCGTGACGTTGTGGCAGGAGCAGATCACCGCCGAGTCGGGCAGTGCCGAGGGGCCGAGCGCGACGGGCGCGCCGAGACCGGCGGGCAGGACGAGCCGGTCGGGGCCGACCGGCGGGACGCTGCCGGTGAGCGGGCGCAGCAGGCCGTACGCCTCGGCGTCGCCGACCAGGACCCCGCCGAGGAGGACCCCGTCGGGGGAGACGACCAGCTTCTTGTAGATCCCGGAGCGGGAGTCGGAGTAGACGACGTCGAGGCTGCCGGGGGCCGTGCCGTGGGCGTCGCCGAAGGAGGCCACGTCCACACCGAGCAGCTTGAGCTTCGTGGACAGGTCGGCTCCGGTGAACTCCTTGGCCCGGCCCAGGAGGTCCTCGGCGGCCGTCTCGGCCATCTCGTAGCCGGGGCCGACCAGCCCGTACACCCGGCCGTCGACGGCCAGCGCGCACTCGCCGATCGCGTAGACGCGCGGGTCGGAGGTGCGGCACCGGGCGTCGACGCCGATGCCGCCGCGCTCGCCGACGGTCAGGCCCGAGGCGCGGGCGAGCTGGTCGCGGGGGCGGACCCCGGCGGAGAAGACGACGAGGTCGGTGTCGACGGTGGAGCCGTCGGAGAGCCGCATGCCGGTGACGGAGCCGTCCGCTCCGGTCAGCACCTCCTGGGTGCCGACGCCGGTGTGGACGGTCAGCCCCATCGACTCGACGGTGCGCAGCAGGGCCGCGCCGCCGCCCTCGTCGACCTGGACGGGCATCAGGCGCGGGGCGAACTCCACGACGCGGGTGTCGAGGCCGAGCCCCTTGAGGGCGCCGGCCGCCTCCAGCCCGAGGAGCCCGCCGCCCACGACGGCGCCGCTGGTACGGGTCCGGGCGTACTCCTCGATCGCGAGCAGGTCCTCGATGGTGCGGTAGACGAAGCAGCCGGGGGCGTCCCTGCCGGGAACGGGCGGCACGAAGGGGTGGCTGCCGGTCGCGAGGACCAGCACGTCGTACGGGAACACCCGCCCGGAGCGGGAGGTGACGGTACGGGCGTCGCGGTCGACGGTCTCGGCGGGGTCCGCGAGGTGCAGCTCGATCCCGTGCTGCTCCATGAAGCCGGCCGGGGTGAGGGAGAGGTCCTCGGGGGTGCTGCCGGAGAAGTACGAGGTGAGGTGGACGCGGTCGTACGCGGGCCGGGGCTCCTCGCAGAGCACGGTGATCCGGTGCGTGGCGGTGGCGCCGCGCTCGGCGAGGGCCTCCAGGTAGCGCTGGCCGACCATGCCGTGGCCGATGAGCACGATGGCGGGGGTGGGCGTGGGCGTGGCTGCGGCCATGATCAGGAGCCTCCGTCGTCGGTGAGCAGGTGGAACAGGTCGGTCAGGGTCTCGGCGTCCTGCCAGCTGCGGGCGGGGGCGCCCACGGTGGTGAGTTCGCCGAGGACGGTCACCTCCGTCTCCGTCTCCGTCTCCGCGGTGGTGTCCGCGCCCGGCCGCGCGGCGAGCAGCAGGGCCCGCGAGGCCGCCGCCGTCACCACCACGCGCTGCCGTTCCGAGGTCATGGCACGAGCGTGCGCGTCCGCTGTTTCCCCGCCGCATCGCCGCTGTTACCCGGACGGAACGCGCACCTCAGCGCCCGGGTTAAGGGTCGGTGAGGCGTCCCTCAAGGGCGGCTTAAGGAACGGTTCGGGCAGCTCGGAGGCGGTCGCGGCGCCCTTAGCGTGACCGGTGTGCGAGATGCGGCGATGCGGGTCAAGGGCGGGATGCTCGGCGGTGCGGGGCTGGTGGCGCTCGTGTGGGCGGCCCAGGTGCGGCCCTCCGCGCGGCTCGACGCGCTCTTCGCGACCGCCGCCCACCTGAGCGGGCTGCTCGCCGGGTACGGGGTGCTCGTCGTGCTCTTCCTGATGGCCCGGGTGCCCGCCGTCGAGCACGGCGTCGGCGCCGACCGGCTCGCCCGCTGGCACGCCCGCGGCGGGCGGCACGTGCTGCTGCTCTGTTTCGGGCACGCCCTCTTCGCCCTGTTCGGGTACGCCGTCCACCAGGGCGTCGACGTGGTCTCCGCCGTCCGGGACCTGTTCGGCTACCCCGCGCTGGCGGCCGCCTTCGCCGGGACGGCCCTGCTGGCCGCCGTCGGCGTGACCTCCGCCCGAGCCGTACGCGGCCGGGTCAGCCACGAAACCTGGCGGGCGGTCCACCTCCTGGTCTACCTCGCCGCCTCCTTGGCCTTCGGCCACCAGCTCGCCGGGCCCGATCTCGCCCCGGCCGGCTGGTTCTGGGCCCTCGCCCACGCCACCGTCGCCGTCCTGCTGGTCTGGTACCGGGCCGTGGTCCCCGTACGGCAGGCCCTGCGGCATGCGCTGCGGGTGGCCGAGGTGCGCATCGAGGGGCCCGGGGTGGTCTCCGTCGTCGTGTACGGGCAGCACCTGGCGGAACTGCGCGCCGAGCCGGGCCAGTTCCTGCGCTGGCGGTTCCTCCAACGCCGCCTGTGGCACACCGCCCTGCCGTTCTCGCTGTCCGCGCCTGTCCAGGGGCACACCCTGCGGATCACCGTGAAGGCGCTCGGCGGGCACTCCCGGCGCATCCGCCGGCTGCGCCCCGGGACCAGGGTGATCGCCACCGGTCCGTTCGGGGCGCTGACCGCCGCCCGGCGGACCCGCCCCAAGGTGCTGCTGATCGCGGGCGGGGTCGGCATCACGCCGATGCGGGCGCTGTTCGAGACGCTGCCCGGGGGGCCGGGGGAGATCACCCTCCTCTACCGGGCCGGGGCCGAGGAGCAGCTGGTGCTGCGCTCCGAGCTGGAGGCCATCGCCGCCGAGCGGCGGGCGGGGCTGCACTACCTGCTCGGGTCCTCCGACGCCGCCTACGATCCGCTGGCCCCGCAGGCGCTGCTCGCGCTCGTGCCGGACCTGACCGAGCACGACGTCTACCTGTGCGGGCCGCCGGGGATGGCCGAGGCGACGCGGAGTGCGCTGCTGCGGGCCGGGGTGCCGGCCGCGCGCGTCCATTGCGAGTGCTTCAGCTTCTGACCCCGCGTTCCGGCCCCCGCGTTCCGGCCCCGCGCCCCCGCCTGATTCCGCCCCGCCCCGCCCCGCCCTGCCCCGCTCCCGCCCCGTGATCCGAGAGGCCGCCGCGTCATGCGCCATCCGCTCCACGTCCCGCTGTCCGTACCGGTCGGGGCCCCCGCCGCCCCTGTCCCCGCCGCCCCCGCCACCGCGCCCGCGGCCCGGCACCGGGGGCACCGCCGGCCCTCCGTCCTGCGGACGGGCGTGGCCGCACTGGCCGCCGTACCGCCCGCCCGGCGCCTCGCCGCCGGGCTCGGGCTGGCCAGCGTGCTGGCCGCGACGGCGCTGACGGCGATGGTGAACCCGGCCGCCCCGGCGGCCCCGGACCGGGTGCCGGCCCGGCAAAGCTCAACCTTTGCGCAAGTTTCCGGGGATTGATGGGTGCTGCACCCATCGGCTCCATAGGGTCGTGGCCGTGCCTGACATATCAACGACGATGATCATCGTGCTCTGCGTGGCCGCCGCCGCGGCCGGCTGGATCGACGCCGTGGTGGGCGGCGGCGGACTGCTCCTCCTGCCCGCCTTGCTCCTCGGCCTGCCGAACGCCCAGCCGGCCGCCGTGCTCGGCACCAACAAGGCCGTGGCCATCGTCGGCACCGCGGGCGCGGCGGTGACGTACGTACGCAAGGCACCGGTGGACGTGAAGCTCGCCGTCCGGATCGGCATCGCGGCGCTCGCCGGCTCCATGGGCGGCGCCGCGCTGGCCGGCGGGATCAGCAAGGACACCATGCGCCCGCTCATCATGGGCGTACTCGTGGTCGTCGCGGGCATCGTGATCTTCAAGCCGGGCTTCGGCACCGCCCCCTCGACCGCGCCCGTCAGCCGGCAGCGGGTGCTGCTCGCCATCGGTCTCGCGGGCCTCGGCATCGGCTTCTACGACGGTCTCATCGGTCCCGGTACGGGGACCTTCCTGGTGCTCGCCCTCACCGCGCTGCTCCACCTCGATCTGGTGACCGCGTCCGCGACCGCCAAGATCGTCAACTGCTGCACGAACGCCGGGGCGCTCGCGATGTTCGCGTACCAGGGCATGGTGCTGTGGCAGCTGGCCGCGCTGATGGCGGCGTTCAACCTGGCGGGCGGCATGGTCGGCGCCCGGATGGCGCTGAAGAAGGGCAGCGGGTTCGTGCGCGCCGTGCTGCTGACCGTCGTCGGCGCCCTGGTGGTCAAGCTCGGTCTGGAGCAGTGGGGCTGACCGGCGGGACCGACCGGCGGGACACCCCTCAGTACGTGCCGGTGAGGTGGGCGAAGACGACCACGTTGCCCTGGTAGCCGGTCCGGGGCGAGAAGCCGCCGCCGCAGGTGATCACCCGGAGCTCGGCGCGCGGCGAGGGGCCGTACACGCGGGAGTCGGGGAAACGGTCGGCTTCGTACACCTCGACCGCGTGGACGGTGAACACGGCGGTACGTCCGTCCGCGCGCGTTATCTCGATCGCCGCCCCGCGGTGCAGCGCGCCCAGGTGGTAGAAGACGGCGGGGCCGGTCGAGTGGTCCACGTGGCCCACGACGACGGCGGTGCCGACCGCGCCGGGGGTGGTGCCGTCCCGGTACCAGCCCGCCAGGTCGCGGCGGGCGGGCGGCGGCACCTCGATGCTCCCGTCGGGGCCGAGTCCGAGACCGGTCAGCGGGGCGTCCACCCGGATGGAGGGGATCCGGATCCGGTTCGGCGGGGATCCGGGGAGCGGGTCGATGCTGCCGGGGTAGTGCGCCCGCGTGCCCAGCGCCTCGGCGGGGGAGGGCAGCGGGGGCCCGGTCGGGACGTCGGAGCCGCTGCCGACGAGCCAGATGCCGACGCAGGCGGCGAGCGCGACGAGCCCGACGCGGCCGGCCTGGCCTCTGCCCATGGGTGCCCCCTGGCGGTGTGTTCCGGTCCCTGCTCCGTGTGGCGGCCCTCGCGGTTCCGCGCGGCGGCCTCGCGTACGACGGCTCTGCGCGCGGCGGCGCGCGGTGTGACGGCAGGCCGTCGCCCGGCCCCGCGAACGGGGGGGACCTCACGGGGCGGGCGACGGGGGACGGTACCGGTCGGACCGCGGCAGCAGCCGCGGTGGGCGTCCGTCAGCTCCGCGTGCCGCTCGCCCGGCGACGCAGGAGCCAGGTACCGCCGACGGCGGCCGCGGCCAGCACGACCGCTCCCGCCGTGATCTTGGTGGGGTCGACGGTGGTGGTCGTCCCGCCACCCACCCCGGTACGGACATGGCCCTTGGGGCCGCGTTCGGTGACGACGAGATCGCCGGTGGCGTATTTGCCGTCGGCGCAGGTCGCGCCAATGCTGTATGTGCCCGGGCGAATGCCGCGGGCGATTTGGAACTGCCCGATGACCACCTCTTTATGGGTGCCGGGGATCAATTTGAAGCGGCCGCCGCCGACCGTGGTGGCGTCCCCGTCGGCGTGGCCGCCGACGCCGCAGGCGGTGGTGTTCACGGTGATGCTCGCCCCGGGAGCGGCGGTTTTCGGCCAGATTTCCAGCTTCGCGAAGTCGCCGGGCGCGAAGCCCGTCGTACCGAGCTCCGCGGCGGCGACCGCCCCGGCGACCGGGCCCGTGAAGGCTACGGCGGTCAGCGCGGTGGCGGTGAGCACGTGGGCGGTGCGTCGGCGCATGGGGGCTCCTGGAGACACGGGGTCGTGGTCCCGAGCAAACCCGGCCCGGTCGCCTCGCGCCTGCTGATGATCCGTCAGGTATCCCTGGGTGGCCGCCGTTTCCGCAGGTCATGGCCCTCGGTTCGGCCATCGGGGCGTATCACGCCGTACGGGTGAGGCCGGCCCGGACGACCCGGCGGGCGAACCCCGCGACCCCTGCCCGGCCCCCGCCCGGCCCCGCTCACCCCCGCCCGGCCCCGCTCACACCGCGGGCAGCGTCACCGTCGCCGCCGCGCCCGCCGGAGCCGGGTTCGACAGCGTCACCCGCGCCCCGATCACCTGCGCCTGGCCGAACGCGATCGTCAGGCCCAGCCCCGTCCCCTGGCCCCGCTCGGCGGCGCCCGTCAGGAACCGCTGAGGCCCGTCCCGCAGCAGCTTCACCGGGAAGCCCGGGCCGTGGTCCCGTACCGTCACCGCGTTCGCGCACACCGTCACCGTGACCGGCCCCCCGCCGTGGCGACCGGCGTTGACCAGCAGGTTCATCAGGATCCGCTCCAGCCGCCGGGCATCGGTGCGGACCATCTCGGCGTTGTCCGCGCCGACCACCTGCGCCGCCACTCCCGACCGCCGCGTGATCGTCGCCACCAGCGGACCCAGGGCGTGCGCCCCCAACTGCGCCTCCTCCCGGCGCGCGTCCAGCCGCGCCACCTCCAGCAGGTCCTCGGTGAGCGTGCGCAGCGCCGCGACCCGGTCCCGCACCAACTCCGTCGGCCGCCCGGCCGGCAGCAGCTCGGCCGCGGTGTGCAGCCCCGTCAGCGGGGTCCGCAGCTCGTGCGCCACGTCCGCCGTGAACCGCTGCTCCGCCTCCAGCCGCTGCTGGAGGCTGGCCGCCATCGTGTCGACCGCCGAGGACAGCTCGGCGACCTCGTTCCGGCTCCCCGGCACGCCCGACGTCCCGATCCGCGCGTCCAGTTCGCCCTCGCTGATCCGGCGGGCCGTCTCGGCCGCCGTCCGCAGCTCCTTGCTCAGCCGGCTCGCCATCAGCGCGCCGCCGATCGCCGCGAGCGTCACGACCCCGGCCCCGGAGGCCACCAGTTGCCGGTCCAGCTCGACCAGTTCGGCCTGCTCGCCGCCGAGCGGGCGCCGTACGGACAGCACGTGGTCGCCGCCGACCGGGCGCGCCGCCCACACCGCCGGATCCGGCCCGGTCAGGTCGAGGTAGGTGGTGCGCCGGCCCGCCAGCGCCGCCCGGCGCAGCGGCTCCGGCAGCCGCGGGCAGTCGATCCACGCGTCGGCCTCGCCGACCTTGTCGTCGTCCAGCCGCCCGGTGAGCTCGTACACCTGGCGCACGCGGATCAGCTGGGCCAGCGCGCTCTCCCGGGCCGCGTCGCCCACCTGCTGGGCCCGCGCCTGGTGGATCAGTACGCCGATGGTCACGGCGACCAGCGAGCAGCCGGCCGCGAGCAGGATCGAGATCTTCCAGCGCAGGCCGAGGGCCCGCAGGAGGTGTCGGCAGCGGATCAGGGCGGGCCTCATTCGCACACCCGGCCGTACCGGTCGGTGCGCTTCGGCTGCGGGCCGGCCTGCTCGCTGTCGCAGCCCGGGAGGGACTTGCTGTAGCGCCGCTCGTCGCTGACGACCCGCATCCGCTCGCCGTCCCAGTGGTAGCGGACGGCCTGTTCGGAGCCGTCGTCGGCGGCGGTGCGCAGCAGCAGGTCGCCGCCGATGGTCTCGGCGGCCAGCCTCCGGCCGACGGTGAAGAGGACGGGGACGATCCGGGTCCCCTCGGCGGTGTACACGGTCAGCGCGGTGCGCCCGGTCTCCGCGTCGGCGGCGACGATCAGGTCCTGGGCCCCGTCGCCCGTGAGGTCGCGGTAGAGGGGCGGGCGTATGCCGACCTTGCCGGGCGCGTCGATCCAGCCCTTCGCCAGGAACGGCTTCATCGACTTGTCGGCGCGTACGACGTCCCGCACGCTCACCGCGGGCAGCCCGCCCGCCCCCACCTCGGGTGCGTCCTTCAGTGGCTGTGGCCGGGGCTCCCGGGTGCCGACCGGTTTCCCGGGGCCGGAGACGGAGTGGTCGGTCCACAGCGGCCAGAGCGATTCGGGCCGCGGCTGGGCCGACACGGGCGGCGCGGGCTCCCCGACGCCCAGCCCTCCGGGCGCGGAGCAGCCGCCGACGGCGAGCGCGCAGATCAGGGCGCACAGGAGGGCGGCGGCGAGGGGGCGGGCGGGTCGCGTCATGAGGAGCCAAATGGGTGTGAGGAGGGACGAACCGACCGTAGCGGGCGACGATCACGGGCACCGGGAGGTTGTGTAACAGCGGTGCGTACGGTGGAGGGGCGCAGGCAGAATCGGGACCAAAGTCCTGGACCGCGTGCTGTCCGCCGTACCCGAGGGAGGGCCCCGTGACATCAGCCGATCGGTTCAACGGGCCGGTGACCGGATGACCGCCGAACTCCCCTTCTTCGTGTACGGGACCCTGCGCCCGGGGGAGGTCAACCACGACCTGTTCCTGCGGGGCCGCACGGCGGCCGAGGAGCCCGCCCGGCTCCCGGACGCGCTCCTGTACGACGGCCCCGGCTACCCGTACGCCGTCCCGCACCCCGGATCGGAGGTCGTCGGCGAGCTGGTCACCGCGGCCCCCGGCGCGTACGGGAGGCTGCTGGCCGAACTGGACCGGCTGGAGGAGTACCACGGCCCCGACCGGCCGTTGAACGTCTACGACCGGGTCCGCCGGGACGCGGTCCGCCCGGACGGCACCCGGACCGCCGCCTGGGTCTACCTGGCGGCCCCGCTGCTGGCCCGCAGGCTGCGCGAGTCCGGCACCGAGATACCGGGCGGCGACTGGTTCGGGCGGAGGTAGTCCCCTGCGCGGGCAGTCCGGCGTGGCCGGGCGTCCGGCGGTACCGGGCTACAGGCCCTCGGCGCCGCGGTTGCGCAGGCGCTGCCCGTACTGCTGGAGCACCCAGAGCTCCTCCTGGACCGCCGCCAGCTGCTCCGGCGGGGCCTGGGTGCCCAGGCGCGACATCGTGCCCTGGATCTCGTGGACCCGGCGGTCGACCGCGCGCAGCCGGACCTGGACCAGCTGGACCCCCGCGTACACCTCGTCCACCGTCTTGGCGTGGATGGCCTCGACCGCGAGCTCCGTGACCAGCGCGCGGACGGTGTCGTTCGGCGCCGCGTCGCGTACCCGGGCCAGGTAGTCGTCGGTGCCCAGGGAGGCACCGCCCGCGGCCTGGATGGCCTCGCGGACCGCCGCGTAGGGCGGGGCGGTGAACTCGTCGACCCCGTACGCGTCGAAGGCCGGCGAGACCAGCGCCGGGCGCTGGAGCGCCAGTTTGAGCAGCTCGCGCTCGGTGCGGTGCGCGGGGCTGCGCAGGTTCAGCGCCGGTCCGCCGCCGGTGGGGGCGCTCGGCGCCGGGGCCGCCTCGTACGGGGACGCCTGCGACGGCCGGCCGCGGCCCTGCTGCTGCCCGCCGCCCTGGCCGCCCCGTTCCCGCGCCCAGCGCGCCAGCTGCGCGACCCGCTTGACGACGAACTGCTCGTCGCGGATGCCGAGCATCCCGGCGAGCTGGACCGCCGACTCGTGCTGGATCGCGATGTTCTTGATGTTGGCGACGACCGGGGCCGCCTCGTCGAGCGCGGCCGCCCGGCCCGCCGGGTTCTCCAGGTTGTGCCGGGCCACGATGTGCCGCAGGGCGAACTCGAACAGCGGGGTACGGGCCTCCACCAGACCGGCCACGGCCGCGTCCCCCTGTGCCAGGCGCAGGTCGCAGGGGTCCATGCCGCCGGGGGCGATGGTGATGGAGGTTTCGGCGGCGAACTTCTGGTCGTCCTCGAAGGCGCGGAGCGCGGCCTTCTGGCCGGCCGCGTCCCCGTCGAAGGTGAAGATCACCTCGGCCGTCGCGTTGTCCATCAGCAGGCGGCGCAGGATCTTGATGTGGTCGCCGCCGAAGGCGGTGCCGCAGGTCGCGATCGCGGTGGTGACCCCGGCCATGTGGCAGGCCATCACGTCCGTGTAGCCCTCGACCACCACGGCCCGAGAGGTCTTCGCGATCTCCTTCTTCGCCAGGTCGATGCCGTACAGGACCTGGGACTTCTTGTAGATCGCCGTCTCGGGGGTGTTCAGGTACTTCGGCCCGTTGTCGTCGTCGCGCAGCTTGCGCGCGCCGAAGCCGACCACCTCGCCGCTGATGTCCCGGATCGGCCACATCAGGCGGCCGCGGAAGCGGTCGATGGGCTTGCCGCTGCGGCTGTCCTGGGCCAGGCCGGAGGTGATCAGCTCCTTGTCGCTGAAGCCCTTGCCGCGCAGGAAGCGGGTCAGGTGGTCCCAGCCGGCCGGGCTGTACCCGACGCTGAAGTGCTCGGCCGCGGCCTGGTCGAAGCCGCGCTCCGCGAGGAACCTGCGGCCGATCTCGGCCTCGGCGCCGCCCAGCTGCTCCACGTAGAACTGCGCGGCGGCCTTGTGGGCCTCGACCAGGCGGATGCGCTCGCCGCGGCCGCTGGTGCCGGCGGTGTAGCCGCCCTCCTCGTACCGCAGGGTGATGCCGGCCTGGCCCGCCAGGCGCTCGACCGCCTCCGAGAAGGAGAGGTGGTCGATCTTCATGATGAAGTCGAGGGTGTCCCCGCCCGCCTGGCAGCCGAAGCAGTGGTAGAGACCCTTGCTGGGGCTGACCTGGAAGGACGGGGACTTCTCGTCGTGGAAGGGGCAGAGGCCCTTGAGGTTGCCGCCGCCCGCGTTGCGCAGCTGGAGGTAGTCGGAGACCACGGCGTCGATCGGGACCGCGTCCCGTACCGCCTTCACATCGTCGTCGTTGATCCGTCCTGCCACCCGTGAAGTCTACGGCCGGGCACCGGCAAACCCGTCAGGCCCCCTCCGCCCCCACCAGGGAGTCCAGCGGAACCGACGGGTCCGCCAGGGCCTCGCGGTTGACCGGGGTCTTCGACCGGATCAGGGCCTGGATGTGCTCGGTGACATCCCACACATTCACGTTCATCCCGGCCAGCACCCGCCCCTCCGACAGCCAGAACGCGATGAACTCCCGCTTGGCCACGTCGCCGCGGATCAGCACCTGGTCGTAGCCGCCCGCCGGGGCGTACCCCGAGTACTCCAGGCCCACGTCGTACTGGTCGGAGAAGAAGTACGGCACCCGGTCGTACGACACCTCCTGGCCCAGCATCGCCCGCGCCGCGGCCGGGCCCCCGTTGAGGGCGTTCGCCCAGTGCTCGACCCGCAGCCGGGTCCCGAGCAGCGGGTGGTGCGCCGCGGCCACGTCGCCGACGGCGAACACGTTCGGATCACTGGTGCGCAGCGAGGCGTCCACGGCGATGCCGCCGCCGTGCTGCCGGTCGACCAGGGCCAGCCCGGAGGTCTCGGCGAGCGCCGTCCGGGGCGCCGCCCCGATCGCCGCGAGCACGGCGTGCGCCGGATGCTCCTCCCCGTCGTCGGTGCGGGCCGCGAGCACCATGCCGTCGTGCCCGACGATCTCGGTGAGCCGCGCCCCGAAGTGGAAGCGGACCCCGTGCTCCGCGTGCAGGTCGCCGAACAGCCGGCCGATCTCCGGCCCCAGCACCGCGTGCAGCGGGGTGGCCAGCGGCTCGACCACCGTGACCTCGGCCCCGTACCCCCGGGCCGCGGCGGCCACCTCCAGGCCGATCCACCCGGCGCCCGCGATCAGCAGGTGGCCGTTGTCCCGGCCGAGGGTGGCCAGGACGCCCTTCAGCCGCTCGGCGTGCGCGAGCCGGCGCAGGTGGTGCACCCCGACCAGTTCCGTGCCGGGGATGTCCAGGCGGCGCGGTTCGGCCCCGGTGGCCAGCAGCAGCTTGTCGTAGTGCAGCGCCGTGCCGTCACCGAGGACGATCTTGCCGGCCTCCCGGTCCAGCTGGACCGCGGGCTGGCCGAGGTGCAGCTCGATGTCGGCCTTCGCGTACCAGGACGGCTCGTGGACGAAGACGCTGTCGCGCTCCTCCTTGCCCTGCAGGTACCCCTTGGAGAGCGGGGGCCGTTCGTAGGGGTGGTCGCGCTCGTCGCCGACCAGGATCACCCGCCCCGTGAACCCCTCGGACCTCAGCGTCTCCGCCGCCTTGGCCCCGGCGAGCCCTGCGCCGACGATGACGAATGTCCGGTGTGCGTCGACCACCTGATGCCTCCTCATAACCTCTCCGCCACATGCGACCACATGCGAGCGTCCCGCACCGAGCCTGCCGCGTGAAGGGGGAATGGCCCGATCGGCTCACCCGACCGCACGGCGCGCGCGCCGTGCGAGCCGGGCGTGCAAGGAGCGCGCGGAGGCGTCCGTGAGCGCCGCGATCTGGTCGATGACCGCCCGTTTGCGGGCCCTGTCGTCGGGCGCGGCATCGAAGATCGCCCGGAACTGCGGGTCCAGCCCCTCGGGGGCGCGGGCGCTGAGGGCCTCGGCGAGTTCGGCCAGGACGATGCGCTGGTCGGCGCGGAGCCGCTCCTGCTCGTCCCGCTGCATCACGTAGAGGTCGGCCACCGCCTTGAGGACCGCGCACTCGTTGCGCGCCTCGCGCGGGACGACCAGCTCGGCCGCGTAGCGCGTCAGCCGGCCGGAGCCGTAGGCCTCGCGGGTGGCGCCCTCGGCGGCCAGGCAGAACCGGCCGATCAGCTGGCTGGTGGCGTCCTTGAGGCGGGCCTGGGCGACGGCCGACCCGTCGTACCCGTGGGGCCACCACTCCTGCTCCATCAGCCGGTCGAGGGCGGCCCGCAGCTCCTCGGGCTCGGTGTCGGCCGGCACGTACCGGCCGATCGCGACCCGCCAGATGGCGGTGCGCTCGGGCTCGGCGAAGAGGAGGTTGGGGTCGAGGTGCCCGGCGTGCAGCCCGTCCTCGAAGTCGTGGACGGAGTAGGCGACGTCGTCCGACCAGTCCATCACCTGGGCCTCGAAGCACTTGCGGTCGGCGGGCGCGCCGCGCCGCAGCCACTCGAAGACCGGCAGGTCGTCCTCGTACGCACCGAACTTGACCGAGTCGGGATCGGTGGGGTGACCGCCGCGGGCCCAGGGGTACTTGGTGGCGGCGTCCAGGCAGGCCCGGGTGAGGTTGAGGCCGACGCTGACGAGCTCGCCGGTGGCCGGGTCGGGCACGAACCGCTTCGGCTCCAGGCGGGTCAGCAGGCGCAGCGACTGGGCGTTGCCCTCGAAGCCGCCGCAGTCCTTGGCGAACTCGTTCAGCGCCTCCTCGCCGTTGTGGCCGAAGGGCGGGTGGCCCATGTCGTGCGAGAGGCAGGCGGCCTCGACGAGGTCGGGATCGCAGCCGAGGGCGGCGCCGAGCTCGCGGCCGACCTGGGCGCACTCCAGCGAGTGCGTCAGGCGGGTGCGGGGGCTGGCGTCCCAGTCGTACGAGCGGCTGCCGGGGGTGACCACCTGGGTCTTCCCGGCGAGGCGGCGCAGCGCGGCGGAGTGCAGCACGCGGGCCCGGTCGCGCTGGAAGGCGGTCCGGCCGGGCCGTTTGTCGGGCTCGGCGGCCCAGCGCTCGGTGTCGGACGCGTCGTACGGGGCGCCGGGGGCGTCCGGGTCGGGGTGGGGGGCGGGTGCGGTGCCGGTGCGTTCCATGCCTTCCATGCTCAGACGGTAACCGGGAACACCGACAATGCGACCAATCCGAGCAATCCGCGCGGGCGGGGTCTTTACGCGGTGGCCAGTTTCAGGGGTGCCCCGGCGGGCAGGGAGGTGCGCCACCGGGCCAGGGCCTCGTCGTAGCGGTGGAGTACGAGGCGGGCCAGGGCCGGGTGGTCGCCGAGCGGGGCGGCCGCGGGGCCGGGCGCGGCGGCGGCGCACTGGGCGGCGAAGCGGCCGGGGGCGGTGAAGTACGAGGCCACCGCGATCCGGTGGTGGCCTCGGGCGGCGAGGGCGCGGACGGCGTCGGGGACGGTGGGGGCGGCGGCGGAGGCGTAGGCCGCTACGACGGGTGCGCCGCCGAGGCGTTCGCGGAGCAGGGCGGCGGTGCGGCGGGTGTCGGCCGCCGCGTCGGGGTCGCGGGAGCCGGCGGCGGCGAGGACGACGGCGGAGCCCGCGCCGGGGGCCCAGCCGGCCTCCAGGAGCCGCTCGTACAGGGCCTCGACCAGCAGCGGGTGCGGGCCGAGCGGGGCGGCGACGCGGGTGTCCAGGTGGGCGGCGTGGGCGGCGGACGCGGGGAGGTCCCGCTTGACGTGGTGGCCGCGGCCGAGGAGCAGCGGGACGAGCACGGCCGCGCCGGCCGCGTCGCGGAGTGCCTCACCGAGCAACGGCCGGCTCAGCTCGACGTGGCCGAGGCGGACGTCGAGGCGGGGGCGGAGCTCGCGGATCCGGTCGAGGAGGGCCATCGCGGCGGGGAGGGCGCGGGGGTCGCGGCTGCCGTGGGCGACGGCGACGAGGGTGGGCTGCATGCGGGGGCTCCGTCGGGCCGGCCCGCCGCCGGGCGCCAGGGACGCAATCCGCTGAGCTGCGTGCCGAGTTGGCTGGTGATCCGGGTCAGCAGCTCCGTGGCGGTGGCGGGGGGAAAGGGGAGGGACAGGGACTCGGGAGGGTGCACCAGCTCCGTCATGGACCGATCCTGCGGGCCGCAGATGTCGTGGGCGTTGCGCAGGGATGACGGGTGTTTACCGGGAGCTCACCCGCTCATTCGTACGAGTGAAAGGCGTGGGGCGGGGAACTGGGGCGCGGGCGGAGATCGTCAATGTGTGCGAACGGGGTGTGGTGCGACGGGGGGATCGACCATGAAGCGCAATCCGAAGTGGAAGCCGAAGCCGTTGCCGGGCTGGACGCGCACGGTGGCGGGGCGGCGCCGGGCCGTCCAGGCTGTGGTGGCCGGGTGCGTGCTCTTCCTGCTGCCCTCGGCCTGGACGCACGCGGCGGCCGCGGACCGGCTGCGGAGCACGGCCGACGCGCCGGCCGCCGAGGTGGCGGTGGTGTTCGGGGCGGGGCTGTGGGACGGGCGGCCGACCCCGTATCTGGCCAGACGGCTCGACGCGGCGGTGGAGCTGTACCGCACGGGCAAGGTCAAGGTCGTGCTCGTCACCGGGGACAACAGCCGCACCGAGTACGACGAGCCCGACGCCATGCGGACCTACCTGACGGCCCACGGGGTGCCGGGGGACCGGGTCGTCAGCGACTACGCCGGGTTCGACACCTGGGACTCCTGCGTCCGGGCCAAGGAGATCTTCGGGGTGAAGCGGGCGGTGCTGATCAGCCAGGGCTTCCACATACGCCGGGCCGTCGCGCTGTGCGGTGCGGCGGGTCTGGACGCGTACGGGGTCGGGGTGGACGACCAGCACGACGCGACCTGGTACTACGGCGGCACGCGCGAGGTCTTCGCGGCCGGCAAGGCGGCGCTGGACGCGGCCTTCAAGCCGGAGCCGCGGTTCCTGGGACCGAAGGAGCAGGGGGTGTCGCGGGTTCTGGCGGCTCTGGCAGACTGACGCCCCGTCGGCCGGGTATGCCGATTAGTCATATGGCTTCGTCAGGGGTGTGCACCGTGGCTGTTGTGGATCTGACCGGAAAGACCGTCGTCATCACCGGGGGAGCGCGCGGGCTGGGCGCGGCGGCCGCGAGGGCCGTCGTGGACGGAGGCGGAAGCGTGCTGATCACGGACGTGCTGGAGGCGGAGGGCGCCTCGACGGCCGAGGAGCTGGGCGGCGCGGCGCGGTTCCTGCGGCACGACGTCACGAGCGAGGCCGACTGGCAGGCCGCCCTCGACCACGCGGTGGCCGAGTTCGGACGGATCGACGGCCTGGTGAACAACGCCGGCATAGCCACCGGGCAGCTCCTGGAGCACGAGAGCGTGGAGCACTTCCGGCGGGTCGTCGAGATCAACCTGGTCGGCACCTTCATCGGCATCAAGACGGCGATACCGCTGCTGCGGGCGAACGGCGGCGGCTCCGTCGTCAACATCTCCTCGGCGGCCGGGCTCATGGGCCTGGCACTCACCGCCGGGTACGGGGCCTCCAAGTGGGGCGTGCGCGGCCTGTCGAAGATCGGTGCGGTCGAGCTCGCCGAAGCGGGGATCCGCGTCAATTCGGTGCACCCGGGCATGACGCTGACCCCGATGACCGCCCCGATCGGGATCCAGCCCGGCGAGGGCCGCTTCCCCGGCGCCCCGCTGGGCCGCGTCGGCTCCCCGGAGGAGACGGCCGCGGCCGTCGCCTTCCTCCTCTCCGACGCCGCCGCGTACATGACCGGCGCCGAACTGGCCGTGGACGGCGGCTGGACGGCGGGCCCGCCGATACCGAACCCCGCGGGGCGGTAGTACCGGTCCGCCGCGGCTCCTGCACGGTCCCCACCGGGTGACGGCGCCCGCGCCAACACCCTCGTGTGCGCGGTCCGCGTCGAGCCGGCCTGACCGCAGGCCACCCCAGGCACCTCCGGTCGCCTCCGGTCGCCGTCCACCGGCGCGAGCGCCCCCGGCCCAGGGCCCCGGGGGCGTTTGCGCGGCATCGAACTCCTCGGACATGCGTCCGGTCCGCATCGGGGTTCCCGGCGGCGGGTAACCATCCGGTCACGCACCGGACTCAGAAAGTGCTCGCACGCCCCTCGTGGCAGCGATGTGTCGTACCCCACACTGAAGTGCGGTGCCCCCGTCCTCGGAGCCCTGGAGGTCGCCCCCGTGCAGACCCGGATCCTGACCGTCAACGTGAGCCCGCCCGTCCAAGACACCGAGGCCACAGTGGCTGATGAGCCCGAGGTCGAAGCCGTGGACGAGGAGCCCGAAGAGCCGGAGGTACTGGAGCTCATCGAGCAGGCGCCCGAGCCGCGCCGGCGCCCCGACACCGGCGGAGCCGGCCCTTCCGCCGACCTGTTCCGCCAGTACCTGCGCGAGATAGGCAGGATCCCGCTGCTCTCCGCCGCCGAGGAGGTCGAACTCGCGCGACGCGTCGAAGCCGGCCTGTTCGCCGAGGAGAAGCTGGGCAACACCCCCGACCTCGACCTGCGGCTCGCCCTCGACCTCGACAAGCTGGTCGTGATGGGCCGGATGGCCAAGAGGCGCCTCATCGAGTCGAACCTGAGGCTCGTCGTCTCCGTCGCCAAGCGCTACGTGGGCCGCGGGCTCACCATGCTCGACCTCGTCCAGGAGGGGAACCTCGGACTCATCCGCGCCGTCGAGAAGTTCGACTACGCCCGCGGCTACAAGTTCTCCACCTACGCCACCTGGTGGATCCGGCAGGCGATGTCGCGGGCCCTCGCCGACCAGGCCCGCACCATCCGCGTGCCCGTCCACGTCGTCGAACTGATCAACCGCGTCGTGCGCGTCCAGCGCCGCATGCTCCAGGAGCGCGGCTACGAGCCCACCGCCGAAGAGGTCGCCGTCCACCTGGAACTGACCCCCGAGCGGGTCCTGGAGGTGCTGCGCCTCGCCCAGGAGCCGGTCTCGCTCCACGCGCCGGTCGGCGAGGAGGACGACGTGGCCCTCGGCGACCTCATCGAGGACGGGGACGCCGCATCGCCCATGGAGTCCGCCGCCTTCTTCCTCCTGCGCGAGCACCTGGAAGCCGTGCTGTCCACCCTCGGCGAGCGCGAGCGCAAGGTCGTGCAGCTGCGCTACGGCCTGGCCGACGGCAGGCCCCGCACCCTGGAGGAGATCGGGCGGATCTTCGGCGTGACCCGCGAGCGGATCCGGCAGATCGAGTCCAAGACGCTCAACAAGCTCCGCGACCACGCCTTCGCCGACCAGCTACGCGGCTACCTGGACTGACTACGCAGACTGACACGGAGGAGGGGTGCCCCCCTCCGGAGGGCACCCCCACGCCAAGCCGAGACCTCGACGCTAGTCGACCTCGGCCACCGCCTGCGCGAACTGGGCCGCGTACAGGCGTGCGTACGCGCCCTGCGACTCCAGCAGCTCCTCGTGCGTGCCCTGCTCGACGATCGAGCCGTTCTCCATCACCAGGATCACGTCGGCGTCGCGGATCGTGGACAGCCGGTGCGCGATCACGAAGGACGTACGGCCGTGCGCCAGGCGCGCCATCGCCTTCTGGATCAGCACCTCGGTACGGGTGTCCACCGAGCTCGTCGCCTCGTCGAGGACCAGGATCACCGGATCCGAGAGGAACGCCCGGGCGATGGTGATCAGCTGCTTCTCTCCGGCGCTGACGCCCGCGCCCTCGTCGTCCAGCACGGTGTCGTAGCCGTCCGGCAGGGTGCGGATGAACCGGTCCGCGTGCGCGGCCCGGGCGGCTTCCTCGACCTCGGCGCGCGTGACCTCGCGGGCCGCGCCGTACGCGATGTTCTCCGCGATGGTCCCGCCGAACAGCCACGTGTCCTGGAGCACCATGCCGATGGCGCCGCGCAGTTCCTCGCGGGTCATCTTGGCGATGTCCACCCCGTCCAGGGCGATCTCGCCGCCGGTGACCTCGTAGAAGCGCATCAGCAGGTTCACCAGCGTGGTCTTGCCGGCGCCCGTCGGGCCGACGATCGCGACCGTGTGGCCGGGCTCGACCGTCAGCGACAGGTTCTCGATCAGCGGCTTGTCCGGCTCGTAGCGGAAGGCCACCTTGTCGAGGGTGACCTGGCCGCGGACCCGCTCCGGACGCTCCGGAACCTCGGCGTCCGGCTCCTGCTCCTGCGCGTCGAGCAGCTCGTACACCCGCTCCGCCGAGGCCACGCCGGACTGCACCAGGTTCGCCATCGACGCGACCTGCGTCAGCGGCATCGAGAACTGGCGCGAGTACTGGATGAAGGCCTGCACGTCACCGATCGACAGGCTGCCCGAGGCCACCCGCAGGCCGCCGACGACCGCCACCAGCACGTAGTTGATGTTCGAGATGAAGAACATCACCGGCTGCATGATGCCGCTGACCAGCTGCGCCTTGAACGAGGCCCGGTACAGCGCCTCGTTCTGCTCGGCGAAGACCGCCGCGGACTCCTTCTGCCGGCCGAAGACCTTGACCAGCGTGTGGCCCGAGTACATCTCCTCGATGTGCGCGTTGAGCGCGCCCGTCGACTTCCACTGCGCGACGAACTGCGGCTGCGACTTCTTGCCGATCTTCGCCGCGACGACCACCGACACCGGGATCGTCACCAGCGCGACCAGCGCCAGCAGCGGGGAGATCCAGAACATCATCGCCAGCACGCCGACGATCGTCAGCAGCGAGTTGAGCAGCTGCCCCATCGTCTGCTGGAGCGTCTGCCCGATGTTGTCTATGTCGTTCGTGGCCCGGCTCAGCACCTCACCGCGCTTCTGCCGGTCGAAGTACGACAGCGGAAGCCGCGAGAGCTTGCCCTGGAGCTCCTCGCGCAGCCGGTACACGGTGCCGTTCATGATGTGGTTCGACAGCCGCGTCGCGACCAGCATCAGCAGGCCGGCGAGGGTGAAGACCACCAGCGCCCAGATCGCCACGGCGCCGACGGCGCCGAAGTCGATGCCCTCGCCCGGGGTGAAGTCGGTGCCGGACAGCATGTCCGCCATCCCGCCCTCGCCCTTGGCGCGCAGCCCGTCCAGGGCCTGCTCCTTGGTGATCCCGGCCGGCATCTGCCGTCCGATGATCCCCGCGAACACGAGGTCGGTCGCCCGCCCCAGGATCTTCGGGCCGACGACCGAGCAGCCGACGCTGCCGACGACGGCGGCGACCATGCCCCACAGCTTGACCCGGTCCTGCGCGATCTGGCCCAGCAGCCGTTTGCCCGAGCCCTTGAAATCCATGGACCGCTCGGCCGGCCCCATCATCATCCGTCCTCCGGGCCCGCTCATGCGGCCTCCGCCTCCGTCAGCTGGGAGAGCACGATCTCCCGGTAGGTCTCGTTGTCGGCCATCAGCTCGTGATGGCGTCCCTCGCCCACGACCTGGCCCTCGTCCAGCACGATGATCCGGTCGGCGTCGCGGATCGTGGAGACCCGCTGCGCCACGATGACCACCGTCGCCTCCTCCGTCTCACGGGCGAGCGCCGCGCGCAGCGCCGCGTCCGTCGCGTAGTCGAGGGCGGAGAAGGAATCGTCGAAGAGGTAGATCTCCGGGCGCTGCACCAGGGTGCGGGCGATGGCCAGACGCTGGCGCTGGCCGCCGGAGACATTGGTTCCGCCCTGGGTGATGGGCGCGTCCAGGCCGCCCTCCAGCTCGGAGACGAACCCCCGGGCCTGCGCCACCTCCAGTGCGTGCCACAGCTCCTCGTCGGTGGCGTCGGGACGCCCGTACCGCAGGTTGGAGGCGACGGTTCCGGAGAAGAGGTACGGCTTCTGCGGCACCATGCCGACCGTCTTGGCCAGCAGCTCCGGGTCGAGACGGCGTACGTCCTCGCCGTCGACCAGCACATCGCCGCCGGTCGCGTCGAACAGCCGCGGGACCAGGCCCAGCAGCGTGGACTTGCCGCTGCCCGTGGAGCCGATGACCGCGGTGGTCTCGCCGGGGCGGGCCACCAGGTCCACCCCGCGCAGGACCGGCGCCTCGGCGCCCGGGTAGCGGAAGTCGGCGCCGCGCAGCTCCAGCTGACCGCGGGCCAGCAGCTTGCGTACGGGGTCCACGGGCGGGACCACGCTGGACTCGGTGTCCAGGACCTCCTGGACGCGCTCGGCGCAGACCTCGGCGCGCGGCACCATCATGAACATGAAGGTGGCCATCATCACGGACATGACGATCTGCATGAGGTAGGCGAGGAAGGCCGTCAGCTGGCCGATCTCCATGCCGCCGCTGTCGATGCGCATCGCGCCGAACCAGATGACGGCGACGCTGGAGATGTTCACGACCACTATGACGGTGGGGAACATCAGCGCGAGCAGCTTGCCGGCCGCCAGCGAGACGCCGGTGAGGTCGGCGTTGGCCTCCCGGAACCGGTCCTTCTCGTAGTCGTCGCGGACGAAGGCGCGGATGACGCGGTTGCCGGTGATCTGCTCGCGCAGCACCCGGTTCACGGTGTCCAGGCGGACCTGCATCTTCCGGAACAGCGGCCGCGTCCTGAAGACGATCGCGCCGACCGACAGGCCGAGGACGGGCACCACGGCCAGCAGCACGCCCGACAGCTTCACGTCCAGCGAGAGGGCCATGCCGATGCCGCCGATGCACATGATCGGGGCCGAGACCATCAGCGTGAAGGTCATCAGGACCAGCATCTGGATCTGCTGCACGTCGTTCGTCGTGCGCGTGATCAGCGAGGGCGCGCCGAACTGGCCGAGCTCGCGCGCGGAGAAGCTCTGCACCCGGTCGAAGACCGAGGCGCGGATGTCGCGACCGACGGCGGCCGCGGTACGGGCGCCGAAGTAGACGGCGCCGATGTTGCACACGAGCTGGACGAGGGAGACGCCGAGCATCAGGGCGCCGAAGCGCAGGATGTAGCCGGTGTCACCGCTGACGACACCGTTGTCGATGATGTCGGCGTTGAGCGTGGGCAGGTAGAGGCTCGCACTGGTCTGCAGCAGTTGCAGCAGGACCAGCAGGGCGATCGGTTTCCGGTACGGACCCAGATGGGTCCGCAGAAGTCGTATGAGCACGCGCAGGCTCCGGTCGGCAAGATCGAGGGGGTTCACTCCATCTTCGGCCACCGCGAGGCCGATCCCCACCGGTTTTCGCAAAGGCCGGTCAAAAGGAGTAGACCGGCCGCCGCGCCTACTCCAGCGGCAGTAGGCCGGTCGACCGAGCGACGCCTGAACGGTGCCCCGGCGGTGGCCGAACGGTGCCCCGGCGGTGCCCGGGCGGACCCGGGGCTCAGCCCTGGAAGGCCCCCGGGTGGATCTGCTCCCGCGTCGCGATGTACTGCTGGCGCACCGCCTGCCACGCCGGGTACTCCTCGCCCGGCTCGAAGACCTGCGCCGCCGGACCCGGCCACACCGGCGGGGTGTGCGCGGCCAGCGTGCCCTGCTGCACCCCGAGCGCCCACGCCGCCTGGCGCGCCGCGCCCAGCGCCGCGTAGTCGGCCGGCGCCGGTACGACGACCTGCGTCCCGAACAGCCCCGGAGCCGCGGCCTGTACGGCGGGCAGCTCGGCCGCCGCGCCCAGCAGGAACACCCGGCGGATCTCCACCCCGCGCGTGCGCAGCACGTCCAGCGCGTCGACCAGCCCGCACAGCATGCCCTCGAACGCGGCCCGCGCCAGGTGCTCCGGCTTCATCGAGTCCCGCCGCAGCCCGGACAGGGTCCCGGCGGTGTGCGGCAGGTTCGGCGTCCGCTCACCCTCCAGGTACGGCAGGAGTACGAGGCCGTGCGCACCCGGCGTCGACTTCAGCGCGAGCTCCGACAGCCCCTCCAGATCGGTGCCGAGCAGCTCGGCGGTGCCGCGCAGCGCCCGTACCGCGTTGGAGGTGTTCACCACCGGCAGGTGCATGCCGCTGGCGTCGGCCAGCGAGGTGATCAGCCCGCCCGGCTCCGACAGCGCCTCGTGGTGCACGGCCATCACCGAGCCGGAAGCACCCAGCGAGACCACCGCGTCGCCGGGGCCGAGGCCCAGCCCGAGCGCGGCGGCCATGGTCTCCCCGGTGCCCGCGGAGATCAGCAGCCCCTCCGGCGTCATCCCGGCGGCCTCGGCCGGCCCGAGCACCTCGGGCAGCAGCGCCATGTGCCCGAGCGCCAGTTCCACCAGATCGGGGCGGTACGAACCGGTGGCCGGCGACCAGTACCCGGTACCCGAGGCGCCGCCCCGGTCGGTGGTCCGCCGGGCCGGCCGGCCCAGCAGCTGCCACACCAGCCAGTCGTGCGCGGACATCAGCACGGCCACCCGGCGCGCCGCCTCCGGCTCGGTGCGGGCCAGCCAGGCCAGCTTCGCCACCGGCTGCGCGGAGTGCGGGACGGACCCGACGGCCTCGGCCCAGGCCTGCCGGCCGCCGAGCGCCTCGATCAGGTCGGCGGCGGCGACCTGGCCGCGCTTGTCGTTGCCGATCAGGGCCGGACGTACGAGGGCGCCCTGCTGGTCCAGCGGCAGCAGTCCGTGCTGCTGCGCGGAGACGCCGATGGCCTGGACGCCTTCGAGGAGCCCGCCGCCGGCGGCCTCGCCGAGGGAGAGCAGCCAGGCCTGCGGGTCGGTCTCGTGGGGGTGGAGGCTCTCGGGATCACCCGCGGGCTGCGGATGGGGGGCGTACCCCTGGCGCAGCACGGCACCCGTGTCGGTGTCACAGACGACGATGCGAGTGAAGGCGGAAGAGCTGTCCAGCCCGGCGACTATCCCCATGCGGAGAATTCTGCCGCACGCGGAGGCGGGATCCGCCGCCCGGAGGCGCCGGATCCCGCCCTGTTCCCGAGGCTCAGGTGTTGCTGGTGCCCCACTCGTCCTCGGCGCCGCCGCCGGCGCGGTCGCGCATGCCCCGTACCCGCCCGGCCAGGGAGGAGGGCATCGCGTCGCCCACCTTGTCGCTCACGGCGGCGAAGGCCTTCCCGGCGTACTCGCGCCCGGTGTGCCCGGCGCTCTCGGCGGCGTTGCGCACCGCCGGGTTCTGCGCGATCCCACGCGCGGACTTCTTCAGCTGCTCGTAACGCTCGCGCCCCGCGCGGGTTCCGAGGACGTACCCGAGGGCCAGTCCGACCACGAACGTGACCTTGTACCGCATGCCTGCCACCCTTCGTCGTGTGGTGCCCGGCCTGCTGGCGATACCGATTGGCGGAGCACCCCCCTGCTTGCGCTAATCTATGACTCGCAACGGGCGCTCGCCCCTCCGGCTAGGCCGGAGGTGGGCTGTTCGGTGCACCGCAGCAATCCCCTGTAGCTCAATTGGCAGAGCAGCCGGCTGTTAACCGGCAGGTTACTGGTTCGAGTCCAGTCGGGGGAGCGCAGTCCCCTGTAGCTCAATTGGCAGAGCAGCCGGCTGTTAACCGGCAGGTTACTGGTTCGAGTCCAGTCGGGGGAGCATCGAAGAAGAGGACCTCACGCGGGTCCTCTTTCTTTTTGCCCTGGTTCTGGAACCGGGCAGCCCTCAGAACGGTCTCCCTCAGCAGCGAAGCCGATCATGCGGGGCATCCGAGGCAGGAGATCGTATGAGCGGCTATGCTGCGGCAGACGGCGCGCACACATGTACGCGCCACGCCGTGAAGGGGCGGTAGCTCAGCCGGTTAGAGCAGCGGACTCATAATCCGTCGGCCGTGGGTTCGAGTCCCACCCGCCCCACTGCGAGCCGCAGGTGAAGAAACGATCTCACCTGCGGCTTTGGCGTTTTCAGGGGCTGCCGCGCCAGCAGGCGAGCTGAGCTCACGCCTTTGGCTGGGAACGACCCGGGACGAGAGTCCCCCGGATGGACCTGCTCGCGCCGCCGGCGCGGCACGGGGGAAGCCGCCCTCTCGGCCGCGTCGCGCCCCACCCCGCCCAGCAGGTGTGGGTACAGGTCTGTGGTGATCGTCACCGTGGAGTGCCCGAGGCGCTTCGACACGCTCGCCAAGTCGACCCCGGCGGCGAGCGTCAGCGAAGCCTGCCCGTCCCGCAGGTCGTGCAGCCCCACCCGTCGCGGCCGCCGGCCCTCCCCGTCGAGCAGGTGCGCGTCGTCCTCGAAGCGGGCGGCGTCGATCAGCCCACCGAAGAGCGTGGAGACGTGATCAGGGCGCAGGGCGTCGCCGTCCTCATGGGCGAACACGAGCCCGTGGTCCCGGTACGCCAACTTCCACTTGCGGCGCTCCTCCTCCTGCCGCAGCTTGTGACTCAGGAGCGCGCCGCCGGTCAGCTCGTCGAGGTCGATGATCCGATCCTCGTCGCTCGCCGTCTTGGGCCGGGAGAACATCAGACCGATGTGCCCCCTTGGCATTACGGACCCGCCACGGGAGCCATGTCCCGCTTCTTGAGCCCGGACACCTGCACGATCTGCTGCCGCACGACGATCACCCGCCGGGCGAAGTCGACGTCGTCCCATCGGAGCCCCCACGCCTCGCCGCGGCGCAGGCCCGTTCCGGCGATCACCTCGAAGAGGGCGCCGAGGCGGTGCGTGCCGATGCGGTCGAGGAAGGCGCCGAACTCGGCTGGCTCCCACGGGATGACCTTGGGGCGCTGAGAGGTCGGCAGCTCGACGTTCTTCGCCATGTTGAAGATGATGAGCTGCTCCTTCACCGCAGTCGTCAGGGCGCTGCGCAGCGTCGCGTGAATCTGGCCTACGGTCGCCGTCTCCGCCTCCCGTCGTTGACCTCGGCGAGCAGCTTGTCGACGTGCGAGGGCCGCAGGTCGCGCAGGCGTATGCGGCCGAGGTGTGGCACGAGGTAGTCGTCGATGTGGTGCCGGTACGAGCAGAGCGTCGTCGGGCGCCGGCCCGCCCGCTCCTTGAGCTCCATCCACTTCCTGAGCCACTGCTCGACGGTCTGCCCGTCGTCGTGGGTGTAGCTGCCCTCACTGATCCGGGCGAGGACCGTGCTCAGCTCGCGCTCGGCCTCGTCGGCCGTGGCGAACCCGCCCTTCTTGAGCTGCTGCCGCTTGCTGTCCTTCTCGATCCCGGAGTCTGCGGGGTAGTACCTGGAGTCCTGGGCCTTCTTGCAGTTCTTACGCCGGCCCTTGGCGTCGTGCCCCTGCCCGGTGGGGAGCGAGCGACATGCTCGTGAGCACATCTATGAGAATGGCTGGCGTGGACTACTTCACTGAGACGGGCTGGATGGCCTTCTTTTCTGGCACGGAAACCGAGGTGGGTCGGCAGCGTGGTGTCGAGGCATGGCACCCCACCACCGGCGCTGCTCTCATCGTGGACCCAGACCGAGGCGCGCTCAGGCCCGTAACGGACTTCGAGGACTTCTCTCATCTGGAGCGCGTCCACCGGATAGCGGGAGTGGTTCCCGGTGGTGGGTGGCGGGCGCATTGGGAGGACGAAGGCGGTGCTCCGCTCACTCAGCCGGTGTTGGCGTGGCTCATCAGCTCGCAGGGCGGCGCGACGCCGGTGACCGTGGAGCCGAACGGAGACACCGACTGCTCTGGGATCGCGGATCGACTACTTGCCCCGGGGCAAGAGCTTCGCTGACGGGGAGGCGCCCCGGCCGCCCTCCGATCCGGCCCTGCCTTACCTCTCGCGTAGTGCGCTGCTGGCTGAGGTCAGCCGTTGAGCGGGGAGCGCGAAGTGGTTCTCGGGGTTGCGGACGCTGTGCGAGCCGCCGCCGTCTGACCGTTCGCCAAGGCAAGCGCCTGTTCGTGAAGTGGGACGGCTTCGACTACGAGGCGCTCGGCGAGCGCAGTTGTAGCCACTTTGGGATCGCTCTGGACGGCCCCTGCGCGAGGCGTACGCCGAAAGCGTCACCTCCATCGAAGCCGGCCCGGGTGCGGACGAAGCCAAGCGGCTCCGCGGCTTCAGGATCCGCCAGAGCCGCTCGGCAATCCTGGTCACCGACACGGCACTGCGGCCCGAGGTCGCCAAGCTCCACGCCGCGTTCGGTCACGCCCGCCGCGGGGCGCTGGGCGCGACCACGGAGGAGGAGCCCACGGGGGCGATCGGCCGTCTGCGGGCCGAGCTGCTGGGTGGCTCCGCCTACGAGCCGATCCAGCGCCTCCAGCCGGAGGCGGCTGCTGCGCCTGATCCCTGATCCACATTTCCACACTCTCAGAGCAGGCCAGGTGCGGGAATCCTTCGCGCACCTGGCATGCAGGCGATGCCGGGAAGGCAAGGCCGGGAAGATCCTCCGGCCGGGCGAACCGGAATCGAGTGCCAAGCCGTACCGACTATCCGCCACTTATCCCTGTGGCTTGTGGAGAACAATCTCCCGCACATCCGCCAGCCATTGGCGCAGCCGCACGCCCTGTGGCGGGAGAATGGAAAGGCCAAGCGTCGCCGCCGAATTCTTGAGCAATTTGTCCGATTCGTTGAGGGCCAGGAATTCGTCAATCTCGTGCGCCACCTGCCGGAGGTCACTCTCTGAAGCGTCCGAAGCGTAGTCGTCCAGAGCCTCCCTGTGCGAGGAATACTCCAGTGAGAAATCTTGATGGAAGTAAGCTCCCAGCAGGTGTGAGAGTTCGGGAAAACGCTCTTTCCATTCCCATGCGGTTTGAGGAGGTGACTGGGAGGGGGTTTCCGGCTTCGCGAGGAACTGTCGGAGGTGCCCGCCGATCACGGCAAGACAGCTCTCCACCGTCTTCCCGTGGGGAGGGTGGATGTGGGGCAAGAGGTCGACGTCATCCGCGATGTAATCGTTGAACAGCCCGGTCTTGAGGAGGTCGTCGATTTCTGCTGCCGCCTCGGCTGCGCGGGCGGGATCGAGTGCGGCTTGCCTGAGGTAGGCGCTGAGTGCGGCTCCGCGACGGTCCTCAGTGTCATCGAAGGCGTAGCCGGTCACTTCATAAGAGCGCAGCAGCTGGCGCAGTTCACGAAAGCGATCGTTCGACGGTGTCACCTGTTCATGCCTTACTCTCGAGCTAGGGAATGGGATATGAAGTGAGGACTCGGTAGCCGCTCGCAGCGGATGGATCACGCTTCAGGACCACTTGTACTCCGTTCACCCATTGTGCAGCGGTTCCGCGTTTGAAGTTCTCCCGGGTCAGACTCATGCCGGTTGCCTCGTCGAAGTGCTCAGAGAAGTCCATCTTCTTTCTCTTGGGGTTGGCGAGCCATTCGCCGATCTCCTTCTGGTGTTTCAGCATTGCGGCATCAGTGAATCTCTGGGCCGAGGCCTCGTCTATGTATCTGGATGCCGCACCCATTCCGGGGGTGCTTCGGAGGCGCGCACGCAGGTCGCGCGTCGTCATCTCCACGTGTCGCTCGATGGTATGCGAGCCGTTGCTTCCTTCGTCGCCCGCGATATCGGCACGGTACTTGGGATTGACGGGTCCCTTGCGCTTGCTCCGAGGCCAGGCGTTCGGCTCTCCGTCGCGAAGGAGCATGCCGAGATCCCCCGCCTCGACCGCGAGCCCGCTGGGCAGCGCGAATTCCGGGGTGTAGCCCGGCAGACGGACACCTCCCAAGAGGCTGGTCCAGCCGCCGCCTTCCCTCGCGAGCTGGAACGCCTTCCCGGCTCCGCCGAAGGCTCCGCCGGTAAGGCCTCCGTAGACTCCGGCATCCTGTGCCTCGTCAAGGTTGAAGCCGGTCTGGAGTCCTGCGGCTATCTTGAGCGGTTGGGCGACGGCGAGGTCGATGGTGACGGACTCGATGCCCGCGATGGCCGCAGTCGCGAAGACGGTGCCGGCGATGGTGGCGACCTCGGTAGTGAGGGCCACGCCCACGGTTGTCGCCAGCTCGACGATGGTGGCGGTGGCCGCCGCTGCGGCGACCTCGGTGGCGCCGAGGGTGAAGAACGCCAGGGCCGTGCCGCCGACGATGACGGCGCCGGCGATCTCCAGTTCGCGGTCGAGCTTCTTCTTCGCGTCAGCCACGGCATCGGCGTACTGGTCGATCCCGGCCGCCAGGGAGCGGGGGCCGTCGACGAGGTCCTGGAGCCACCCCTTCTTGTCGTGGTAATAGCGGGCCCAGAAGGGATCGGCGAAGGCGGAGATGGCTTCGCCGGAGTTGTTGTGAATCAGTGTCTGAGCGGCTTTGTTGGCGGCTGCCGCGACGTCTTCCATGTCGTCGGCGAACGTCCGCCAGGCGTTCGCGATGTCGCGCAGCTTGCCGACGTTGGCGGCCGGCCACTCGATTCCGGTGACGTCGGTGACGACCTCCCGGACCTTGTCACCGGTGCTCACTGCTGGTGGTCTGGGGCGTCGGGACCCCCGTGGGGAGCAGGGGTGACCTTGCGGAACATGGCCCCGACCAGGGCATCGTTCTCTATGTGGCCGTCTGCCATGTCGGTCATCGCCGTGTGGATGCTCGCCAAACCGTCCTTGATGATGCCTGCGGACTTCTCGATCTGGGCGACGATCGGACCGTACTTGTCGTTGAACTCCTTGCCCGGGCCGTCGTCTCCCCAGGCCGCCCCCGCCTTCGCCAGCGACGCGGCAAGCGTGCCCAGGGCCTGGCCGAGTGCCACGCTCTGATCGTGGAACACCGGCGCTGTTGCCTTCAGATCGGCCGTCTTGATGTCGAGAATCTTGCCCTCGTCCCCCACCGGCATCCCCTCCCATTGCCCTTGCGGTCATATGACCCTAACTACGACCGATCGTTCGCAACTGCGGACAATGTAAAGGGTGAGCAAAGATCAACTTGCCCTGCTCAGGCGTCGATTCACGCCTGTGCCCATCTGCCCCTGATCTCGCGCGCCTGCACCCAGGGGGTCGTTGTGTAGGAGTGGCTGACTAGCTGGTCAGGGCGGGTTGAGGCGGGTTCAGGTTCACTTGTTCGGCCGTTGGCGGGTTGGCGTAGTGCTGCTCCTCGAACTCGAACGGGCTGAGGAAGTCGGGCCGTTTCTCGATGCGGCGGGGGCTGTAGATGCCGTCGATGTACTCGAAAGAGCACGGGCGGAGCCTCTTTGCTTTGGAGGGGGATCCGCTGTGCGAAAGCCTGGGGCTTGCCTTTGGTCACGCCGCCTACAGGGGCTGTCCAACGCGGACCGTCAGGAGACGTCCAGGGGGACGCAAGGACCGCCTGGGAGCGAGGGCCCTTGGTCGGACCTGCTTGCGCCGCTGCTGCGGCGAGAGGGGGCCGCCCTCCCGGCCGTGCACCGGCCCGTGGTGATCGTCACGGCGAGGCGCCCGAGGGTCTTCGAGAGCGGTGTCGTGCCCGCTGGCCCACCGCGCCGGGTGGGTGCGGGCAGCCGCCCCCGGAGGGGGCGGTGCAGAACAGGACACCGAGGAGCTTGCGGACGTGATCCGGGCACGGCGCGTCGGCATCCCTTCCACGGGCGGGCCAGGGCGCCGGGGCGGTGCGTCCCGATGGGGTGGACAAAAGACGTGAGCTGGGCCGATCGCGCCCGCGTGGCGATCACCGGGAGATGGACCGACCATGGGACTGCCGGTAGATCAGGGGTTCGGCGCAGTGGTGGCGGGCGGAGTGCGACAGGGGGCGGTCCTCCCCGAGGCGCGGTGAAGACCCGGTTTTCGCTCTTCGAACCGCTGGAGTCCGCCCCTCGACACCGTCGTCGGACCGCGCTGGAGAACAAGGAACAGGTGGTCGCCCATGTGCCGATGGCTCGCGTACTCAGGTTCGCCCCTTCTGCTCGACACCATCCTGTACAAGCCGGCGCACTCGCTGATCGATCAGAGCCTGCACTCCAGACTGGGTGTGGAGACGACGAACGGCGACGGCTTCGGCATCGGGTGGTACACGGATCACGCCGATACTCCCGCGGTCCTGCGGGACGTGGGGCCCGCCTGGAACAACCGCAACCTGCGGGAGATCGCCGACCACGTCGAGTCCCCGCTGTTCTTCGCCCACATCCGGGCCTCGACCGGAACGGCCGTGCAGCAGACGAACTGCCACCCCTTCCGGCACGGCCGCTGGCTGTGGATGCACAACGGGTCCATCGCCGGTTTCCACCTCATGCGCCGGGAGCTCTGCCTGCTCGTCGACCCCGCGCTGTTCTTCGACATCGAGGGGACGACGGACTCCGAGGTGATGTTCTACCTCGCCGTCACCCTCGGCCTGGACCAGGACCCGCCCGGCGCCGTGGCGCGGATGGCCGGAGTCGTCGAGCGCATCGGCCGCGAGCAGGGCGTGGAGTTCCCGCTGCAGATGACGGTGGCCGTGAGCGACGGCGAGAGTGTCTGGGCCTTCCGCTACTCCAGCCAGGGCAAGTCCAGGTCGCTGTTCTACAGCAGCCGTGTGGACAGCCTGCGCAAGCTGCACCCCGACATGGCGTTCCTCCAGGAGGTCTCGGACGAGACCCGCCTCGTCGTCTCCGAGCCCCTCGGTGATCTGCCCGGTGCCTGGAACGAGGTGCCGGAGAGCAGTTACGGCGTCGTACGGCCCGGCGCGGACGCGCTGTTCCCCTTCACCCCGCAGGCGGCCTGACCGTCACCGGAGCGTCACCGGCAGGCGGCGGCCGGGTCGTCGTGGACGAGGGCGCAGACCATCTGCGCGCCGCGCCCGTGACCGGGGTACGCCGCGAGCAGCTCGGCCTTGAAGTCGTTCCACTGGCGGGTGATTTCGGCGGTGGCTCCGGCGGTCGCCCGGCCGAAGTTGTCGCCGGTCCTCGCGCGCGGGGAGGCCGCGGTGTCCTTGTTCAGGGTGCGGTTGTGGGCGACGCGGCCGTCGCAGTCGGCGGGTTTGACTCCGGTGGAATCGAAGTCGGGGTAGCAGCCGGTCGCGAGGTCCTCGGGGATGTGCTCGCGCGCCTGCCGGGTCCAGTCGGCGTCCTTCATGGCGCTGTAGCGGCGGATGTCGAGGAACGGCGGATGGTCCGTACGCCCGAGGCCGGGCGGATTGCCGAGGCCGACGGGACCCGCGGCGGGCCGGTCGCTCCAGTTGGAGTGCGCGTAGAAGTCCTCGATCTGGTGCCAGCCGCGGCCGAGCTGTTCGAGGACGGCGCACTTGGCCGGGCCGGGCTTCTCGTCCCACGCGCAGGGGGTGGAGAGGTCGCTCTGGTCGGCCCGTACCCCGCCGTCGGCGTCGACCAGGCCGTCGGCGGCCCGGACCGCGCCGCGGAAGCGGGCGACGGACGTACGGATGCAGGCGAGGAGCTCCGTGTTCGCCTCGTCCCGGGTGCGGGGGTAGCCGGCGGAGTACCGGGGGGCGAGGTAGTCGGCGTTGTCGCAGTGCAGGGGGCCGACGTCGAAGTAGGGGCGGCGGTCGTTGGCGTTGACCGCCCCGGCCTGGGCGTCGGCCATCGCGGTCAGCGTGACCGGCTCCCAGGGCAGTGCCGCCCGGGTGATGTCCTCGTGGTTGGCGCCGGTGAAGGCGTGGGCGGCGCCGCCCGGCAGCAGGGCCATGGCGGCCGCCAGCCCGGCCGCGGCGGCCGCCGACGCGGCCCGTGATCTGCCGGGGAGCGGGAGGCGGGGCATGGGGGGCTCCAGGTGTACGAAGGCACGTCCGCCCGCCCCCGGCCGGCGTCGGCCGCGGTGATCGCCTCGGCCCCACCGCGAGAGGGGCCGCACCTCCATGCTGCGCGCCCGGACCGGGCCCCGCACGCCCTCGGTGCGGCCCGGCCTCCCCGGGCCGCAGGTGCGCATGTGCCCGCACCTGCGGCTTCGGCGGTTCAGGGGCGCCGGCGGGCCAGGGGGTGTCCGCGAAGTCCCGCCTGCCCCGCGGGCTAGAAGTTCTCCGTCTCGTCCGCCAAGTGGCGCAGTACGTCGTTCAGGTCCTGGCGGCGGGCGTAGGCCGCGCGTTGGCGGTGGGCGCCCGAGCCGTCGCGCAGGAGGCCTCCCAGGGTCTTGGCCGCGTGGTCGAGCTCGCCCGACGCCGCGAGTTCCGGGGCGACCAGGTCCAGCAGGGCCTCCGCCAGGTCCGCCGCCGGGATCTCGACCCCCGTGTACGGGTCGAGGCCGAAGCCCTCCAGTCCGTCGTGGGCCGCCCGCCAGCGCGCCAGGCGCAGTACGTCGTCCCGCAGCGCCGGCTCGGGACGCAGTTCCGCGATGTCCCGCAGCGCCGTCGCCACCAGGGCGCGGACCAGTTCCGCCTGGAGGATCGCCGTGTCGATGTCCGGGGACATGTCGGGCGCCCGGATTTCGAGCGTCGGCCAGTGCCCGGACGGGCGCAGGTCCCAATAGACCATCTTCGTGTCCAGGGCCGCTCCCGAGCCGAGCAGGGTCTGCACCGAGCGCCGGAAGTGGGCCGTGGACGTGAAGTGCGGGGGCAGCCCGGCCGAGGGCCAGCCCGCCCAGGCCATCGCCCGCCAGCTGGCGTGGCCCGTGTCACGGCCGCCCCAGAACGGCGAGTTGGCGGCCAGCGCGATCAGCGTGGGCAGCCATGGTCTGACCCTGTTCGACACCGCCACCGCCGTGTCCACGTCGAGGGTGCCGATGTGGATGTGGCGGCCGCAGCTGACGAGGGTGTCGGTCAGCGCGCCGAAGCGGCGGTGCTGCTCGCGCTGGCGCGGCTCGTCGTCGGTCAGGTGCAGCGGCCCCTCCACGGCGACGACCGGCGAGGGCGCGGCCAGCAGCCGGCAGCCGTGGGCCCGGGCCGCGCGGGACAGGGTGCGCCGCAGCGCGGCGAGCTCCGCGCGCAGTACGGGCGCCGAGTCGGCGACCGGGGTGGAGATCTCCACCTGGTAGCGGGTCCCCTCGGGGTGCACTTCGTGGGGCAGGCCCGCGGCGGTGGCCAGGACGAGCGGGGCGGCCGGGACCACCCGGAAGGTACGGGCGTCGACGAGGAGGAACTCCTCCTCGACACCCACGGTCAGCGGGGCCGTGAGAGGGGTCGCGTGGACTCCGTTGTCCGCGCTGCCGGTGCTCGTGGTGCTGTTGCCAGGTTCGATCACTACGCCTCCCTGGACATACGAGTCGTTTCATCATGAGCTGAACGGCGTGGGAGGAGCGCACGTCGATTCAGTCAAATGTCGTGTGATAGTGGCGAGTTACCGGTAAGGACCGGCCGGGTATGAGGCCGCGGATCCGGGTGGGGCGACTGGTGCGGGTGCGGGGAGTGCCGGGGCGCCGACCGGCATGCGGCCGGGCAGGCGGCCCGGTACGCGACCGGGGTACGCGGCCGCGTACGCGGCCCGGCCGGCGACGGGCTCCCGGCTCGTTAATGCCTGGGGCCGCCGAACGGCCGCTGGTTATCATCCGCTGTGACCGGTACGAGCACCCCCACGCCCACGCCCGCCCGCCGCGCGACGCGCATATTCGCCGACCTGACCCCGCTGCGCACGTCCGCCGACTACCGGCGGCTGTGGGTCGGCAGCACCATCTCCTGGATGGGCCAGGCGATGACCGCCCTCGCGATCTCGCTCCAGGTGTACGACATCACCGGCTCCAGCTTCTCCGTCGGGCTCGTCGGACTCTTCTCCCTCGTCCCGCTCGTCGCCTTCGGCCTCTACGGCGGGGCCATCGCCGACACCGTCGACCGGCGCAAGCTGGGCCTCTACAGCTCCCTCGGCCTGACGGCCCTGTCGATCGCCCTGGCCGGCGCCGCGCTCCTCGGCTACCACCGGGTCTGGTTGCTGTACTCGGTCGTCGCGCTCCAGGCGGTCTGCGGCGCCCTCAACGGACCCGCCCGCTCCGCGATGATCCCGCGACTGCTGCCGACCGAGCAGCTGCCCGCCGCCAACGCGCTGAACTCGGTGACGATGACCTCCGGAACGATGATCGGCCCGGTGCTCGGCGGGCTCATCGTGGGCTGGTGGGGCTACCAGGCCGCCTACCTGATCGACGCCGTCACCTTCTGCGCCGCGCTCTACGCGGTGTGGCGGCTGCCCGCGATGCTGCCCGAGCGGGAGGGCGGCAAGCGCGGCCGGGCCTCCGTACTCGACGGGCTGCGCTTCCTCGGCACCCGGCCGAACATCCGGATGACCTTCTTCTCCGACATGGCCGCCATGGTGCTCGCCCAGCCGAAGGCGCTGTTCCCGGCCATCGCGGTGCTCTGGTACGGCGGCGACGCCAAGACCGTCGGCCTGCTGGTGGCCGCGCCCGCCGTCGGGGCGCTGCTGGGCGGGCTGTTCTCCGGCTGGCAGGGCCGGATCCGCCGGCACGGGCTGGCGATCCTGATCTCCGTGGCGGCATGGGGGCTGGCCATCGCCGTGTTCGGGCTCACCCGGAACCTGTGGCTCGGGCTGTTCTTCCTGGCCCTGGCGGGCTGGGCGGACACCATCTCCATGGTGTTCCGCTCCACGATGATGCAGGCCGCCACCCCGGACGAGATGCGGGGGCGCCTGCAGGGCGTGTTCATCGTGGTCGTCGCGGGCGGGCCCCGGCTCGGGGACTTCCTCGCCGGCACCACCGCCGACCTGACCTCCCCGGCCGTGGCGATCACGGGCGGCGGGCTGGGCTGCGTACTGGTGCTGCTCCTGCTGGCCCTGCGCTGGCGCGGGTTCGCCCGGTACGACGCGAGGTCGCCGCAGGCGTGATCCACGGCCCGGGGCCGGCGGCCCGGTTCACGATCTCCTCCCGGGGCAGCGCCGCTGCGGGCGTGGCGCAGGCCGATGTCCTCGTAGTCGACCAGCAGGGCGAGGAGTTCGGCTCCGGTGGGGTCGCCCACCGGTGCGGCCGCGTGCTCGGGTGGCTCCTGCGGGGTGAGCCCGCGGGCCATCACCGCGCTGTACCCGCCGTAGGCGATCGACCGGGGCGCCGCCCGCCAGGTTGTTCCGTCCGTCAAGACGGACATTCTGGCCGCGGCCACTGACACTGCGGGGTGCCGGGTCAGGCGGTGCCGACCACGCCGCGCGCCACGCCCAGCGAGACCAGGTCCTGGGGGCGGATGCGGAGCTGGTCGGCCGTGGAGGGGGCCTCGGAGGCGGGGCGCTTGAGGATGGCCGCCGCCAGTTCGGGGGCGATCACGGAGAAGTAGCTGTCCGGGGTGACCCAGGTGTTTCCCGGCGCGGCCAGCGCGAGGGCGCCGCCCGAACCCCCCTCGCCGATCAGCAGGGTGGTCACCGGGACCGCGGCCGCCGCGAGCGCCGCGAACGTGTCCGCGATGGCCGCGCCCGCGCCGACGTGTTCGGCGTCGGCGTCGTTGGCCGCGCCGGGGGTGTCGACCAGGGTGAGTACGGGGATCCCGAGGCGGTCCGCGAGGCGGATCACGCGGGCCGCCGTACGGTAGCCGGCCGGGCGGGTGGCGGTGCCGCACTGGGCCGCGTACGCGACGGCCCGCCCCTCCCGCAGCCCGAACCCGCACAGCATCCCGGGGTCCGTGCCGCCCGCCCGGTCCCCGGAGAGGGGCAGGCGGAGCTCGAAGTACGCGTCCAGGTACGCCCCGGCGCGCGGCCGGCCGGGGTGGCGCGCCTGCCGTACGGCGTCCCAGCCGGTCTGCGGCGGCGGTACGTCCGCCAACGCGGCCGGGGGTTCGACCGGTTCTGCGGAGCGGGGCGCGGCCAGGACGCGCAGCCAGTCGGCGAGGGCCCCGGGCAGCCCGGAGGGCGGGACGACGGCGTCCACGTGCCCGGCGGCGTACTGGCCCTCGGCGGTGTACGCCGCCGGGTCCGCGTCCGCCGGCCGCACCCGGGAGCCCGCGAAGCCGACCTGCGCACCCGGGAGGGCGAGCACGACGTCCGCCCCGGCGCCGAGCGTGGCCCAGCCGCCGCCGGTGGTGGGATCGCGGAGCACGGCGATCTGCGGGAGCCCGGCGGCCCGCGTCAGTACGGACTGGCGGGCCACGCGCTGGAGTTGGGTCAACGCGAGCATGCCCTCCTGCATCCGGGAGCCGCCGGTGGCGATCAGCGAGACGAGGGGGAGGCGGTGTTCGCGAGCGTGCCCGTACGCGGCTTCGAGCCGGTCTCCGGTGCGTTCGCCGAGGGAGCCGCCGAGGAAGCCGAACTCGAAGGAGATCACGGCGGCTCGGCGGCCGCCGATCAGGGCGGTCCCGGTGACGACGGACTCCTGCTCGCCGGTCCGCGTGGCCGCGCGGGCACGGGAGTCGTCGTACCCGGCCCACGCCAGGGGGCCGTCGGGGGCGGAATCCCGGTGGGGGGCGGGAAGTTCGGCGAAGCTGCCGGGGTCGGTCACGGAGGCGATGGCCGCACGGGCCGAGAGGCGGGTCGTCGTCACGCGGCCACCCTATGGGGCCGGACTCGTGCCGCCCTAGGGGTGCCTTGCCGATCAGGCTGGCCTCGCGGGCCGTGCAGGACTGCGCGGAGGCGCCTCAGGGCAGCGGGAAGGCGAGCTTGAGGGCGTAGGCCGCGACGAGGCCGTAGCCGAGGCGGAAGGTCCAGGCGCGCACGGCGGGGGAGATGCGGCGGCCGGCGGCGGCGCCGATCGCGACGAGGGTCTGCTGCCAGAGGAGGGACGCGGTGGCCACGCCGGCCAGGAAGGCGGCGCCGGTGGCCGGGGTGGTGAGGGTGGAGGCCTGGGCGGTGGTGAGGGCGGCGAAGTAGAGGGCGGTGGTGGGGTTCACGGCGGTGAGCGCGACGTACCGGGCATAGGACTTGGCCGGCCCGCGGCCGGGTCCGGCCCCGACTCCAACCCCGGCCCCGGGTTCCGTGTCGGCGGGGTGTCCGGAGTCGGGCCCGGCAGGCGGCGCAGGCGGCGGTTCACCCGGACCCGTCCCGCCGGACGGGATCACGCGGCTCGGCACGCGCCCCGGCTCCGGCGCCGGGAGGGTGCGGCCGCGGTACAGGGCGCGGCCGGCGATCCACAGGAGGACGGCCGCCGACAGCAGGCGGATCCAGGCCTCGACGGGGGTGACGTGGGAGGCCACCCAGGGGCCCAGGGCCGTGGCGACGGCCGCGTAGGCGAGGTCCACCGTCGCGATGCCGGCCGCCGCGGCCATCGCCGTACGGCGGTGCCGCATCGCCTCCTGGAGCAGCAGCACGCTCATGGCCCCCATCGGCATCGCCACGCCCAGGCCCGCGACCGCTCCCGACAGCGCGGGGGAGATGAATTCGCTCATGGGGGGAGGGTGCGGGCCCGGGGAGCGGGTGCAGCGGCGGATATCGGCCCCGGCTGCGAGAATCGCGGTATGGACCGCCTCGACAGGGAGATCCTCGGCATCTTGCAGCAGGATGCGCGGATCTCGTACCGCGACCTCGGCGTGCGCGTCGGGCTCAGTGCCAACGCCACCGCCGACCGGGTGCGCCGGATGCGGCGGGACGGGGTGATCCGCGGGTTCACCGTCATCGTGGATCCGGCCGCCGACACCCGCGGCGGCCTCGTCGTCTTCATCGACCTGAGCCTGCGGCAGGACACCACGAACGAGGAGTTCGAGGAGAAGGTGGTGAGGCTGCCCGGGATCACCGAGGTCGTGCACGTGACCGGGGAGTACGACTACCTCGTACGGGCCCGGGCCGCCGATCCCGCCGCGCTCGACGCGCTGCTGCGCCGGCTCAAACGGGAGGCCGGCGTGGCGCAGTCCAGTACGCGGATCGCCCTCAAGGGCGCCCACGGGCCCGCCCCTAGGGAGTGAGCTCCGACTCCCAGGCCAGCGTCGTCCCCCGCGTCCCCGAATCCGTGCGGCCGTCGTCCGTGACGGTCAGGCGGACGCGGGCCGGGGTCGCGTCCACCTCGACCTCGATCGAGGTGACCTGCGCGCGGCGGTGGGCCGCGGCCAGGGCTCCGCGCAGGGCCGACAGCAGTTCGCCCGCCACCGGCTCCGGGAGCAGGGCGTCCACCGCGCCCGCGAAGTGGACCGAGGGCTGGAAGCCCAGCAGGACCGCCGCCCCTCCCGTCTCCCGCAGGATCCGGCCGCGGACCGTCGTCGGGGCGTCGGTCGGGGGCTGCTGGAGGGCGAAGATGGCGGTGCGGACCTCCTGGATGGTGGAGTCGAGCTCGTCCACGGCCCGGCCCAGTTCGTCACCGACCGTGTCCCCGGCCGGGGCGGACGCGGAGCGCTTCTTCGTGCTCTCCAGCATCATCTCCGTCGCGAACAGCCGCTGGACCACCAGGTCGTGCAGGTCCCGTGCGATCCGGTCGCGGTCCTCGTAGACGGCCAGCTGTTCGCGGTCGTGCTGCGCGTCCGCCAGGACGAGGGCCAGCGCGGCCTGGGAGGCGAACTGCGAGGCCAGCAGCCGGTCCACGGCGTCGTACGGGCGGCCGCCGCGGGCGCGCGGGAGGGCCAGGGTGCCGATCAGCTGGCCGCCGCTCTGGAGCGGCAGCATCATGCTCGGGCCGAAACGTTCCCGCACGTGCGTGGTCATCCGGGGGTCCGTCGCCGAGTCCTCTATGAAGACCGGCTCGCCGCCGAGGAGTTGTACCAGGACCGGTGAGCCGGGGGCGATCGCCGTCCCGACCAGGTCCCCGGGGTCCCCCTGCGTGGAGGCGGCCACGATCTCCATGCCGCCCTCGGGGGTCGGCTGGAGGACCACCCCGGCCGCCGCGTCCGCGAGCAGCCGGGCCCGTTCGGCCACGCACATCAGCGCGTCGGCGGCCGGGCGGCCGGCCAGCAGGGTCGTGGTGACCGCGGCGGCGCCCTCGATCCAGCGCTCCCGGCGGCGCGCCGTCTCGTACAGCCGGGCGTTGCCGATCGCTATCCCCGCCTGCGAGGCCAGGACCCGTACCAGCGCGAGGTCCTCGTCGGTGAACGTGCCGCCGCCCCGCTTCTCCGTCAGGTACAGGTTGCCGAAGACCTCCGTGTGGACGCGGATCGGGACGCCCAGGAAGCTGCGCATGGGGGGATGGCCGGGCGGGAGGCCCGACGAGCGCGGGTCCTTCGACAGGTCCTCCAGCACCAGCGGGCGCGGATCGGTGATCAGCGCGCCGATCACACCCGTACGCCCGTCGGGCAGCCGGGGGATCGCGGCGCGCTCCGCCTCGCTCAGGCCGGCCGTGTAGAGCTCGGTCAGCCGGACGCGCTCGGGGTCGATGACCCCGAGCGCTGCGTACCGGGCCGAGCAGAGCTCGATCGCCGAGTCCACGATGTGCTGGAGGGTGGCCCGCAGCTCCAGCTCGGAGCCGACGCTGAGCACCGCCTCCAGGAGTACGGGCAGGCCGGCCCCTGCCCCGGGATCGGCCGGCCCGGGCGCCTCGTTCGTCATTCGGCCAGCGGGTTGAGGACCATCGGGGCGATCTTCCCTTCGAGCATCATGCCGAGACCGAGCACGGCGCACACGTCCGGACGTTCGGCGATGGCGACGGGCATTCCGGTGGCGTCGCGCAGCATCTGGTCCAGGCCCGGCAGCAGGGCGCTGCCTCCCACCATCATGATCCCCCGGTCCGTCAGGTCGGCGACCAGGTCCGGAGGGCAGTCCCGCAGCACCTTGCCGATGCCGTCGAGGACGGCGGTCAGCGGGGTGTGGATGGCGTCGCGTACGGCGGCGGTGTCCACGTGGACGGAACGGGCGAGACCGGTGGCCACGTCTCGGCCGTGGATGAGGGTGGAGGCGGGGCCCCCGCCGGTGATGCCGTTGCCGTGCAGGGCCACCTGGAGCGGCCGGACGGCCTGGCTCGGGAGCATCAGCTCGTGCGCGTGGCGCAGGTGCTGGACGACGGCGTGGTCGATGGCCTCGCCGCCGACCGGGATCCGCTGGGCGGTGACGATCGAGCCGAGGGAGAGGACGGCGACCTGCGTGGCGGCGGCCCCGCACACCATGATCATCGTCGCGGTCGGCTGCTCCACGGGCAGGCCGCAGCCGACGGCCGCCGCGATCAGGGTGTCGACGAGCTCGACGCGCCGGGCCCCGAGCCCGACCATCGTCTCCACGGCGGCCCGCTGCGCGAGCGGGTCGGCGTCGTGCGGGGTGCAGGCGGCGGCCCGCAGCCGGGGCTTGCGGCGCAGGGCGCGGCGCAGCTTCTCGCCGAGCAGGTGGCGCAGCATCCGCTGGGCCATCTCGATGTCGACGACGGTGCCGCCGGAGACGGGGCGTACGACGCGGATGTAGTCGGGCGTGCGGCCCGTCATCCGTTCGGCGAAGGTACCGACCGCGATGAGCGCGCCGGTGCGGGTGTTGACGGCGGCCACGCTGGGCTCGTCGACGACCAGGCCGGCGCCCTTGACGTAGACGCGGGTCCTGGCCGCTCCCAGGTCGACGGCGACGTGGCAGCGGCGCAACTGCTCAAGACTGACGGTCACGGCAGATCCTCCCGAGAGCGCTGGCGCAAGACTCCGGCGGCTGCCGGTTGCATTTCATATCTTCTCGGGCGAACGGGTCATACCGCCCGTTGGGCTGCTCCGGCCGGGTGTGCCGCACGGGGCGCGAGGTGCTGCACGGGGGTGGATTTCTGTACCGACAGGCAGCACGATGCCGCCACTGACCGCGCTACTCGTGCGTAACAAGGTAAAGGCGGCCCCATGCTGACGCCCCGCCAGAAACTGCTCGCGCTCCTGACGCTCTGCCTGGCGCTCCTCGCGCCGCTCCCGGCCCACGCCGCCACCCCTGTGCGGCCGCACAACCCGGTCGTCTTCATCCACGGCTACAACGCCGATCCGGGAGTCTGGGGCGGCCTGCGCGAGGACATGCGCGCCGCCGGGTACGCGGACTCGGAGCTCTTCTCGTGGGGATACGACACGCACCAGTCGGTCAACGAGGTCGTGGCCGGTCAGCTCGGCGCGTACGTCGACCAGGTCCGCCGGCAGACCGGCGCCGCCAAGGTCGACATCGTGGCGCACTCCCTCGGCTCGCTGGTCGGCCGCTGGTACGTGAAGTTCGGCGGCGGCACCGCGACCGTGGACCACTGGGTCTCGCTGGCCGGCCCCAACCACGGCACCTCCACCGCGTGGGCCTGCGCCCTGTGGGACCAGGCCTGCCGGGACATGACCCCCGGTTCGTACGTCGTGAAGAACCTGAACGCGGGGGACGAGACCCCGGGCGCGGTGAAGTACGCGACGTTCTGGTCGAACTGCGACGAGGTGGTCAACCCCGACGACAGCGTCCCGCTGACCGGGGCGGCCAACACGCCGGTCGGCTGCCTCAAGCACAACGACCTGCTGGGGGACGACGCCACCTCGGCGGCCGTCCGCGCCTTCCTCGCCTCCTAGGGAGTGGCCCGCGGGCTCGGCTCAGAGCTCGACCCCGTCGACCGCGACGCGCTGGAGCAGGCCGTACGTGAACTCCGCCACGCACGGCCGCCCCTGCGCACCGAACGCCAGGCGCCACCGGGTCGGCGCGGTGCCCTCCAGTGGGCGCACCGGGGCGAACGCCCGCGCCACCTCGTCCACCGTGGCCGACCAGGGCAACAGGTCCTGCGGGGTCCGCAGTACGGGTCCCGGCGCCCCCGGGGCCCGGACCAGCCATTCGTTCCACACCGCCCCGTCCGGCGCCGCGAGCACCTCGAAGCGCAGGTCCGGCCAGAGCGGCACCGGCCACAGCAGGGCCTCGCACTCCAGATCGCCGATGGTGCGGGCGACCGTGGACTCCGGCGGCCCCAGCACCGAGCGGTAGCGGGCCAGCGCCCCGCGCGAGCGGGGTGAGCGCACCATCGCCTGCCAGCGCTTGTTCGCCTCCCGCTGCTCGGCGAGCGAGGCGCCGAGGCTCCGGCGCGCCTCGTCCGCGAGGTCCGGCCGGAAGTCCGCCATCCGACGCAGCAGCACCAGTTGGAAGGCGGCCGGGCCGAAGGATCCCGAGGACGAGGACGCAGTCATGGAGGCCACGATTCCACACAGGACCTCCACGAACCCGCGATACGGATGTTGCGCGGGACCACGTAGCGTGCGGTCGTCATGGACTACTGCCACGCGTGCCGGAGACACCTCAACGGCGCCCTGGCGTGCGCCGGCTGCGGTACCCCGATCGAGTACCTGCCGCCCGCCGCACCCGGGGCGTCCGCCGCCCCGTACGGCTCCGCGCGCGCCGAGGCAGACGATCCGCTCGCCGATCCGTTCGCCGACTCGCTCGTCGTCCTGTCCGGTGCGGACCGGGGCGGCCGGGCCGGATCGCGGCGCCGCGCCACGCACCGCAGGCGCCGCCGGACCCTGCTGACCCTCGCGGTGGGCCTGGCGCTCGCGGCCGGGGGCACGGTCGCGCTGGCCCGCATCGTCACCGAGGGGCAGAAGACCGACCGGGCCGCCGAGGTGGTGCTCACCGACGGGAACGGCCCGCAGGATCCGGGCCCGCTGCCGAGCGGTAAGGGGACCCCCGCCGTGCCCACGGCGCTGAAGCCGGTGAAGGCCTCCGGGTCCGCGAAGGCCACCGCGGGCGCCACGCAGCCGGCCGGGCCCGGGGCCTCCGCCGAGGGGTCCGCGCAGCCGGGTCCGACGGTGTCCGCCTCCGCCTCGGGCGGGACGAGGCCGACCAAGGGGGCCACCGGGCCGGGGCCGTCCGTAAAGCCGAGTCAGTCGGGGAAGCCGTCGCCGAGCGCTTCCGGGTCGGCGCAGCCGCCGTCGCCGAGCCCCAGCCCGTCGCCGACCAAGACCGGCTGCTGGTTCATCTTCTTCTGCTGAGGTCTGCCGAGGTCCGCCCAGGTCCGGCGAGGTCCGCCGGGTCCGGCCGGGCGGCCGGCGCTCAGCCCAGCATCCGCTTGAGCAGGTCCCGCAGGACCGCCCGCTCCGCCGTGGACAGTCCGGCGAGCGGCTCGCGCGCGAAGTCAAGCGACTCGCGCAGCCGGTCCGCGGTCTGCAGCCCCTCCTGCGTCGGCGCGGCCAGCTTCACCCGGCGGTCCGCCGGGTCCGGCCTGCGCTCGACGAGTCCGCGCGACTCCAGCCGGTCCACGATGCCGGTGATGTTCGAGGGCTCGCACTTGAGCTGCTGGGCGATCCTGCGCATCGGCATCGGCTCCAGCGACAGCAGGTTCAGCACCCGCGCCTGGGCGCCGGTGAGCTGGTGGCTGGCTGCCGCGTCCTCGTACTCCTCGTGGTAGCGGGCCACGACGGAGCCGATGAGCTCGACGACCTCAAGGGTCAGGGGATCTGCGCGACGACTGGGCATGGATCCAGAGTACCCATTTACTTGACAACATGAAATATCCAGGCGCATGGTTGTTTCACCTACTGAAGTATTCGTCGATTCCTCGATTCGGGAGCGCACATGTCTGAGATCCCTGCCGTCAGCCGCGAGTGGCACCTCGTCCGCCGCCCGCAGGGCTGGCCCGTCGCCGAGGACTTCGCCCTGCGCGAGGTCGAGGTCGCGGCCCCGGCCCCCGGCCGGATCCTGGTGCGCAACCTGCACATGTCCGTCGACCCGTACATGCGCGGCCGGATGAACGACGTGAAGTCCTACGTCCCGCCGTTCCAGCTGGACAAGCCGATGGACGGCGGCGCGGTCGGCGAGGTCGTCGCCTCCGCCGACGAGCGCTTCGCCGTCGGCGACCACGTCCTGCACGGCCTCGGCTGGCGCGAGTACGCCGACGTGGACGCCAAGCACGCCACCAAGGTCGACGCCGCGCTCGCCCCGCTCTCCGCCTACCTCGGCGTGCTCGGCATGCCCGGCCTGACCGCCTACGCGGGCCTCTTCGAGGTGGCCTCCTTCAAGGAGGGCGACACCGTCTTCGTCTCCGGCGCGGCCGGTGCGGTCGGCAGCCTCGTCGGCCAGTTCGCGAAGATCAAGGGCGCCGCACGGGTCATCGGCTCGGCCGGATCGGACGAGAAGGTGACGCTCCTCACGCAGAAGTACGGCTTCGACGCCGCCTTCAACTACAAGAACGGCCCCGTCGGCGAGCAGCTGAAGGAGGCCGCCCCCGAGGGCATCGACGTCTACTTCGACAATGTCGGCGGGGACCACCTGGAGGCCGCGATCTCCTCCCTGAACGTGCACGGCCGCGCCACCCTGTGCGGGGCGATCGCGCAGTACAACGCCACCGAGCCGACCCCCGGGCCGCGCAACCTGGCCCTGGTCATCGGCAAGCGCCTGCGCCTGCAGGGCGTGCTCGTCGGGGACCACGCCGGCCTCCAGCCGCAGTTCGTCCAGGACGTCGCCGGCTGGCTGCGCTCCGGTGAGCTCGTGGCCGACGAGACCGTCGTCGAGGGCGTGGAGAACGCGACCGGGGCCTTCCTGGGCATGCTGCGCGGCGAGAACACCGGAAAGATGATCGTTTCCTTCACCGGTTAGGCTCAGCCCACACCGTCGTGATCGTGGGCGCGAGTCACGGCGATTACCAGGAGGATCCCTTCACATGTCCATCCAGCAGTCCGACGTCCTGTACACCGCCGTCGCCACCGCCGAGAACGGCCGTGACGGCCGCGTCGCGACCCACGACGGCCAGCTCGACGTCGTCGTGAACCCGCCGAAGGAGATGGGCGGCAGCGGCGCCGGGACCAACCCGGAGCAGCTGTTCGCCGCCGGCTACAGCGCCTGCTTCCAGGGCGCGCTCGGCGTCGTCGCCCGCAACGAGAACGCGGACATCTCCGGTTCGACCGTCACCGCCGAGGTCGGCATCGGCAAGAACGACGACGGCTTCGGCCTGATCGTCAAGATCTCCGCCTCGATCCCGAACGTGGACGCCGTCACCGCCAAGGAGCTCATCGAGAAGGCCCACCAGGTCTGCCCGTACTCCAAGGCGACCCGCGGCAACATCACGGTCGAGCTCGCCGTCTGATCCGGCTCCCGCTCGGCTAACGCGAAGGCCGCACCCCGGTCACGGGGTGCGGCCTTCGCCGTAAGCTGTGCCCCATGCGTGATCTTGCGGGGGGATTCGGTCATCTGCTGGCCGGGCAGAGATGGGTGTTCCGTAACGGCCGGTGGCTGGGGTTCGGCCTGCTGCCCGGGCTGCTCGCGCTGGTGCTGTACGCCGGCGCGCTGATCGGGCTCGGCTACGGCGCCGACGACCTGACCGCCTGGGCCACCCCCTTCGCCGACGACTGGTCCGCGCCGTGGCTCGGGCTGTTGCGGGGGTTCCTGACCGCCCTCGTCTTCTGTCTCGGCCTCTTCGTCGCGGTGATCACCTTCACCGCCGTGACCCTGCTGATCGGGCAGCCCTTCTACGAGTCCCTCTCCGAGCAGGTCGACCGCAGCGTCGGCGGCGAGGCCCCCGAATCCGGGCTGCCGCTCGCCCGGGAGCTGTGGATCTCGGCCCGGGACAGCGTCAAGGTGCTCGTCCGGGTGCTGCTGTACGGGACCCTGCTCTTCGCGCTGGGCTTCGTCCCCGTCGTCGGACAGACCGTCATCCCGGCCATCGGGTTCTGCGTGTCCGGATTCTTCCTCACGGAAGAGCTCACCGCCGTCGCGCTCCAGCGCCGGGAGGTGGAGCTGAAGGACCGGCTGGCCCTGCTGCGCGGACGCCGGGCGATGGTGCTCGGCTTCGGGGTCCCGCTGGTCCTGGCGTTCCTGGTCCCGCTGGTCGCGGTCTTCCTGATGCCGGGCGCGGTGGCCGGGGCCACGCTCATGGTCCGGGAGCTGCGCGGTGAGGACGAGGAGCGGGCCGAGGGGGACGGGGCCGACGGGGGCGGGGCCGAGGGCCCGGCCGACGGGACGGCGCGGCAGGAGCGGCCGGGACAGCACGGAGACCCGGCCCCGCAGCAGCCGTCCCCGTACACCGGGCCGTACGCGGCCGGGCCCCGGTACCCGGCGCCGCAGCAGAACCCGTACGCGCAGTAACCGCTAGGACTGCGCCCGGGGCTCCACCCACAGGGCCTCGCCGAGCGCGCACAGGTCGCCGTCGGCGGTGGCCAGGGCCGTGCCCACGCGGTACTTTCGGCCCTCGCCGCCGAGCAGCCAGGCGTACGAGACGAGGCCCGCGCCGACCGGCACCGGGCGCAGCAGCCGCGCGGTCAGGGCCGCGGTGACGGCGCCGGCCCGCCGGCCGTCGAGCAGCCGCCCGGCCGCGTTGCCCGGGCAGTCCAGCGCCCCCCACACCAGTTCGGGCGGCAGCAGTCCGTCCCCACCGGCGAGTGCGGGGCCCGGGGTCCAGGCCGCCGCGACCAGCGGGGCGTCGGAGACCCGGCCGCAGTGCAGGCGCAGTCCGGTGTCGGGGGTGCGGTGCAGACCGCAGCCGAAGCAGTCGACCATCCCGTCCGGGGGCGCCGCCCGGTAGGCCTCGGCCGCCGCGGAGGCCAGCTCCCAGGACGGCGGCCCGGGGGCGTCCACGGGCGGCTCGGCGGGGCTCGCCGTCGCCAGCAGGAGCTCGCCGTCCACCAGCTCGACGCCGCCGTCGGCGGTCGGGGCGAGGCGTACCGGTGCCTCCGTGGGCACCGGCCGGCGGAAGTCCACCCGTACGGTCTTCGCGTCCGCCCGGGCGGCCAGCACCCCGGCCACGTAGCCGCCGAAGGCCACCCCGGGATATCCGCTGAGGTGGCCCGGAACCGTGATCGTCTCGAAGTCGGTCATGGCCGCCACCCCATCACACGCGTCGTCCGCGTCACAGACCCCGGCGCGGCGGCCCCGCAACTATCGCGGGCGCCCGTTCGTCCTCCATCCTTGAGGGACGCGCGCCGCGCGCAGGGGCTTCGGAGGTGGCCGGATGGCAGAACAGCCGTGGGGGCAGCCGTATCCGGTCCGCCCGCAGCAGGCGTACGGGCAGCCGTGGCAGCCCACGCCCGCCGCGCCGACCGCGCAGTCCGCGATGCGCGCGTCGAACACCGACCGGGACCGGACGGTGGACGTGCTCAAGGCGGCGTACGCCGAGGGCCGGCTCTCCCGCGACGAGTACGGGCAGCGCTTCGACGCCGCGTACAAGGCGCAGACGTACGGCCAGCTCGCGCAGCTGGTCGCGGACCTGCCCGCCGGGCCGATGCCGGGCCCGTTCGGTGCCGCGGCGGGGCTGCCCGCCGCGTACGGACCGGCGCCCATGCCGATGCCGCCACCGATGCCGATGCCCGCCCGCCGGGTCAACGGGATGGCGATCACCTCGCTCGCGCTCGGCGTGCTGAGCCTGCCGACCCTCGGGGCCGCAGGACTGGGCGCCGTGGCCACCGGGCACGTCGCCAAGGCGCAGATCCGGGCGCGGGGCGACGAGGGCACCGGGCTCGCGACGATCGGGCTGGTGCTCGGCTGGCTGTCCGTGGGCGGCTGGGTGCTGCTCTTCCTGCTCGCCGCACTCGGGGTCCTCGACTGACGTGAGCCGCCCGGGCCCGCGGACTCCGCCGTTCCGGGACCGGTGGCCGTCACCGGCGGCCCGATAGTATGCGTGGCGGCAAGCGCCGAGGCCGTCCCACACCGTCCTTGAGTGGGTCCGGAGCCGGGCAGTGGAGCGCCGAGAACGACGACCGGCCGTCGCGCCGAGCATCGACCAGCAGTAGGGACACCGTCAGTGACAGTCAGTACCGAGGGGTCGGCGGCCGTGCGCCCCGTTCCCCCGAGCGGACCGGCCGCGCACGCCCCCGGCAGCTCGAAGTCCTCGGACGCGGACCGGGCCCGGGCGCCGCGAGGAGGCCTGCGCTCCCGTGGTGGGCTCCTGCTGCTGGAAGCGGCCGTGGCGTTCGCCGCGGCGCTGCTCCTCCCGCTGCTGGCACGCGGGTTCAAGCTCGACCCGCTCAACCGGATCGCCCAGGTCAGCGGTCTGGCCGCGATCCAGCTGCGGTTCGCGCTGGTCGGGCTCCTGTTCATCGGCGCCGTGGTGCTGGCGATGCGGCTGCGCGGCGGCCGCCACTTCGACCTCGCCACGCGCCTGGCCGCCGCCGCTCTCGCCGGCCTGGCCAGCGGCTTCGTCGCGGCGGGCGCCGTCGTCGCGCTGCTGGGCACGCCGTGGCCGATGTTCGGCCTCAACGGGGACAGCGGCCGCATCGTCGAATGGGCCCACGCCGTCGCGAACGGACAGCCGTCGGGCTCGCCGGTCTACCCGCCGATGCCGCTCTACACCCTCGGCTACTACGCCGAGTGGTTCCACGGCGGCAACACCGCCTACGCCTTCAAGGACCTCCAGATCCTGGGCGCCGCCGCCTTCGGCCCGCTGGTCTACCTCGCCTGGCGGATGCTGCTGAGCCCGGTGCGGGCGCTGGCCTTCGGTGTCGTGCCCGCCTTCGCGCTGATCGACTCGTACAAGCCGTACAGCCAGACCGTGCTCGTCCTGCTGATCCCGGTGCTGGTGGCGATGGTCGTGGCACTGCGCCGCAGTGGTACCGAGGGCTGGCGCCCGCTGCTGCTCAAGGGCGCCGGGTTCGGCGCGGTGCTGGGCGTGCTCTTCCTCACGTACTCGGGCTGGTTCCTGTGGAGCGCGGCCGGCGTGCTGTTCGCCGCCCTGCTGTACTTCCCGTGGAAGACCGGCCGGCTCAAGGGCGCGGCCTTCATGGGCAGCGCGCTGGCGGCGTTCCTCGTGGTGGCCGGGCGCTACCTGATGGTCATGCTGAAGGAAGGGCAGACCACCAAGGACTACAACTTCCGCTTCGACAACTTCACGGACCCCGCCTACTACCTGATGTGGCGCACCGACATGCCCGGCAAGGTGGGCGACTGGCCGCCGCCGGGGGAGTTCGGCGGGGTGGGGCTGTTCGCCCTGGTGACCTTCGTGTGCCTGGGCGCCGCGATCTGGCTGGGCCTGCGCAAGCCGCTGGTCGTCACCATCGCCGCCATGTTCATCAGCGCGTGGGTCATGCGCATGTACATCGCCTCGCACATGTACGAGACGCAGACGGTCCAGCTGTACACGCGCACCAACAACCAGCTGCTCTACTGCGGGCTGATCCTGTGCGCGCTGGTGGCGCACCTGGTCTCGCTGAGGCTGGCCGAGCGGCGTACGGCGACGGCGGCCACTGCGCCGGAGGCCACCGTCCCGCAGAGCGCCGCGCCCGCCGCCGGCCGCAGCGGCTTCCCCGGCCGCGAGGGCGCCGTCATCGGAACCCTGTGCGCCCTCCTCCTGCTCCTCGGCACGGTCTCGTCCTCGATGTCGGACCGCTACATGCCGGCGCAGGACGGCACCTACCGGATCCTGCCCTGGGTCTCGCACACCATCCGCCAGCAGGACGGCAAGTGCCCGAAGTTCGCGCCGAAGGGCGAGTGCTCCAAGGACGGCGACCAGAGCTGGCTGAGCTACATCCGATGAGCAGAGGGAAGCGATGATCTCCGCACTGACGCGCCTGGCCGACTGGTCGGCCCGGACCCCGAAGCGGCTCTGGGCCATCGCCTTCGCGCTGTTCTTCACGCTCGCGGCCTCCTGGTCCGCCGCCACCCCGCTCGGCGGCTCCCCGGACGAGCACGCCCACTTCATCCGCGCGGCCGCCGTCGCCCGGGGCCAGATCGGCGGGCCCGAGGTGATGGTCCCGCACATGGTGGCGGGCATCGAGGGCAAGTTCGCCGAGACCGGGGTGCAGCTTCCCGAGTGGTACAAGCCGCTGCCCAAGCAGCACGAGTGCTACGCCTGGCACGAGGACCGGCCGGCCTCCTGCGCGCCCGCGATCGGGCATTCCGAGAAGACCGTCCAGGTCACGACGGCCGCCGGCCGGTACCACCCGGCGTACTACCTCGTGACCGGCTGGCCCAGCCTGCTGGTCGACGGCCCCAAGGGGCTGTACCTGATGCGGCTGATGTCGGCCGCGCTGTGCTCGGCCCTGCTGGCGAGCGCCGTGGTCACGGCCGCCGAGTGGCGGCGCAGGCGCTCGGTGGCGCTGCTCGGCGTGTTCACCGCGGCCACGCCGATGGCCCTGTACATGGCCGGCATGGTCAACCCGAGCGGCGGTGAGATCGCCGCCGGCGTCCTGGTGTGGACCGCCCTGCTGTCGATCCTGATGTCGCCCGATCCGCGGCTGCTGAACCGGCGGCTGGCCCGGGTCGGCATCGGCGGGCTCGTCCTGATCAACATCCGCCCGCTCGGGCTGATCTGGTTCGCCGGCGCCGTCTTCTTCGGCCTGCTCCTCGCCCGGCGGGGTGTCCTGCGCTCGGTGCTGCGCCGCAAGGCCCTGTGGCTGTGGACCGCCCTGCTCGGGCTGGCCACGGCCGGTGCGCTGCTCTGGGCCGGGGCGCACCCCGACAACTCGGTGATCAACACGCCCAAGACGCTGACCGCCAAGGAGGCGGCCCGCCAGACCTTCGGCAACACCGAGACGTACGTCCACCAGATGCTCGGCTACTTCGGCTGGCTGGACACCCCCGCGCCCGCCTTCACCTGGCTGGTCTGGCTGGGCGTGATCGCGGTCGTGACCGGGCTGGCGCTGGCGTACGGGCGGGGGCGCGAGGCGGTGGCCCTGGTCGGCATGCTCGTGGCCATCGTGGTGGTGCCGGTCGCGGCCCAGGCCTCCCAGGCGGAACAGCTCGGCATGGTCTGGCAGGGCCGCTACCTGCTGCCGTTCGCCGTGGGCCTGCCGCTGATGGCGGTGCTGATCTGCGCGAGCCGGGCGCCCGAGCAGGGGTTCCCGTGGCGCAGGCTCGTCGGTTTCGGCGTCGCCGGGCTGGCGCTGGCGAACGCGGCGGCGTTCTTCTGGGCGCTGCGGCGCTTCGCGGTCGGCGTCAACGGGCCGTGGGTGCCGTTCTCGGCGCACTGGGCACCGCCCGGCGGCTGGGTGCTGTGGACGGCGCTCTACACGGCGGCGGCGTTCGCGCTGGTGCTGCCGGCGCTGGTGCGGGACCGCGAGCCCGTCGCGGTGGACGATCCCGCCGGGCGGGACGCGCACACCCGCACCGGACGGCACTCCAAGGTGCCGGCGATCAGCTGACGGACGTCTCCGCGGGGGCCGTCTCCGCGGGGGCCGTGGCAGCGGCCGCGGGGGCTGGGGCCACCTCGGCCGTCACCACCGAGGCCGTACGGTCGTCCGCCTCGGCCAGCAGCGCGCCGCCCGGGGCCCAGATCGCGGAACGGCCGCAGCCGGTCCACGCGCCCGCCGGGCCGACGTGGTTGGCGAGGACGACGTACAGGCCGTGCTCCTCGGCGATCCCGGGGTACACGGTGGCCCGCTCCCGGATCCCGTCGCCCGTCCCGTACAGGGAGCTCGCCAGGTGGACCCGGCAGCCGTCCGCCGCGGCGCGGCCGGTGAGCCGGGGGAAGTGGTTGTCGTAGCAGACGCCGAGCGAGAACGGGATCCCGCCGAGCGTGAAGCGGCCCTGGCTCTCGCCGGCCGCGAACACGCCCTGCTCGTGCCCGTACAGGTGCTGCTTGGCGTACGTGGTCACATGGCTGCCGTCCGCCCCGTAGACCAGGGTCGCGAGGGCGGGCAGCGGGCCCGCGGTGCGCAGGGCGGCGTTGAACGCGACGGCGATGCCTGCGGAGCGCAGCGGATCCAGCCGGGGGTCGTCGGCGTCCGCCAGCCACAGCCCGGGGTCGGTGGCCAGGGCCTCCAACTCGTATCCGGTCAGGGCCAGCTCGGGGAACACGACGAGCTCGGCGCCCTGCGCCCGGGCCTCGGCGGCGAGTGCGACGCTCAGCTCCGTGTTGGCGGACGGGTCGGCCGGGACGCAGGTGAGCTGCGCTGCTGCGATCTTCACGGACCCAGCATGCCAGCCCGCGCCGCGCACCCGGCAGCCGGTACGGGGCTCGACGCGGCGGCGCGGCCGGGCGATGCTGTAACGGTCCGCTCGTGCACCGCAGTTGACGGAGGGCCGGCCGATGCCCGACTGGATCCACCCCCTCCTCGCCGCCGTCCTCCTGGTCCTGTCGTACCGTCTGGTCCGCACCAGCGGGGCGGGGTTGCGGGTGGCCGTGCTCCTGATGGCCCTGCTGAACGCGGGCGCGCTGTGGCTGCTCGCGGCCACCGGTCCGGCCTGGGCCGTGGTCGCCGTCGCCCTCGTGTCCCTGGTGGCCGCGGTCCACAGCCTGCTGGCGGCGACGCGGGCCCTGGCCGCCCGCATCCAGCGGGTCGACGCCGAGGCCTTCCGGGACCTGGTCCGGCAGGCGGCGAGCGCACCCGGGCCCCAGGTCGTGGGCGTCTGCGTGATGTTCAGCGGGGCGCTCGTCCTGACCGCCTTCGCCGACGACGCGCACCCGGAGGGCCGCCAGTTCCACCTCGTGCCCGGTACGCACTGCCCGTTCTGCCTGGTGGAGGACCAGATCCGGGAGTTCCTCGGTCCCGCGGACCCGCTGCTCGGCGCGTACCGCACCCACCTGGCGGAGGGCAGCAGCCGCCACCTCCTGGTCAAGCGGCGTTCGGAGCGGGAGCCCTGGACGGGACGCCTGCGCGATCGGGTCTACTACCGGGTCCCCGCCCCCGCCCTGCGCCCGCCCTGCGCCGTCCACGACCCGCTGCTGGGCCGCCCGTAGGGGCCGGCCGCTACGCCGCGTCCGAGCCGCGCAGCAGGGTCAGGAAGGAGCGGAAGGCGGCCGGCATGTCCACGGACTCCGGGGCGAGCAGCCACTGGTACTGGAGGCCGTCCATGACGGCGGTCAGCAGCGGGGCCGCCTGCTCCGGGGTGAGGCCCGACGGCAGCCGGTCGCCGAACTCGGCGCGCAGCACCGCCGCCATCTCCGAGCGCACCTGCGCGTAGCGCTCGGTGAAGAACTCCCGCGCCGGATGCCCGTCGGTGACGCTTTCACCCAGCAGCGCCGAGAAGGTCTGCACGATGCCGGGGCGCATGGCGTTGTACTCCACCAGCGAGGCCAGCAGGTCCAGGCGCCAGGTGCCGGCCGAGGCGCGCGAGCCTCCGCCGGTGTCCCAGCGGTCGCGCTCCTCCAGCACCGCGACCAGCAGCGCCTCCTTGGTCGGGAAGTAGTGCAGCAGCCCCTGCTGGGTCAGGCCGACCCGCTCGGCCACCGCGCCCAGCGACGCGCCGCGGTAGCCGCGCTCCGCGATCACCTCGACCGCCGCGCGGACGATGTCGCCGCGTCGCTCCTCGCTCCTCGCCCTGGCCATCGCCCGCTACCTCTTCCGCTCGCGCCGCGCCGTGCCGCCTGACGGCGGGACCGTACGTACGTTATCCGAATATCACGAACATGTTACGAACCCTACCGCTCTACCGGTATCAGGTCCACGATGGGGACACCCCACGGCACGCGCAACGCCATCACCCGCACGCACGCACGCACTCAACGAGGAGGCACGGCCGTGACCGATGCCGATCAGGTCCGCCACGACGCCGTAGAAGCGGCTCTCGGCAAGCTGGACCTCGACACCAAGGCCCGTCTGCTGGCCGGCCAGGACATGTGGTCCCTGCCCGCCGTTCCCGAGATCGGGCTGGAGTCCCTGGTCATGTCCGACGGCCCCATCGGGGTCCGCGGCGTGCGCTGGACCGCCGACGACCCGTCCATCGCCCTGCCCTCCCCGACCGCGCTGGCCGCCGCCTGGGACCCCGCGCTCGCCCGCCGCGCCGGCCGGCTCCTCGCCCAGGAGGCCCGCCGCAAGGGCGTCCACGTCCTCCTCGCCCCCACCGTCAACCTCCACCGCTCCCCGCTCGGCGGCCGCCACTTCGAGTGCTATTCCGAGGACCCGTACCTCACCGGCGCCATCGGCTCGGGCTACGTGAACGGCGTCCAGGACGGCGGCGTCGGCACCACCGTCAAGCACTTCGTCGGCAACGACGCCGAGACCGAACGGTTCACCGCCGACAGCGTCATCGCCCCGCGCCCGCTGCGGGAGCTGTACCTGGCGCCCTTCGAGGCGATCGTCGCGAACGCCCACCCCTGGGGCATCATGACGGCCTACAACCGGGTCAACGGCACGACGATGACCGAGAACCAGGACCTCGTGAACGAGGTCCTGCGCGCCGAATGGGGCTTCGACGGGTACAACGTCTCCGACTGGATGGCCGCCCGCTCCACCACCGGCGACATCCTCGGCGGCCTCGACGTGGCCATGCCCGGACCGCAGACCGTGTACGGGCCCGCCCTCGCCGAAGCCGTCCGGGCCGGCGAGGTCCCCGAGTCCGCCGTGGACGAGGCCGTGCGCAACGTCCTGCGCCTCGCCGCACGCGTCGGCGTCCTGCAGGGCGCCCCGGCCGTCGTCACCGAGGCCCCGGCGGCGATCGACGGACAGGCGCTGGCCCGCGAGCTCGCCGCCCGCGGCTTCGTCCTCGTACGCAACGAGAACGCGACCCTTCCGCTGGAGGCCGCCCCCGGCCGCACCGTCGCCCTGCTCGGCGCGGCCGCCCGCGACGCCCGCGTCCTCGGCGGCGGCTCGGCCACCGTCTTCCCCGAGCGGATCGTCTCCCCGCTGGACGGGCTGACCGCCGCCCTCCCGGACGGAGCCCTGACCTTCCGCGTGGGGGCCGACCCCTCCGACGAGCTCACCCCCGCCGACCAGGGCTTCGGACTCCGCGCGATCTGCCGCGACGGCTCCGGCGCCGTCCTCGGCGAGGGCAGCCTGCCCACCGGCCAGGTCCAGTGGATCGGCGACGACCTGCCCGCGGGCGCCTCGTACGAGACCATGGCGACCATCGAGGTCACCGGTACGTTCGTGCCGCGCGAGAGCGGCGAGCACGCCTTCGGCACCCGCGGGCTCGGCGCCTTCGCCCTCGCGGTCGGCGGCGAGACCCTATGGGAGGGCGTCCAGCCGATGGGCAACGAGGCCGACCCCTTCGAGGCCTTCTTCGGCGCCCCCAGCGAACGCGGCCGCGTCACCCTCACCGAGGGCCGGCCGGTCGAGGTCTCGCTGACCTTCCAGGTCCCCGACACGAGCACCCTGCCGCTCCGGGCGATCATGTTCTCGCTGCTCCACCTCGGCCCGCGGCGCGACGCCGACGAGCTGATCGCCGAGGCCGTGGAGGCAGCCCGCGCCGCCGACACCGCCGTGGTGGTCGTCGCGACCACCGAGCGCGTGGAGTCCGAGGGCTTCGACCGCAGCGACCTGCGCCTGCCGGGCCGCCAGGACGACCTCGTGCGCGCCGTCGCCGCCGCCAACCCGAACACCGTGGTCGTCGTCAACGCCGGCTCCCCGGTCGAGCTGCCGTGGCGGGACGAGGTGGCCGCCGTACTCCTGACCTGGTTCCCCGGCCAGGAGGGCGGGGCGGCGCTGGCCGACGTGCTGCTCGGGCTCGCCGAGCCGGGCGGGCGCCTGCCCACCACCTGGCCCGCACGGTTCTCCGACGCGCCGGTCACCGAGGTGACCCCGGCCGAGGGGCGCCTGGAGTACACCGAGGGCCTCTTCATCGGCTACCGGGCGTACGAGCGTCAGGGCATCGCCCCCGCCTACCCGTTCGGGCACGGCCTCGGCTACACCGACTGGGCGTACGAGTCCCTGGAGGTCACCGGCGCCACCGCCCGGGTCCGCGTCACCAACACCGGCACCCGGGCCGGGCGCGAGGTCGTCCAGCTCTACGTCGCTCCCGCGGGCGCGGCGTCCGGCGGCGCGGCCTCCGACGGGGGGCAGGGCGCGGCCGTGGAACGGCCGGCGAGCTGGCTGGCCGCGTTCGCGGGCGTCGAGGCGGGCCCCGGCGAGAGCGTCGAGGCCGAGATCGCCCTGCCCGCCCGGGCCTTCGAGGTCTGGGACGAGGAGACCGGCCGCTGGCGGCGGATCGGCGGCGCCTACGAGGTCCGCGCGAGCCACGCCCACGGCGACACCCGCCTGACGGCGACCCTGGAGGTCTAGGGGGTGTCCGGAAATCACCCATGAACCGGACCGGGGGCGGGCCCTGACACCCGCCCCCGGTCCCCATGCCCTCCCGCGTCAGCGCGGCGGCTCGGCCGCCGTCACCTGGCGGTGCGCCAGCTCCGCGAGCCGCGCCTGCCCGTCCTTGCCCGGGTGGAACCAGTCCCAGCGGCTCAACTGCTGCGCGGAGAAGGGGTACTGGAATACCGCGCCGCCGTCGTAGCGGCACAGCGCGTCCTTCGCGCAGACCTCGCGCAGCACTTCGTTGTACTCGACCACCCGCGCCCGCACCTGCTCGCGCCGGGCCGTCGCCCCGGTCGCCACCGACAGCGGGTCGGCGAGCATCGACTGACAGATCCCCAGCTTCCAGATCTGCCGCACCATCGGGGCGTCCTTGCCCTGCTCCCACAGCCGCTGGAGGTCCGGCACGCTGGAGACGTACACCTGGGAGGCGGGGGAGGCCGCGCGCAGGCCGGCGAGGGCCTTCTCGAACCCGGCCCGGAACTCCGCCACCGGCGTCATCGACGAAGCCGTCGGCCGACAGGCGTCGTTCGAGCCCACCATCACCGTGACCAGATCGGGCCTGTGCTCCGCGGCCGAGGCCAGCTGCCCCGCGAGGTCCGCCATCCGCGCGCCGGTCACGGCGTAGTTCCAACTGCGCGCCGGCACCTCGGCCTCCCCGAGCAGCCGGGCCGCGAGCGAGTGGACGGCCGGGTCGTTCCCGGTGGCCCAGGAGACCTCCGGGCAGTCCGCCAGCACCGAACAGGCGTCGAAACCCCGCGTGATGGAATCGCCGGCGGCGGCCACCGAGGCGGGCGCGGTGTTCCAGCGCGGCCCGGCGTGCGATCCGTGCTCACCCTCCGTGTCCGACCCGCCCGACTGACATCCGGTCAGCACCCCGGCCAGGAGCACCGTCGCCGCGCCCGCGCCCGCGAGGGTCCGGCGCCGGGTCGTGCGCGCGCGGCGTCGCATGGCGGTGGTGCCCATCGGGTGGTTCCCTCCTCGTCGCCCCAGGTCCTCCCGGGGCGTCCTGCTGAGTGAATGCTCTGTGTTCGGCGGCCTCGGACCGACCGTACGTCACACCATGACCCCCGGCGCACGGTAGCTTTTTCCCGTGGCGTTTCGGCCGCAGGTCCCATAGCGCATTGTCAAATAATTTCCGTTACATTACATCACGTCACATACTGTCCGTTTTCTGGAGTTTATTCCCGACCTCGTCCCACACTGGAGGTCCCGGTGACGACACGTGGAGTTCTGTACGTGCATTCCGCGCCGCGAGCGCTCTGCCCGCACGTGGAATGGGCTGTTGCGGGGGTGCTCGGGGTGCGGGTGAACCTCGACTGGATCAGGCAGCCCGCCTCCCCCGGTACCTGGAGAGCCGAGTTCTCCTGGCAGGCCGAAGCGGGTACCGCGTCGAAGCTGGCGTCCGCGCTGCGCGGCTGGCACCTGCTGCGCTTCGAGGTGACCGCCGAACCCTGCCCCACCGCCGAGGGCGAGCGCTACAGCTCCACCCCGGAGCTCGGCATCTTCCACGCCGTCACCGGCATGCACGGCGACATCCTGATCCCCGAGGACCGGCTGCGCGCCGCCCTCGCCCGGTCCGCGCGGGGCGAGAGCGAGCTGGAGGAGGAGATCGCCAAACTGCTCGGCAAGCCCTGGGACGACGAGCTGGAGCCCTTCCGCTACGCGGGCGAGGGCGCCCCGGTCCGCTGGCTGCACCAGGTGGTCTGAGGGTGCCGCGGATGCGGAAAGGGCCCGCCCGGCGAGTGCCGGGCGGGCCCTTTCGTACGTACTGTCTGGCGGACTAGACGGTCCGGAAGGCCAGGGTGACGTTGTGGCCGCCGAAGCCGAACGAGTTGTTGATCGCGGAGATCGGGCCGTCGGCCGGCAGCTTGCGCGGCTCGCCGACGACGATGTCCGCGTCGATGTCCTCGTCGAGCTCGTCGACGTTGATGGTCGCCGGGGCGATCCGGTGGTACAGCGCGAGCACGGTCGCGACGGTCTCGATACCGCCGGCGCCGCCGAGCAGGTGGCCGGTCATCGACTTGGTCGCGGAGATCGCGATGTGGTCGAGGTCGTCGCCCAGGACCTTGCGCAGGGCCTTCAGCTCGGCCGTGTCACCCTGCGGGGTCGACGTGGCGTGCGCGTTCAGGTGGACCAGCTCGGCCGGGTCCAGACCCGTGTTGTCCAGCAGGTTCTGCACCGCGGCCGCGACACCGCGGCCGGTCGGCTCCGGCTGCGCGATGTGGTGGCTGTCCGCGGACAGACCCTGGCCCAGCACCTCGCAGTAGACCCGGGCGCCGCGCGCGGCGGCGTGCTCGGCGGACTCCAGGATGACGACGCCCGCGCCCTCGCCGAGGACGAAGCCGTCGCGGGCCTTGTCGTACGGGCGGGAGGCCTGCTGCGGGTTCTCGTTGTTCTTGGACATCGCCATCATGTTGGCGAAGGCGGCGATGGGCAGCGGGTGGATCGCCGCCTCGGTGCCGCCCGCGACGACCACGTCGGCGCGGCCGGTACGGATCATCTCGACGGCGTAGCCGATGGCCTCGGCGCCCGAGGCACAGGCGCTGACCGGGGTGTGCACGCCCGCCTGGGCGTTCACCTCCAGGCCGACGTTGGCCGACGGGCCGTTCGGCATGAGCATGGGGACGGTGTGCGGGGAGACCCGGCGCACACCCTTCTCCTTCAGTACGTCGTACTGGTCGAGCAGGGTGGTGACGCCGCCGATACCGGAGGCGATCACGGTGCCCAGGCGTTCGGGCATGATGGCGGCGTCCTCGCCCGCCGGGGCGGTGTAGCCGGCATCGGCCCACGCCTCACGGGCGGCGATGACGGCGAACTGGGCCGAGCGGTCCAGCTTGCGGGCCATCGGGCGCGGCAGGACCTCACTGGGGTCCACGGCGGCCGGGGCGGCGATACGAACCGGGAGTTCGGCGAAGCGTTCGCCCTCAAGGGGCTTGACGCCGGAACGACCGGCGAGCAGACCTTCCCAGGTCGAAGCGCTGTCGCCACCCAGCGGAGTGGTTGCGCCGATACCGGTGACGACCACGGTGCGATTGGTCGGGCTCACAGGAATTCTTTCTCCACGTCTCAGAGGGTGCTGAATTGTCACGGCGCCACCGCCAGGTGGCGACAAACGCTCGTCAGGCTCAGGCCTGGTTGTTCAGGATGTAGTCCGCGGCGTCGCCGACCGTCTTGAGGTTCTTGACGTCCTCGTCCGGGATCTTGACGTCGAAGCGCTCTTCGGCGGCGACGACGACCTCGACCATGGAGAGCGAGTCGACGTCCAGGTCGTCGGTGAACGACTTCCCGGCCTCGACGTCCTCGACGGGGATGCCGGCGATCTCGTTGACGATCTCCGCGAGACCCTCGATGATCTCTTCCTGCGTGGCGGCCATGTGGCGCTCCTTCTATAGCTAACTGGGGTAAGCGGGGCGGGATGTGGATCCCGGGCCCTAGGGGAGGGTAACGACCGTCGCGGCGTAGACGAGCCCCGCCCCGAAGCCGATGACGAGCGCGGTGTCGCCGCTCTTCGCCGCTCCGGTCGCCAGGAGCCGCTCCATGGCGAGCGGGATCGAGGCGGCCGACGTGTTGCCGGTGGTCTCCACGTCACGGGCGACCGTGACGTGCTCCGGCAGCTTCAGAGTCTTCACCATCGAGTCGATGATCCGCATGTTTGCCTGGTGCGGGATGAAGACGTCCAGGTCCTCGGCGGTGATCCCGGCCGCGTCGAGCGCCTGCTGGGCCACCTTGGCCATCTCGAAGACGGCCCAGCGGAAGACCGCCTGACCCTCCTGCGTGATGGCCGGAAACTTCTGGTCGCTGTCCGTGCTGCGGTACTCGTCCCACGGCACGGTCTGCTTGATCGTCTCGGACTTGTCGCCCTCCGAACCCCACACCGTGGGGCCTATGGCGGGCTCGTCCGAGGGGCCGACGACCACGGCGCCGGCGCCGTCGCCGAACAGGAAGGCCGTCGCGCGGTCCTCCAGGTCGGTCAGGTCCGACAGCCGCTCCACGCCGATCACGAGGACGTACTGGGCCGAGCCCTCGATCACGAGGCCCTTGGCCAGCGTCAGGCCGTAGCCGAAGCCGGCGCAGCCCGCGGAGATGTCGAACGCGGCGGGCTTGACCGCGCCGATGCGGTGCGCGATCTCCGTCGCGACGGCCGGGGTCTGCTTGAAGTGCGAGACCGTCGAGACGATCACGGCGCCGATCTGCTCGGGCGAGACGCCCGCGTCGGCCAGCGCCTTGCCGGAGGCCTCCACCGACATCGCGGCGACGGTCTCCTGGGGCGAGGCCCAGTGCCGGGTCGCGATGCCCGAGCGGGAGCGGATCCACTCGTCGGACGAGTCGATCGTCTCCAGGATGACCTCGTTGGAGACCACACGGGTCGGGCGGTAGCCGCCGACGCCGAGAATGCGGGCGTACGGGGAGCCCTTGGCAGGCTTGATCTTCGACATGCTGAGTGGGCTCCTTCTCTCAGACCGCGTGCTCGGCGAGGAGCGCGGCGGCCTTTTCGAGATCGTCCGGGGTCTTCAGGGCCACGCTCGGCACGCCCTTGAGCGCGCGCTTGGCCAGACCCGTAAGAGTGCCACCCGGGCTGAGCTCGATGATCCCGGTGACGCCCAGCTCGCCGAACGTCTCCATGCACAGGTCCCAGCGGACCGGGTTCGCGACCTGGCCGACCAGGCGGGCGACGACGTCGGCGCCCGTGGTGACGACGTGGCCGTCCTTGTTCGAGACGTAATTCAGCTCCGGGTCGGCCGGGGCGAGGGCCTGCGCGGCCTTCTCCAGCGTGGCGACCGCGGGAGCCATGTGGTGCGTGTGGAAGGCGCCCGCGACCTTGAGGGCGACGACCTTCATGGAACCCTCGGGCTTCTCGGCCACCAGGGCGTCGATCTGCTCCATCGTTCCTGCGGCGACGATCTGGCCCGCGCCGTTGATGTTCGCCGGGGTCAGACCCAGCTTCTCCAGGTGCGCGACGACGACCGCCTGGTCGCCCCCGAGCACCGCGGCCATGCCCGTCTCGGTGACGGCGGCGGCCTCGGCCATCGCCAGACCGCGCGTCCGTACGAAGGACAGCGCGTCCGCGTCGGACAGCACACCGGCGTACGCGGCGGCGGTGATCTCGCCGACGCTGTGGCCCGCGACGGCGCCGAAGGCGCCGCGGGAACCGAGTGCGGAGGCGGACAGGAGACCGGCGGCCACCAGCAGCGGCTGGGCCACCGCCGTGTCGCGGATCTCGTCCGCGTCCGCCTTCGTGCCGTAGTGGGCAAGGTCGAGCCCGATGGCGTCCGACCAGGCGGCGACGCGGTCAGCGGCGCCGGGGAGGTCGAGCCAGGGAGTCAGGAAGCCGGGCGTCTGTGCGCCTTGGCCGGGAGCGACGAGTACGAGCACCCTCACACTCTCTCTTGTGGACGGTCCCCGCCGCCCGTGGGGACAGGGACGAAGAACCGTCGGGGTAATTGTTGATGTCCGACAAAAGTCTAGGACTGCGGATCGCCGTCGGCCAGACGCCCGAGGATCAAGGCGATCCGCAGCGTGAACGCAGATCGGACATCCGACGGCGACCAGCCGGTGACGTCGGTCACACGTCGCAGCCGGTAGCGCACCGTGTTGGGGTGCACGAACAACATCCGTGCCGCGCCCTCCAGACTGCTCGCCTGCTCCAGATACACGCTCAGCGTCTCCAGCAACGCGGAGCCCGCCTCTTCCAGCGGTCTGTAGATCTCCTCCACCAATTGCTCCCGGGCGGAGGGATCCGAGGCGATCGCGCGCTCGGGCAGGAGATCGTCCGCGAGCACCGGGCGCGGGGCGTCCTGCCAGGCCGTACAGGCCTTCAGCCCGGCCGCCGCCGCCTGCGCCGACTTGGTCGCGTTCAGCAGGTCCGCCACCACCGGACCGGCCACCACCGGACCCGCAGCGAACGGCCCGATCAGCGACTTCGCCACCTGGATCGGGTTGTCGCTGCCGCCCGCGATCACGACGAGGCGGTCCCCGAGCACGCCCGTCAGGACCTGGAGCTTGTGGTGGCGGGCCGCCCGCCGGATCGCCTCGACCGTCAGCTCGCTGTCGCCCTCCGGCGCGGTACCGAGCACCACGCACACGTGCTCCGGCGAATTCCAGCCAAGCGCGGCGGCCCGCGAGAGTGCGCCCTCGTCGGCCTCGCCGGACAGCACCGCGTTCACGACGAGGGACTCCAGCCGGGCGTCCCACGCCCCGCGCGCCTCGGCGGCCTGCGCGTACACCTGGGCCGTCGCGAACGCGATCTCCCGGGCGTACACCAGCAGCGCCTCGCGCAGGATCGACTCGTCGCCCGGGGCCGCGACCTCCTCGATCGCGGTCTCCATGACCTCGATCGTCGTGCGGACCATCTCCACGGTCTGGCGCAGGGTGATCGCCCGGGTCAGCTCGCGCGGAGCCGTCCCGAAGACGTCCGTCGAGATCGCCTGCGGAGTCTCCGGGTGCCGGAACCACTCGGTGAACGCGGCGATACCGGCTTGCGCGACCAGACCGATCCAGGACCGGTTCTCCGGGGGCATCGCCCGGTACCACGGCAGGGTCTCGTCCATGCGCGCGATCGCGTTCGCGGCGAGCCGGCCGGAGGACTTCTCCAGCCGGCGCAGCGTCGCGGCGTGCGGATGGGCGGGAGCGGGATGCGCGGGGGAATGCTCACGTTCGGGTTGGGACACGGGACAAGACTGCCTTATCGGGGCGGCGGCGCGGAGTCCGGTCCCACGGCGGCGCTCCACCGGGGGGCTACGGTGACTTCCATGATTGACGTACGCCGCGGGGCCGACCGGTACGCGGGCGGGGATCCGGACGCCGGGATCACCACCGCGCACGCCTTCTCCTTCGGCGCCCACTACGATCCGGACAACCTGCGCTTCGGCCCGGTCCTGGCCTGCAACGAGGAGGTGCTGGTCCCGGGCGCCGGCTTCGACGAGCACCCGCACAGCCACACCGAGATCGTGACCTGGGTCGTCGAGGGCGAGCTCACGCACAAGGGCAGCACCGGCGAGAGCACGGTGGTCCGGCCCGGTGACGTGCAGCACCTGGCCGCCGGATCCGGGGCCCGGCACATCGAGCGCAACGACGGCGCGGTACCGCTGCGCTTCGTGCAGACGTGGCTCGCGCCGCTGGCCGCCGGCGGGGAGCCCTCGTACGCGCTGGTCCGGCAGATCGCCGAAGGCGCCCCGTACGAGATCCCCGCGGCCGGCGCCGTCCTGCACGTGCGCAGGCCCGGGGCGGGCGAGCGGATCGCCGTACCGGCGGCGGAGCGGGTCTACCTGCACGTGGTACGCGGGGACCTGCGCCTGGACGGGGAGGAGCTCGGTCCCGGGGACTCGGCGCGGATCACCGGCGAAGCGGGTCTGGAGATCGTCGCCGGATCCCCGGGCGAGCTGCTGATCTGGGAGCTGCCGTAGCGCGTGCGGTGACGCGCCCGCTCAGCGGGCGGCGAGCTCGGCGAGGACCGCGTCGGTGAACGGGGGCCAGGCCTCCACGGCCCACGGGCCGAAGGCGCGGTCGGCCAGCGCCACGCACGCGGCGCGGGCGTCCGGGTCCACCCACAGGAAGGTGCCGGCCTGCCCGAAGTGCCCGAAGGTGCGCGGCGAGGAGGAGGCGCCCGTCCAGTGCGGGGACTTGCCGTCGCGGATCTCCACGCCGAGCCCCCAGTCGTTCGGGGACTGGATCCCGTACCCCGGGAGCACCCCCTTGAGCCCCGGGTGGACGACCGAGGTGGCCTCCGCGACCGTGCGCACGTCCAGCAGCCGCGGGGCCTGGAGCTCGGCGGCGAACCGGACGAGGTCGGAGACCGTCGAGACCCCGTCCTTGGCGGGCGAGCCCTCCAGCGTGGTCGACGCCATGCCGAGCGGCTCGAACACCGCCTGGTGCACGTACTCCGCGAACGGGATGCCCGTCGCCTTGGTGATGTGGTCGCCGAGCACCTCGAAACCGGCGTTCGAGTACAGCCGGCGCGTACCGGGCGCGGCCATCGCGCGGTGCTCGTCGAAGGCCAGCCCGCTGGTGTGCGCGAGCAGGTGACGGACCGTCGAGCCCTCGGGCCCGGCCGGCTCGTCCAGCTCGACGGCACCCTCCTCGTACGCGACGAGCGCGGCGTACGCGGCGAGCGGCTTGGTCACCGAAGCCAGCGCGAAGCGGTGGTCCAGGGGGCCGTGGGAGCCGGCCAGGCTCCCGTCGGCGCGCACGACGGCCGCCGCGGCGGTCGGTACCGGCCAGTTCTCGATGGTCCGCAGGCTCTGCAGGGTCTCCACGCTCTCCATGCGGCCGAGCCTACTTGCTTGGAGTGCACTCCAAGGTTTTAGCGTGGTCGCCATGAGCCTGACGCAGACGCGGTACACGATCAGCGAAGTCGAGGCCCGGACCGGTCTGACCCAGCACACGCTGCGCTGGTACGAGCGGATCGGCCTGATGCCGCATGTGGACCGCTCGCACTCGGGACAGCGCCGGTTCAGCGACAAGGACCTCCACTGGCTGGCCTTCGTGGGCAAGCTGCGCGCCACCGGGATGTCGGTGGCCGACATGGTCCGCTACGCCGAACTCGTGCGCGAGGGTGAGCACACCGTCGACCAGCGGCGCGAGCTGCTGGAGCAGACGCGGCGCGAGGTGCGTGCGCGCATCACGGAGCTGAACGACGCGCTCGCCGTACTGGATTTCAAGATCGACATGTATGCCAAGGGCACGACCGCGGGGAAGGCGACACGACCATGACGCAGAACACCACCATCGAGCAGGTCGAACTCGGCAAGGGGGGCCCGCTGGTGGGCGTCCAGGGCCTCGGCTGCATGGGCATGAGCGAGTTCTACGGGGAGACCGACGAGGCGCGGGCCCGCGACACCCTGGAGGCGGCCCTGGCCACCGGGGTCACCCTCTTCGACACCGCGGACAGTTACGGGCGCGGCGCCAACGAGAAGTTCATCGCGCCGTTCGTGGCCGAGCACCGGGACGAGATCACCCTCGCCACCAAGTTCGGCATCGAGCGCACCGACGACCCGCAGCACCGCGGCATCCGCAACGACCGCGCGTACATCCGCCAGGCCGTCGAGGACAGCCTGCGCCGGCTCGGTACCGATGTCATCGACCTCTACTACATGCACCGGCGCGACCCGGCCGTGCCGCTCGCGGAGTCGGTGGGCACGATGGCCGAACTGGTGCAGGAGGGCAAGGTGCGCCACCTGGGGCTCAGTGAGGTCACCGGCTCCGAACTGCGCGAGGCGTACGAGGTGCACCCGATCGCGGCGCTCCAGTCGGAGTGGTCGCTGTTCAGCCGGGACGTGGAGCGCACGGCGGTGGGCGCGGCGGCGGAGCTGGGCGTGGCCTTCGTGCCGTACTCCCCGCTCGGCCGCGGTTTCCTGACCGGCTCGTTCGCGGACGCGGCGGCCGACCTGTCGGCGGCGGACTTCCGCCGCTTCCAGCCCCGGTTCACCGGTGACAACGCCAAGGCCAACGCGGCGCTGCTGGCGCCGGTGCGGGAGATCGCGCAGGCGCACGGGGCGACCCCGGCGCAGATCGCGCTGGCCTGGGTGCAGCAGCGGGCGCAGGTGCACGGGCTGACGGTGGTCCCGATCCCGGGCACCCGCAAGACCAACCGCCTCGCGGAGAACACCGCCGCGACCCGGATCACCCTGACGCCGGCGGAGCTGGAGCTGCTGGAGCCGATCGCCGGGCAGGTCGCGGGCGACCGCTACCCCGACATGACCTGGACGTCCGCGGGCCGCGAGGGCTGATCCGCCCCGGCCGCGGCCACCGCCGGGGGCCTCCCGGCGGTGGCCGCGGCTCAGGCTTCGGCGGCGATTGGCCGCGGCTCAGGCTTCGGCGGCGAAGCGGTCGCGCAGTGCGCAGTACTCCGCGTCCGTCAGCAGGCCCGCGCCGTACAACTCGCCCAGATGGTGCAGCCGTTCGTCCGTACGGGCCGCCGGGACCGAGGCCACCGGGGTGCGGCCGCGCAGGGCGGCGAGGACGGCCGCCGCGAACGGCAGCGACTCGTGCACCGACCCGGCCCCGACGGCGAACACCGCGGTCGCCAGATCGTGGTCGGGCCGCGGATCGGCGGGCGCGTCCCGCAGCAGGAGCCGCAGGTGGCCGCCCGGGCGCTCCGGCGTGCTCCACTCGACGCCGGTCAGCGCGGTCAGCGGGTAACGCTGGTCGCCCGCCTTCCACTTGGAGCTCGTGGCCCCCGTGCGCGACCAGTGGAAGGTGACGGCAGAGCCGTCGAAGGCGAGCCGCGCGTCGTACGCCTTCAGCTGGAGCGGCGGCTCCGGCACCCGGACGAGGAACCGCTGCGCGGGCTCGTCGGCCTCCGGGCCCAGCCGGGCCCGTACGGCATCGGCGAACTCGGCCGCCTGCCCGCCCCGGTCGCCCGGCAGGACCAGCCGGTACGGATCGCAGACGTCCCGGAGCTGCCCGGCGGCGGCCTCCATCAGCGGATCGGCGCCCGTCCGCGGCACGGCACGCAGAACCACCGCGTCCCGTTTCCCCCCGGATCCGGCCGCGCTCACGGTCACCCCCGACAACGCCTCGAAAGGGATCCGCCGCGCCCCCAGAGCGTTCCAGAGACGTGGCGTTCGCAGCCCCCGTGCGAAGCGGATGAGCACCGAGTCCGAGTCGAACTCCCAGACGGCATGATTTCCGGCCAGTACGTCACCCATGCGGCACATGGTAAAGGGACGCACCCCCGTGCGTCCCCCTTGATGCGAAGCCCGTTTTCCAGGGCTCTACACGTGTCAGTCCCCGTCTGTCCCGGAAATTCCACGCCGGCAGGCATCGTCACCGGTCGCACAGGTAAGGGAACCGAACGCACCGGTTCCGATTTTGGCGAAGTTGTCCAGGGATCCGGTACCTGGCTCGAAGTAGCCGGTGTGGAGCTTGGCCCCGGCCGAGGACAGCAGCCGCGAACCGAAGTCCGGGGACACCGGGTCCGCCCCGTGGCCCACCCCGCCGACCTCCAGGTGCGGCACGTCCGCGATCCAGTCGCCGGAGTCCCGCGTGGCCCAGACCCGGGCCGAGGTGTGCAGGTCGGCCACCGAGCCCGCGCGCATGCCCGGGCTGCCGGCCACCACCACGTCCGTCACCGACCGCGGCAGCGCGTGCGCGGCGACCCCGCACACCACCGAGCCGTAGCTGTGGCAGAACAGCGCCACGCTCGCGTCCCCGGGCAGTCCCGCCGTCAGGGACTCCAGTCGTACGGCCCCGTCCACCGCCATCCGGCCGGTGGCCGCGTCCATGCCGACCCCGGTCGGCGCGGTGTAGCCGGCCCAGGCGATGACCGCGGTGCGGCTGCGCGGAGCCTGCGCGCGCTGGGCCTCGTACAGCGACTGCGCCATGCCGGCGGGGGCGATGAGGCGGCGCTGCGTGCGCTCGAAGGTGAGCACGTCGGTGTCGACGCCGGGGACGACCACCGAGATCCGGTCCGCCCGGTCGAGGTCGCCGAACACCTCGGCGACGCGGCCGCCGCCGGTCGGGTCGAAGGCGAGGATCTGCCGGCCCGGCTCGGCCAGGGACTCGAAGCGGTGGGCGCGCCGGCCGGCCGTGGCGCGGTCGGCCGGGGTCAGGCTGACGTCCCGGCTGCGGGCCTCCTCCGCCCGCTGCGCCAGTTCCAGGCCGCGCAGGTTGGCCCGGTAGCGCAGGGCGGCGGGCGCCCCGTCGAGGTTGCCGACGACCAGGGGGTACCCGTCGGTGAGCCGGGCCCGCTGGGCTCCGTCGAGGCCGGCGAAGAACCGGGCCACCGTCCGTACGGGGGCGTCGGCGGCCGGCACCGGGCGGCCGTCGATCCGGGCCGATGCCCAGGAGGCGAGGGCGGCGCTCCGCAGCGTGGTCCCGGCGTCGGGGCGGTGCACCGCGGTCCAGCCGGTGGTCGCCAGCATGAGGAAGACCACCGCCAGCGCGAGCAGGGTGCGCAGGGCGGCGGGGCGCGGGTCGGCGCCGAAGGCGGTGGAGGGGGCGAGGCCGGGCAGGTTCACTGGGACCAGCGTAGGAGACCGGATCCGGCCATGGCGCCCGGGGTGACCGGGTTCACGGCCGACCGTGCGCCCCTCGTACGGGTGTTCAGCGCCAGCGCGCGGCGAGCGCCGGGCCGATCTGGTCAAGGCAGGCCTCGGTCATCCGGCGGATCGAGGCCACGCTGGCGTCCTCGCCCTGCCCCCACAGCCGCCCCGTGACCCTCATCACCCCCGAGACCGCGGCGACCGCCACCCGGGGCCGCGGGTCGGCGTCCACGTCCAGCCCCTCACGCTCGGCGATCAGCCGGGCGATCCGCTCCTCCAGCTCCGTGGAGCGGCGCAGGTGCACGGCGAGCAGCGCCGGGGTCGACTCGATGAGCTGGTACGTACGCATGTAGAGGTCGACCGGCACCACGTCGGACAGGGCCTCGTCGAGGGTGTCCCAGGCGTCGAGCACCGCGCGGCGCAGGGCTTCGAGCGGGCCCTCGGAGGCCGGCCGGGCGCGCAGCGCGGCGACGAAGTGCGACTCGACCAGGTCCTGGACGGCGAAGGCGACCTCCTCCTTGTTGGCGAAGTACCGGAAGAAGGTGCGCTGGGAGACGTCCACGGCGTCGGTGATCTCGTCGACGGTGGTGTGCTCGTACCCCTGCGCGACGAAGAGGAGGAGGGCGGCGCGCAGCAGTGCGTCACGGGTGCGCCGCTTCTTGCGTTCGCGCAGTCCGGGCGCCGGTGCCGGAGCCGGCCGCTCGTCGGTCATCACCGAGGGGTGTCCTTTCCGCAGGCTCCGCCTGCTGAATCTGACGCTGAGTGAGCGGTCAGGGTACCTGTGACGGACCTGACAGCCACTGCCTCGTTAAGCCGTTTGTGAAGTGTCAGTCGCTGTCACTAGCCTGTTCGCATGACTAGTCAGATCACCCTCGCCAAGGAATCGGGTCCGGCTCCGGCCCGCACCGGTTTGCGCGGCCACCCCTGGCTGACCCTCTTCGCCGTGGCGATCGGCGTCATGATGGTCACGCTCGACGGCACGATCGTCGCCGTCGCCAACCCCGCGATCCAGAAGGACCTCGGCGCCTCGCTCGCGGACGTCCAGTGGATCACCAACGGCTACCTGCTGGCCCTCGCGGTCTCGCTGATCACCGCCGGCAAGCTCGGCGACCGCTTCGGCCACCGCCAGACCTTCCTCATAGGCATCGCCGGATTCGCCGCCGCCTCCGCGGCGATCGGCCTCTCGTCCGGCGTCCAGTACGTCATCGCCTTCCGTGTGGCACAGGGCCTGTTCGGGGCCCTGCTGATGCCCGCCGCGCTGGGCCTGCTGCGCGCCACGTTCCCCGCCGAGAAGCTCAACATGGCGATCGGCATCTGGGGCATGGTCATCGGCGCCTCGACCGCCGCCGGGCCCATCGTCGGCGGCCTGCTGGTGGAGAACGTCAGCTGGCAGTCCGTCTTCTTCATCAACGTGCCCGTCGGCGTCGTCGCGCTGGCCTTCGGCCTGTTCATCCTGGTCGACCACCGCGCCGAGAACGCCCCGAAGTCCTTCGACGTGGTCGGCATCCTGCTGCTGTCGGTCGCGATGTTCTCGCTGATCTGGGCGCTGATCAAGGCCTCGGAGTGGGGCTGGGGCGATACCCGGACCATGCTCTTCCTCATCGGCTCCGTCGTCTGCTTCGTGCTCTTCGCCGTCTGGGAGTCGAAGGTCTCCGAGCCGCTGATCCCGCTCGGCATGTTCCGCTCGCTGCCGCTGTCCGCCGGCACCGTGCTCATGGTGCTGATGGCCTTCGCCTTCATGGGCGGCCTGTTCTTCGTCACCTTCTACCTGCAGAACGTGCACGGCATGAGCCCGGTCGACAGCGGCCTGCACCTGCTGCCCCTGACCGGCATGATGATCATCGGCTCGCCGCTGGCCGGCGCCGCCATCACCGCCGTCGGCCCGCGCATCCCGCTGGTCACGGGCATGGTCGCGACCGCCGTCGCCTGCTTCGGGATGTCGGCGCTGACCCCCGGCACCGGCACCCTGCAGATGTCGCTCTGGTTCGCCCTCCTAGGTGTCGGCCTCGCCCCCGTCATGGTCGGCGCCACCGAGGTCATCGTCGGCAACGCCCCGCTGGAGCTCTCCGGCGTGGCGGGCGGGCTCCAGCAGGCCGCCATGCAGGTCGGCGGCAGCCTGGGCACCGCCGTCCTCGGCGCGGTCATGGCCACCACCGTCGGCAACTCGTTCGGGGACAACTGGGCGCGGGCGGAGCTGCCCGCGCTCACCCCGGAGCAGATGGACCTCGCCGAGAAGGGGGTCCAGGTCGGCATCGCCCCCGTCCAGCCGGGGACCCCGGAGCCGATCGCCTCGTCGATCGCCAAGGTCGCCCACGACACGTTCGTCGACGGCATGAGCACCGCCTTCACCGTCGCCGGCTGCGTCGCGGTGCTCGCCGCGATCGTCGCCTGCTTCACCAAGCGCGGCGAGAACGCCGCCGCGGGGGCCGGCGCGGCGCACATCTGAGCCGGGCCCGCTCCCGCGGCCCCGACTCCCTCGCGCGCGTCAACCGCGTACGCACGACAGCCCCGCCGACGTGTTCCGGCGGGGCTGTCGCCTATCCGGGTGGACCGGCCGAAGACCCCTTCCGCCCGGCCGTCCTCGCAGGTCAGCGTGGTTCCCGAAGCGCCCCGGAACCGGTCCGGGGTGGCGTCGTCCACAAGGAGTTGACCTGTCATGCGTACGAGTTCACCCGCACGGTCCACCACCGTCCTGGCCGCGACCGTCCTGGCCCTCGCCGCACTCATCCCGAGTACGGCGAGCGCCGCACACGCCGCCGGTCCGCCGCCGGGCAAGGCGCCCGCCTGCGCCACCGGGCAGCTGTGCCTGTGGGCGAAGCCCGAGTTCAAGGGCACCCGGCACGCCCACGAGCTGAGCACCCTGGACATCAACAGCTGTACGGCGCTGCCCGCCGGAACCAGCGCCCAGTCGCTGGTCAACCGCACCGGCCGGCCGGTGACCACCTACCAGTCGGCCGAGTGCCAGGAGACCGGAGAGTTCCAGACCTACCCCGGCGACGGGGTCTGGCTGCCCGAATCGCCCTACCTGGTCCGGGCCTTCAAGGTGTGGGAGCGCTAGCGGCCTCCGCCGGGGCCGCCTCGGGCACCGGGGCCGGTACGTCGGCCCCCGCGCCCGGGGCGGCCGCGCCGCCGAGCCGCCCGATCTCGGCGCGCAGCGCCCGTACCTCCGCGGCCAGTTCGGCGATCGCGGCGGTCTGCGCCCGCTCCACCCGGTCGTCCCGCTCGAACCGGGAGATGAACCAGGCCGCGATGTTCGCGGTCACCACACCGAGCAGGGCGATCCCCGACAGCATCAGCCCCACCGCGAGCACCCGGCCGAGCCCGGTGGTGGGGGAGTGGTCCCCGTACCCGACGGTCGTCATCGTGGTGAAGCTCCACCACACGGCGTCGCCCAGGTTCTTGATGTTCCCGTTCGGGGCGTCCCGCTCCACGCTCAGCACGGCGAGCGAGCCGAACATCAGCAGCCCGACCACCGCCCCCGCCACGTACGTGGTCAGCCGGATCTGCGGGGCCATCCGGGCCCGCCGGCCCACCAGCAGCAGCGTGGACACCAGCCGCAGCAGCCGCAGCGGCTGGAGCATCGGCAGCAGCACCGCGCCCAGGTCCAGCCAGTGCGTCCGTACGAACGCCTTCTTGGCCGTCGACAGCCCCAGCCGCATCAGGTAGTCGGCGGCGAAGGCCCCCCACACCACCCACTCGGTGACCGAGCACGCCCGGTGCACGGCCGCGTCCGCGTCGGGCACGACGATCGGCACGGCGTAGGCGACGGTGAAGGCCGCGGCGAGCACGAGCAGCGGGGTCTGGCTCCGCCGCTCCCACCGCAGCTGGCGGGAGGGTTCCTTCATACGGAGCATGTTAAGGAACAGGTAAAGCGGACGGGCCCGCGCACTGCTGCGACGGTCCGCGCACTGCTGCTGCGGCCCGCGCAGCGCTGCGGCGACCGGCGCAACGGCGGCGGGCCGGGGCGCACTCCCGCACGCCCCGGCCCGCCGCCGTCGGTCATCCGCCCCGCCCCGCCCCGCGCAGCGCCGCGGTGCTACGCGTCGCCGCCCGCGGCGCCCGGGTCGGCCGCCGACACGTCCAGGAGCCGGTAGCGGTCCACCGCCTGCTTCAGCGCGGAACGGTCGATCTTGCCCTCCTTGGCCAGCTCGGTCAGCACCGCCAGCACCACCGACTGCGCGTCGATGTGGAAGAAGCGCCGTGCCGCGCCGCGCGTGTCCGCGAAGCCGAAGCCGTCCGCGCCCAGCGAGGTGTACGCGCCGGGAACCCACCGCGAGATCTGGTCCGGGACGGAGCGCATCCAGTCCGAGACCGCCACGAACGGCCCCTCGGCACCCGACAGCTTCCGCGTCACGTACGGGACGCGCTGCTCCTCCTCCGGGTGGAGCAGGTTGTGCTCCTCCACCTCCACGGCCTCGCGGCGCAGCTCGTTCCAGGAGGTCGCCGACCAGACGTCCGCCCGTACGTTCCACTCCTCGGCGAGGATCCGCTGCGCCTCCAGCGCCCACGGCACCGCCACGCCCGAGGCCATGATCTGCGCCCCGATGGAGCCCGCCGAGCCCGCGGCCACCCGGTGGATGCCCTTGAGGATGCCGTCGACGTCGACGTCGGCCGGCTCGGCCGGGTGCTGGATCGGCTCGTTGTAGACGGTCAGGTAGTAGAAGACGTCCTCGGCCTCGGGCCCGTACATGCGGCGCAGGCCGTCCTGGACGATGTGGGCGATCTCGTACCCGTACGCCGGGTCGTAGGCCACGCAGCCCGGGTTGGTCGACGCCAGCAGCTGGGAGTGACCGTCGGCGTGCTGGAGGCCCTCACCCGTCAGGGTGGTCCGGCCCGCGGTCGCGCCCAGGACGAAACCGCGCGCCAGCTGGTCGGCCATCTGCCAGAACTGGTCACCCGTGCGCTGGAAACCGAACATCGAGTAGAAGACGTAGACCGGGATCAGCGGCTCGCCGTGCGTCGCGTACGCCGAACCCGCGGCGATCAGCGAGGCCGTGCAGCCCGCCTCCGAGATGCCGTCGTGCAGCATCTGGCCGGTCGGGGACTCCTTGTACGCGAGCAGCAGGTCGCGGTCGACCGCCTCGTACTGCTGGCCCAGCGGGTTGTAGATCTTGGCGCTCGGGAAGAAGGCGTCCATGCCGAACGTGCGGTACTCGTCCGGGGCGATCAGCACGAACCGCTTGCCGATCTCCTTGTCCCGCATCAGGTCCTTCAGGATGCGCACGAACGCCATCGTCGTGGCGATCGACTGCTGGCCCGAGCCCTTCTTGGCGGCCGCGTACGTCTTCTCGTCCGGCAGCTGCAGCGGCTTCGCGCGCACCACGCGGGTCGGCACGTAGCCGCCCAGCGAGCTGCGCCGGTCGTGCATGTACTGGATCTCCGGCGAGGACTTGCCCGGGTGGTAGTACGGCGGGGCGCCGTCCTCCAGCTGCGCGTCGGTGATCGGGATGTGCAGGCGGTCGCGGAAGCGCTTGAGGTCGTCGACCGTCAGCTTCTTCATCTGGTGCGTCGCGTTGCGGCCCTCGAAGTTCGGGCCGAGCGTCCAGCCCTTGACCGTCTGCGCCAGGATCACCGTCGGCTGGCCCTTGTGCGCCTTGGCCGCCGCGTACGCCGCGTAGATCTTCTTGTGGTCGTGGCCGCCGCGCCCCAGGTGCAGCAGCTGCTGGTCGCTCATGTTCTCGACCATCGCCCGCAGCCGCTGGTCGTCGCCGAAGAAGTGGTCGCGGATGTACGCGCCGGTCTCGGTCGCGTACGTCTGGAACTGCCCGTCCGGCGTCGAGTTCATCTTGTTGACCAGGATGCCGTCGCGGTCCTGGGCCAGCAGCGGGTCCCAGGAGCGGTCCCAGATGAGCTTGATGACGTTCCAGCCGGCGCCGCGGAACTGCGACTCCAGCTCCTGGATGATCTTGCCGTTGCCGCGCACCGGTCCGTCGAGCCGCTGCAGGTTGCAGTTCACGACGAAGGTCAGGTTGTCCAGGCCCTCGCGGGCGGCGATCGACAGCTGGCCGAGCGACTCCGGCTCGTCCATCTCGCCGTCTCCGAGATACGCCCAAACGTGTGACTTCGAGGTGTCGGCGATCCCGCGCGCCTCCATGTACCGGTTCATCCGGGCCTGGTAGATCGCGCCGAGCGGGCCGAGGCCCATCGAGACGGTCGGGAACTCCCAGAAGTCCGGCATCAGCCGCGGGTGCGGGTAGCTGGACAGGCCGTACGGGGCCTTCGACTTCTCCTGCCGGAACGCGTCGAGCTGCTGCTCGGAGAGCCGGTCCAGGAGGTAGGCGCGCGCGTAGATGCCGGGGGAGGCGTGGCCCTGGAAGAAGATCTGGTCGCCGCCGTCGCCCTCGTCCTTGCCCCGGAAGAAGTGGTTGAAGCCCACGTCGTAGAGCGAGGCGGAGGAGGCGAACGTGGCGATGTGGCCGCCGACGCCGATCCCCGGACGCTGGGCGCGCGAGACCATGACGGCCGCGTTCCACCGGGTGGCGTTCAGGACCTTGCGCTCGATCTCCTCGTTGCCGGGGAAGAACGGCTCGTCCTTGGTGGCGATCGTGTTGACGTAGTCCGAGCTGCGCATCTCGGGCACGGCCACGCGCTTCTCGCGGGCCCGCTCGATCAGCCGCAGCATCAGGTAGCGGGCGCGCTCACGGCCCCGCTCGTCGACGGCTGCGTCCAGGGAGTCGAGCCACTCCTGCGTCTCCTCCGGATCGAAGTCCGGGACCTGGCTCGGCAGGCCGCCAATGATGATCGGATTGCGATCGGATGCGGAAGCCACGCTGTTCCTTCGCTGTCAGGGGAGTCGTGCCATGGGGTTTCGCCGCCTCCCATCGTCTTACGCTCGGTCCGAATCGTCACCCGTACCACTGGGTAATCACTGGAGTCCGCGGAGATTCGGGCGCCGTGAGCGTCAGGTCCGGCCGATCGCCACCCTACGCCCCGGAAGATCAGCGGGCTCGCATGACCGTTCGTCCCTCAAACAGGTAGGAAAGCCGCCGAGCGGCGCCGATGATGCCGAATGAGCTGGAATGGTGTGGGATGAATCACCAGACGTCCCCACGGGAAGGCTGAAAGTTGCGGCGAGACGGCCGTAATCGTCACCGTTTCGACGGTCTCGACGGCCGGGTACTTGCGCGATCCGCCGCGCCCGTGTGGACTACGCCCAATGCTGCGCGTACGCGCGCCGCCGAAGACATTCACCGAACATGAGCAGGAGGCACCCCGTGAGCGCGACCGCGGACCACGCGGAGAGCCTGGCCGCCCGGCTGGGTTTCCAGTCCGAACAGGTGGTCCAGGAGATCGGCTACGACGACGACGTCGATCAGGAATTCCGTGACGCCGTCGAGAAGCTCGTCAGCGAGCTCGCCGACGAGGACTACGACGACGTCGCCGACGCGGTGCTGTTGTGGTTCCGCGACGAAGACGGCGATCTGACGGACGCCCTGGTCGATGCGACCGAGCTGGTCGAGGACGGCGCACTGATCCTGCTGCTGACGCCCAAGACGGGCCGTGACGGCTACGTCGAGGCCAGCGACATCAGCGAGGCAGCCGAAACGGCCGGCCTCTCCCTCGCCAAGGGCCTGCCCGTCGGCAAGGAGTGGACCTCCACCAAGCTGGTGACGCCGAAGGCCGCCAAGGCCAAGCGCTGAGCCGCGCCCCGCAGCCAAGCGGACACGCACCCCGCCCGCCGGATTCCCTCCGGTCGGCGGGGTGCGTGCGTTCCAAGGGCCTCGTCGGCCTAGGCTGGACCCACCCGAACAGCCCAACGCAGGGATGCGGGAACGAAGGGATGCGAGAGATGGCGATCGAGGTCGGCAGCAAGGCCCCGGACTTCGAGCTCAAGGACAACCACGGCGCCACGGTGCGGCTCTCCGACTTCCGCGGCGAGAAGGCCGTGGTGCTGCTCTTCTACCCGTTCGCCTTCACCGGCGTGTGCACCGGCGAGCTGTGCGAGCTGCGCGACCAGCTGCCGCGGTTCCAGAACGACGACGTCCAGCTCCTCGCGGTCTCGAACGACTCCGTCCCGACCCTGCGCGTCTTCGGCGAGCAGGAGAACCTCGACTACCCGCTCCTCTCGGACTTCTGGCCGCACGGCGAGACCTCCCGCGCGTACGGCGTCTTCGACGAGCAGAAGGGCTGCGCGGTCCGCGGCACCTTCATCATCGACAAGGACGGCATCGTGCGCTGGACCGTCGTCAACGGCCTGCCCGACGCGCGTGACCTGAACGAGTACATCAAGGCCCTCGACAGCCTCTGAGGAGTCCTCGCGACACCCCGGAGAGACCCCGGCAGCCCCGGAATCCCTCGTACCGCGGCACAATCGCCGCACTTCGGGCGGGTTCCGGGAACTGTTCACCGGGAAAGACGCCGAGAGGCGGGAACCCGTCACTAGGATCGAAGCGTTGATCCCGGTAGAAACCGCACGACGGGGCACCGCCCCACACATGAACCCAATGGAGGACCCGTGGGAGTCAGCCTCAGCAAGGGCGGAAACGTCTCGCTGACCAAGGCCGCGCCGAATCTGACGGCGGTCATCGTCGGTCTGGGCTGGGACGCTCGCACCACCACCGGTGTCGACTTCGACCTCGACGCCAGCGCGATCCTGACCAACGACCAGGGCAAGGTCGCCAACGACTCGAACTTCGTGTTCTTCAACAACCTGAAGAGCCCGGACGGCTCGGTCGAGCACACCGGTGACAACACCACCGGTGAGGGCGAGGGCGACGACGAGGCGATCAAGGTGAACCTGGCCGGCGTCCCGGCCGATGTCGCCAAGATCGTCTTCCCGGTCTCGATCTACGAGGCCGAGAGCCGCCAGCAGAGCTTCGGCCAGGTCCGCAACGCGTACATCCGCGTCGTGAACCAGGCCGACAACAGCGAGCTCGCCCGCTACGACCTCTCCGAGGACGCCTCGACCGAGACCGCCATGGTCTTCGGCGAGCTGTACCGCAACGGAGCGGAGTGGAAGTTCCGCGCCATCGGCCAGGGCTACGCCTCCGGCCTGCGCGGCATCGCCCAGGACTTCGGCGTCAACGTCTGAGCCTGCCAGCAGTCACCCGTCCGGCGCCGTGCACTGTGTGTACGGCGCCGGACGTGCTTTGCGGAGGTGCGCCCCGGGGGTGCACCGCCGAGCTCCACCGGCGGCCCGCCACGCGGGGCGCGCCGCGATCACCACGTCGTCCGGGGAGGACCACAACATGGGCGTCACACTCGCCAAGGGGGGCAACGTCTCCCTCTCCAAGGCCGCACCGAACCTCACCCGGGTCCTGGTCGGTCTCGGATGGGACGCGCGCTCGACCACGGGGGCCGATTTCGACCTCGACGCCAGCGCGCTGCTCTGCCGCGACGGCCGGGTCCTGGGGGACGCGTACTTCGTCTTCTACAACAACCTGAAGAGCCCCGAGGGCTCCGTCGAACACACGGGGGACAACCTCACCGGCGAGGGTGAGGGCGACGACGAATCGATCATCATCGACCTGACCAAGGTGCCGGTCGAGGTCGACAAGATCGTCTTCCCGGTCTCGATCCACGAGGCGGAGGCCCGCCGGCAGAGCTTCGGCCAGGTCAGCAACGCCTTCATCCGCGTGGTCAACGACTCGGACGGCCAGGAACTGGCCCGCTACGACCTCACCGAGGACGCCTCCAGCGAGACCGCGATGATCTTCGGCGAGGTCTACCGGTACGGCGGCGAATGGAAGTTCCGGGCGGTGGGACAGGGGTACGCGTCGGGGCTCCGGGGCATCGCTCTAGACTTCGGGGTCAACGTTTCGTAAAGCCGTACAAGACGATGGGGTGCCAGTGGTTCTCAAAACCTTCGGCTGGTCGTTCGCAGTCACTGCGCTCGGTCTGGTCGCAGCGGGGTTCTACGGGGGAATGACCGGACTGGGGATCGTCGCGATCCTGTCCATCCTTGAGATCTCGCTGTCCTTCGACAACGCGGTGGTCAACGCCGGAATCCTGAAGAAGATGAATGCCTTCTGGCAGAAGATCTTCCTCACCGTCGGCGTGCTCATCGCCGTTTTCGGCATGCGCCTGGTCTTCCCCGTCGTGATCGTCGCCGTCACCGCCGGCATCGGGCCCGTCGAGGCCGTCGATCTGGCGCTCAACGACAAGGACATGTACCAGCAGCTGGTCACGGACGCCCACCCGGCGATCGCGGCCTTCGGCGGCATGTTCCTTCTGATGATCTTCCTCGACTTCATCTTCGAGGACCGGGACATCAAGTGGCTCGCATGGCTGGAGCGGCCGCTCGCCAAGCTCGGCAAGATCGACATGCTGTCGGCGTGCATCGCGCTGATCGTCCTGCTGATCACCTCCGCGACCTTCGCCGCCAACGCCCACCAGCACGGCGGCGCCCACGTGGACAAGGCACAGACCGTCCTGGTCTCCGGCATCGCCGGCCTGATCACGTACATGATCGTCGGCGGTCTCTCGGGCTACTTCGAGAACCGACTCGAAGAGGAGGAAGAGGCCGAGCACGAAGCCGAGGAAGCGGCCAAGAAGAGCGGCAAGCCCGTCTCGGCCGTCGCCATGGCGGGCAAGGCCGCCTTCTTCATGTTCCTCTACCTCGAAGTCCTCGACGCCTCCTTCTCCTTCGACGGGGTCATCGGCGCCTTCGCCATCACCAACGACATCGTGCTGATGGCCCTCGGCCTCGGTATCGGCGCCATGTACGTCCGGTCGCTCACGGTCTACCTGGTCCGCCAGGGCACCCTCGACGACTACGTCTACCTGGAGCACGGCGCGCACTACGCCATCGGCGCGCTCGCCGTCATCCTGCTCGTCACCATCCAGTACGAGATCAACGAGGTCATCACCGGCCTCGTCGGCGTGATCCTCATCGCCTGGTCGTTCTGGTCCTCGGTGCGCCGCAACAAGCGGTTGGAACTGGAGGGTTCCACCGCCGAGGCATGATCACGGCGCTAATGCGGAACGCTCCAACTGCGGGGCGGCCGGGCGGGTCTGCGGACTGCCGGGCCGCCCCGTCCGCGTAGGCCGCCCCGCCTACACCACATGAGGGGGGACAGGGGAGATGGGACTCTTCGAAGGATTCTTCGACGGGATCAGGGGCAGCCGCGCCCTGCAGTTCGACTCGGGCAGCGCCTCGGCCGCGATCGAGCTGACCAAGCGGCATCCGACGGTGTCGCTCAGCAAACAGGGGGCCGTCCACGGGAACCTGCGGGTCAACCTGTCCTGGCGGATGCGCAGCTCGGACATAGGGGGCCGCGGCGGCGAGGGCAGCCGGCTCCTGCGCCACCCGTTCAAGCTGTTCAAGCCCGACATGGTGCAGGCGCACACCCAGGGCATGGTCAACGTCGACCTCGACCTCGGGTGCCTCTACGAGCTGTCCGACGGGACCCGTGGCGTCGTCCAGCCGCTGGGCAACCTGCACGGGGACATCAACAGCCCGCCGTACGTGAAGCTCAGCGGCGACGACCGGTTCGGGGCGCCGTCGGGGGAGACGGTCTTCGTCAACCTCGACCACGCGGACGAGATCAAGCGCCTGCTGGTGTTCGTCTACATCTACGACCAGACCCCGGCCTTCGACCGGACGCACGCGATGGTCACCCTCTACCCGATCACCGGGCCCCGGATCGAGATCCCGCTGGAGGAGCGGCAGCCGCAGGCCCGCTCCTGCGCGGTGCTCTCGATGGAGCACGTCAGGGGCGAGCTGATCGTGCGGCGCGAGGTGAAGTTCGTGTACGGGTTCCAGGCCGAGCTGGACCGGCTGTACGGGTGGGGCCTGCAGTGGGGGCGGGGCTACAAGAGCACCAAGGCCTGACGGGACCCGTGGCCTGAACCGGGGCCCGGTCCCGTCAGCGGGCCCGGCCCCGGGAGCAGCAGCCCCGTCAGCGGCGCAGGAACTGCGGGCCCTGTACGGGCAGCCGGAACGCCGGGTCGCCGCCCGGGACCGGCACCGGGGCCGGGGAGACCGGCTGCGGGTACCCGTACGCGGGCTGCGCGGCGGGCGGGGCCTGTGTCAGCGGTGCCGGCGGGGCCTGCTGCGGGACCGGCGGGGCCATCAGGGCCGTCTGCTCGTCGCCCGCCCCGGCGGCGGGGGCGGCCCCCGACGCGTCCTCGGCGGCGTTCTCGTCCACGGAGATCCCGTGGTCGGTCGCCAGCCCGACGAGGCCGTTCGAGTACCCCTCGCCCAGCGCGCGGAACTTCCACCCGTCGCCGCGGCGGTACAGCTCCCCGCAGATCAGGGCCGTCTCGGCGCCGGTCTCGGGCCGCACGTCGAAGAAGGCCAGCGGCTCGGAGCCGCCGGTCGCCGTGGCGTCGTACAGCAGGATCCGCAGATCCCTGACCTGCTGGAACGGCACGTCCTCGGCGGAGGCGACCACCAGGATCCGGTCCACCACCGGGGGCACCGCCCGCAGGTCCGCCTGCACGGCGTCGGTGATCCCCTCGCCCAGCTGCTTCTTGCCGAGCCGCCAGACGGCCCCCGAGGGGTGGCGGGGCTGGTTGTAGAACACGAAGTCCTCGTCCGAGCGCACGCGCCCGTCCGGGCCCACGAGCAGCGCCGAGGCGTCGACGTCCGGCACCTCGGGGCCGCCGGTCCAGCGCAGCACCGCCCGGACCGCCACGGCGGTCACCGGGATGTTCGAGCCCTTCTGCATCGCGTGCGTCATGCCCGTCATCCTGCCCTCCCGGGGCGGCGCGGAACAACGCGGCCCCCCGCAGGGCCTTGTCCCGGACGAGAGACCTGGGCATCGTGCAAGAGGGTTACCTGAACTTCATGTGCTTGAGGAACTCTTGACTCAGGTTCGTACGTACTATTACCGGCCACGCCACTGGGGCGCCGAGGCAGTACGAGGGAAGCGCATGCGTCACTTCGGGCACATATCACCCACCGTCCGCAAGGACCTCTTCCACCAGGAGCCGGCCGAATTCACCGCCGACTCTCCCGCCCGCATTCTCGCCGCAGCCCTCGGCGCCACCCTCTACAGCCCCGCCACCCGCCCCCACCTCTCGGCCGACGTCCACAAGCAGGCCGCCCGCGGAGTCGTCTCCATGGTCCTCTGCCTGGAGGATTCGATCAGCGACGCCGAGGTCGCCGACGCCGAGGAGAACCTCGTCCGGCAGTTCGCGACCCTCGACGCGGACGGCGGGGAGCTCCCGCTCCTCTTCATCCGGGTCCGTACCCCCGAGCAGATACCCGACCTCGTGCACCGCCTCGGCGGCTCCGCGCGCAGACTGGCCGGATTCGTACTCCCCAAGTTCACCGAGAGTCGCGGAACCGCCTTCCTCGACGCCGTCGCCCAGGCCGAGGCGGCCGGCGCAGGGCAGCCGCTGTACGCGATGCCCGTCCTGGAGACCCCCGACCTCCTCCACCTCGAAACCCGCGTCGAAGCCCTCGCCGGCATCTCCCGCACCGTGAACCGGTACCGCGAGCGGGTCCTGGCGCTGCGCCTGGGCGTCACCGACTTCTGCTCGGTCTACGGACTGCGCCGCACCCCCGACATGACCGCCTACGACGTGCAGATCGTCGCCGGGGTCATCGCCGACGTGGTGAACGTGCTCAGCCGCGCCGACGGCACCGGCTTCACCGTCACCGGACCCGTCTGGGAGTACTTCCGCCACCAGCAGAGGCTCTTCAAGCCCCAGCTGCGCCGCAGCCCCTTCCTCCAGGAAGGCGCGGAGGAACTGCGCACCGCCCTCATCGAGCACGACCTCGACGGGCTGCTGCGCGAGGTCGAGCTCGACCGGGCCAACGGGCTCCTGGGCAAGACCTGCATCCACCCCGCCCACGTCACGCCCGTCCACGCGCTGTCGGTGGTCTCCCACGAGGAGTTCAGCGACGCCCAGGACATCCTGCGCCCCGAGCGCGGCGGCGGCGGGGTCATGCGCTCCGCCTACACGAACAAGATGAACGAGGTGAAGCCCCACCGGGCCTGGGCCGAGCGCACCATGCTGCGCGCCGAGGTCTTCGGTGTGGCCAAGGAGGAGGTCGGCTTCGTCGACCTGCTCACGGCCGGGCTCCAGCTGTGAGCTCGCCCTCGACCGCCGCGAGCGGACCTGCGACGGAGATGACGGCGATGACGACGGCGATGACGGCGGAGATGACGACGGTGACGACGGAGAAGGGCGAGACGATCGACGCGGTGTGGTCGGGAACCTGGGTGGCGAAGCGGCTGGGCGTACGCCTGGAGGAGGCCGGCGACCCGGGATCGCCGAGGCTGGACGAACTGCTCGGGCTCGCCCTGCGGCGCAATCCGAAGCGGGCCCACCTGCTGGTCTCGCAGGTGCTGGGCAAGCACGTCCCGCAGTCCCCGCAGGCCGTCTACGCGGCCGGGCACGGGCTCGGCGAGCGGGTGCGGGCCCTGCTGGGCGAGGAGGCCGCCGCCACGGCGGTGGTCCTCGGGTACGCCGAGACGGCGACCGGGCTCGGGCACTGTGTGGCCGACGGGCTCGGCGCCGCCCCCTATCTGCACTCCACCCGCCGCCCCGTGCCCGGTGTCGAGCCGGCCGGCGGGTTCGAGGAGGCCCACTCGCACGCCACCTCGCACCTGCTGCTGCCGCAGGACCCGAAGCTGCTGGCCGGGGACGGGCCGCTGGTCCTCGTCGACGACGAGTTCTCCACCGGCAACACGGTCCTGAACACCATCCGCGACCTGCACGCCCGCCACCCCCGCGGCCACTACGTGGTCGTCGCCCTCGTCGACATGCGCTCCCCGGCCGACCGCGAGCGCCTGACCGCCTTCGCCGCCGAGATCGGCGCGCGCGTCGACCTGATCGCGCTCGCCTCCGGGACGGTGCACCTCCCCGAGGGGGTCCTGGCCAAGGGACAGGCTCTGGTCGAGGAGTACGAGCGCGAGAGCGCGGGAGGTCCGGCCGGGTCGGGTCCGGCCGGGTTCCGTGAGCCCGGGTCCGGCGCCGCCGGGTCCCCGGCCGCCGTCGTGCGCGTCGAGCTGGACTGGCCCGCCGGGCTCCCGGACGGGGGCCGGCACGGGTTCACCCCCGAGCACCGCGCCCGGCTCGAAGCCGCCCTGCCCGCCCTGACCCGGCAGCTCGCCGACGCGATCGGAGCCGGGCCCGGGCGGGTCCTCGTACTCGGCAACGAAGAGCTGATGTACGCGCCGCTGCGCCTCGCGCGGGCCCTGGAGGAGTCCGGGGCAGCCGCCGAGGTGCGGTTCTCGACCACCACCCGCTCCCCGGTGCTCGCCGTCGACGACCCCGGCTACGCCATCCGCTCCCGGCTCGTCTTCCCCGCGCACGACGCTCCCCCGGCTACCTCTGGGGGCACCCCCACCGCCGAGGGGCCCGGCGACCGGTACGCCTACAACGTCGCGGGCGCCGGCTTCGACACCGTCGTCGCCGTCGTCGACAGCCACGGGGACACCGCCGCGCTGCACGCCCCCGACGGGCTCCTCGCGCGCCTGGCCCCGCACGCCGGCCGGGTCCTGCTCGCGCTGGTCCCCTCGTACACGCCCCCCGCGTCCTCCGACCGGCAGGAGCCGATCATGCCCGAGCCCTCGCTCCTGCCCGAGCCGCTGCGCGGACCCGCCTTCTCCTCGTACGCCCCCGAGGACTGCGGCTGGCTCCTCCAGGACCTCTCCGACGTGGCGCTGGAGGCCCCGACCGAGGAGCGCGAGGAGGCCATCCAGGCGGGCGGCGCGCACTACGCCGAGTCGCTGCCCGTCGAGTACCAGCCCTCCCCGCAGTACCAGGAGCTCTACCGGAGCGCGCTGACCGCTTCGGCCGCCCGCATCGCCCGGGCCGTCGGCACGGTCACCGAGACCGTCCTCGCCGAGCGGTCCCCCTCCCCGGTCCTCGTCTCGCTGGCCCGCGCCGGCACCCCCGTCGGCGTCCTCATGCGCCGCTGGGCCCGGGCCCGGCACGGCCTGGACCTGCCGCACTACGCCGTCTCCATCGTGCGCGGCCGCGGCATCGACCCCAACGCGCTGCGCTGGCTGGCGGCCCACCACGACCCCGCCGACATCGTCTTCGTGGACGGCTGGACGGGCAAGGGGGCCATCACGCGCGAGCTGGCCGCCGCGCTGGAAGCCCAGCAGGAGGCGGGGGGCCCGGCCTTCGACCCGGAGATCGTCGTCCTCGCCGACCCCGGCTCCTGCGTGTCCACGTACGGCACCCGCGAGGACTTCCTGATCCCCTCCGCCTGCCTCAACTCCACCGTTTCCGGACTGATCTCGCGTACGGTCCTCAGGTCCGACCTGGTCGGACCCGCCGACTTCCACGGCGCGAAGTTCTACCGCGAGCTCGCCGGAGCCGACGTCTCCACCGGCTTCATCGACACCGTCGCCGCCCGCTTCGACGAGGTGGCCGAGGCCGTCGACGCCGAGGTCAAGGAGCTCCTCGCCGCAGACCGGACCCCCACCTGGGAGGGCTGGGCGGCCGTCGAGCGGATCAGCGAGGAGTACGGCATCCACGACGTGAACCTGGTCAAGCCCGGAGTCGGCGAGACGACGCGGGTGCTGCTGCGGCGCGTGCCGTGGAAGATCCTCGCGCAGCGCGGCGCCGGGGCGGACCTGGACCACGTACGGCTGCTCGCCGAGCAGCGGGGCGTGCCGGTCGAAGAGGTCGACGGGCTGCCGTACACCTGCGTAGGACTCATCCACCCCCGCTTCACGCGTGGCGCGACCGGCGCCGACGGAAAGGCCGTGACCTCCAAGTGACTGTCCTGGTAGCCAGTGATCTCGACCGCACGCTCATCTACTCGGCGGCCGCGCTCGGCCTGACCATGCCCGATCCGGTGGCCCCGCGGCTGCTGTGCGTGGAGGTGCACGAGAGCAAGCCGCTGTCGTACATGACGGAGACGGCGGCGGCGCTGCTGACCGGGCTGGCGGCCGATCCCGCGGTGGTCTTCGTCCCGACGACGACCCGTACGCGCAAGCAGTACCAGCGCATCCGCTTCCCGGGGCGGCCGGCGCCGTACGCGATCTGCGCCAACGGCGGGCAGTTGCTGGTGGACGGGGTCCCGGACCGGGACTGGCGGCGTCAGGTCGCGGCGCGGCTGGCGCGGGAGTGCGCCCCCCTGGAGGAGGTGCACGCGCACCTGCTGGAGACGGCGGACGCGGCGTGGCTGCGCAAGGCGCGGATCGCGGAGGACCTGTTCACGTACCTGGTCGTCGAGCGCGCCCTGGTCCCGGACGAGTGGGTCAAGGCGCTGACGGAGTGGGCCGAGGGCCGGGGCTGGACCGTCTCCCTCCAGGGCCGCAAGATCTACGCCGTGCCGCGGCCGCTGACCAAGAGCGCGGCGATGCGCGAGGTGGCCCGCCGTACGGGCGCGACCACGACCCTCGCCGCGGGCGACTCCCTGCTGGACGCGGACCTGCTGCTGGCGGCGGACGCCGCCTGGCGGCCGGGGCACGGGGAGCTGGCCGACGCGGGCTGGACGGCGCCGAACGTCACCGCCCTGGCGGCGGCGGGCGTCGTGGCGGGCGAGGAGATCGTGCGGGCCTTCGCGACGGCGGTGACCCGGGAGTCGGGCCGGTAGGGCGGGCGGTGGCCGGCCCATGGGCCTTCCGGCGGGCGGAGTCGGCACACTGGGCGCATGACCAAGGGCAACAGCACAAAGATCACCGACGAGTTGTACCGCTACGTGCTCGACCACAACCCCCCTCTGGACGAGGTCCAGCGGGGGCTGGTGGCGACGACGTACGAGAAGTTCCCGGACGTCGCCGGCATGCAGTCGGCGGAGGAGCAGGGGCCGCTGCTGGCCTTCCTGGTCCGGCTGACCGGCGCCCGCCACATCGTCGAGATCGGCACCTTCACCGGATTCTCGACCCTGTCGATGGCGCAGGCGCTGCCGGCGGACGGCCGGATCGTCGCCTGCGACGTCTCGCGGGAGTGGACGGCGTACGGGCGTGAGGCCTGGGAGGCGGCGGGCGTCGCCGACCGCATCGACCTGCGGATCGCCCCGGCGCTAGAGACGCTGCGCGCCATGCCGCTGGAGCCGCACGTCGACATGGCCTACGTGGACGCCGACAAGGAGAGCCAGATCGCGTACTGGGAAGAGCTCGTTCCGCGACTGCGCCCGGGCGGGCTGATCGTCACGGACAACACCCTCTTCCACGGCACGGTCCTGGACGAGGCCGCGACGGGCTCGGCGGCGGGAGTCCGCGCGTACAACGAGCACGTCGCGGCGGACACCCGCATGGAGTCGGTCCTGCTGGCGATCTCGGACGGCCTCACCCTGTCGCGCAAGCGCTAGCGCCGTCGCGCGTCGCCGTCGGACACGGCCTAGCAGCAGCCTCCGCCACCGCAGCAGCCCCCGCCGGACGGGGCGGGGGCGCTGCTGGTCCCGCCCACGGCGACGGCGGAGAGCAGCTTCACGGTGTCGGCGTGGCCGGCCGGGCAGTCGGCCGGAGCGGAGGACTCCGCCATGGGCCGGCTGACTTCGAACGTGTCTTCGCAGGTCCGGCAGCGGAATTCGTAACGAGGCATGGCCCCAGGCTACCCACGGACGGTGGGACGTCCTAGACGCCGTGACCCTGGACGCCGCGACCGAGCCGGGCGGCGGCCTGCGCGGCGGCCCGGTCCTCGCGGGCGGCCTGCTCGGGGTTGCGGGCCCGCCAGTACGGATTGTCGTGCGGCAGGGCGCTGCCCACCCGCCCGTACATCCCGAACCACATCAGCATCACGCCGACGACGAAACTGAACAGCACGTTCTGGATCTTGAACGCCAGGAAGTTCATACCGGTGTCCAGCAGGGCCAGGTTCACGAACCCGCTGACGATGAAGGCGATCCCCAGCACGATGTTGAGGGTGGAGGCGAAGTTCCCGCCGATCGCCATCCCGGCGAGGAGCAGCAGACCGATGCAGATCGACAGCACGCTCAGCGCGCCGTTGGTGTTCAGCGCGAGCACCGTGGCACCGCCGGTGTCGAAGAACCCGATCCGGTCGATCAGCCCGAGGATCCCGAAGACGATCAGCAGCAGCCCCATCAGCCCCGCGCCCACCCGGTAGACCTGGATGAGCTTGTGGTCGGTGGGCAGGTGCTCGTCGAGCCGGGCGTTGACGGGACGCGCGACGCGCCGCACCAGGTACGGCACGTGCGGTGCGGGCAGCTCGATCGGCCCGTGGGACACGTACGGCGCGTAGTGCTCGTGGGGCTCGTGGCACCCGTAGGCCGCGTGCGGCGCGTTCACGGGGGGTGCGGTCGTGCGGGGCGCCGTCGTGCGGGTTGTGGTCGTGCGCGGTGCGCCGGGCGCACGAGAGGTGTGCGAAACATGGGCAGCCATCACGCCCTCCTCTTCCAGCCACCTCCAAGCATCCGCCCGGGGCCCCGCTGCGACAAACGCGGGTGCGACAAACGCGGGCCTCGCCGGCCGCCCTCGCCCGCCCGCGCGACGGGCGCGGACTCAGCCGCTCCCGCGCCCGCCGCGGATGTCGGAGACGACCCGGCCCACGTCCTGCCGCACCTGCTCCATCTCCTGGAGGAAGTGCCAGTAGTCCGGGTGCCGCTCCTCCAGCCCGGCGAGCGCCCGCTCCATCCGGGCCACCGACTCGTCCAGCGGCCGCGCGTGCCGCGGATCGGGCACACTGCGCCCCTCCATCGCCAGCCGCTGCGCGTCCCGGATCGCGAACCGGGTCCGCTGCACCTCCGCCTGCGGGTCCCGCGCCACGGCCTCCAGCCGCGACAGCCGGTCCTGCGCCGCCGACACCGCCTCGTCGGTGGCGTCCAGCGCACCCCGGACCGCCTCGACCAGCGCCGAGACGTCCGCCCAGCGCTGCTCCTCGCGGGCCCGCGCGGCCTCCTTCAGCTGCTCCTCGGCCCGCGCCACGTCCCGTACGGCCTGCTCCGGCACGTGCTGGAGGTCCTGCCAGCACGCGGCACTGAAACGCCGGCGCAGCTCGCTCAGGACCGGATCCACCCGGTCCGCCCGATTGCGCAGCGCCTGCGCCCGCGTCCGCAGGCTCACCAGGCGCCGGTCGATCTCCGCGGCCCGCTCGGGGAGCCGCTCCACCTCGGCCCGTATCGCCTCCGCGTCCCGCAGGATCCGGTCCGCGCGCTGGACGGTCTCCTGTACGCCGTGCTGCGCGGCGCCCTGGTTCAGCAAGGTCAGCTCGGGCCCGAGCGCGGCCAGCCGCGCCGCGAACTCGTCGGCCCGCATCCCCTTGCCGCGCACCTCGTCCAGCGCCGTGCTCGCCGCGAGCAGCGCGGCCCGGGCCCGCTCCCGGGCGGGCGCCACCCGCGCCAACTGCGTCTCGGCCTTGTCCAGCAGCGGCTGCAGCCCCTGCGCGAACCGGTCCAGCTCGCCCTTGACCCGTACGAGCTCCTCGCGCGCCCGCGTCAGCTGCTCCCGCGCCCGCGCGGCGACGGACCCCTCCAGGTCGACGCGGTCGAGGTCGTGCGCGTCCACGGCCTCGATGTACACGTGGCTGACCTGGTCGATGCGCTGCCCGAGCGCGGCGAAGCCCTCCCCGGCCTGCCGGGCCGCCGGCGACCCGTCGGCGGCCGCGATGGTCTCCATGGAGATCCGCAGATCCCGCTGCGCGGTGTCCAGCTCGTAGAAAGCGGCCGCGGCGGCATCCTTCGCCGCCTGCGCATCCGCCCGCCGACTCTCGTCCCGCCCGCCGAACCACCGCCGGGATGCCGTCGTCACAATCCCTCTCCCGTACCGCCTCCGCCATGCCCCGGTCCATTCTCTCCCACGGATGCGGGTTTGCGTGGGGGGTGCGCCTGCCATGTAGGCTGTCCACTCATCCACGGGTGTGTAGCTCAGGGGTAGAGCGCTGCTCTTACAAAGCAGATGTCGGCGGTTCGAAACCGTCCACGCCCACCATGGAGATACGTGCACGGCCCCCCGACTGATCCTGGTCGGGGGGCCGTTCCGTTTTCCGGGGTGTGGTGATCCGCAGGCGCGGCAACTCGCGGGTGTGAGCGGGGAGTTCGGCGGGGTTGGGGGGTTGACGGGGGGTTTGGGGGGCGTGGGATCGTCGGGGGATGGGTGAGTGGGTGGCGGGGGGTGCCGGGCTGCTGGCCGTCGTGGGCGCCGGCGTGGCGTACGTACTGCTGGACCGGGTGGCCCGGGAGGGGTTCGAGCGGCGGCGGGATGCCGAGCGGGTGCGGTTGCTGGCGCAGGTGGCCGAGCCCCCGGCGGACACGGGGGACCCGAAGTACGCCGATGTCGGGGGGCTGCCGGCTCCGCGGCGGGACGGGCACGGGGACGCCGAGTTCACGTCCGTGCTGGTCGAGTACTACGCCTACGGGCTGACGCAGGCGCGCAGCAGCTTCGTCACCAGCCAGCGGTTCGCCGGGGTGGGGGCCGCCATCCTGCTGCTCGGGGTGGCGCTCGCCGTGTGGAAGGCCGAGAGCAGCGGCGAGCTGTACCTCGGGGTGGTCACGAGCTCGGTGGGGCTGGTGATCACGCTCGTCGGGCAGCTGTTCCACCGGCGGGCCGATGCGGCGCTCCGGCACATGGCCGCCCAGACGGCCTCCCTGCGCGAGGACCGGCGGGCCGCCGCGTCGATGCAGCGGGCCGTCGAGCTGCTGGAGGAGGTCGCCGACCCGGTGCTGCGGGCGCGCTTGCAGGCGGGTCTGATCATGAAGTTGTCCGGCGCCGAGCTGCCCCAGTAGCGCGATAGTGGGTGTATGTGCCGTTCCATTAAGACCCTGCGCCCGCCCGCCCTCCCCGAGAAGGCCACGGAGGAGGAGATCCGCGCCGCCGCCCTGCAGTACGTACGGAAGGTGTCCGGCTTCCGGGCGCCCGCCGCCCACAACCAGGAGGTCTTCGAGGCCGCCGTGGAGGCGATCGCCGAGGCGACGCGGGACCTGCTGGAGGGTTTGCAGGTCAGGGGCGCTGCCGCCACTGCCACCGCCACCGCCTAGACGTGTGGGTCAGGTGAGGCGGGAGCGGCGGCGGAGGAGCCAGACGCCGGTGCCCAGGGCGCCTGCGGCCAGGGTGGCGCCGAGGGCGATCTGGCCGGGGCTCATCGCGCCGACGCTGCCGCCCAGCCCGCCGCGGGCCGCGCCGGAGGTGACCTGGAGGGAGGCGGTGGCGCGCTGACCGCCGGAGCCGCCGCACTCGAACGTCACCGTGTACGTTCCGGTGGCGGTGTTGGTGGAGACGGTGGCGCTGCCGAAGAGGTTGGTGGCTTCGAGATTGCCCGGGGTCAGCCGTACGTTCCCGAAGGCGCTGGACGAGGCCGTCCCGGTCTTGGTCCCGCAGCCCGTGACGTTCAGGCTGACGCGGCCCCCCGGGGCGACGGCCGTGGGGGAGACGCTGCCGGACGGGGAGGCGCCACCGGCATGGGCGACCGTGGCGGGCGTGGCCGCGGCGAGGAGGAGGGCCGCGGCCGCGACCCCCTTCAGGAGGCGGCGGTTCGGCGGCTGGGCGAGCGGAGTGGCGGGCATGGAGAGAACTCCTCGGGCTCCTCGAAACGGCGCGGCCAGGGCACGGATGTGACGCGGATTCGGTTGCGCGCCGTGCAGTGGACGTTAGGAGCCCGGGCCCGGGGCGGCGATCGGGGCCGGGTGAACGGGTGAGCCGCTGCTCCGCCCGGGGGAACGGGCGGCCGGTCGCTAGGCTGCCGGGGCCGCCGTAGGGACGGGGCGGCGGATGACGAAGGCCGCCAGGGCGCCCGCGGCGAAGAGGGCGATCACGGAGACCGCCGTGCCGAGCCAGGTGGCGCCGAGCCACTGGGTGCCGAAGTAGCCGAGGGCCACGCTGTACCCGGCCCACGCCATGCCCGCCAGCACCGACCAGGGCAGGAACTCCATGACCTTGCGGTGGGTCTTGCCCGCGCCGAGGGACACCACCGAGCGGCCGGCCGGGGCGAAGCGGGCGATCACCACCAGGGCACCGCCGCCACGGGCCAGGGCCGTGCCCAGGCGTTCGTGGGCGCGGGTCAGCCGACGGGACCGGGCGATCGCACGGTCCAGCCGGGCCCCGCCGCGCCGGGCCAGCCGGAATGCGGCCATGTCACCCAGTACCGACGAGGTCGTGGCGATCACCAGCAGCGCGAGGATGTCCGGCACCTGCGCCGGAACCGCCACGGGCACCGGACCCGCCGCACCGGCGGCCGCGGCGGCCGCCGCGGCGGTGATCACCAGAACCCCGCTGGGCAGCACCGGCAGGAAGACGTCGAGCACGATGGACACCGCCACCACGGCGTAGATCCACGGGCTCGCGGTCAGCGACCCCAGCGTCTCAAACAAGGCGGGACTCCCCAGTCCGGTTGACGTGCTGCGGCATGAAGCGCCGCGACGTCGCGGGGAGCGGCAGGAGCGGCAGGAGCTGCTTGACAGCCATACAGCGTACGCCGGGCGTTGGTGCGCCGTATGCCCGGGGGCTGCCCGGGTGCACAGTGTGTCAGCTCGGGCCGTAGGCACCCTCCGTGCCGCCGCCCGGCCCCGCCGCCGACGCCGTCGCTGCCGTCGACGTCAGCTCCCGGTCCAGCACCGTCACCAGCCGGGCGGTCCGCTGCCCCTTCCGGGCCTTGTGCGCCTGGTCCAGCCGGAGCCGGGCCGAACGGCCCGCCAGCGCCAGCGTCATCAGCTGGTTCCCGAACCACGGCCCGCCCGTACGCCGCCAGCTCAGCGGAGGCCTGCCCGTCCGCCCGTGCCGCGAGAACCCGCGCCCCAGCCATCGGCCCGTCCGCGACCAGCCCAGCCGGAAGCCCCACTTCACCGCCGCGTGGATCGAGTTGTGCACCGGGGAGCACGTCAACTGGAAAACCCGCGCCGTGCTGGGTATGCGCGGCTCGGCCACATACGCGTGATGCACGTCCCCCGACAGCACGCACACCGTCGCCGGTGCCCGCGGCCCCGTCCCCACCTCCTCGATCAGATCGCTCAGCGCCGCGAAGGAGGCCGGGAACGCCGCCCAGTGCTCCAGATCGCTGCGCCGCCGCAGATCCTCCCCGATCCGCGCCCACCGCGGCCCCCGCTCGCCGCGGCACAACGCGGCGTTCCACGTCTCCGCGTCATGGATCAGCGGGGGCATCAGCCACGGCAGCGACGACCCGATGAGGAGGTGGTCGTAACCGCCGTGCCCGGCGAGGGCGTTGTCACGGAGCCACTGCTGCTCCGCGGGGTCGAGCATCGCCCGCCCGCCCTCGGCCAGCACCCGCGCCGCCCGCGTGTCCACCATCAGCAGCCGCGAGCGGCCGAAGTCCCGCCGGTAGCTCCAGCGCACCGAGCTCGGATCGGCATCGGCCGCGGCGGCGAAGGCCCGCAGGGCGTCGGTACCGTCCGGGGCCGCCCGTACGGCTTCGTACAGCGGATCGGCCGCGAGCTCGGCCGGCGAGAGGTTCCCCAGGTGCTGGTACACCCAGTACGACATCAGCCCGCTGAGCACCCGCTCCGGCCACCAGGGCGTCGCCCGCATCTCCGCCAGCCAGGCCGCGCTCGTGTTCCAGTCGTCCACGACGTCGTGGTCGTCGAATATCTGCAGGCTGGGGACGGTGGACAGCAGCCAGCGAATCTCCGGGTCGAGCCAGGACTCGTAATACAGCCGCGTGTACTCCTCGTAGTCCGCGACCTGGGCGCCGGGAGGCTCGCGCAGGTCCCGCCTCGCCGCGAGCCACCGTCTGGTCTCCTGCGACAGCTGGTCCGCATACACCTGGTCGCCCAGCAGGAGGAGCACATCCGGCCGCACCTCGTCCGGATCGGCCGCCAGGCGCGCGGCGAGCGTATCGAGGGCGTCCGGACCGTGCGGCCCGTGCCGGCCGGCCGGCGGCGCGGCCTGCCGGCACGAGCCGAAGGTCAGCCGCAGCCCCGGGGCCGGCCGCCCGGCAGCGGCGACGGCGGGCGTGGTGATCGTGCTCGGCGGGAAGGCCGTGCCCGGCAGGGGCCAGACGCGCACGCCGTCGAGCAGCACCTCGTACGCCGTGGTGCTCCCCGGGGCCAAGCCGGTCACGGGCACCAGGGCGTAGTGGTGCCCGGCGATCTGGAAGGTGCGCACGCTGCCGCCGGCCCCGTCGGCGCACCGCACCTCGGCCTGACAGGGGCGGTCGGCCTCGATCCATATCGTGGCCGAACCGCCTGTGTCCCAGTCGACGTAGCGAAGCAGTGGCCCCAGACGCAACCCGGCCATGCAACTCCCCCTCCTCCGTAGCCCCTTCGATCACGGTACGACGGAGGAGGGGGGCGTGACCTCCCCCTGGCGGGGGAGAGGGCGGGTGAATGGGCGGTGGGTGGGCGTGGGCGTGGGGTGTGGAGCGGGGGTGGGTGGAGCGTGGGTGGGGGGCGTGGGGCGTGGGTCGGTGGGGTGTTGTGGGTGGTTCGGGTGCCGTTTCAGCCGCCGTTTCAGCAGCCGTTGAGGATGCCCACCAGGGCCGACTTCTCGCCGGAGTCCATGCTCAGGCCCCAGTACTGCTTCACCTCGACCCACATCCGGGCGTAGGTGCAGCGGTAGGCGGTCCGCGACGGCAGCCACTTGCCCGGGTCTTGGTCGCCCTTGGCCTGGTTGACGTTGTCCGTCACCGCGATGAGCTGCGGGCGGGTGAGGTCGTTGGCGAACTGCTGGCGCTTGGAGGTGGTCCAGGAAGCGGCGCCGGAGCGCCAGGCCTCGGCGAGCGGGACGACGTGGTCGATGTCGAGGTCGGCGGCGTTGGTCCAGGTGGCGCCGTCGTACTCGGAGTACCAGCTGCCGCTCACGGCGGCGCAGGCGGAGTCGGTGACGACGCCGACGCCGTCGCGCTTGAGGACGGTCTCGCGGGTGTTGCAGGTGCCGGAGACGGTGCTCCAGTGCGGGAACAGGCTGCGGCTGTATCCGCTGAGGGACCCTTCCGTCTTCGGCGTGACCGTGGCGAGGTAGGAGCGGGCGGCCGCGGCGCTGATGGGGGCGGGCGGGGCGGCCTGGGCGGCGGGCGCGCTCACGAGGGAGGTGAGGGCGGCGAGCGTGGCGGCTGACGCGAGCACGCCAATTCGACGCGCGTAGACGCGGGGTATGAAGGTCTTGAGGGCCATGAGGGGGGCTCCCTGGATGCGGGGGTTTGTGGCCGGTCAGCCCCGAAGGGGCGCGGCCATGGTGGCGGCGCCGGATTGCGTGGCGGCGGGCGCAAGGTTACAGGTTTGCGACATGCGCACGTCACGTCTGGGGCGGACAACTTCCGAGGGGGAAACGGAAGTTGGGCTTCCAGGGGGAGGGGTGGGGAGGGATGGGGCGGGAGCGGAGGGGTGAGGGGGTGGTCGGCTCGGCGGGGGCCCGGGCTGCGTCGGCGGGTCGTCGGCGGGTGGGTGCGGCTGCCTCGGGACCAACGGCCTATTTCGGGCCGGGGAGGGCGTCGCGTATCCTGTGGAGTGCAGAAGGGGAGTAGCTCTTCGCCGGACCGTCGACATACTGCTGGGTCACCCCAGCCGGCGCCCGGAGGCAGGCCGCGTTCAGCGGTCGGCCAGCGAGACCTTCGGCCGCAGTGTCCTGTTCTTGTTCATCTGCACCCGTCCATGCCGGGTGCGTGGACGCAGTCAGGGCGCCGCCGAGCCGAAGCGACCCCTGAAACACCCTGGTCTCTCGGTATCGATGGCGTCCTGCCCGACCGATTGAGGTTCCGCCCCGTGTTCAGCAGTACCTTCAGCATCACTGTCACGGCGATCGCCTTCGGAGTCGTCTTCCTCGCGGAGCTCCCCGACAAGACGGCCCTCGCCGGACTGATGCTCGGCACCCGCTACCGCGCCTCGTACGTCTTCGCAGGTGTCGCCGCCGCCTTCGCCGTGCACGTCGCACTCGCCATCGCCGCGGGCAGCGTGCTCACCCTTCTCCCGCACCGGCTCGTCCAGGCCGTCGTCGGCGTCCTCTTCCTCGCGGGCGCGGCCATGCTGCTCCTGAAGAAGAGCGACGGGGACGAGGAGGTCAAGGCACCCGCCGACCAGTCCTTCTGGAAGGTTTCGGGGGCCGGATTCATGCTGATCCTGGTGGCCGAGTTCGGTGACCTGACCCAGATCATGACCGCGAACCTCGCCGCGCGGTACGACAACCCCGTCTCGGTCGGCCTCGGCGCCGTCCTGGCGCTGTGGGCGGTCGCGGGCATCGGCATCCTGGGTGGCAAGACCCTGATGAAGTACGTGCCGCTGCGCCTGATCACGAAGGTCGCGGCGGGTGTCATGGCGGCGCTGGCCGCGTTCTCGCTGTATGAGGCGATTGCGGGCTGACGGGTCGGGGGGTGGGTCGGGATCTGGTGGGGCGGGGTCGGGTTGGCTGGCGGGGCTTCGGGGGGCGGGATCCCCGACTCGGGATCAGAGAGGGTCCGGGGGCGTCCCGTCAGTCCACTGTCCTTCCGTGTCGGGTCGGTCCGTCAAGGGCGCTCACTTCGTTCGCGTCGCTTCGCGATGGCCTTCGGCCACCCTTGACCGACCGCCCCGCCCCGGAATGCCATAAGACTGCCGGGAAGCCCCCGAAGGAATGGCCGGGAGGTCAAGCGAGGGATGAGGCCCCTTGAGATGCCGATCGGGATCTCCCGTTCATCCGTGCCCCATTTCCCGGCACCACCAGGCCCGGCCATGACGGGGGGCGCGTCAGATCGCTACGCGCTTCTCACGTCTCGGCGACTGACGACCGCCTGTGGCTGGACATAGGCCGCCCAGACGGAGTCCGTGGATGGCCATGTCGGCGTCTGCGGCCTGTTCCTGGGCGTAGAGCGGGCCGGCCTTGGGTGCAGAAGGAGACCAGCGGGATGGACAAGAGGTCGAACGGGACGGGTACGGGGTCGAAGGGGATGGTCACGAGGTCTAGCGGGGTGGTCAAGAGGCCCAGCGGGGCGGGCATGAGGCCGAACGGGACGGATGAGGGGCTCGGCGGGGCAGGCGAGCGGCCTGGCGGGGGCGGAATGGGGCCCATGCGGGTGGACAAGCGGCCTGGCGGGGGCGGAATGAGGCCCATGGGGGCGGACAAGCGCCCGGCAGGGGCGGAATGAGGCCCATCGGGACGGAATGGGGCGGTGAGGGGGTGAGTGGGAGCCTGATGCCGGACTTTCCAACCTCTCGGTCAGGCAAGGCCCCTTGCAGGCCTCGACCGGCCACCAAAAGGGACAAACAACCCGCTGTCGCAGGCCGGGAGACATCCGGATCCGTCGTGGGCGGCTTATGTCCGGCCACAGGCGGTCGTCGGACGCTATGCCGAGAGGAGCGCGTAGCGATCTGCCGCGTCACCCCGCGCTCCACGCGCATCTCATCGCTGCCGGGTGCAGGGAGGGGGCTGCCAGGGCGGGGGATCGGCGTCCCTGACGCGGGCATGTGGATGACTGTCCCCCTGACCGTTCCTTCGGGGGCTTCCCGGCAGTCTTATGGCATTCCGGGGCGGGCCGGGCAGTCAAGGGTGGCCGAAGGCCATCGCGAAGCGACGCGAACGAAGTGAGCGCCCTTGACGGCCCGGACCGACACGGAAGGACAGTGGACTGCCGGGAAACCCCCGAACCCTCCACAACCCCGAGCCGGGGATCCCGCCCCCCATACCGCCCCGCCGTCCCGACCCCGCTCGTCGGGGTACCGCCCCCCACCCCGCCCCGCCGTCCCGACCCCGCCCCGGGGGTACCGCCCCCCGTACCGCCCCGCCGTCCCGACCCCGTCCGGCCCGAGGCCCGCCCCGGTGGCCCGGTCCGCCTTACGGCCTCGGCGCCGGCGCCGGTGCCGGCGTCGCCGGCGGCGTCAGCGTCAGTTCGATCCGGCCGCCCTCGGTCGTGGTCACCCTGATCGACGTGAGGTCGTGGACGTGCGCCGTCGGGGCGTGGGCCGCGGCCCGGGGGCCTATGCCGATCACGCGCATGCCCGCCGCCAGGCCGGCGGCGATGCCTGCCGCCGAGTCCTCGAACACGATGCAGTCGGCGGGGTCGACGCCCAGCTCGGCCGCGCCCATGAGGAAGCCCTCGGGGTCGGGCTTGCTGGCCTTGACGGACTCGGCCGTGACCCGTACCTCGGGCATGCGCAGGCCGGCGGCGGTCATCCGGGCCGTGGCCAGGGCCGCGTCGGCCGAGGTGACCAGGGCGTGCGGCAGCCCGTCGATCGCCGCCATGAACTCCGCCGCTCCGCCGATCGGGACCACGCCGTCGGTGTCGGCGGTCTCGCGGGCGAGCATCACGGTGTTCTCGGCGTAATTGAGCTCCATCGGGCGCTCCGGCAGGAGGATGGCCATCGTGGCGTAGCCCTGCCGGCCGTGGACGACCTTCAGGGCTTCCTCCGGGTCCAGCCCGTGGGCGACCGCCCAGTCCCGCCAGCAGCGTTCGACCACCGCGTCCGAGTTGACGAGGGTGCCGTCCATGTCCAGGAGCAGGGCCTTGGCGGTGAGGACGGCGGGGGCGGTGGTCGTGGTGGTGCTGGCCGACATCGGCGGTGCTCCAGACGGGGCGGGAAAGAGAACAAGCGGTTCCGCCCACCGGTCAGGGGTTGCGGGCGGAACCACTTTGTTCCTACACGATACAAAACCGGGGGCGGTCTGCGCCACTCCGCGTCACCGGCCCCCTCCGCGAGCGATCAGCCCGTGCCCTCCAAGGCCCGCCGGGTTTCCGGTCCGTAGACGCCCCAGTCGTCGTCGATGCCGTTCTGCGACTGGAAATCCGAGACGGCGTTCTCCGTACGGCTGTCGAACCGGCCGTTGATCTTCCCGCGGTAGTAGCCCCGCCCCGCCAGCAGCCGCTGCATCTTCTCCACCTCCGCGCCCGAGTCCCCGTACCGCAGCGTCGGAGCCTTCGGCGGGGCGGAGCTCGGTGCGCGGCTCGGGCTCGTCGACGGGGTCGCGGACGGGGATGCCGAGCTGCGGGAGGCCGAGGGCGAGGCGGAGGGGGAAGCGGACTTCGAGGCGCTCGGCGACGCGGAGGCCGAAGCCGACGCCGACGGCGAGGCGGAGCGGGAGGGGCCGCGCGTGGCGCCCGGCTGCGTCGGACCGACCGGGGCCGCGCTCGCGGCGGGTGCCGACGGCTTGGCGTCCAGCAGGACCGTGTCGCCGTCACCGGAGCGGGGGAGCATGCCCAGCGCCAGGGCCGCGGTGCCCACGGCGACCACGGTGCCCGCGCCGGCCAGGACCGTCGGGAGCCGCCGTCGGCGGCCGGGGCGGGGTCGTCTCTCGGGACCCCCGCCCCCGGCCCCCGCCGGGTCGGCCGCCCGCAGGCGGACCGTCTGCGCCGGCCAGCCCGTCTGCGGCGGGGAGTCCGGCCAGGCCACGGGTATGCCGTACGCCGGAGTGTCCTCGCCCGGCGGCGCCTGCGCGCCACCGGCGTACCCGCCCGAAGGGCCGGCCATCACCCCTCGCACCGGCTGAGGGGGCGGCGGGGCGTCGGACGGGCGCGGCTCGGGGAACGTCACGTACGGACGGACGCGCAGTGGCTCGAAACCGGCCCCCGGCGCGCACCCGCAGTCGGCGCCCACGGCGTCGCATTCTGGACAGCGCTCAGCGCTCACTGGAATCCCTCCCTGGCCATTGCCTGCGATTATGCAGACCCTCCGGGGCCCGCCCAACCTGTCCGAGAGGCCATATCCGGCCACACCGCTCAGGATGGACATGTTGATCCGGCCCGAGGAGGAACGGATGGCTCAGGATGTGACCACGGACCCCGCGGAACCCGACCCGGTTCCCGACCCGCAACGGTCCGGCCCGGCCGCCGAACACGCTTCGCGCGAGGTCCTCGTCTCCATCGGGGCCCTGCTGCTCGGCCTGCTGATCGCCGCCCTCGACCAGACCATCGTCTCCACGGCGCTGCCCACGATCGTCAGCGAGCTGGGCGGGATGGAGCACCTGTCCTGGGTCGTCACCGCGTACATGCTGGCCGCCACCGCCGCCACGCCGCTGTGGGGCAAGCTCGGCGACCAGTACGGACGCAAGAAGCTGTTCCAGGGCGCCATCGTGCTCTTCCTCATCGGATCGGCGCTGTGCGGGCTCGCCCAGGACATGCCGCAGCTCATCGGGTTCCGCGCCCTGCAGGGCCTGGGCGGCGGCGGGCTGATCGTGCTGTCGATGGCGATCGTCGGCGACATCGTCCCGCCGCGCGAGCGCGGCAAGTACCAGGGCCTCTTCGGCGCCGTCTTCGGCGCGACCAGTGTCCTCGGGCCGCTGCTGGGCGGTCTGTTCGTCGACAACCTGTCCTGGCGCTGGGTCTTCTACATCAACCTGCCCATCGGCCTCGTCGCCCTCGTCGTCATCGCCGCGGTCCTGCACATCCCCGTGCGGCGGTTGAAGCACACCATCGACTACCTCGGCACGTTCCTCATCGCCTGCGTCGCCACCTGCCTCGTGCTCGTCGCCTCCCTCGGCGGGACCTGGGGCTGGGGCTCGACCCAGATCATCGGACTGGCCGTCCTCGGCGCCGTACTGCTCGCCGTCTTCCTCTTCGTGGAGCGGCGGGCCGTCGAACCCGTCCTGCCCCTGGGACTGTTCCGGATCCGCACCTTCACCCTCTGCTCGGTGATCAGCTTCATCATCGGGTTCGCGATGTTCGGCGCGATGGTCTACCTGCCGACCTTCCTCCAGGTCGTCCAGGGCGTCTCGCCCACCCTGTCCGGCGTCCACATGCTGCCGATGGTGCTGGGCATGCTCATCGCCTCCACCGCCTCCGGCCAGATCGTCAGCCGCACCGGACGCTGGAAGGTCTTCCCGATCGCGGGTACGGGCGTGACGGCGATCGGGCTGCTCCTGCTGCACCAGCTGGAGCGCACCAGCGGCACCTGGGAGATGAGCATCTACTTCTTCGTCTTCGGCACCGGACTGGGTCTGGTCATGCAGGTGCTGGTCCTGGTCGTGCAGAACTCCGTCAGTTACGCCGACCTCGGCGTCGCCACCTCCGGCGCCACCTTCTTCCGTTCCATCGGCGCCTCCTTCGGCGTCGCGATCTTCGGCACGATCTTCACGAACCGGCTCGACGGCAAGCTGGCCACCGCCTTCGCCGGGCTTCCGGTGCCGCCCGGTACGGCCGCGCTGGTCGAGGCCGATCCGCGGGCCATCGGGCGGCTGCCCGTCGAGCTGCGGCCGCGCGTGCTCGACGCGTACGCCTCCTCCATCACCGACGTCTTCCTCTACGCCGTGCCCGTCGTCCTCCTCGCCTTCGTCATCGCCTGGTTCCTCAAGGAGGACGTGTTGCGCGCTTCGGTCACCGCGCCCGACGTCACCGAGACCCTCGCCTCCAACCCCGTCCACCGTTCCTCGCGCGAGGAGGTCGCCCGCGCACTGACCGTCCTCGGCACCCGCGAGGGCCGCCGCCACGTCTACGAGAAGATCACCGAGAAGGCCGGCCTCGACCTGCTGCCCGCCGCGAGCTGGCTGCTGCTGCGGATCAAGAAGTACGGCTCCGCCGATCCCGCGATGCTGGCGGAGCGGACCACCGTGCCGCTGAAGGTGATCACCGACGCCGCGCGACAGCTCGAAGAACGCGGGCTGGCCGTACGGGAGGGGCTGCCGCTGGTCATGACCGAGCGCGGCCGCGAGGAGGCGGAGAAGCTGGCCGACGCCCGCGAGGAGTCGCTCGCCGAACTGCTCGGCGACTGGTGGGGCCCGGACCGGCCGACGGACCTGGTCAAGCTGGTCAAGGAGATCAACGCGGAGCTCTGCGGGTCCGACGCGGAGGAGCCCTACGACTCCGCGGCCCGCCGCGACCACGCCGCGCCCTGACCGAATTCGGATGCCCGCACCACGGATCAGATCAGGGGCTTCTCGAACCAGTGCTCCGCGTACGGGCCCGCGTTGTACGCGGGTATCTCCGCGTAGCCCTCGCGCGCGTACAACGCTCGGGCCTCCACCAGGTCCGAGCGGGTGTCGAGGCGGACCCGCTCGGCGCCCAGGGCGCGGGCGGACGCCTCCAGGGCCGTGAGGAGCGCCGCCCCGCCGCCCGTACCGCGGGCGCGCGGGTCCACGTACACCCTCGTGAGCTCGGCGGTGACGGGGTCGAGCAGCCGTATGCCGCCGCAGGCCCGGGGCGTTCCGGCGAGGCGGCCGACCACGAACCGGCCCGTAGGCGGGGCGAGGCCGTCGGCCGGATCGTCCCGCAGCCCCTCGTCGATCTCGGCCTCCGTGACGGACCGCTTCCAGTACCGGCCGGCGACCTCCGCGTAGTACGCGCGGCGCAGCGCGGTGGCCTCGGGCGTGGCGAAGTGCTCGGCGGAGACGGTCCAGTTGCCGGCCGTCGCGAGGAGGGTGGATCCGGCGCTCATGCTCTCGATGTCCATGGCGCCATTGTGGAGTCCGCGCACTTCCCGCCGCGTGGAATATCCACAGGCACGGACCGATGATAGGAAAAGACGCATATCTCCCACACGGAGGGCGGGAACCGCCATGTCCGAGCACCCTGACGCTGCCCTGATCCGCCGCGGCTACGAGGCCTTCGGCAAGGGCGACATGGAGATGATGGGCACGCTGATGACGGCCGACGTCATCCACCACGTCCCGGGCAGCAATCCCCTCTCCGGCCACCACAAGGGCCGGGAAGCCGTCCTCGACCTGTACCGGAGGCTCGGCGAGGAGACCAACGGCACCTTCCAGGTCGATCTGCACGCGGTGCTGGTCGACGGCCGGGGTCACGTCATGGCCTTCCACACGGCCCGGGGCGACCGCGGGGACCACGGGATCGAGATCCAGGGAGGCCTCTTCTTCACGATCGTCGGCGGGAAGATCACCGACATCGACGAGTGCACGCAGGACATCGACGAGGAGGACCGCTTCTGGGGCTGAGCTCCAGGCCCCGCCCCGCCGGCCGACCTGCTGGGCCGACCCGGCGGCCTACCTGCTGAGCCCAGCCCCGCCGGCCGACCTCCTCGCCGCGCCCCGGTCTCAGCCCTGCGGCTTCGGCGCCGCCTGCTGCACGACCTCGAACGACCACACCGCCGACCCCGAGGCCGCCGGCTTCGGGCGCTCGCCGCCGCCCGCGCCACCGCCCCCACCCTGGTGCGCCGCCTTCATGGGCCCTTCCATCCACGCCTGGAAGTCCTCCTCCGACCGCCACCGCGTGTACACCAGGTACTGGTCCGTGCCCTCGACGGGACGAAGCAGCTCGAACCACTCGAACCCGTCCGAACCCTCCACGGCCCCCGCCCGCGAGGCGAACCGCTGCTCCAGGACTTCCCGCTGCTCAGCGGGGACGGTCAGTGCGTTGATCTTCACGATGCTCATGCACGCCATCCTAGGGATCCCATGCGGGATATCGTCGTCCCAGGTAATGAAGTGGTGCATGAAACGCGGCAGCCAGGCGAAGTCAAGGTTGCGGTCAACAGGGCGGGAGGCCGGCGAGGCGTGGCTAACGCGGCAGAGCACAGCGGTGCGAACGGACATGCCGGGGTCATAGGCGGTAGCGGCAGGCTGGGGGCGGCACGGCTCCTCCTGTGGGCTCTGGCCGGTGTCCTCGCCGTCAGACAGGCGGCCGCGGTGCTGCGCGTGCCACCGGGCGAGTGGCTCAGCGAGTTCCGGCTCCCCAGCGCCTTCCCCGGCTCCCTCTACGACGGCGGCCAGTTCACCGCGACCCCCTTCGCCGGGCTGGTCCTCAAGCCGTTCCTCGGTCTCGCGGCGCCCTCCCTGGAGGTGGCCTGGACCAGCGTGACGCTGCTGTTCGTCGCCGCCATCGGGCTGGTCGCCGCGCGCGGCCTGCCCGACCCCGTGCCCCGGCGCACCGCGCTGCTCGCCGCGCCCGTCCTGGTCGCCCTGATGATGGTGTCCCTGCCGGTCCGCGCGGCCGCCTCGCCGGGCCAGACCGCCGTCCTGCCCGTGCTGCTGGTGCTGCTGGCCGTGTTCCGGGTGCCCGGCGAGCGCCCGGCCGGGTTCCTCGTCGGCCTCGCCGCCGCGCTCCAGCCGGCCCTGCTGCTCTTCGCGCCGCTGCTGTGGGTCACCGGCCGCCGCCCCACCGCCAGGGCCGCCGCCGTGACCTTCGCCGCGGCCACGGCCCTGTCCTGGGCGGCCCTGCCGCGCGACTCCTGGACGTACTGGGTCCACCACCTCGCCGGCACCGGCCTCGGCGGCGCCCCCGACAGCCTCGCCAACCAGTCCGTGCACGGCGCCCTGCTGCGGCTCGGCCTGACCGGCCCCGTCGAGATCCTGCTGTACGTGGCCCTCGCGGGCGTGATCGGCTGGGTCGGCCTGCGCCGCGCCGCCCGCTACGCCCGCGACGGCCAGTTGCTCCTCGCCGTGGCCGTCACCGGCTGCGTCGCCGTCGCCGTGGCGCCGACCGGCTGGCGCCACCAGCTGCTGTGGGTGCTCCTCGCGGTGGCCGGCAAGGTCGGCAAGCGGGCGGCCGACCGGCCCGTGTGGCCGGTGGCCGTGGTGCTCGCCATGACCCTGCCCGCCGACGTGCTGCTGCCCAACCTGGCCGCGCTGGCCCCCGTACGGGACAACGTCCTGCTGCTCGCCGCGCTGGCGGCGGCCTGCGCCGTGCCGTTCCTGCCGCGCTCCTCGCCGTACTGGCGCGAGCCCGTCCCGACCGCGTACGGCCGGCCCGCCGCCGCCCGGTGGTCGCGGGTGCCGCTGATGCCGTTCTGGCGGCGCGTGCTCTCGCGCCCCAACCTGTTGCTGGAGCTGCTCCTGATACGGGTGGGGTACTCCCTGTACTCGCACATCCGGGCCGCCGCACCCAGCAGCCGCAGCCTCGCCGAGGGGCACGGCAGCCAGATCCACGCCGTCGAGCAGGCGCTGGGCATCGACATCGAGCGGGCCGTCAACCACGCCGTGGTGAACACGCCCTGGCTGGAGAAGTTCTTCAACTTCTACTACACGTCGTTCCACTTCGTGGTGCCGCTGACGATCCTGGCGGTCCTGTACTGGCGCAGGCCGGGCGACTACCGCTGGGCCCGCGCCTCGCTGGGGCTGGCCACCGTCCTCGCGCTCATCGGCTTCTGGCTGTACCCGCTGGCGCCCCCGCGGCTGATGCCGGGGCTCGGCTTCATCGACACCGTGCACGGACCGCAGGATCTGGCCAATCCGCAGTACGGGGCCATGACCGCGATCTCCAACCAGTACGCGGCGATGCCTTCGCTGCACTTCGGCTGGTCGCTGTGGTGCGGGATCGTGATCATCATGCTCGCGCCGAAGGGCTGGCAGAAGCTGCTGGGGGCGCTGCACCCGCTGATCACGGTGTGCGCGATCGTCGCCACCGCCAACCACTGGGTGCTCGACGCGGTCGGCGGAGCGGCCGTCGTGAGCGCCGGGTTCGGGCTGGTCTACGTTCTGTCGGGGCCGCGCGGGGCCGTCCTGCCGGCCGGGCTGAGCGTGCCGCGGCCGCGCGAGCCGGAGCGGGTGGGCGCCGTATCCCGTACGCGGGCGTAGGGAACGGCGCGCGGGGGAACCGGTCGCGGGAGGACGGCTCGCGGGTCATCGGGCCCCCGGGCGAGGGCCGCGCGGCCCGATGACCCCGGCAGGGCGACGGGCCGCGGGGACGACGAAGGGGTGCCGGGCGGGTCTCGTACCCGTCCCGGCACCCCTTCGGTGGATCGCCGCGTCCTCAGGATCCGCCGGGTGCGGCCGGTGCGCCACTCGGGCCCGGGGCCCCGGCCAGTCCCGCCACGACGAGGGCGACCGCCGCCTGCGCGGTGTCGGCCTCGCCGATCACGAGCTTCTGGGTCGGGCTCAGGACGCGGAACCGGCCGCCCGGCAGCGGCTCGACCGCCGGCGCCGCCACCTCGAAGGGGTGGCTGGTGCGGGCGCTGAACCACAGGGTGAACCGGGTGGTGAACGGGTAGAGCCGGCGCAGTGACGGTTCTGCGGAAGCGGCCTCGATGAGCGCGAGCACGCCCCGGCTCAAGGCCTGCGAGCTCAAGGCCTGCGAGCCGTCCCGTTCGTGCATCAGCCGCCATGTCGTCGGCAGGCGCTGCCAGCGCGCTTCCACGCAGTCGGCCGCCCCACTTGCCTGAAGATTCATCCGCGCAGTCTGACGGCAGGCAGGCCCCTGGACAATGCCCCGGACGGGAACGGGCCCCGACGGAAACGGAATCGTCCATACCGCGGACGGCAGGGGCCGGGCGTGGGAGGAGCGGCCCCTGCCGCCGTGGACCACGGGCCGGCCGTCAACCGCGGCTGACCCGGAGCTCCTTGATGCCGTTGAGCCAGGCGGCCCGCAGTCGCCGCGGCTCGGGCCCGGCCAGCCGCAGGTCGGGCAGCGCATCGGCGAGCGCGTTGAAGATCAGGTCGATCTCCATGATGGCCAGCGACTTGCCGAGGCAGAAGTGCGGTCCGCCGCCGCCGAAGCCCAGGTGCGGGTTCGGGTCGCGGGTGATGTCGAAGCGGTCGGGGTCGGTGAACACCTCGGGGTCGTGGTTGGCCGAGGAGTAGAAGAGCCCCACCCGGTCGCCCGCCTTGATCTTCTGCCCGCCGATCTCGGTGTCCCGGGTGGCGGTGCGCTGGAAGGACACCACGGGGGTGGCCCAGCGGACGATCTCCTCGGCGGCCGTGGCCGGCCGGCTCTCCTTGTACAGCTCCCACTGCTCGGGGTGGGTCAGGAAGGCGTGCATGCCGTGGCTGATGGCGTTGCGCGTGGTCTCGTTGCCCGCGACCGCGAGCAGCAGCACGAAGAAGCCGAACTCGTCGGAGCCCAGGTTGCCCTGACCCTCGGCGGCGACCAGCTGCGTGACGATGTCCTTGGCCGGGCACTCCTTGCGGGCCGCGGACAGGTTCATGGCGTAGCCGATGAGCTCCATCGCCGCGTTGGAGCCGACTTCCTCGGTGATCGCGTACTCGGGGTCGTCGTACGCGATCATCTTGTTCGACCAGTCGAAGATGCGCAGCCGGTCCTCCTGCGGTACGCCGATCAGCTCCGCGATGGCCTGGAGGGGGAGCTCGCACGCGACCTGGGTGACGAAGTCGAAGCTGCCGTCGGCCGAGGCGGCGAGCGCCTCCGCGACGATCTTCCGGGCCCGGTCGCGCAGGGCGTCCTCCAGGCCGCGGATGGCCCGGGGGGTGAAGCCGCGCTGCACGATCTGCCGTACGCGGGTGTGTTCCGGCGGGTCCATGTTCAGCATGATCAGGCGCTGGGCATCTATCTGCTCGCGCTGGATGTGCTCGTTGAAGCGGATGATCGCCGTATTGGTGGTCGAGGAGAACAACTCGGGGTGCGTGGAGACGTACTTGACGTCCGCGTGCCGGGTCACGACCCAGTAGCCGTCGTCGTCGAAGCCGGTGACGCCCCGCCGCTGGGGGCACCACCACACGGGGGCGGTCTGCCGCAGCCGGGCGAACTCGGGGAAGGGGACGCGGTCCTGGAGCAGGTCGGGATCGGTGGCGTCGAAGCCTTCGGGCAGCGCGGGACACGACATCGGGCGACTCCAAGGTCTGACGGCCCATCAGAAGTTGGCTTGAAGGTAGTAACGAGTTCTAGAAGTGACAAGGGTCCTCGCGCCAACTGTTGCGTGTGGAATCCGTGTAAGGCGCGTGCAAGACCCTTGCGTGCGGGGGTTACAGGTCATAAGACTGCGGGGAGAACTAGAACGCGTACTAGTTCGGGCGGGGCGCCGGGACGGCCCGCCGCGCCGGCACAGTGCAGGAGAGGACGAGCTCATGGCCGCGGAACCCGTCATCGTCGAAGCCGTACGCACTCCCATCGGCAAGCGCGGGGGCGCGCTCGCCAACCTCCATCCCGCCTACCTGCTCGGTGAGACGTACCGCGAACTCCTGGCCCGTACCGGAATCCAGCCCGACTGCGTCGAGCAGATCGTCGGAGGCACCGTCACCCACGCCGGCGAGCAGTCCATGAACCCGGCGCGCAACGCCTGGCTCGCCATGGGCCTGCCGTACGAGACCGCCGCGACGACCGTGGACTGCCAGTGCGGCAGCTCCCAGCAGGCCAACCACATGGTGGCCAACATGATCTCCGGCGGGGTCATGGACATCGGCATCGCCTGCGGGGTCGAGGCCATGAGCCGGGTGCCGCTGGGCTCGGGCTCCAAGCACGGCCCGGGCAAGCCCTTCCCGGACGAGTGGAACGTCGACCTCCCCAACCAGTTCGAGGCCGCCGAGCGGATCGCCCGCCACCGGGGCCTGACCCGCGAGGACGTCGACCGGCTCGGGCTGCTCTCGCAGGAGCGGGCCGCTGCCGCGTGGGCCGAGGAGCGGTTCAAGCGGGAGACCTTCGCCGTCCAGGTCCCGACGACGGAGGAGGAGCAGGCGGCCGGTCAGGGCATGTGGCGGCTGGTCGACCGCGACGAGGGCTTGCGCGACACGAGCATGGAGGCGCTGGCCCGGCTCAAGCCGGTCATGCCGACCGCCGTGCACACCGCCGGGAACTCCTCGCAGATATCGGACGGGGCCGCCGCCGTGATGTGGGCCTCGCGCAAGATGGCCCGCGCGCTCAAGCTGAGGCCGCGCGCCCGGATCGTCGCCCAGGCGCTGGTGGGCGCGGACCCGCACTACCACCTGGACGGGCCGATCGACGCGACGCGGGCCGTGCTGGGCAAGGCCGGGATGTCGCTGAAGGACATCGACCTGGTCGAGATCAACGAGGCGTTCGCCTCGGTCGTGCTGAGCTGGGCCCAGGTCTTCGAGCAGGACCTGGAGAAGGTCAACGTCAACGGCGGCGGCATCGCGCTCGGCCACCCCGTGGGCGCCACCGGGGCCCGGCTGATCACGACCGCGCTGCACGAGCTGGAGCGCCGGGACAAGGAGTTCGCGCTGATCACCATGTGCGCGGGCGGCGCGCTGGCGACCGGGACGATCATCCAGCGGCTCTAGGCCGCGCATGGACCCTGGGATGGGAAACAGAAGGCCCCGGTGGCCGGACCTGGGGAGGTCCGGCCACCGGGGCCTTCGCACTTCTCGCCGCTCGCGCCGTCAGGCGGTCACTGGTGGCTTAGTACCAGTGGTGGGTCTGCCAGAAGTTCCAGGCGCCCACGGGGCTGCCGTAGCGGGAGTTCATGTAGTCCAGGCCCCACTTGATCTGGGTGGCCGGGTTGGTCTTCCAGTCGGCACCGGCGGAGGCCATCTTCGAGGCCGGCAGGGCCTGGACCAGGCCGTAGGCGCCCGAGGAGGCGTTCGTCGCGGTGTGGTTCCAGCCGCTCTCGCGGGAAACGATGTTGTTGAACGCCGCGAACTGCGCCGGGTCCTTGATCATCTGCTGGGCGATCGCCTTGGCGCTCGTCGGAGCCGCCTGGGCGGGAACCGTGGCGAGCATGGTGCCGGCGACGCCCAGGGCGACGATCGAACCGGCCAGGGCCTTCTTGGAAGCGGCGATGCTGCGAATGACGGACTTCGACACGGAGGGAACCTTCCGACGGGGACAAGGGCGGTCGCCGCACGCCAGGGGCATGCGTGAGCCACTCACGCGGTGGAGAGGGGTTCGTCGGGCGGGGGGCGAAGGCCCCGCCGCCGTGGCGACATCACCAGTTAGCCAGGTCCCGGGCGCCGTGGCAAAGGCCGTTGTTACTAGCCGTCCTCGCAGAGCGGTGTCCTTCGGCCCGGGTGGGGACGGTGGGTGTCGGTGCAGGTGGGGGCCGGGTTCCGGGGTGGGGGTCGGGGGTGGTGGGGGCTACTAGCGTGGGTCGTATGTGACGTGGGTCCTGTGGGGCGGGTCACCGCCACGGGGCCGGAATGTCGCGTTCTGTGGCGGTTCGTTACACGGATTGGTGTGTGCGCCGGGCCACTTTCAACGCGAACCGAAGGAAACGGGTGCCTCGAACGCCGCTTTCCGCACCGCCCGCCGCAGCGCCTTCAGCAGCGTGCCCCCGATCGTGAGGGTCAGTACGACGGTCAGCACGGCCCGCCCCAGGTCCCACCCCAGCGAGGTCGCCACGCAGTACGCGGCGAAGCGCGCCAGGTTGGCGGGGACCGGATCCCCCGGCTGGAACGAGATCCCCTGGCCCATGCCCTGCAGGAGCACCCAGCCCTGGAGGTTCATGATCGTGCCGTACGCGAACGAGCCGGCGAACCCGTACGCCGACAGCATCAGCAGCTCCGCCCGGCCGCGCAGTCGCTCCGCCCCGGGCAGCAGCCCGGCCCCCAGGGAGAACCAGCCCATCGCGAGCATCTGGAACGGCATCCACGGCCCGACCCCGCCCGTGAGCAGGGCGGAGGCGAACATCGTCACCGAGCCGAGGACGAAGCCGAAGCCGGGCCCGAGGACGCGCCCGCTGAGCACCATCAGGAAGAACATCGGCTCCAGGCCGGCCGTGCCGGCGCCCAGCGGGCGCAGGGCCGCCCCGACGGCGGCGAGCACGCCGAGCATCGCCACCGCCTTGGCGTCCATGCCCTGGTCGGCGATGGTCGCGACGACGACGGCGACGAGGAGCGGGAGCAGCCCCGCGAAGAGCCAGGGGGCGTCCTGGGAGTGGGCGAGACCGGACTGGCGGTCGGCGAGGAGGGGCCAGCCGAAGGCCGCGACGCCGATGAGGGTGACGAGGAGCAGCGCGGCGGCGGCGCGGGGGCCGATGCGCAGGGGGCGGCCGCTCATGGGGTGGCCCCGGTTCCGTCGGCCAGGGCCTTGGCGACCTGGGGCACCGTGAGCCAGTGGGCCGGGGCCAGGACCTTGGCCACCTGGGGTGCGAAGGCGGGGGACGAGACGACGACCTCGGCGGTCGGGCCGTCCGCGACGATCTCGCCGCCGGCCAGGATCACGACCCGGTGGGCCAGCTCGGCGGCGAGCTCCACGTCGTGGGTGGCGAGGACGATGGCGTGCCCGTCGGAGGCGAGGCCGCGCAGGACCTCGATCAGGCGGGCCTTGGCCGCGTAGTCCAGACCGCGGGTCGGCTCGTCGAGCAGGAGCAGGGAGGGCCGGCCGGTGAGTACGAGCGCCAGGGCCAGGGCCAGACGCTGGCCCTCGGACAGGTCCCGGGGGTGGGTGTCGTCGGGGACGTCGGGGAGCAGCGCGCGGACGAGGTCCCGGCAGGTGCCGGGGGCCGCGCCGGCGTCGGAGTCGGCGGCCTCGCACTCGGCGGCCACGGTGTCGGCGTAGAGGAGGTCGCGGGGCTCCTGCGGCACGAGGCCGACGTGGCGGACCATCTCCTGCGGGGCCGTGCGGTGGGGGGTGCGGCCGCGGACGGTGACGGTGCCGGTGGTGGGGGCGAGCGTGCCGACGAGGGTGGCGAGGAGGGTGGACTTGCCGGCGCCGTTGCGGCCCATGAGGGCGATGGTCTCGCCGGGGGCGACGCGGAGGTCGATGCCGTGGAGGACCTCGGCGCGGCCGCGGCGGAGGGAGAGGGCGTCGATCCGGGCCACGGGCTCGGGGGCGGCGCCGGAACGGCCGGTGCCGGTGCCGGTGTCCGTGCCCGTGCGGTCGGCGGGGCCGGGGGTGGGCCCGCCCCCGCGGAGCAGGCGGGCCATGAGGCCGGGGCGGGGTGCGGGGCCGCCGCGCCGGGCCTTCTCCCCGCCGAGCCCCTTCCCGGAACCGCGGGCTGCGGCCCCGGACCCCGGCTCCCCGGCAGCCGACGGCGCCGGGGCGGGCGCGGGGGAAGCGGAAGTCGGCCGCGCAGGCCGGGCCGGGCCTGCGGGCACGGGGGCCGGCTGGGCCGGGGTCGCGGCGGGTGACGGGGGCGGCGTCACGGGAAGGCGGGTCAGGAGCGAGGGGGCGAGGCGGCGGGCGTCGCGGACCGACAGGGGGAGCGGGGTCCAGCCCGCCAGGCGGCCCAGGGCCACCACCGGCGGGTGGACCGGGGAGACGGCCATGATCGAGGACGGGCTGCCGAGGACCGCGGGCGCGCCCGGGGACGGGAGGAGGAGGACCTGGTCCGCGTACTGGACCACCCGCTCCAGGCGGTGTTCCGCCAGCAGGACCGTCGTGCCCAGGTCGTGCACCAGGCGCTGGAGCACCGCGAGCACCTCCTCGGCGGCCGCCGGGTCCAGCGCCGAGGTGGGCTCGTCCAGGACCAGGACCTTCGGGTGCGGGGTCAGGACGGAGCCGATCGCGACCCGCTGCTGCTGGCCGCCGGAGAGGGTGGCCAGCGGGCGGTCGCGCAGCTCGTTGAGGCCGAGCAGGTCCAGGGTCTCCTCGACCCGGCGGCGCATGACCGCCGGAGCCAGGCCCAGCGACTCCATCCCGTACGCGAGCTCGTCCTCGACCACGTCCGTCACGAAATGCGCCAGCGGGTCCTGGCCGACCGTGCCCACCACGTCGGCGAGCTCGCGCGGCTTGTGGGTACGGGTGTCGCGGCCCGCGACCGTGACGCGGCCCCGCAGCGTCCCCCCGGTGAAGTGCGGGACCAGCCCGCAGACGGCGCCGAGGAGGGTGGACTTGCCGACCCCCGAAGGGCCGACCAGCAGGGTGAGCTCGCCCTCCGGGACCACCAGGTCCACGTCGCGGAGGGTGGGCCGCGCCGCGCCGTCGTACGTGACCGACACCTGCTCGAAGCGGATCACTGCGATGCCTCCTTCGGAGGTACGGGGGCCACGAACGCCGGGACCAGGCCGATCAGGATCGCCGCCGCCGGCCACAGCGGCAGCGTCGGCGCCACCAGCGGGACGACGCCGGGCTGGAGGGCGGCCGGGTCCACCGTCCCGGCGCGGATCAGGGCGGCGGCCACGAGCACACCCGAACCGGCGACCACCCACGCCCGCCAGCCCCACCGGTCCGGCCGGTAACGGGTACGGATGCTGCGCCGCCCGCCGAGGCGCAGCCCGGCCAGCGCCAGGCCGAGGCCGAGCACGAGGACGGGCAGGCCGTACGCGGCGCCCTCGGCCGCGAGCAGCCCGTACGTCCCGGCGCACATGCCGAGCAGGCCGCCGAGGGTGAGGGCGTTGGTGGTGTGCCGGACGGCGGGCGGGACCTGCGCCGTACGCCCGTAGCCGCGCGCGTCCATCGAGGCGGCGACGGCGACGGAACGCTCCAGGGCGCCCTCCAGGACGGGCAGGCCGATCTGGAGGACGGCCTTGACGCCGCCGGTCGGGCGCCCGCGCAGACGGCGCGCGGTCCGCAGGCGCGCCACGTCGGCGACCATGTTCGGCGCGAAGGTCATCGCGACGACGACGGCGACCCCGGCCTCGTACAGGGCGGCCGGGAGGGACTTCAGCAGCCGCGCCGGATTGGCGAGGGCGTTGGCGGCGCCGACGCACACGAGGAGGGTGGCCAGCTTGGCGCCGTCGTAGAAGGCGAAGACGAGCTGCTCGGCGGTGACGCGCCCGCCGAGGCGGATCCCCTGGGCCGCCCAGTCGGGCAGCGGCACCTCGGGGAGGGTGAAGAGGACGTGCGCGCCGGGGATCGGGGAGCCGAGGAGTACGGAGAACAGGAGCCGCAGCCCGATGACGAACAGGCCCAGCTTGAGGAAGGCACCGTAGGAGCGGGCCCAGGGGGCGGCGGTCCGGCGGGCGGCCACGACGTAGCCGGCCACGCCGATGATCAGCCCGAGGAGCAGCGGATGGGTGGTCCGCGAGGCGGCGGTGGCGAGCCCGAGGGCCCACAGCCACCACGCCCCCGCGTGCAGGGCGTTGCCGCGCCGGGCGCGCGGCGCCACGATTTTTTCGTACGAGAGGCGGAACCCGGGACCACCCGCCCCGGCCCCGCCGGGCCCGGCCGGGGTCAGGTCGTCGGGTGCGGGACGGCGGGTACGGGCCGTACCCGCACCAGCCGTGCGGGCGGCCCCGGTGGCCCGGAGCACCGGGCCGTCGGGGGCGCTCGGGGAGGTCATCGGCGGCGGCGGGACTGCCAGACCGCGGCCGCCGCCAGGGCGGCCACCGCCGCCAGGCCGACCAGCAGGGACGTCGAGGGGCCACCGCCGGTGGCCTCCGGCTCCGCCGAAGGCTTCGGACCCGCGCTCGCGTCCGGGTTCGGATGCGGCTTCTGCCCGGCGTCCGCGATCGGTTCGCCGCAGCCCTGCTTCGGGTAGCCGGACACCGCGCACAGCAGCGCCGCGCTGTTGTAGCGGAGCGGCTTGGCGGCCGCCGCCAGGGCCTCGGCCGCCGTGGCGTCCGGGGCGACCTGGGCGCAGGCCGTGCGCGGGGTGTCCTGCGGCGGGGCGTCGCCGGCCGGGGCGTCCGCCGGGACGCCGAAGTCGACGACCACCGCGATCCGCTTGCGGCCCTCCGCCGCCTCGGTGCCCGCGCAGACCGCCGCGAAATCGGCCGCCGCGCGCGGCTTCGCCGCCTCGGCCGCCGCGTCCTGGCTCACCGAGAAGCGGAAGCCCAGGGTCGCGCCGTCCGCCGGGCGCGCCGTCGAGGGGCCCTGCGTGGCGTACTGCCACTGACCGCCCGAGGCCTCCCAGAACGACCAGTAGCGGTAGCCCGCCGCCAGTGCCGGGGAGGAGCCCAGGAGGGTGAGGAGGACGCCGAACGCGAGGACCAGCGGGCCCAGCGGGGTCGGGCTGCGGCGGGGCATCAGAGCTGGTTCTTCTTCCGGCGGCCGCTCAGCAGGACGCCGATGCCCATGCCGGCGGCCAGGCCCGCGCCCACGATCCACCAGACGTTCGAACCCGAGTCGTCCGACTTCTCCGACTTCTCCGACTCCTCGGCCTTGTCCGCCTTGGTCTCCGCCGTCTTCGACGCCGGGCCCGTCGCGTTCAGGGCCGTCACCAGGTCGGTGCCGCCGAACGCCTTCGGGTCGGTGCCGGTCGCGTGCGCGGCCAGGACCAGCGTGCCGAGCGCCGCCGGGCTGTCCTTGGCCCACTCCGCCGAGTTCGTCTTCAGCCACTCCAGCGCGCCCGCCGCCGACTGCTTGTGCCCGGCCGCGGCCAGGGCGATCACCGCGTCGGCGGTGTTGCCGGTGTCCGCGGTCGGCTGGTCGGCGCCCGGGGTGACGGCCATGAGGTGGCCGTCCTTCTTCAGCGTCTCGGCCAGGTAGCCGGCCGCGCCCTGGGCCGCGCCCGCCGGGTCGGCGGAGCCCGTCGCCGGGCAGGTCAGAGCCGCCGCGGGGGTGTCCGCGGCGGCGGGGGAGACGACCGCGCCCCGGCCCAGGCCGGCCAGGACCGCGGCGGCCGTGGCATCGGCGTTGGCCGGGAGCTTTCCGTCCGGCCCCGGCTGGTACCCGAAGGCGCCCCGGTCGGCCGCCGGTTCGGCGGCGCAGCCCAGCTGGAAGGCGAGCAGGCCCTCGTACGCGGACTTGCCCGCCTTCGACTTCACGTCGGCGGGCTTCTCGCCCGCCACCGCCAGTGCGCTGATCACGAGGGAGGTGGAGTTGCCCTCGCTCGGGGTGCCGGGGACGAAGGCCCAGCCGCCGTCCTCGTTCTGGACGGACTTCAGCCAGTCCACGCCCTTCTTCACCGCCGCGTCCTGCCCGCCCAGCGCCTTCAGCGCCTGCACGGCCATCGCGGTGGCGTTCGTGTCGAACATCGTCTTGTCGTCGCAGGCAGCGCCGGCGTCCGCGCGGAAGGAGGCGAAGCCGCCGCCCGCGCACTGCTGGCCGACCAGCCAGTCGACGGCCTCCTTGGCGGGCTGCACGCCGACCGTGTGCTGGGCCAGCAGCGCGAAGGACTGCCGCCACACGCCGTCGTACGTCGGGTCCTTCTTGCCGAACAGCCCGGACGGGATCACCGGGGCCGGCGGAGCGGAGGGGGAGGGAGCGGCGAGGGCTGCGGGGGCGGCGCCCACGCAGAGCACGGCGGAGGCGGCGAGCGCGGCGGCGCTGCGTCGGACGTTCATGGGGGGCGGGTGCCTCTCGTGCCGGGGAGCGGGAGGCAGGCCCGTACAGGGCACCGGGCTCCGGCTCCGTTTACCTCGACGGTGCCGGCCGCCGGGGGCTCCGGCGGCGCGAGCCGCGCACCTCGCGTACGGGGCGGTCCGGCTCCCCGCCCGGCAGGGCCTGGGCGGGTCACGGTTGCGGGTCAGCGCCGGAATCGCACCGGCTTCCCCCCGTACGGAAGGGTGGACGACGGGTCAACTGTACCGGCCCGTAGCAGCCCGGAAGGGGGGCGTCCGCCCGTAGCGCCCCTTACTGCGCGGCCCGCCGCCGTCACAGCGCGCGGTACGTGACCGGGTCGCTGCCCGGGACCGCCTCCGCCCGGCCCTGCTTCACCAGCCGTCGCAGATGGGCTTCCGCTTCCGAGACGGCGATGTTGCGGGAGCCGTACGGGATCTGCTCCCAGGGCCGGTTCCACTCCATGCGCTCCGCCAGCCCCCACGGGGTCAGCGGCTCGGCGAGCAGCTCCCACAGCCCGCTCAGCCGCTCCTCGTGGTGCTCCAGCAGCTCGCGCACCCGGGCCGGGGCGTCGGTGAAGGCGTGCTGGTGGGCCGGGAGCACCTCGGCCGGGTCGAGGCGGCCGATGCGTTCGAGGGAGTCGAGGTAGTCGCCGAGGGGGTCGGTGACCCGGGTGTCCTCCGGGTCCTCGTACAGGCCGATGTGCGGGGAGATGCCGGGCAGCAGGTGGTCCCCGGAGAAGAGGCGGCCGTTGCCGGGGAGGTTCGCCGGGTGCCGCTCCTCCAGGTGCAGGCAGACGTGGCCGGGAGTGTGCCCGGGGGTCCAGATGGCGCGCAGCCGGCGGCCGGCGAGGGGGAGCAGCTCGCCGGGGGCGATCTCGCGGTCGGGGACGGCGGCCCGCAAGCCGGGCAGGGTGCGCAGGCGGCCGCTCGCACGGGCGGCCCGCAACGGGGCGATGTGCTCCTCGGGGGCTCCGGCGGTGGCCAGCTTCTCGCTCATGTAGTCGAACCAGGTGCCGGGCTCTGCGGAGCGGGTCCGTACGACGACCTCGGTGTCGGCGGCGTGCATGGCGATCCAGGCCCCGGAGGCCTCCCGGACCCGGCCGGACAGGCCGTGGTGGTCGGGGTGGTGGTGGGTGATGACCACGCCGTGGACGTCGGCGACGGCGATGCCGAGGGCGCCGAGGCCGGCGGTGAGGGTGTCCCAGGACTCCGGGTCGTCCCAGCCGGTGTCGATGAGGACGGGCCCGCGGTCGGTGTCGAGGACGTGGACCAGGGTGTGGCCGAGCGGGTTGTCGGGGATCGGGACCTTGATGCCGCGGACGCCGCCGCCGTGGTCGGTGACGTGCGGGGGCGGCGTGGCCCCGGGGCCGGTGGGCGGTGCGGCCCGGGGCGGCGTGTCCTGCGGCGGCGTGTCCTGCGGCATGAGGGCTCCCTGTCTGCGCTGCGCCCGGCCGCGTCTGCGCCGCCCGGCTCACTCTCACGAGAACGTGTTGCAGTAGTCGCCCAAGTCGACCATCTGAGGGCGCATCTGACTAGTCGTGACCCCCGGTTGGATCTTCCCGGCTGTTCCGTCCTGGCCGTGGACTCCTGGAACTAGAACTGGTATCAGTTCGGGAACGCCAAGCCGCAGGAGGCATCAGCCATGACCGAGCTCGTGGAACACGGACACCTGTTCATCGGCGGTGAGTGGACGGATCCGCTGGGCACCGACACGATCGAGATCGTCTCCCCCCACACCGAGCAGGTCATCGGCAGCGTCCCGCACGCCTCCCGCGCGGACGTGGACCGCGCCGTCGCGGTCGCCCGCAAGGCCTTCGACGAGGGGCCCTGGCCCCGGATGTCCCTGGACGAGCGGATAGCCGTCGTCACCCGGATCAAGGACGCGATCGCCGTCCGGCACGAGGAGATCGCCCGCTCGATCAGCTCGCAGAACGGGTCCCCGTACTCCTGGAGCGTCCTCGCGCAGGCGCTCGGCCCGATGATGGTCTACGACGCCGCGATCCAGGTCGCGCGCGCCTACCCGTACGAGGAGCACCGCCAGGGCGCGCTCGGGCCGATCCTGGTGCGCCGGGAGCCGGTGGGCGTGGTCGCCGCCGTCATCCCGTGGAACGTGCCGCAGTTCGTGGCCGCGGCGAAGCTGGCGCCGGCGCTGCTCACGGGGTCGACGGTGATCCTCAAGCCTTCCCCGGAGTCGCCGCTCGACTCGTACATCCTCGCCGACATCGCGCGGGAGGCCGGGCTGCCGGAGGGCGTGCTGTCGATCCTGCCCGCGGACCGGGAGGTCAGCGAGTACCTCGTCGGCCACCCCGGCGTCGACAAGGTGGCCTTCACCGGCTCGGTCGCGGCCGGCAAGCGCGTGATGGAGGTCGCCGCCCGCAACCTGACGCGGGTCACGCTCGAACTCGGCGGCAAGTCCGCCGCCGTGATCCTGCCGGACGCCGATCTGGATTCCACGATCGCCGGGATCGTCCCGGCGGCCTGGATGAACAACGGGCAGGCCTGCGTGGCCCAGACCCGCGTGCTCGCACCGCGCAGCCGGTACGAGGAGGTCGCGGAGGAGCTCGCGGCGGCGGCCGGCGCGCTGGTGGTGGGCGACCCGCTGGACCCGGCGACGCAGCTCGGGCCGCTGGTGGCCAGGCGGCAGCAGCAGCGGTCGCTGGACTACATCCGGATCGGCCAGGAGGAGGGCGCGAAGGTCCTGGCGGGCGGCGGCCGTCCGGCGGGCCTGGAGCAGGGCTGGTACGTGGAGCCGACGCTCTTCGGGGACGTGGACAACTCGATGCGGATCGCCCGCGAGGAGATCTTCGGACCGGTCGTGTGCCTGATCCCGTACGGGGACGAGGCGGAGGCGGTACGGGTCGCCAACGACTCGGAGTTCGGTCTGAGCGGCAGTGTCTGGACGGGGGACGTGGAGCACGGCATCGACTTCGCCCGCCAGGTGCGGACGGGCACCTTCAACGTGAACACCTTCAGCCTGGACATGCTGGGGCCGTTCGGCGGCTACAAGAACAGCGGCGTGGGCCGGGAATTCGGGCCCGAGGGGCTGAGCGAGTACCTGGAGCACAAGATGATCCACCTGCCGGCGGGCTACGCGGCGGGTGCCTGATGGGCGACCGCTGGGTGGTGGAGGTGGACCGGGGGGTCTGCATCGGCTCCGGGATGTGCGTGAACCACGCGCCGGAGGGCTTCGAGCTGGACTCGGCGCGCCAGTCGCACCCCCGCGACCCCGAGACGGACGCGAACGAGCCGGTCCTGACGGCGGCGGAGGGCTGCCCGGTGGAGGCGATCCTGATCACCCTGGCGGGCACGGGCGAGGCGGTGTTCCCACCGGAGGAGTAGGGGGGCGGGGCGGGGCGGGGCGGGGCGGGGCGGGGGCTTCGGGGGGGCGGGGGCCGGTCGGGCGGGGTGGGGGTTGTTGGGCGGGGTGTTGGGGGGCGGGATCCCCGACTCGGGGTCGGAGCGGCCGGGGGGGGCTTCGGGGCGGGATCCCCGACTCGGGGTCGGGGAGGGTTCGGGGGCGTCCCGTCAGTCCACTGTCCTTCCGTGTCGGGTCGGTCCGTCAAGGGCGCTCCCTGCGGTCGCGTCGCTTCGCGATGTCGCTGCGCTCCACCCTTGACTGACCGCCCCGCCCCGGAATGCCATAAGACTGCCGGGAAGCCCCCGAAGGAATGGCCGGGAGGTTAGGCGAGGGATGAGGCCCCTTGAGATGCCGATCAGGACTCCCGTTCAGCCACTCCCCATTTCCCGGCACCATCCAGGCCCGGCCATGCCGGGGGCGCGTCCGATCGCTACGCGCTCCTCTCGGCATAGCGTCCGACGACCGCCCGTGGCCGGACATAAGCCGCCCATGACGGATCCGGATGTCTCCCGGCCTGCGACAGCGGGTTGTTTGTCCCTTTTGGTGGCCGGTCGAGGCCTGCAAGGGGCCGTGCCTGACTGAGAGGTTGGAAAGTCCGGCATCAGGCTCCGACTCGCCCTCCTCACTGCCCCATTCCGTCCCGATGGGCCTCATTCCGGCCCTGCCGGGCGCTTGTCCGCCCCCATGGGCCTCATTCCGCCCCCGCCAGGCCGCTGGCCTGCCCCGCCGAGCCCCTCATCCGTCCCGTTCAGCCGCTCGCCTGCCCCGCCGGGCCCCCCGTCCGCCCCGCTGAGCGCCTCGTCCGTCCCGCTGGGCCTTTTGACCGTCCCGGTCGACCCCGTACCCGTCCCGTTCGACCTCTTGTCCATCCCCCTGGTCTCCTTCTGCACCCAAGGCCGGCCCGCTCTTCAGCCAGGAACGGGCCGCAGACGCCGGCATGGCCGTCCATGGACTCCGTCTGGGCGGCTTATGTCCGGCCACAGGCGGTCGTCAGTCGCTGAGACGTGAGAAGCGCGTAGCGATCGACCGCGCCCCCCGTCATGGCCGGGGCTGGTGGTGCCGGGAAATGGGGCACGGATGAACGGAAGATCCCGATCGGCATCTCAAGGGGCCTTCATCCGTCGCCTAACCTCCCGGCCATTCCTTCGGGGGCTTCCCGGCAGTCTTATGGCATTCCGGGGCGGGGCGGGCAGTCAAGGGTGGCCGAAGGCCATCGCGAAGCGACGCGAACGAAGTGAGCGCCCTTGACGGACCGACCCGACACGGAAGGACAGTGGACTGACGGGACGCCCCCGGACCCTCCCTGATCCCGAGTCGGGGATCCCGCCCCCGAAGCTCCCGCCAGCCGCTCCGACCCCGCCCCCGGGCCCCCGACCCCGCCCGTCCCGTTTCCGGACTTTTTCAGGGTGCCGTCAGGGTGATCAGGCGGCAGACCGTTTCGATGTCGATCTTGACCTGGGCGATCGAGGCGCGGCCCGAGAGCCAGGTGATCAGCGCCGAGTGCCAGGTGTGCTCGATGACCCGGACCGCCGAGAGCTGCTCCGCCGTCGGCGGGGCGTCCAGGCCCATCGCGTCCAGGATGATCGCCGTGGTCAGCCGGGACACCGTGTCCACCTCGGGGCTCACGCTGCGGTCCGCGAACGTCAGTGCGCGGACCATCGCGTCCGCGAGGTGCGGCTCCCGCTGGAGGGCGCGGAAGGCGCGCATCAGGGTCTCCGCGACCCGGGCCGCCGGGTCGTCGCCCGCCGGGGGGCGCTTGCGGAGTGTCGTGTGCATGTGCTGGAGCTGGTCCTGCATCGTGGCCACCAGCAGGTGCACCTTCGACGGAAAGTACCGGTACAGGGTGCCCAGCGCGACCCCGGCCGCCTCGGCCACCTCCCGCATCTGGACGGCGTCGAAGCCGCCCCGGCTGGCCAGCTGCGCGCTGGCGTGCAGGATCCGGCGGCGGCGCGCCTCCTGGCGCTCCGTCAGGGGAGGGGACGCCGTCGTGGCGACGGCTTTCGCGTCCGCTGTCATCTGTCCCGTTCCATGGCGTTCCGTGTCGTTGCGGTGCTGACTTCCGGGCTGTTCGCGTCGTGTTCGGCGGGTGGCCGGCCGGTGATCGGCAGCCAGCATCTCAGGCGTCCGAGCCGTGGCGCGAATCACCTGCTCCGCCTCTTACGGTGTGGTTTCCGGCCGGTAGATTCAATGGTCTTCGACGGATCAAGTCTGAAACTTGTTCTACATTATGCGAGCGGTTACGCTCCGGCGAAAGTGCAGGGAGAAGGGGGCCGAGAGTGACCGCTGAGGCCATGGTGACGAGCCCTTTCGCGGGTTCCGCCACCGACGGCGACCGCCCGTTGCGCATCGCGCTCCTCACCTATAAGGGGAACCCGTTCTGCGGCGGCCAGGGCGTCTACGTCCGGCACCTCTCGCGGGAGCTCGTGAAGCTCGGCCACAGCGTCGAAGTCATCGGCGCGCAGCCGTACCCGGTCCTCGACACCGGCGCCACGCTCACCGAGCTGCCGAGCCTCGACCTCTACCGGTCCCCCGACCCGTTCCGCACGCCGAAGCGCGAGGAGTACCGGGACTGGATCGACGCCGTCGAGGTCGCCACCATGTGGACCGGCGGATTCCCCGAGCCGCTGACCTTCTCGCTGCGGGCCCGGCGCCACCTCGCAGCCCGCGCGGGTGAGTTCGACGTCATCCACGACAACCAGACGCTCGGCTACGGCCTCCTCGCCGACCTCGGCGCCCCGCTCGTCACCACCATCCACCACCCCATCACCGTCGACCGCGAGCTGGACCTGGCCGCCGCCAAGAGCCGCCTCAAGCGGGCCTCCGTACGGCGCTGGTACGGCTTCACGCGGATGCAGGCGCGCGTCGCCCGCCGGCTGCCCTCCGTGCTGACCGTCTCCGGCTCCTCCAAGCAGGAGATCGCCGAGCACCTGGGCGTGCGCGACGAGCGCATCCACGTCGTCCACATCGGCGCCGACACCGACCTGTGGTCGCCCGACGCGTCCGTCGCCGAGGTGCCGGGGCGGATCGTCACCACCTCCAGCGCCGACGTCCCGCTCAAGGGCCTCGTCCACCTCGTCGAGGCGCTCGCGAAGCTGCGCACCGAACGGCCCGAGGCGCACCTCGTCGTCGTCGGCAAGCGCGCCGAGCAGGGGCCGGTGGCCCGCGCGATCGAAACGTACGGGCTCCAGGACGCGGTCCGCTTCGTCAAGGGCATCACCGACGCCGAACTCGTCGACCTGGTGCGCAGCGCGCAGATCGCCTGCGTGCCCTCGCTGTACGAGGGCTTCTCGCTGCCCGCGGCCGAGGCCATGGCCACCGGCACCCCGCTGGTCGCCACCACCGGCGGCGCGATCCCCGAGGTCGCGGGCCCGGACGGCGAGACCTGCCTCGCGGTGCCGCCCGGCGACGCGGGAGCGCTGGCCGCCGCGCTGGGCCGGCTGCTGGGCGACGCGCAGCTGCGCTCCCGCCTCGGCGCCGCCGGGCGCGAGCGCGTGCTGGCCCGGTTCACGTGGGCCAGAGCCGCCGAGGGCACCGCCGCGCACTACCGGGCCGCCATCGAGCAGGCAGCCCGCAGCCGCCGCGCGCGGTGACCTCCCGCCCCTCCGCCTTTTCGACACCACCCACCCCCGTACACCCCCGCGACCGCGAAGGCAGGACCCCGTGCTGACCGTCGATTTCTCCCGGTTCCCGCTCGCCGCAGGCGACCGCGTGCTCGATCTGGGCTGCGGCGCCGGCCGGCACGCCTTCGAGTGCTACCGGCGCGGCGCCCAGGTGGTCGCAGTCGACCGCAACGGCGAGGAGATCCGCGAGGTCGCCAAGTGGTTCGCCGCCATGAAGGAGGCCGGTGAGGCCCCGGCCGGCGCCACCGCCACCGCCATGGAGGGCGACGCGCTGGCCCTGCCGTTCCCCGACGAGTCCTTCGACGTCGTCATCATCTCCGAGGTGATGGAGCACATCCCCGACGACAAGGGCGTGCTCGCCGAGATGGTGCGCGTGCTCAAGCCCGGCGGCCGCATCGCCGTCACCGTCCCGCGCTACGGCCCGGAGAAGATCTGCTGGGCGCTGAGCGACGCGTACCACGAGGTCGAGGGCGGGCACATCCGCATCTACAAGGCCGACGAGCTGCTCGGGAAGATGGAGGCCGCCGGCCTCAAGCCGTACGGCACCCACCACGCCCACGGGCTGCACTCCCCGTACTGGTGGCTCAAGTGCGCGTTCGGCGTGGACAACGACAAGGCGCTGCCGGTGAAGGCGTACCACAAGCTCCTGGTCTGGGACATCATGAAGAAGCCGCTGGCCACGCGCCTCGCGGAGCAGGCGCTCAACCCGGTGATCGGCAAGAGCTTCGTGGCGTACGCGACGAAGCCGCACCTTCCCGTCGGCGCAGCGAAGTGAGCTCGCCCGGGCGCACCGAACGCCTCGTCCTGGACGGGGTGCTGACCGCCGAGGAGGCCGCCGCGACGGTGGCCGGGATCCTCGCCGCGCAGCGCTCCGACGGGGCCATCCCGTGGTTCCGCGGCCACCACCTGGACCCGTGGGACCACACCGAGGCCGCGATGGCCCTCGACGCCGCCGGCGAACACGAGGCCGCGGAGCGGGCGTACGACTGGCTGGCGCGGCACCAGAACGCCGACGGCTCCTGGTACGCGGCGTACGCGGACCGGCCGGACGGGGTGGACACCGCCCGGCCCCAGGACGCGAGCCGGGAGTCGAACTTCGTCGCGTACATAGCCGTCGGGGTCTGGCACCACTACCTGGCCACCGGCGACGATCCATTCCTGGACCGCATGTGGCCGGTCGTCTTCGCGGCGACCGAGTTCGTCCTCGGGCTCCAGCAGCCGGGCGGGGAGATCGGCTGGAAGCGGGAGGCGGACGGCGGCGCCGTCACGGACGCCCTGCTCACCGGCTCCTCCTCGATCCACCAGGCGCTGCGCTGCGCGCTGGCGATCGCCGAGCACCGCGAGGAGCCGCAGCCCGACTGGGAGCTGGCGGCGGGGGCCCTCGGGCACGCGATCCGGCGCCACCCGGAACGGTTCCTGGACAAGTCCCGGTACTCGATGGACTGGTACTACCCGGTGCTGGGCGGTGCGCTCGGCGGCGCGGAGGCGAAGGCGCGGATCGAGGAGCGCTGGAACGAGTTCGTGGTGCCCGGGCTCGGCGTGCGCTGCGTCCTGCCGAACCCGTGGGTGACGGGCGGGGAGTCCTGCGAACTCGCGCTGGCTCTGTGGGCGATGGGCGAGTCGGACCGGGCGCTGGACGTCCTGCGCTCGATCACGCACCTGCGCGCGGACAACGGCATGTACTGGACGGGCTACGTCTTCGAGGACAAGGCCGTGTGGCCGGTCGAGCAGACGACCTGGACGGCCGGGTCGCTGCTGCTCGCCGTGGCTGCGCTGGGCGGGGACGAGGCCACGGGGGCCGTGTTCGGGGGGCTGGAGCTGCCGTCCGGACTGGAGCCCGACTGCTGCCTGCAGGGCTGAGCACACGGAGGGGCAGGCCGCCGCGGGCGGGGCCTGCCCCTACGGGAAACCGCGGTCAGCGCCGGTAGAGCCGGCCCGCGATGAAGTGGCCGATGACGAGGTAGGCCACGGCCGCCACGCCGTAACCGACCACGACCTGGACCCACTCACGGTCGAAGGTGAACAGGTCGTAGGACCAGCCGGCCAGCCAGGTGGCGGCGTCGTGGATGAACTCCACGAGTCCGTTGCCCCGGTTGGCGTCGAGGAAATAGAGAAGGACCCACAAGCCGATCGTGAAGGCCATGACGTCCGCCACCGCGGCGACGACCCGGCCGGCTTGAACGCCTCCTCGGGCGTGTACTCCGGTGTGTGTGCGCATGCACCGCGTCTTGCCCCGTCCGGGTGAAGCAAACCCGAACGGGTCAGCCAAGTGGCGCAGCACGGGGGCCCGGGTGACGCTGCGGGAGACACCTCACTCCCCGGAGGTCCACCGTGTCGAAACCCAGCGAGTCCATACCCGTCAGCACCCGATTCCGCCGTGCCTGCACCGCCCTGCTCGTGTCCGGCGCGCTGCTCGCCGGAGCCACCGCCTGCGGCGGCGGCTCCGCCAGCGGGTCCGGCGGCGGTGAGCCCGCGCGCTCCGACATCGCGATGTCCGTGGCCGCGCAGCAGGAGGCGGCCGCCGAGGCGCTGACCGTGCAGGCGCTGACCGCGCAGGCGGCCGTCTGGCAGGAGACCGCCGACGAGGCGGCCGCCGCGGCCACGCCCGCGCCCACCACTTCCGCGGAGAAGCAGAAGTTCGCGAAGACCCGGTTCGTCGCCAACGCGGGGCTTGCGGCCGGGGCCACGTACCAGTGGATCATCAAGCCGTACCGTGCGGGCAAGTTCAAGAAGGGCGCCAGCGGTCGTACGTTCGCCCTGATCAAGGCGGGCCTCGCGGGTGCGTTCGCCTACAACCGGCTCAAGGCGGCCGCGGACAACGCCAAGGGCGACCCGCTGCTGTCGAAGGCGCTGGCCCCGCTGACGGCGAGCATCGAGTCCCTCAAGGGGCTCGGCTCCAAGCTGCGCAAGGGCGACGCGAGCGACGCCGACGTGACCTCCCTCCAGAACGTCATCAACGGAGTCAAGGGTGCGGGTGCGGGCGCCGGCGCCCCCGTGACCGACAAGGTCCCGAGCCTGTCCCAGCTGAGCGGCGGCTAGCCTCCGCCCCGCATACGCCGAGGGCCGGCCGGCCAGCGTCGCCCGGTCGGCCCGTCGGCCTGTTTCAATGGACGGGTGATCGAATTCCTGGTGGGTGCGGCCGCCGCCTGCGGCGTGGGGTGGCTCATACGGCGCAAGCAGCGGCAGCGGCTCGCGGCCGGCAGCCCGGACGGGATCCCGTGCATGGCGCGCCATCCGGCCGGAGCGGGCCGCTGGCGCATGGGCCGGGTGTTCACCGGCCCGGGTGGGGCGCGCTGGGTGCCCCGGCGCGGTGAGCCCGTAGCGCTGACCGGCGGCCGGGCGACCGGGGTACGGGCGCCCTCCGTGAAGGAGGGCATGGCCATCAACCCCGGATCGCGGATCGTGGCCTGCGCCTACGGGAGCGGTGAGCCCGGCGGGACCATCGAGATCGCCGTCATGCCGTTGGACTTGGCCGAACTCCTGGCGGCCGTCCCCCAGGCCGGCCCGGACACGGACGCCCCCGCCCCCTGACACGCCGGGGGCCGGCGTCCCGGTTGGGTGGCCGCCGCGGCGGCCGTTCAGCTGTTGAGCTCCGCCAGGACGCGCAGGGTGTGCGGGTCCGGGGCCGTCACGAGCAGGTCGGTGACCGGGCCCTTGCGCCACAGGTCGAGGCGTTCGGCGATGCGCTCGCGCGGGCCGATGAGCGAGATCTCGTCGGCGAACGCGTCCGGGACGGCGAGGACCGCCTCCTCCCGGCGCCCGGCCAGGAACAGCTCCTGGATGCGGCGGGCCTCCTCCTCGTAGCCCATGCGCGCCATCAGGTCCGCGTGGAAGTTGCGGGCCGCGTGGCCCATTCCGCCGATGTAGAAGCCGAGCATCGCCTTGACCGGCAGCAGGCCTTCGGCGACGTCGTCGCAGACCTTCGCCCGGGCCATCGGGGCGATCATGAACCCTTCGGGGAGTTCGGCCAGCGAGGCCTGGTACACGTCGGTGCGGGTCGGCGACCAGTAGAGGGGCAGCCAGCCGTCCGCGATGCGGGTGGTCTGGGCGATGTTCTTCGGGCCCTCCGCGCCGAGCAGGAGCGGCAGGTCCGCGCGCAGCGGGTGGGTGATGGGCTTGAGCGCTTTGCCGATGCCGGTGCCGTCAGCCCCGCGGTACGGGTGCTGGTGGAAGCGGCCGTCGAGGGCGACGGGCCCCTCGCGGCGCAGCACCTGGCGGATGACGTCGACGTACTCGCGGGTGGCGGTGAGCGGGCTCGCGGGGAAGGGGCGCCCGTACCAGCCCTCGACCACCTGGGGGCCGGACAGGCCCAGGCCCAGCATCATCCGGCCGCCCGAGAGGTGGTCCAGGGTCAGGGCGTGCATGGCGGTGGCGGTGGGGGTGCGGGCGGCCATCTGGGCGATCGCGGTGCCGAGGCGGATCCGCGAGGTGTGCGCGGCGATCCAGGTGAGCGGGGTGAAGGCGTCCGAGCCCCAGGCCTCGGCGGTCCACACCGAGTCGTAGCCGAGGTTCTCGGCTTCGGTGGCGAGGTCGAGGTGGGACCGGTCGGGGCCGCGGCCCCAGTAGCCGAGTGCGAGTCCGAGGCGCATGTACGTCGTCCCCTCCAGCCATATCTGACGATGCGTCAGGTGACTGTAGGGCAACGGCCCCCCGCCCGGAAGGGCGGGGGGCCGTCGGCCGTACGGACGGGGCGCGTCAGCCGCGCTGGATGCCCGAGGTGTCGTTGAGGACGCCGCGGCGGCCGTCCTGGGTCTGGGCGATCAGCGTGGCCGGGCCGCGCTGGTCCACGGCCAGGTACCAGGTGCCCGGCGCGAGCTCGGCGATCGGGGTGGGGGAACCGTCCTCCGGGAAGAGGGGGCGGGCCACCGGGACCGCGAACCAGAACGGGGTGAAGTCCGCCGCCGGAGCGGGCGCCGCGTCCTGCTGGCCCGGGCCCGGGGTCGGCGTCGGGTTCGGGGTGCCGCCGTACGGGGGGACCGGCTGCGGGGTGGAGCCGTACGGCTGGCCCTGCTGGGCGCCCGGGTAGCCGTACCCGGTGCCGGGCTGGGGCTGGCCGCCGTACGGCGCGGCCGCGACGGGCTTCGGCTCGGGCACCAGGCCGCCGGCCAGCGCCGGGATCTTCGCGCCCGCGACGGCCACGCCGGCCAGCACGAGGGTGGCGAGGAAGGCGATGATGCAGCCCGCGCCGAGGTCGGCGCCGCTCGGGCTGGTGATCAGGGACCAGAGGGAGGACCAGGCGGCGGCGACCGCGAGCACCGTCCCCCACGCGGCCAGCGGGAGGCCCGCCAGCTTGCGGGTCTCCGGCTGGAAGCGGGCGGCGATGAGCAGACCGGCCGCGATGAAGCCGAGCAGGAAGATGCTGGGGAGCGCCAGACGGTAGACGTCGGTGTCCCACACGCTCGGCAGGTCGAGGCCGGTCGCGGAGTAGAAGTCGAGGAACGAGGCGATGAACAGCAGCGCCGCTGCTCCGATCACCACGCCGTCGCCTCGAGTGAGGGAGCGGATGTTCACGTCTTAGGTGTCCTTCTCGGTCTCGGTCGTCTCGTGGTGCCGCGGTCGCGCACGTGCAGGAGCGGGGCGGGCGGGACCATGGTACGGAGGTTCCCGGCAACCGAGAGGATCGGGGCGGCAGGCTGTCCTGGGGGGACTACCCGCCCAAGAAGCCGACGATGCCGTCCGCGATGCCCTGGGCAGCCTTCTGCCGCCACTCCGGACTCGTCAGCAGCGCCGCGTCCTTGGCGTCACGCATGTTGCCGCATTCGATGAACACCTTGGGCCGGGTCGAGAGATTGAGTCCGCCCAGATCGTCGCGGACGACCAAGCCGGTGCCGCTGCCGAGGTAGTTGGCGGGGGCGGAGCCGGTGGTCCGGGCGAAGTTCGAGCCGATCCGCTCGCCGAGGTCCCGCGAGGGGCCGACGATCTTGGCCGTGTCCGCGGCACCGCCCTTGACCTTGGCCGGAAGGATGATGTGGTAGCCGCGGTTGCCCGAGGAGACCCCGTCCGCGTGGACCGAGACCACGGCGTCGGCGGCGGCCTCGTTGCCGATGCGGGCGCGCTCGTCGATGCAGGGGCCCCAGGCGCGGTCGGCCTCGTGGGTGAGGACCACCTTGAGGCCCTTGGCCTCCAGGACGGTCCGCAGCCGGCGGGACACGTCGAGGGTGAACTCGGCCTCCATGTAACCGGCGTTGGTGGTGGTGCCGGTGGTGTCGCACTCCTTGAGGTTGGTTCCGATGTCGACCTTCTTGTCGATCTCGGAGGTGTGCTTGAAGTTGCCGGTGTTGTGGCCGGGGTCGATGACCACGGTCTTTCCGGAGAGCGGGCCCTTGGCCTGTGGGGCGGCCGAGGAAGGGGAGGAGGTCGGGGTGGGCGAGGGGGCGGCGGCCGGCATCACGATCCGGGGCGGGCGGGCGTCGTCCGCCCCCGCTCCGGTGGTCAGCTGGACGAGGACCCATCCCGCCAGGAGGGTCGGGGCGAGTACGGCGGCCCCGACGGCGAGCCCGGAGCGGCGCGTGAACCACCGCCGGTCCGGGCTGACCGAGGAGTCGGACTCGGGGGAGGGGGGACTGTCGTCGTAGCGCACGCCGCGATGCTAGACCGGCGGTCCGCCGCCGGCGCGGACCGTGGGCCATATGGGGGCGTGGTGCGCTTATCCGCTTATACGTGCGCCGTGTGGGTCCGCCGCCGGCGGGCTGTACGCGTGCCGCGGACCCCGTGCCTCAGATGCCCGGCGCGGTACGGCGCAGGATGCGCAGGGAGTCGGTCACCGAGACCTCCTCGAAGGCGCCGGAAGTCAGGGCGCGCAGGTAGATCCGGTACGGGGCCTGGCCGCCGTCGGCCGGGTCGGGGAACACGTCGTGGATGGCGAGCGTCCCGCCCTCGGCGACGCGCGGGGCCCAGCCCTCGTAGTCGCCGCAGGCGTGCTCGTCGGTGTGGCCGCCGTCGATGAAGACGAAGCCCAGCCTGCCGCCCCAGGCCGCGGCGACCTGCGGGGAGCGGCCCACGATCGCGATGACGTGGTCTTCGAGGCCCGCCGCGTGGAGCGTGCGGCGGAAGGCCGGCAGGGTGTCCATCAGCCCGACCTCCGGGTCCACCACGGTCGGGTCGTGGTACTCCCAGCCCGGCTGCTGCTCCTCGCTGCCGCGGTGGTGGTCGACGGTGATCGCGGCCACCCCGGCCTCGCGGGCGGCGTCGGCCAGCAGGATGGTGGAGCGGCCGCAGTACGTCCCGACTTCGAGGAGGGGCAGCCCGAGCGCGGCGGCCCCGGCGGCCGCCTCGTACAGGGCGAGGCCCTCGCGTACGGGCATGAACCCCTTGGCGGCCTCGAAGGCGGCCAGGATCTCCGGCTTGGGGGTGGCGGGGGCCATGGGGTTCCTCCGGCTGTGCTCTCGGGTGGCTGTGCTCTTGGGTGGCTGGGCGCCCATGGTGCCTTACCGGCCGGTAGCGCACCATGCCGGGGCGGTGCGCGGCCGCGGGGGCGGGCCCCGCCCGAGTGGCGGGCGGGGCTCCCTCCTCGGAGGGACCGGCTGCGGCGCGCCCTCCTCCCGTACTGCGGTCCTTTTGTCTTACATGCGTACTTTGGCCGTCATGTTCCGACTCGGAGTCTCCGCCGCCACGGCGGCCGCCCTCGCGACCGTGGCCGTCCTGCCCGCCGCCGAGGCCCACGCGCAGCAGTTCGTGCCGTGCACCGCCGCCGCGCTGAGGAGCGCCATCACCACGGCCAACGACATCGCCGGCCCCGCGCACCTCTTCCTCGCGCCCGGCTGCACGTACACCCTCACGGCCCCCGACAACCCGGGCAACGGGCTGCCGCAGGTGACCGGCGAGATCACCGTCGTGGGCAACGGCAGCACCATCCGCCGTCAGTCGGCGACCGGGTTCCGGATCTTCGAGGTGGCCGCCCCGGGCGGCAGGCTCACCCTGAACAACCTGACCGTCCGCGGCGGCCGGTCGGAGAGCGGCGGCGGGGGCGGCGGCGGCATCGCCAACGCGGGCGTGCTCACCCTCGACTCCGTCACGGTCACCGGTAACGTCTCGGCGATCTCCGGAGCCGGCGGCGGCATCGGCAGTTCCGGCACGCTCAACCTCCGCAACAGCACCGTGAGCCACAACGTATCCACGAACAACGGCGGCGGCGTCGCCAGCTCCGGCACCGCGAACATCTCGAACACCACCATCACCGGCAACACCGCCAAGGACACCGGCGGAGGTCTCGACGCACGCGGCAGCCTGACCCTCACCGGCAGCCGGGTGACCGACAACGCCGCCCGGCTCGACGGCGGGGGCATCAGCGCCTTCATGCTCACGGGGACGGTCACGGACACCCTCGTCCAGGGCAACGACACGGCCGAGGACAACGACGGCGGCGGCGGGATCCTCAACCGCCGGTCGACCCTGACCCTGGAGCGGACCACCGTCTTCGCCAACCGGGTCATCGAGACCGGGGCGACGGGCGGCGGAATCTCCAACATCGCCGGCGCTTCCCTCGCCCTGCGGAACAGCTCGGTGACGAACAACTACGCCGGCGGCGCCCCGGGCGGCATCTTCAACCACGAGAGCACCGTCTCGCTGACGGCCACCACCGTGGCCGACAACTTTCCGACCAACTGCGCCCCCGGCGTCTTCGCCGGCTGCACCGACTGACCCGTCCTACACCGCGGCCGGGGCCGGGGCGAGGCGCGCCCGCAGCAGCATCCGCGCCGAGTGGTCCACGAGATGACGCATGACCGGCACGTGGCGCTCGTCGCCGCCGAGCACGGTCAGCAGCCGGTGGGCCTCGACGCGGAAGGCGTCGAGGTCCGCGGCGAACCGGGCGAGCACGTCCGGGGCCAGGAGACGGCCGCTGAGCTCCTCGCGCGCCTGCGGGCACCGGCGGGCGGCGGCGCAGAGGCCCAGGACGTCCTCCCGGGCCCGGGCCGCGGGGGCGTCGGGGGCGTCGGGGGCGTCGTCGAGGGCGCACGTGAGCAGGTAGGTGACCGTCCCGTTGAGGAGGTCCTCATTGCGGCCGGACAGTATGTCCTCCTGGTCGTTGAACAGCTGCCACAGAATGCCGAATATGTATCCGAACTCCCGCCACAGTTCTACTCTTTCGTCACTCGCGCCCGCCAATAGCGCCGCCATCGCCGTAATCATCGAGTAGGGGCCGCCGGATTTCCCGCGGTAGGTCTCGATCACCGAGTTCCGGGTGGCGCACTCGGCATCGGCGTCGATATCGGTCAGCTGTCCCTCGGCGCCCACCGCCCAGCCGGTGGCGATCTCGGCCGTGAGCGCGACCTGGAGCGCGGCCGGCACCGGGAGCGAGCGGACGATCCGGACCGGCAGAACCGTTCCGCTGAGCGTCGAGGCCAGCAGGGCCTCGTCCCGGCCGATGATGTCGGACGAGGTCGTACCGTGCCCGTCGGCGAGGTCGTCGAGGTAGCAGGCCGAGGTCCACCAGAGCACGTGCACGGCGGCCAGCGGGGCGGCCGGTCCGGGCTGCCCCGTCTCGATGGCGTGCACCATCATCGGCAGCACGGAGAGGGGATGCCGCATTTTTTGATGCCTGAGGAGTCTGCTCACGGCGCTCCTGGCGGCGCCCGCACCCGAAGCGGGAGTGAGGGTCGAGACGGCCGCCTCTAATTCCGCCTGGATGTCCGGGGCGACGTGCCGGTGGAGGTCCACATAAGTGATGCAATTCACGACCATTTCCTTCCTGAAATGAATTCGGCTCGGCGTCAACGCCCCAGATTCGGTCATTTGGCGCGGAGGGATCTAGAGCGATTTCCGGACATGACCGGTTCATGTCCTGTCGCACTCGAACCACACCGTCTTGCCGGCGGCCGTCGGCTCCGCGCCCCAGCGGTCGGTCAGGGCCTCGACCAGGAGCAGCCCCCGCCCGCCGTCGGCGAGCCCCTCGCCGCGGGCAGGGCGGGCCGGCCCCGGGCAGTCGTCCGCCACCTCGACCCGCAGCCCCTCCGGCCCGCACAGGATGAGCACCGAACAGGTCCGGCCGGGGACGTGCCGCACGACGTTGGAGACCAGCTCGGTCAGGGCCAGTTCGGCGGCGTGGGTCACCCCGGCCAGGCCCCAGCTGGCCAGGTAGATCCGCAGGATGCGCCGCATGTGGCGGGCCGAGTGCTCACTGACGGTGAAGGTCATGCGGTAGCTCTCGCCAAGTGCGGCTGCTGAATGCTCAGTTGCGTGATTCACGTCACCAGACTGCGGTGGCGTGGTTACGCTCGGCTACAGACCGAAACGAACGCCGCAGGGCGTGTACTTGGGGGTGACCGCCTCATGGTCAACATCCGCGATCTCGATCCCAGCGCCTCCCCGCTGGACTACTACGGCGCGGAGCTGCGCCGCCTGCGGGAGGAGGCGCGGATGAAACAGGGCCAGCTCGGAGGCGTCGTGTTCTGCACGGCCTCGCTGATCGGGCAGATCGAAACGGCGAGGAAGGTCCCGACCCGGGACTTCTCCGAGCGGGTGGACGCGGCGCTGGGGACGGACGGGCTGTTCTCCCGACTGGTGGGGCTGGTGCTCCGGAGTCAGCTGCCGACGTGGTTCCAGCCGTATGCGGAGATGGAGGCGCGGGCTGCGTATGTCTCCTCATTCCAGGCGCAGCTGGTCTATGGGCTGCTGCAGACGGAGGAGTACGCGAGGGCGGTGCTGGGGGTGCGGACCGAGGGGGACCTCGACGCGAAGGTGGCCGCCCGAATGGAGCGGCAGCGGATACTCGACCGTGAGAACCCGCCATTGATGTGGGTGGTCATGAGCGAGGCCGTGCTGCACCAGGAGATCGGCGGCCGGGAGGTCATGCGGAACCAACTCGCCCATTTGTTGGCTCTGCGGAGGCGGGAGTGGGTCCAGGTGCAGATCCTGCCCTTTGAGGCGGGCGCCCATGCCGGGCTGATGGGAGAGTTCAGCCTCCTGAGGTTCGATGACGACCCGGACCTCGTCTATACCGAGGACTTCATCCAGGGCCACATGACGGCCAATCCGCAGGCTCTCAGGGAGGGTTCGCTCCGTTACGATCATTTGCAGGCCGCCGCGCTCTCCGTGGAGGACTCGGCGGCGCGGATCGCCCGCGTAATGGAGGAGCGTTATGGGCACCAACCAGAACCTGACGGGCGCAAGGTGGCGTAAGTCCTCGTTCAGCGGTGATACGGGCGGGAACTGTGTCGAGTGCGCCCCCCTCGGCGCCGCCGCCTGGCGGAAGGCTTCGTACAGCGGTGACACGGGCGGCGATTGCGTCGAGGTCGCCGCTCAGCCCTGCCGGATCGCCGTACGGGACTCCAAGGATCCCGAAGGCCCCGCCTTCACCGTGAGCCCCGCGGCCTTCGCCGCGTTCGTCGGCGCCCTCTAGGAGCAGAGCAGCAGACCGCAGCCCCGCGCACGAGACACCGCCCCGACGCCGTCGGGGCGGTTTTGTCTTGCCCCGGCGCACCCACTCCGCATCTGACCTTCCGTCAGAATGGAACGTGTTCTAGTCTGCCGCGCATGGGCATCGGAATCACGCAAGAACAGCGGGAGTTGGCCGCAGCCGTACGCGGCTGGGCGGCGCGCGCCGTGCCGCCCGAAGAGGTGCGCAAGCTGCTCGACACCCCGCCGCAGACCGGGGTGCGGCCCGCGTACTGGGACGCGATGGCCGCGCAGGGGCTGCTGGAGCCGCACCTGGAGGGCGGCACCCTGCTCGACCTGGCCGTCGTCGTCGAGGAGGCCGCCCGGGCGGCGCTGCCCGGGGCGTTCCTGCCGAGCGCGCTGGCCTCCGTACTGCTCGACCGGGCCGGGGCCGAGCCCCTCGCGGGGCGGGTCGGCGCCGTCGCCCTCGGGCCCGGGAGCCTGACCGCCGTCGCCGTCGAGGGCGGCGGGTACGTACTCGACGGCGAGGCTCCGCCGGTGCTGGGCGCCGGCGAGGCCGATCTGGTCCTGCTCGCCGCCGAAGCCGCGCACGGGACGTGCTGGTTCGCCGTGGACGCGGCCGCGCTGGACGTCCGTACGCACGACAGCGCCGACCCGACCCGGCCCACCGCCGAGGTGCGGGCCCGCGGGGTCACCGCCACCGCCGACCGCGCCCTCGATCTCGACACGGCCCTCGTGCGGGACCTGGCCTGCGCGCTGTTCGCCGCCGACGCCTGCGGCACCGCCGCCTGGGCGCTGCACACCGCCGCCGAGTACGCCAAGGTGCGCGAGCAGTTCGGGCGCCCGATCGGGCGGTTCCAGGGCGTCAAGCACCTGTGCGCCGACATGCTGGTACGCCTCGAACAGGCCCGGGCCCTCGCCTGGGACGCCGCCCAGGCGGCGGAGGAGCCCGCCGAGGTGCGCTCCCTCGTGGCCGCCCTCGCCGCCGGGACCGCTCTCGACGCCGCGTACTCCTGCGCCAAGGACTGCATCCAGGTACTCGGCGGGATCGGCTTCACCTGGGAGCACGACGCCCACATCCACCTGCGGCGCGCGATCGTCGCCCGCCAGCTGCTCGGCGCCGGGGACGGGCACCGGATACGGGCGGTGCGGCTCGCGGCCGGCGGCGCCCGCC